>NZ_BMXO01000001.1:0-696677 GCF_014651795.1 Vreelandella hamiltonii | reverse complement strand
GGGGATGATCGGCCGATTGCGCCGGTAGATGGCGGCGACGCGGGTTTCCACGTTGGGCATGTGCTTGCCCAGGAAGGCGAGGTTCTGGCCCACCAGCGGGCCGCCATAGAAGGCTTTCACCGCCACCAGCTGCACCAGCCCTCCGGCAAACTCCAGCACCTGCAGGGCGCCGGGATGCTCGATCAAACGGCGTACGTGGTCGGTCACCACCTGTTCCGGGCTGATCAAGACGTCGATGGGAATGGCTTCGTGGGCAAACAGGCCCTTGCGGGTGAGGTAAGCCGTGGAGCGTACTCGCGCGATCTTGGTGGGGGTGCGAAACAGCGTGTGGGCCACCTGACAGGCAATCATGTTGATCTCGTCGGTGTTGGTCACCGCGATCAGCATGTCGGCGTCTTCGCAGCCCGCCTGGCGCAGCACGATGGGGTAGGAGCCCGCGCCGGTGACCGTGCGGATATCCAGCTTGGTGTGCAGTTCGCGTAGCTTGGCGCCGTCGGTGTCGACGACGGTAATGTCGTTTTCCTCGCGGGCAAGGTGCTCCGCCAGGGTGCCGCCGACCTGGCCGGCGCCGAGAATGATGATTTTCATCGCTAAGCATCGGTTCCGTTATGAGCGCCAGCGTTTTATCAGCACGCGGTGTGCGCTGCAACAAAGACGGCGGCCAGTGTAAACCAGCCGCCGTCGAAAAGCAGGTGACGATTACTCCAGCGTGAAGCCGACCTTGATCGTGACCTGCCAGTGGGCAACACGCCCATCTTCTATGTGACCCCGCGTATCGGTCACTTCCAGCCAACGCATGTTGTGCACGCTTTCGGACGCTTTGGCCAATGCGTTCTGAACGGCTTCCTCAATACCTTTTTCGGAAGAGCCGGTAAGTTCGATGTGCTTGTAGGTGTGATGACTCATGTGTTCTCCATCCTTGTCATGAATTCACTGCCTAATGCCCCTGAGGCCAGGCGCTTGCGCTTGCCTTAGGCAGTCTGCTTCTCCAGTCTGGCATAAAAAAAGCCATCGTGACTGTTTTGTGCGGGAAACAGTTGCCTGCCCGGCCCGCTGGGCTCGCCCCAGGCCACATCGTTCGGCGTGGTGGCCCGGGCGTCGGGGGTGCGGGCCAGGAAGGCCTCGATCTGGCCGCTGTTCTCTTCCGGCAGCACCGAGCAGGTGGCGTAGAGCAGCGTACCGCCGGGGCGGAGCAGCGGCCACAGGTTGTCGAGCAGGCGCTGCTGCAGGCTGGCCAGCTGACGAATGTCCTCTTTGCGGCGCAGGGCCTTGATGTCCGGATGGCGGCGAATCACGCCCGTGCCGGAGCAGGGGGCATCCAGCAAAATGGCATCGAACGGCGTCCCGCTCCACCAGTCGCGGGTGGTCGCATCGGCATGTTTCAGCTCTGCAGCGAGCCCCAGCCGAGCGAGGGTGTCATCGACACGGGCCAGGCGCTGATTGTCGCTGTCCAGCGCTGTCAGGGCGATATCGAACTGCTCCAGCAAATGGGCCGTCTTGCCGCCCGGGGCGCAGCAGGCATCCAGCACATGGGCGCCGGGCCTGGGCGCCAGGGCCGGACCCAGCAGAGCCGCCGACAGCTGGGCGGCTTCGTCCTGCACGCTGACGTGCCCCTGGGCAAAGCCGGGCAGTATGGTCACGTCGCAGGGGGTGTGCAGCGTAATGCCGTCCGGGGCGTGCAGGCACAGCTCGCCGCCCAACCCCTGCTCGGTGAGTCGCGTGAGGTAGGCTTCACGGTCGTTGTGACGCTGGTTGACGCGCAGCGTCATCGGGCCGGGCTCGTTGTTGGCCTGGGCGATGGCCCGCCACTGATCGGGCCAGGCGCTACGCAGCTTACCCAGCAGCCACTGGGGGTGCTCCAGGGCGACGCTTTCATCACGGTCCACTTCGGCCTGCAGCGCGTCGGCTTCGCGCTGCAGGCGTCGCAGGCAGCCATTGAGCACTCGTGTTGCCCACTCCTTGTCCAGCAGACGGGCGGCGCCGGCGGTTTCGCCCACGGCGGCGTGGGCCGGGGTACGCATGTAGAGCAGTTGATAAATACCGATCAGGAGCAGGGCCTGAACGTCGGCGTCGCGCTTCTTGAACGGCTGTTTCAGCAGGCGTTGGGCCAGCGCCTGAAGGCGCGGCAAGCGACGGCAGGTGCCATAGCACAGCTCCTTGAGCAGCGCACGGTCCCTGGCTACTACGCTGTGCTCGTCCAGCCCCGCCAGGGAGCCCTTGTCGGTGAGGATCGGCACCAGGCTTCTGGCCGCCACCGCGCGCACGTCCAGGCCGCTGCCGCCTTTGGTGGGTCGCTCGCTCATGGGTGCGCTCCTTGCGAGGCTGGCTGTGAAGGCTGTCCAAGGCGAACACCCTCGCTCAAGGGCGTTTGGCGGGCATTCAAAAGATCACGCACTGCCATGGCTTTGCCGCCGGGCAGCTGGGCACGGCTAACGCACAGCACTTCCTGGCCCTGGGCACCGCAGGCAATGCGCAGGTGTTCGTCGCCATGTGCCAACAGCGTACCGGGGGGCGATTGCGGCTGCTCACCTTGCTCGACGCTGGCCATGAGTAGGCGCAGGCGGTCGTTACCTAGCGTGCACCAAGCCACCGGCCACGGGTTGAAGGCGCGGATTTTGCGCGCCAGCTGCTCGGCGGGCTGGCTAAAGTCTAGCTCGGCCTCGGCTTTGCTGAGCTTGGCGGCGTAGGTCACGCCCTCGTCCGGCTGAGGCGTTGCCTCTAGGCTGCCGTTGTCGAGGTTGTCCAGCACGTGGATCAGCGCGTTGGCCCCTTGAATGGCCAGGCGGTCGTGGAGGTCGCCACCGGTGGTGCGGGAGGTAATTGGGGTACGCACTTCGTGCAGCATGGCGCCGGTATCCAGACCCGCATCCATCTGCATGATGGTGACGCCCGAGGCGCTGTCGCCCGCTTCAATGGCACGCTGAATCGGCGCCGCACCCCGCCAGCGGGGAAGCAGCGAGGCGTGTACGTTGATGCAGCCCAGGCGCGGCGTATCCAGCACCGCCTGGGGCAGCAGGAGACCATAGGCGACCACGACCATCACATCGGCGTTCAGTGCCGCCAGCTCGGCCTGGGCCTCGGCGTCTTTCAGGCTGACGGGTTGATACACCGGCAGCGCCTGGGCTTGAGCCAGCTGTTTGACCGGGCTGGGCGTGAGCTTGCGGCCACGTCCAGCGGGGCGGTCGGGCTGGGTGTAGACCGCCACCACTTCGTGTTCGCTGTCGAGAACGGCAGCAAGGCTGGAGGCGGCGAAGTCTGGCGTGCCAGCAAAAACAACGCGTAACGGTGACATGGTGGAGAGCCCTTGAGTGAAAAGAGAAAGTGCTGCCGATGAAACGCAGGAGGGCCGAGAGGCAGCGTTGTCGTCACAGGTAAGCTTGTGGGGCAACGTTGTCAGCTCGGCCCAGGGCCAGATGACGCAACCGGGGTCAGGCGTCGTTCATCTGCTTGTAGCGTTTCTGCATTTTTTTCATGACCCGGTCGCGCTTGAGCGGGGACAGATAATCCACGAACAGCACGCCTTCCAGGTGATCGTACTCATGCTGAATGCAGTGGGCCAGCAAGCCGTCGGCTTCCAGCTCGTAGGGCTCGCCGTGGCGGTCCAGCGCCGTCAGCTTGACCTTCAGGTAGCGCGGTACTTCGGCGTAATACTCGGGAATCGACAGGCAGCCTTCCGACAGCGGCTCACGCTCTTCGCCGATAGGCTCATAGCGGGGGTTGATCATCACCAGCGGCTGGGAGTTGTCGTCGCTGACGTCCATGACCACCACCCGGCGGTGCACGTCGATTTGCGTGGCGGCCAGGCCGATGCCACGGGCGTCGTACATGGTCTCCAGCATGTCATCCACGAGCTGGCGGACCTCGTCGTCCACGGTTTCCACCGCGACCGCCTTGGTGCGCAGGCGCTCGTCAGGAAATACGAGAATAGGAAGTTTGGCCATGGCGTTACCGTCACCGTTTATGCAGAGTCTTGAAGATGAGCAGGCGCCGCGCTGTGTCGGCGGGCCTAAGTGCTTTATATTGACCACTATATCATGCCATAAGCGTTCCTGGGCACGCGCCGCGCCGTGGCGCCCCCGCAACTGCTTCAAACAATCACCAGGGGATAACGAGGGGAGAACGGATGGTGGCTAGGATGGTAGCTGGAAAGCCGTTTTATCACAGCGTGTTGGGAGTGCTGCTGACCTGGCTGGCGCTGAGCCCGGCGGCGCAGGCCTGGGAGCGGCTGCGCAGCGATGCACCCGAGCGCTACGAAGTGGTCGCCGGGGATACGCTATGGGATATCTCCGCACGCTACCTGCGCTCCCCTTGGCAGTGGCCCGCGCTGTGGCAAGCCAACCCGCAGATTCGCAACCCGCATCTCATCTACCCAGGCGACGTACTGGTACTGGGCGATTGCCAGGGCCAGCCGTGCCTGACGCTGGAGCGTGGCCAAAGCGTGGTTCGGCTATCGCCGCAAATGCGCAGCATTCCCGAGCGGGAAGCGATCACGCCCATTCCCATGGACGTGGTGCGCTCTTTTTTGCGCGATCACCGGGTGGTCGAGCCGGGTGAGGACATTCAGGAGTTGGCCTATGTGGTGGGTGGCGACAACCAGCGGCTGATCAGCGGTGCCGGGGATACGCTCTATGTGCGTGGCGAGCTGCCCGCCCGCCAGCGGCTGGGGATCTATCGCCCCGGCGAGCCTTACCTGGCAGCAGACGGCACTCTGCTGGGCGACGAGTTGATCAGTATCGGCGAAGCGCAGCGCATCAGCAGTGAAGGCGATATTTCACGTGTCGAAGTGCTGAGTGCCAATCAGGAAGTGCGCAACAACGACATCCTGCTGCCGCTGGAAGATATTCCGGTCAGCGAGGCCTTTACTCCCAGGGCGCCGCTGAACCAGGTGGCTGGGCGGATCGTGGCCGTGCCCGGCGGCGTTCGTTTCATTGGCCGACTGCAGGTCGTGGCGCTGGATCTAGGCACCCAGGATGGCCTGCAGCCCGGCCATGTCTTGCGTGTCGATCAGCAGGGCGAAGTGGTCAACGACCCGCGCACCCAGGAGCTGATTCAGTTGCCCGCCACCGAAGCGGGACTTGTGATGATCTTCAAACCCTACAGTCACATGAGCTATGCGCTGGTCATGCAGGCTTCCAATGTGTTGGCCGTGGGTGACGTGGTGAGAACTCCCCAGCACTAGTTTTCGTACTCAGCCTGGTTTTCGTACATAACCTGGTTTTTGTACATAGCCTGGCAAGCCGCAGGTGTACTCGAACGATGAAAAGGAGGTGGCGATGGACGCCAGGGAGTGGCTGGTAATCAATGCATTGCCCGGCATGGGCGCAGCCCGTATTGCACAGCTGGTGGCCCGCTCACCCCAGTGGCCACAGGGCTGGCTGGCGGCGCTGCCCAGTGCGGCGGCCAATGCCCTCAGATTATGGCTGGCGCAGCCTCAGCGCAGCCCGCTTCAGCAGGTGGTGGAAGAGACCGAGGCGTGGCTGGGCAAGGCGCCCCATCGTCATCTGCTGCACCGCGACCACCCGGCCTGGCCTTCCTTGCTGAACCAATTGCCGGACCCGCCCGTGGTGCTGTGGGCACAAGGGGATTTGCAGGCGCTGGAGGGCCCGGGTCTGGCCATGGTGGGTACCCGGAAACCGACCGCCGAAGGCAGTGGCCATGCCCAGGCGTTTGCCCGTGAGCTGGCCAGCCGTGGCTGGTGCATCGTCAGCGGTATGGCGCTGGGCGTCGATGGCGTTGCCCAGCGCGCCGCGCTGGCCGCCGGAGGGCACTCGATCGCCGTGCTGGGGTGTGGAGTGGACGTCATTTATCCGGCGCGCCACCGCGAGCTGCACGAGCAGCTGAGCACCCAGCCCGGCGGGCTGCTGCTTTCCGAACACCCGCCGGGCACCGTGGCGCGTCCGGCCTTTTTTCCACGCCGCAACCGCATCGTCACGGGGCTTTCGTTGGGAACCCTGGTGGTCGAAGCCACCGAGAAAAGCGGCTCGCTGGTGAGTGCCCGGCTGGCGCTGGAGCAGGGGCGAGAGCTGTTTGCCCTGCCGGGGTCGCTACATAATGTACAAGCCCGTGGTTGCCTGCAGCTGTTGCGCAATGGCGCGACGCTGGTGCGCCACGTGGAGGACATTCTGGCCGAGCTTCAGCATTGGGCACCGCATTATTGGCCGATGCTGACGCCCTCGGAGGCAGCCCCTGCGGAGAAGGCCTCGCCTGCGGCCCCCGCGCCGATGTCGCCAACGCCCTCTGCCCAGACAGACTCTGCCCAGACAGAGCCGCCTGACCGCCTGCTGCACGCGCTGGGGCCTTCCCCCACGCCCATCGACTGGCTGGTGCAGAGCACGGGGCTGTCGGTCAGTGAGTGTCAGCAGCGACTATTGATGCTGGAGCTGGAAGGGCAGGTGGCCCAGCGTGCGGGTGGCTGGGTTCGGCTGACGGCAGCATGGTAAGATGGCGCTTTCTCGATCTGATGGTTCGATAGCCAGTAGGAGCGTCCATGAAAACGGCGGTTGACGTGAAAGCAGCGGTGCAGGCGCTACGGGAAGGGGGAGTGATTGCCTGCCCTACCGAAGCCGTTTGGGGGTTGAGCTGTGACCCGGACAATGACGAGGCGCTGGCGCACCTGATGCGCATGAAAGAGCGTGACCCGGCCAAGGGCGTCATTCTGGTGGCGGCCAGTATTCAACAGTTCCAGCCCTGGCTGAGCCAGCTACCCCTGGCGCTGCATGCGCCGCTGGCCGCCAGTTGGCCTGGCCCCAATACGTGGCTGGTGCCCGATAATGGCCGTAGCCATGGCCTCGTGCGCGGCGCTCACCAGAGCGTGGCCCTGCGCGTGACCGACCACCCGCTGATGAAAGCGCTCTGTGAAGCCTTTGGCGGGCCGCTCGTCTCCACTTCCGCTAACCGTGCAGGCGATCCGCCCGCTATGAGCGCGGAAGAAGTCGCCACGATCTTTGGCGATGACGTAGCCGCTATCGTGGCGGGCGAATTGGGCGGCAATGCCAAACCCAGCACCATCCGCGATTTAGTGACCGGCAAAGTGATGCGTGACTAGCCGCTCGGCTTCGTCACACTGTCAGCGATTCACGATTCACGATTCACGATTCATCTCACCAGGAGCTCCCGTGGCCCACGAACACCTCGACGACGTCAAACACTACCTTCTGGATCTGCAGGATCGGCTGTGCGCGGGTTTGAGCGCCGCCGATGGCCAGGCCACGTTTAGGGAGGATAGCTGGCAGCGTGAAGAGGGCGGCGGCGGTCGCTCACGGGTCATGACCGATGGGCGGGTGTTCGAAAAGGGCGGCGTCAATTTCTCGCATGTCTTTGGTGCTCAGTTGCCCCCGTCGGCCACCGCCGCCCGCCCGGAGCTGGCGGGGCGCAGTTTCCATGCGGTGGGGGTTTCCTGGGTCATGCATCCTGAAAACCCGCACGTCCCCACCAGCCACGGCAATGTGCGCTTCTTCATTGCCGAGAAGGAGGGCGAACCGCCGGTCTGGTGGTTTGGCGGCGGTTTCGACCTCACGCCCTACTACCCTGTATTCGAGGATGTGGTGCACTGGCATCGCGTGGCGCGTGACGCCTGCGCTCCGTTCGGGGAAGGGGTGTACGAGCGTTACAAGGCGTGGTGCGATGACTATTTCTACCTCAAGCATCGGGAGGAGACCCGAGGCGTGGGCGGGCTGTTTTTCGACGACCTCAACGAAGGCAGCTTCGAGGAGTGCTTTGCCTTTCAGCGCGCCGTGGGGGACAGCTTCCTGGCGGCGTACCTGCCCATTGTCGAGCGTCGTCAGGCCGATGCCTGGGGTGAGCAGGAGCGCGACTTCCAGCTCTATCGTCGTGGCCGCTACGTGGAGTTCAACCTGGTATGGGACCGAGGCACCCTGTTTGGCCTGCAAAGCGGTGGGCGCACGGAGTCGATTCTGATGTCCATGCCACCCCTGGCGCGCTGGGAGTATGACTTCACGCCTGCCCACGGCAGCCGCGAAGCGCAACTGCACGATTATCTGGTGCCGCGTGACTGGCTGGGTGAAGCGGGCCAGTCCCCGCAGTCTCAGGCCCAGCCTCAATCGCAACGCCAGCCCAGTGGAGAGGCCTCATGAGCGACCGTTACTGCGTGTTCGGCAACCCCATCGAGCACTCCAAGTCTCCGATGATTCACGCTGAATTTGCCCGCCAGACCGAGCAGGCCATGGAGTACGTCGCGCAGCTGGCCCCCACCGACGGCTTCGCTCGTGCCTGGCAGGCCTTCGTGGTGGCGGGCGGGCTCGGTGCCAATGTGACCGTGCCTTTCAAAGGCGATGCCTTTGCGCTGTGCGACACGCTCAGCCACCGGGCCAAGCGCGCGCAGGCCGTCAATACGCTGATCGTCGGCGGCAATGGCCGCACCTATGGCGATACCACGGATGGGGTCGGGCTGGTACGTGACCTTGCCTATCAGGGCGTGACGTTGAAGGGTAAACGCCTGCTGGTGCTGGGCGCTGGCGGTGCCGTTCGGGGCGTGTTGGAGCCGCTGCTGGCGGAAAAGCCCGCCTGCCTGCAGGTGGCCAACCGGACGGCCGAAAAAGCCACTCAGCTGGCCGCTGCGTTCGCTGACCTGGGGCCGATCAGCGGCAGCGGTTACGCGGCCATCGAGGGGCCGTTCGATGTGGTGATCAACGGCACCAGTGCCAGCCTCTCTGGCGCGCTGCCGCCGCTGCCAGAAGCGCTGTTCAGCGAGGGTGCCTGGGCCTACGACATGATGTACGGGGCCGAGCCCACGGTCTTTCTGCGCTGGGCCGAGGCGCAGGGCGCACAGCCGCTGGACGGCCTGGGGATGCTGGTCGAGCAGGCCGCCGAGTCGTTCTTCCTGTGGCGCAACGTGCGCCCCGAGACGTCTCAGGTGCGCACGCGGCTTCGACAGTCATTGACGGGCGGCTAGCGGGGTTTGGTGTAGAACCCCACCATGCACATCACCAGCCCCACCACGGAGAGCAGCATGCCGCCGTTCACCAGCAAGGGAGAGCGCTCCAGCCAGGAGACGAACGGCTGGGGCGTCTCGCGGCAGGCGCTTTCCAGGTAGTTCCAGTAGCCCCCTTCGAGATGGCAGGCGCGTACGTCGCCCAGTTCCCAGAAATAGACGCTCAGCAGCACCAGAATCGGCAGTACCAGCAGCAGTAAACCCAGTCGGATCATCTAAACCTCAATGTCAGGAGCGTATATCAGGGGCGTGGGCAGTTGGGCGTGCGGCCGCTTTGACGAGCTTCTTCGAAGCTGGCCATGGCGGGCTCCATGTTGGCCTGCAGGCCTTGGATGCGCTGCCCCTGGCTTGGGTGCGTCGACATCCAGGCGGGGGGCGCGCCACCGCTGGACGCGGCCTGCATGTTTTCCCACAAAGTCACGCTTTCGCGGGGATCGAAGCCTGCCTGTGCCATCAGCTGCAGGCCGATGACATCGGCTTCGCTTTCATGGCGGCGAGAGAAGGGCAGCGAAATGCCGTACTCGGCGCCCATGCCCAGCACGCCCATCAACTGCTGGCCCGCCGGGGTTTGCATGCCGGAGGCACTGGAAATGACCGACAGGCCAAGCGAAGTGGCGCTTTGGGTCGAGGCGCGCTCGTTGGCATGGCGTGCCAGCACGTGGCCGATCTCGTGGCCGACGACCGATGCCAGCTGATCCTGGTTGGTGGCCACGTTCAGCATGCCGGTATTGACGCCCATGTAGCCCCCGGGGAGGGCGAAGGCGTTGGGCTGCTCGGACTCGAACACGCGAATTTGCCAATCCAGGTTACGCTGTTCGCCGGGCAGAATGTCGACGATGGCGTTGGTGATGCACTGGACATAGCGATGGCTCGCCTGGTTGGCCGTAGGCACGTCGCGCTGGTACTGCGCGAACGCCTGCTGGCCCATCTGATTGAGCTGGTCTTCCGAGAGCAGCAACAGCTGCGAACGGCCGGTGGGGGACGTGGAGCAGGCAGCCAGAGAGGCGCACAAAGCGGTGACGGCAAAGGGGCGAAGCCAGCGCATAGACGGTTTCCTAATAGACGAGAAGGGATCCTTGCACACAAGATAACCACTGACAGCGGTAAATCAACTCCTATCATAACCTACTCTGAGGGCCACCATGGATGCGCAATTAAGCCAGCGCTTGACGCAGCTACTCGATCATATCGACCACTGGTTGCCGCCAGTGCCCACCCCGGTGAACTGGCAGACCCATGTGGCGGCCATTTGGCAGCGCCACCCGCTGGGCGGCCAGCTGGTGCCGGTGCCGCCGCGAGATGGCATGACGCTGGACGACCTGCTGGGCATCGAGAGGCAGAAACTGGCATTGGTCGATAACACCCGCGCCTTTCTGCAGGGGCTGCCCGCCAACCATGCCTTGCTGTGGGGCTCTCGTGGCAGCGGCAAGTCGTCGGTGGTGCGTGCGCTGCTCAACTCTCTGGCCAGTGAAGGGTTACGCCTGATCCAGGTCGACCGCCATGACCTGGCGAGCCTGCCACGGCTGGTCGAGCAGTTGCGCCATCAGCCCCACCGTTTCGTGGTGTACTGCGATGACCTGTCGTTCGAAGGCAACGATGATGCCTACAAGGCGCTGAAAAGCGTGCTGGACGGCGCCTTGACCGGCCCTCCCGAGAACGTGCTGCTGTATGCCACTTCCAACCGCCGACACTTGCTGCCGGAGTCGATGGAGGATAATCAGGGAAGCCGCCTGGTAGGCGAAGAGCTGCACCATGGTGACGCCGTGGAGGAGAAGATCTCGCTGTCAGACCGTTTCGGGCTGTGGCTGGGCTTTCACCCGTTCAACCAGGCAACCTACCTGGAGGTCTGTGAGCACTGGGTCAACCGCACGGGTAGCGGTAACGACTGGGACGATGGCGCGCGGGCGGAAGCCGTACGTTTTGCCACCCTGCGCGGTGGGCGCAGCGGCCGAACGGCGTGGCAGTTTGCGGCCCAGTACGTGGGCCGCAAGCGGCTGCAAGAGGAGCGTCAGCGCGCCGATCAGCGCTGAGGAATCAGCTGCCCATCGGCGCCGACGTTCAAGCGGATGGTCGGCGTCAGCAGGCCTGACGGCAGCGTCATGCCCAGGCCGCGCAGATCCCCAGGGGTGATGGCCAGCTCGCTACCGGGGGGCAGCTCACCCTGGCTTGCCAACTGGCTGGCCAGCTCGATCATGGGCGTCATGCGCTGGGTGTCGGTGGCCAGAATATCGAACGCCACCGGCAGGCGCAGGTTGGCGTCGTCGCCTGGGGTGAGGGTCACGTCCTGTTGATACTGCCCCTGCACGGGGTCGACGCCCGGCATGTCCAGCGTCCAGCGAAACCCGGACATTTCAACGGCAGGCATGCCTGCCGGTAGCCCCAGGCCCATGGCCAGGGTGGCCTGCACGGGCAGGCTGCCAGCGCCCAGGCTAGAGGCCAGCAGGCGAGTCATGTCGCTGGTATCCAGGCCGGCATTCATGCTGTATGGCCCGATGCGTACCTCTTCGACTCCCAGGGAAGTAACGGCCAGCCGGAAGGCAAACAGGCCGGTTTGTGGCAGCGCAAGGCAGCCGGTCAGTAGAGCAGCGAGCAGCAGCAGAATCAGGCTGCGGCCACGGCGAAGGGCATGGTGCATGTGTTTCCCCCAGAGAAAGGGCAAAAGGTCAGTGTAGCGGATGCTCGAAAGCGCCGCTATTTGAGGGCCACCGCCCATGGCTGTCAAGCGGATTCGGTGGCGCCGAGCGTCGCGCCGGTCGCAAATCCCGAAAAGCCATCGCCCGCCATATAGGCGGGCGATGCAGGCAAGGCCAGTTTTCCAGCAGCGCCTAGCGGCGGCTCTTGCGGGCTTCCTTGGTGCGGTTCAGCTCGCGTTTCTTGGCTTTCTCCTTGTCGCTGGCACCTGCCATCTTGTCGAAAGGGTTGCTGCCTGAACGGAACTCGAAGCGCATGGGCGTGCCGCGTACCTTCAGCACCTTGCGGAAGGTGTTGATCAGGTAACGGCGGTAGGCCTCGGGCAGCGATTCGGTCTGGTTACCGTGGACCACGATGATGGGCGGGTTGCTGCCGCCCTGGTGGGCCATGCGCAGCTTGATCCGCCGACCGTTGACCATGGGGGGCGGATGCTGGCTGACCGCATCTTGCAGCAGCGTGGTCAGGCGGTTGGTGGACCAGTGGGCATTGGCTGCTTTGAAGGCCCGCTCGATGGAGGGGTAGAGGTCGCCAACGGCCGTGCCGTGCAGTGCCGAGATGAAATGCAGCTCGGCGTAGTCGGCGAAGCCCAGGCGGCGCTTGATGTCCGCCCGCATCTTCTCCTTGGCTTCGCTTTCCAGCCCGTCCCACTTGTTTACTGCCAGCACCAGCGCCCGACCCGTGGTCAGGACGTAGTCCAGCAGGTGCAGATCCTGTTCGACCAGACCGCTGCGGGCATCCAGCACCATCACCGCCACATGGCTCTCCTTGATGGCGTCCAGCGTCTTGATGATGGAGAACTTCTCGGCAATTTCACGCACGTTCTTGCGTCGACGTATCCCGGCCGTGTCGATCAACACATAGGGATGGCCGTTACGCTCGAAGGGGATCTCGATGGCATCGCGAGTGGTGCCTGCTTCATCGAACACCACGACGCGGTCTTCACCCAGCAGCCGGTTGACCAGCGTGGACTTGCCCACGTTCGGGCGGCCAATCACACCGATACGAATGCCTTTCGTGCCGGTGTCGGCAGGAATGGTCGGGTCGCGCTCGGGGAAGGGTTCAAGCACGGTATCGATGAGCAGCGACACGTTGCGCCCGTGGGCGGCGGCGATAGGCCACGGGTCGCCCAGGCCCAGCTTCCAGAAGTCGGCCATCGCAGAGTGCTCTTCGAGCCCATCGGTCTTGTTGACCACCAGCCAGGTTTTCTTCTGATTGACACGCAGGTGATTGGCGATGGCCTCGTCGGCCACGTTGAGCCCCGCCCGGGCGTCCACCAGAAACAGCACGATGTCTGCTTCGTCGATGGCGGCCAGCGATTGCTCTGCCATGGCGGCGTCGATGCCTTCCTCGTCGCCGCTGATGCCGCCCGTGTCGATCACGGTATAGGCCTTGTTACCCAGCATGCCGTTGCCGTATTTACGGTCTCGGGTCAGGCCGGGAAAATCCGCCACCAGCGCGTCGCGCGAGCGGGTAAGGCGGTTGAACAGGGTCGATTTTCCCACATTGGGTCGACCCACTAACGCTATGACGGGTGTCATGGAGTGACTTCCAGGGTTTCCAGGCGACCATTGTTGGCCTGGACATGAATGGTGCTGCCTTCAGTGACAGGGCGCACGCTGATACCGGAGCTGTGGACGCGGGTACGTCCTACCAGATTGCCTTCACGGGCATCCAGCAGGTGCACATAACCTTCGAAATCACCGACCACCAGACGGCCATCCGCAAAGGCGGGCGGCGTCAGCCAGCGATCTTCCAGATCCGTATTACGCCATACTTCCTGGCCGCTATTGGCATCCAGGGCAATGACGTGGCTATTGTCGCTCACCACCAGCAGCAGGTTGCCGACCAGAACGGGAGTGTGGCGACTGGAAATGTTGGCTTCCCACAGCGTACCGCCCTGAGTAGCTTCCAGCGCCACCACACGGCCATTGTAGCTGGTGACGAACAGGCGACCATCCGGGCTCAATACCGGTTGACCAGAGAGGTCCACCAGACGTTCGACATCGCTACGGCCACGTGGCGTGGCAATCTGCATTTCCCAAAGCGGCTGGCCGCTGCGGTTATCCAGCGTCGCCAGGCGTCCGTTGGCCGTACCCACGAAGGTGACCGGGTCGATGACCATGGGCGTGCCGGTGCCGCGCAGTGTCAGCGCAGGCTGAGAGCTGGTGTAGACCCAGCGCTCATCACCGCTGGCGCGATCGAGGGCCGTTATCTGGCCGTCGATGCTCTGCACCAGCAGCAGTTGCTGGTTGGCCTGGGGAGCGGCCAGCACTTCGCTGGACACGCGCGAACGCCAGCTGACGCTGCCGTCACGCTGGCTCAGCGCAATCACTTCACCGTTGCGGGTGCCCAGGTAAACTTGGCCGGCAATGGCGTTGAGTGCACTGGAGATGGGGGTATCCAGCTCGACTTGCCACTCACGCTCACCGCTCTGGGCATTGAAGGCGGCTACCAGGCCGTTGGCATCGGCGGCAAACACGGTATTACCCTCGCGCGCCGGTGCAATCGGGTAGCGGGCACGGCCAAAACCGTCGCCAACGCTGCGCCGCCACTGGCTATCCAGTGACGAGGTTTCATTGAAGCTACGCAGCTCTTTCGGGGTGTAGGCAGGCTCACCCTTGCTGGCGCAACCCGCCAGCAAGGCCAGCGCAACGGCGCCCAGCGTGGCACGCATCAGCGAAGTGGAAAAACGTGGTTTTAACAGGCTGTTGGTCATCACTGATTCGCCTCCTCGGCGCCGATATCGTCGAGCTTGAACTGCACGCCATAAAGCGGCTGGTTCTGCGTTTGGGCAATCTCCAGCGCGGCTTGCCATGCTTCGCGAGCCTGCTCGGGCTGGCCAAGCGCCAGGTGAGCATCGCCGCGTACGTTGGCCTGTTGGGCGGCCAGCGTGTCGGTGATCGGCTGGTCCAATAGCTCCAGTGCCGCCTCGGGGTTGCCTTCGGCCAGTTCGATACGCGCCAGCCGCAGCCAGGCCAGGCTTTGAACATAACGGCGTGACGAGCCGTTGGCGACGCTGTCGAGGGCTTCTCTGGCCGCTGCCAGGTCGCCTTCCTGTACAGCCAGACGGGCTTCCAGCAACTGGGCAAGCTCGGCATACAGAGTGCGGCCATACTGTTCGGTCAGTTCACCGATCAGTTCCCTCGCTGCCGCGAGCTGGTCATCTTCCAGCGAGTTGGCGGCTGTAATGGTCACCAGCTGCTGGTAGCGGGCAGAGGCCGCTTCCGACTGGCCTTCCTGGTAGTTCTGCCAGGCATTCCAGCCGAACACACCGGCGGCAGCCAGCACCGCGCCGGCAATCAGCGACGTACCGTTCTCTTTCCACCAGCGCTTGACGACGTCCAGCTGTTCTTCTTCGCTTCTCAGATCCGCCACGGGCGGCCTCCTATTCAATCACTCAGCCGCCGCAGCGGCTGACAGGTATGCATCGCCCACCCGAGACGCTGGGTGGGCAGCGTTTAGTGGGTCGCGTTGCCTGGCGTGGCGGCCAGCAGGTCGCTCAGGGTGCTGGCAAGACTGGCTTGGGCTACCTGCTGCTGCTCACGGTCATCGCGCAGGAATTTCAGGGTGGCCGTTTGCTGAGACAGCTCGTCTTCACCCAGCAGAATGGCAATGGGCGCGGCGCTCTTGTCGGCCTTTTTCATGCGACTCTTGAAGCTGCCGCCACCGCAGTGCAGCTGCAGGCGCAGGTCGGGCAGTGCGCTGCGCAGCTGTTCTGCCAGGGTGAGAGCTGCCACGGTGGCGCTGTCATCCATCGGCACCAGATAGACGTCGCAGCCGCCCAAGGCTTCTTCCGGTACCAGGTCGAGAGTTTCCAGCAGCAGAATCAGCCGCTCGATCCCCATGGCAAAGCCCACGGCAGGTGTGGGCTTGCCGCCCAGCTGCTCGACCAGCCCATCGTAGCGGCCACCGGCACAAACGGTGCCCTGGCTGCCCAATGCCGTGGTGGTCCACTCGAACACCGTACGGCAGTAGTAGTCCAGGCCCCGCACCAGGCGCGGGTTGACCACGTAGGGAATGTTGGCCGCGTCGAGCATGGCCTTGAGCTGCTCGAAGTGCTCCCGCGAAGTCTCGTCCAGGTGATCCATCAGCTGAGGTGCGCCGTTCAGCATCTCGGCCATGTCGGGATTCTTGGAATCCAGAATGCGCAGCGGATTGCTGGTCAGGCGACGTTTGGAGTCTTCATCCAGTAGCGCATGGTGCTGTTCGAAGTACGCCACCAGCTTGTCGCGGTAGGCTGCGCGGGCGTCGCTGGAGCCCAGGGAGTTCAGTTCCAGAGTGACATGTTCGAGAAGGCCCAGCTCTTGCCATAAGCGGGCAGAGAGCAGAATGACCTCGGCGTCGATGTCCGGACCGTCGAAGCCATAGGTTTCCACGCCCACCTGATGAAACTGACGGTAGCGTCCTTTCTGGGGCCGCTCGTGGCGGAACATCGGGCCCTGATACCAAAGCCGCTGGGTCTGGTTGTGCAGCAGGCCATGCTCCATGGCAGCGCGTACGCAGCTGGCGGTGCCTTCCGGGCGCAGGGTCAGGCTGTCGCCGTTGCGGTCGTCGAAGGTGTACATCTCTTTTTCGACGATATCGGTGACTTCCCCGATGGAACGGGCAAACAGGGCGGTTTGCTCCACGATTGGCGTACGGATCTCATCAAAGCCGTAGCGCTGCATCAAGTGGCGTACCTTGGCCTCAAAAAATTGCCAGCGAGGGCTGTCGCTGGGCAATAGGTCGTTCATTCCACGGATGGCTTGAATCTTTTTAGCGGCGGACTTGCTCAATGAAAACTCCTTGTCTGGGCGGCAGCGCGAGGCGCAAGGCGTGCCGCCTGTTGCAGGCAACGCAGGTGTCAAACGCTGCGTGCAATCATGTTCTCTTGCTGCTGCTCTTTCTGGCGTACCTTGTCGCGGATCAGCTTTTCCAGGTCATCCACCAGATGGTCGTTACGCAGTTTGCTGGCAGGTTTGCCGTCGATGTAGACCAGGTTGGCGGGTGAACCACCGGTCAGACCGATATCGGTCTCCTTGGCTTCGCCAGGGCCGTTGACCACGCAGCCAATCACCGAGACATCCAGCGGGGTCATGATGTCTTCCAGGCGCTCTTCCAACTGGTTCATGGTGCTGATGACATCGAAGTTCTGCCGTGAACAGCTGGGGCAGGCGATGAAGTTGATGCCTTTGGCGCGCAGTCTCAGGCTCTTGAGCATGTCGAAGCCGACCTTGATCTCTTCCACCGGGTCGGCGGCCAGCGAGACGCGAATGGTATCGCCGATACCATCCATCAACAGCATGCCGAGGCCAATCGATGACTTGACCGTACCCGAGCGCAGGCCACCTGCTTCGGTAATGCCCAGGTGCAGCGGCTGCTCGATACGGGTGGCCAGGTCGCGGTAGGCAGCCACAGCCATGAACACGTCCGAGGCTTTGACGCTGACCTTGAACTCCTGGAAGTCGAGCCGATCCAGGTAGTCGATATGGCGCATGGCCGATTCGACCAGCGCGGCGGGCGTAGGCTCGCCGTACTTCTTTTGCAGGTCCTTTTCCAGCGAGCCGGCATTGACGCCAATGCGAATCGGAATGCCGTGTTCGCGGGCCGCGCTGACCACCGCACGGACGCGATCTTCCCGGCCAATATTGCCGGGGTTGATGCGCAGGCAGTCCACGCCCAGCTCGGCGACTCGCAGGGCAATCTTGTAGTCGAAGTGAATGTCGGCCACCAGCGGTACATCGACCCGCTGCTTGATCTTGCCGAAGGCTTCGGCGGCGTCCATGTCGGGAACCGACACGCGGACGATGTCGGCACCGGCTTTTTCCAACTGCTGGATCTGGCCCACCGTGGCATCCACATCCAGGGTGTTGGTGTTGGTCATGCTTTGAACGGCAATCGGGGCGTCGCCGCCCACGGCAACGCTACCAACCTGTATCTGGCGCGAGGGGCGACGTTTGATCGGAGAAGGGGCGTGCATAGGACGGGTCACTCTCCCAGGGTAAAGCGGGCAACATTGTTGGCACCCGCACGTTGCGCCAGGTTGACGGTATCGCCTTGATAACGCAGCTCGACACCGGTGGCATTACCGATCGTCAAACGAAAAGGCGGGGTACCCTCGACGCTGGCCGTGGTGCCAGGCGCTTGCAGGCCAACGAAAACGCGCTGGTTGTTGGCATCGAAAATTTCGGTCCAGGACTGCTCGTTGAACGTCAACTCCAGCAGGTTGGGGTTGGCGACGGGCTCCGGCGCGGTGTCTTCTGCCGCTGCTTCCGGCGCTTGTACCTCGGCAACATCGGTCGCGGGCTCGGCTGGGGTATCGGTGGCGTCGCTGTCCGGCGCAGCGCTGGCGTCGGTGTCGGCGACTTCGTCATCCATGCTGACCTGGGGTTCGTCGATCATGGGCGGAATCACCACCGGCGTAGGTTCGACCACCGGTTCGGCGGGAGGGGGCGTCGTAGTGTCGGTGGCATCCTCTTCCAGCGTGGAAGACGTACCCATGCTCGGGGGTTCGCTGCCACCACGGCTCTGCCACCAGGCGACGGTAACGCCAATCAGGCCCACGATCACCAACAGGGTGACCAGCTTGAATAGCCAGGCACCGACCTTCGACGGGGGCCGGGTAACGGCAACGGGCGTGACCTTGCGTTCGGGCTCACTGCCCCCGTGGCGCGCTTGATACGCCTCCAGTACCAGCCGTTCATCCAGCCCCAGATATTTTGCATAGGAGCGTAGGTAGCCGCGGCGATAGGCCGTGACGGGAATTTCTTCGTAGTTGTCTTTTTCCAGACCTTCGACCACCGCGCTGCGCAGGTTGAGCGCACGGGCAGCATCACTGATGGGCACACCCAGCGCTTCGCGTTGGCGTGAGAGCAGTTCGCCAGCGGTGCTGGTGGGGGTAACGCTATCGTGTAACGGTGTCTCGCTCATGGCTGAGCATCCTTCAAAAATTAGGTGGTCAGGGCAGTGATCAAGGGGCCAGCAGGCGTTGGTATTCGTCTGCCGTGGCTGTGTCGCCACGGGCGAGGGCGATATCCACCGCCATTTCCAACGCTGCCGGGTCGGGGCCTGCCAGCTGCAGGTAGCTTTGCAGTGGCTCCCAGGCCTGATCGTAGCGGCCCTGCGAAACTTCCAGTTCGGCTAACATTAAATACCCGCGTGTATTGCGCGGGTCGATACTCTGGGCGCGCTGCAAACGGTCGCGCGCCTTGTCAAATTCGTCAGTCGCCAGGTAGCACTGTCCCAGGTTGGTGAATAGCTGGGCACGACTGGCGTATTGTGCATCTTCGGAGGCGATTTCCAACTGCTCGCAGGCCTCCGGGTAACGCCCCTGTTGATACAGGAATGCGGCGTAGTTGTTACGTCCTCGCGTGAACGAGGGCGAGACGTTCAGGGCCTGCTGGAAATAGCGGTTGGCCAGCTCACGCTCCCCCTGCTGCTGATAGACCAGCGCAATCGCCTGAAGTGCCTCTGGGTGGCGGGCATCCAGTTCCAGCGCACGATCCAGCGCGTTCAGGGCGCGGGGCAGATTGTCCCGCTCCAGGTAGGCCACTCCCAGCTGGGCATAGGCATCGGCGGCGTCAGGATTGCTTTCATTGAACGTGGGCGTCGAGGTTGCACAGCCTGCCAGCAGCAGGCTGCCAGCAAGGACGGACAGCATGGGCACTCTGAAAAAGGAGAAGCACCTGCGATGACCGATCATGTATGTCCTCTTGAACAGTGCGGCCTTGCTCACACTAATGACGTTAGTAAAAAAACGTGTCCATCAAAGCGCTGTGTTGTGTGGAAGTCAAGACAGCGGCCTTAGTCTGCATCCAGTTGAACCGATTGAATATAGCGCGCACTGCGCTTGGTGCGGTCCTTTACGCGTCCGACCAGCTGCCCGCAGGCGGCATCGATGTCATCCCCACGGGTGGTACGGACGGTGGCGTTGTACTCCAAGTCATAAAGCCATTGCTGAAAACGCATGACCTGGTTGCGCGAGGGCTTTTCATAACCCGAATTGGGAAACGGGTTAAAGGGAATCAGGTTGATCTTGCAGGGCAGCTCCTTGAGGAGCGCGGCCAGCTGTTCGGCGTGTTCCTGCTGATCATTCACGTCCTTGATCAAGGTGTACTCGATAGTCACCTGACGATTGTCCGGGCATTTGGACAAATAGCGATGACAGGCATCCAGCAAGGCACGAATGTTGTACTTGCGGTTGATCGGGACGAGTTCGTTACGCAGCTCATCGGTGGAGGCGTGCAGCGAAATCGCCAGGCTGACGTCGATCTCATCGCCGAGTTTATCCATCATCGGCACGACGCCCGAGGTGGACAGGGTGACGCGGCGCTTGGAGAGGCCATAGCCGTTGTCGTCGAGCATCAGCTTCATGGCGGGCACGACGTTGTCGAAATTCAACAGCGGTTCGCCCATGCCCATCATGACCACGTTGGTCACCGGACGGTTGGCGGTATCCCGCCGAGGGCCGACGCTGCGTTGCGCTACCCACACCTGGCCAATGATCTCTGCAGCTGTCAGGTTACGCTGGAAGCCCTGTTTGCCCGTGGAGCAGAAGCTGCAATCCAGCGAACAGCCGACCTGTGACGATACGCACAGGGTGCGTCGTTTACCGTTCTCTGCCGGGATCAGCACCGTCTCGACATAGCTGCCATCTTCCACTTCGAGCACCCACTTGCGCGTGCCGTCGCTGGAGGTGCCTTCATACACGACGCCTGGGCCGCGAATCTCGGCCACTTGGGCGAGCTTGTCGCGCAGCGGCTTGGACAGGTTGGTCATCACGGCAAAGTCATCGACGCCCTCCTGATGAATCCACTTCATGACCTGAGTGGCACGGAATTTCTTTTCTCCAATGGATGAAAAGAAGGCTTCCATTTGCTCACGGGAAAGCCCCAGCAGGTTCTGGCGTGCGGGCTCCGCCTGCGAGGCAAGGTCAGGCGTGGCGAGGGAAGACGGTGATGATGGGGCGGCAGTGGTAGTCATGGCGGTCAGCGTTCAGAAAGAGGCGGGGGCCAGGCCCCCGCAAAAATGGCCGGCAACGAATGTTGAAACGGCAGCGCTGGTTTAGCGCGGGCAGATTTCGTCGTTACCGAAGAAGTAGCTAATTTCGCGTGCAGCGCTTTCGGCTGAGTCGGAACCATGGACAGCGTTGGCGTCGATTGTTTCCGCGAAGTCGGCGCGGATGGTGCCCGGAGCGGCTTCTTTCGGGTTGGTAGCACCCATCAGTTCACGGTTCTTGGCAATGGCGCCTTCCCCTTCCAGCACCTGTACGACGACCGGACCAGAGGTCATGAAGCCGACCAGGTCCTTGAAGAAGGGACGCTCTTTGTGCTCAGCGTAGAAACCACCGGCTTTCTCTTCGGAGAGGTGCAGCATCTTGGCCGCGACCACTTGCAGGCCTGCCTTTTCGAAGCGTGCGATGATGTCACCGATGGCATTCTTGGCTACGGCATCGGGCTTGATGATGGAAAGAGTACGTTCAGTCGCCATGCAGAAATCTCCTGGAAAGGGATAAAGCAGAAATTGCCGCCCCGGCAAGCCAGGGCGGCACAGAGAAGTATGTCCGGCTGCGTCCATAGGCTATGCCGCAGGCCGAGTGGCCGCGATTATAGCGTTTCACGCCGGGGATGAATACCGATGAGTTGCCTCATGGGGTGCTTAAACGGTAAAGCTTTCACCGCAGCCGCACTGATCCTTGACGTTGGGGTTGTTGAAGCGGAAGAAGCGATTGAGTCCTTCGCTGACGTAATCCACTTCGCTGCCGTCCAGCATCTCGACGGCATCGGTGGCTACATAGACGCTGGCCCCGTGGGACTCGAAGTGCACGTCATCCGGCTGAGCCTCGTCGGCAAAGTCGAGCACGTAGCTGTAGCCCGAACAGCCGCTGGGTTTTACGGATACCCGAAGGCCAAGCCCCTTGCCGCGCTCTTCGAGGACGCGGTGGATCTGCTCGGCGGCGGCGGGGGAAATGTTAAGCGTTGCCATGGAGCACTCTCCTTGAAAAGTCGGTCGGTCAGCGGCCAGGCGCAGTGGTCTGGCGTGCCGAAGCACGCAGGCCGTTGACGGCGTGGTGCAGTAGTGTCAGTGCATAGTCGATATCGGCTGGCTGGGTAAACCGCCCAAAGCTCAAGCGCAGTGAAGAGAGCGCCAGCCGACGAGGCGTACCAATGTCCAGCAGGACGTAAGAGGGGTCGACGCTGGCCGAGTTGCAGGCAGAGCCCGTGGACACGGCGACGTCGCGCAGAGCCATCAACAGCGCTTCGCCATCGACGCCCTCGAAAGCGAGATTGAGAATATTGGGCACCCCGTGCTGCTGGGGCGAGTTGGGGATGACGCCGTCCAGCGTGCTCAGGCCATTCAGCAACTGCTCGCGAAGGGCGGCAACATGGGCCTGATCCTGGGCCTGCTGCTGTTGCATGACGGTAAAGGCTTCTCCCATACCCGCAATCTGATGGGTGGGCAGGGTGCCGGAACGCATACCACGCTCGTGCCCGCCGCCGTGAATCAGCGCTTCGACACGTATGTCCGGGTGGCGTTTCACGTACAGAGCGCCGACCCCCTTGGGGCCATAGGCTTTATGGGCAGACAGCGACATCAAGTCGATATGCTGTTCGACCACGTCCAGCGGGATGCGTCCTACCGCCTGAGCGGCATCGGTATGGAAGGCTGCGCCAAAGTCGTGGGCCACGGCGGCCAGCGCCGCGATGTCGTTGATGCTGCCCAGCTCGTTGTTCACTGCCATCAGCGAGACCAGGGCGGTGTCATCCCGCATGACCTCGCGCAGCTGTTCGGGGGTGATGCGCCCGTCCCGCTGGGGCTTGAGCCAGGTGACCTCGAAGCCTTCGCTTTCCAGCGCCCTGGCGGTATCCACCACCGCCTTGTGTTCGATGGACGAAGTGACCAGGTGCATGCCGCGCTGGCGATTGGCGCGCATGAAGCCGATCAGCGCCAGGTTGTTGGCTTCGGTAGCACCGCTGGTCCACACGATCTCGCGGGGGTCGGCATGAATCAGGTCGGCCACCTGGCACCGTGCCTGCTCCACCACCTGCTCTGCCTGCCAGCCCAGCATGTGGCTACGCGATGCCGGGTTGGCAAACAGTTGGTCGACGGTCAGGTAGCGGGTCATCACCTCGGCCACGCGCTCATCTACCGGCGTAGTGGCGGCATAATCGAGGTAAATGGGCAGTGAGGGGGTGGCGGTCATGGGCTTGATTTCCAACGGGCAGTGAGTGGCGTCAGGGGGGACGAAGCAAGGATCCCGGCGTCGGCGCGCTGCTTCTGTCGAGCGGCAATGCGAATGACGTCCGGGCGCTGCATCAGCTGCGCCAGCGTCACGTCATCCAGAAAGTGGCGTATCTGACCCGAAAGTTCGCACCACAAGTGGTGGGTCAGGCAAGTGTCGCCCTGCTGGCAGTCGGAAAGCCCCTGGCAGCGGGTGGCATCGACGGTTTCATTGACCGCATCGATGACCTGGGACACGCTGATCTCGGTGGCAGGTCTGGCAAGAAGATAACCGCCGCCCGGACCACGCACGCTGGAGACCAGCCCGCTGCGCCGCAGCCGCGCAAACAGCTGTTCCAGATACGAGAGCGAGATCTCCTGGCGCTGGGATATATCGCCCAGGCTGGTGGGGCCTTGTGGCGTATTGATCGCCAGATCCAGCATGGCGGTAACGGCGTATCGGCCTTTGGTCGTCAAGCGCATAACAGGTACCTCGTCGCTGAGCCTCAGCGCACTGGCGGCAAGTGTAGCGCCATTATGGAAATCCTGAGTGCTTTGGTCAACTATTGGGACGGCTGTTGGTGTCGTCAGCGGTATCCACTGCTTCACTGCGCGTCTTACCCAGTCCGGGGCAGCCGGTATCGGCCTCATCCAGGATGTCGGCGAAGTCCTCATCTTTCAGTTCGGGCAGTTGGCCGTCACGGTAGCTGGCATCCAGCTTGCGCAGGGTAGAGCACATGCGTTCGATACGCTCGTCCACGGCGTGCATATGGTCCAGCATGGCCTGCATGGAGCGTGCCACTGGGTCGGGCATGCCATAGGCATCGAAGCCGAATTTCTGGCAGATGGCTTCGCGTCGGGCCGGGTCGATATCCAGCGCTTCCTCGATATCGGGCTCGGCGCGCTTGACGATCTTGCCAGGAATACCGACCACCGTTGCACCGGCAGGCACCTCTTTGGTGACCACGGCGTTGGAGCCAATCTTGGCGCCGGCCCCAACCGTGAACGGCCCCAGGATCTTGGCGCCAGCCCCGACGATCACGCCATCTTCCAGGGTGGGGTGACGCTTGCCTTTATTCCAGCTGGTGCCGCCTAGCGTGACCCCCTGGTAGAGCGTCACGTTGTCGCCGACCTGGGCGGTTTCGCCGATCACCACGCCCATGCCGTGATCGATAAAGAAGCGCCGACCAATGGTGGCGCCGGGGTGAATCTCGATACCGGTCATCCAGCGGGAGAAGGTAGATACCGTGCGCGCCAGCCACTTGAAGTTCTTCTTCCATAGCCAGTGGCCACAACGGTGCAGCAGCAGGGCATGCAGGCCCGGGTAGTTGGTCAAGACTTCGAGAAAGTTGCGTGCCGCTGGGTCGCGGTCGAATACGCTGTTGATGTCTTCGCGCAGGCGTTGAAACATGGGAGTGTCCTTGGGCGTAAAAGCGGCAGCGTGGCAGGCTGTGTTTGGGTCGGCCCCCAAATGTGGGGGCGCCACTGGATAACTTCAAGTTTAGGCCATGGGGCGACGATAACGCCTCTCAGCGCGGCGTTGTGTTCGGCTGGGCGGCCTTTTCCGTGGCCGACAGGATGCCGCGCAGAATGTTCATCTCCATTTTTTCGGGGCGAGCACGCAGGTACAGGCGGCGCAGGCGCGCCATCAACTGGCGCGGCTGTGCGGGGTCGTGAAACTCGATGGCGATCAGCGTGCGCTCCAGATGCTCGAAGTACCGCTCCAGCTCTTCGTGGGACGCCAGCGCGACTGCTTCGTCATCCTCTTGAGCGGGAGGCGCGTCGGCTTGCGTCAGCCAGGCCATGCGGCACTCGTAGGCGAGTACCTGTACCGCCGCCGCCAGGTTCAGCGAGCTGAAATCCGCATTGGTGGGAATGTGTACGTGGGCATGGCAGCGCTGCAGCTCGGCATTGGTCAAGCCGCTGTCCTCGCGCCCAAACACCAGCGCGATGCGCGCGTTGGCAGGGCGGCACTCGGCTGGCAGGCGCTCGGCCAGCGCTCGGGGGGAGATCATCGGCCAGGGCAGCGTACGTGAGCGAGCGCTGGCACCCACGGCCAGGGTGCAGTCGGCCACGGCATCTTCCAGCGTGGCATGAATGGCTGCCTGATGGAGCAGATGGTCGGCCCCTGACGCCCGAGAGATGCTCTCCTGGGTGAGCACGTCGCAGCGGGGGGCGACGAGCGCCAGATCCGCCAGGCCCATGTTGTGCATGGCGCGCGCCACGCCGCCAATATTGCCAGGATGGCTGGTGCCAATAAGAACGATTCGAATGCGGTCAAGCATGATAAGCCCGGTTCACGACGTAAAAGGCGCAGTTTAGCACGAGTCGATGGCATGCCCGAGGGGCCTCTGATAGAATTGCCCGCCATTAAGGTGTCCTGCGCCTGCCCCGTTCTTTAACATCACTGTGACAAGGCCCGATCATGAATCCAATGGTCCAATTTACGCTGCGCGCTGCGCGTAGCGCGGTTGAACATTTTTTGCGTGTTCGTGAGCGTATCGAAAACGCCCACGAAGAATTCAATCTTGACCGCCTGCTGGAAGACACGGCCCGCAAGGCCGAAGCCACCATCGTTCAGCAACTGCAGCGCGGCTATCCGCAGCATGGCTTCTCCGGCCGCTACACCCCCCATCAGGCGGGTAAAGGCGAAGGCGAAGAGATCGTTTGGAAGATCGAACCCCTTCACGGCTACTCCAATCTGGCCGTGGCAGGCAAGGGCTTTGCACTCTCAGTGGTGTGTCTCATCAAGGGTCGCCCCGAACACGCGGTGGTGGTCTCTCCCTTTGGCGATGACGAATACATCGCCAGTCGTGGCCGTGGTGCCCAGCACAACGACAAACGTATGCGCGTGAGCAAGCCCACGGCCATTCCTGGTACCCGCATGGCCATGAGCCTGCCGGAAGCCTGGCTGCGCCCCAGCCATCTGCCTGCCTACCTGACTGTGGCGCAGCAACTGGCCCCCCAGGTGGAAACCCTGGTCGCCACCGGCTCTGGCCTGCTGGACATTTGCGAACTGGCCGCTGGCCGCGTCGACAGCGTGTTCGTCCTGGGCCTGGAAGAGCAGGACATGCAGGTCGGTATGCTGCTGCTGAAAGAAGCCGGCGCGCTGATGGGCACGCCCGACGGCCAGCCCACCGTGACCGCAGAAGGCCAACTGATGGCCGCTGGCCCGCGCCTTTATAAAGCACTGATCAAACAGCTGGCGCCGCATTTCTGATAAGCCTTGTGTCACTTGCTCTTGATAACGCCCTGCCGGGATTCCGGCAGGGCGTTTTTCGTTGTGCGCTTGATTTGTGGTCGCGTCAGCGCTCTGATGAATGCCTTGAGCCATAGGGAGGTAAAACGATGCGTGAACTATCGGCGATAGCCGTTTTTTGTGGATCCAATGCCGGAGGGTCGCCCGACTATGCCAAGGGCGCTGCACGACTGGGTACTCATTTTGCCCACGGCGGTATCAAGCTGGTATACGGCGGCACCCACAAAGGGCTGATGGGCGCACTGGCGGATGCGCTGTTGGCAGCTCAGGGGCAGGCCCATGGCGTGATCACCGAACGCTTGCATGCCAAGGGGCACCTGCACCAAGGGCTACAAACGCATGAAGTGGTGGCCACCATGCGTGAGCGCAAAGGCCGGATGGCGGATCTATCGGGTGCCTTCATTGCCTTGCCGGGCGGGATTGGCACCCTGGAAGAGTTCATGGAAGTGTGGACGTTGAATCAACTGGGCGAAATACAGAAGCCGCTTGGTTTGTACAATATCAACGGCTTTTTCGACCCCTTCATGGCCTTTATCGATCATATGATCGCAGAGCGCTTTCTACCTCCAGAGCACCGAGGCTCTATCGTGCTTGAAAGCGACCCGCAAAAGCTGTTGCAGGGACTGCACGACTATCAGCCCACCACGGTGCCCAAATGGCTGCCGCCTGCATGATGCCAGCGTGCTATACGCTGGCCTCCATCTGATCCAGACATTGAGTGAGCTGGTCGGCAAAACGAGCGGCGGCGACCGACAGCGTGCGGCCCCGGAGCTGGGCACAAATCAGTGGGGCCGTGGGCACGTCACGTTCATCGATCGGACGCGAGATGATGGTATTTTCCTGGGCCATGTCGGGTGTGCCGATAGCGATTTGAAAGCCGACACTTCGGTGATCTTGCAGTAGCCCCCGCATCAGTTCGAAGGAGTTGGTCTCGGCGCTGATCTGGGCCTGATGGGTACGGCGTACCAGTATCGGGCTCAGCAGCTCCCTGACCCCCAACGAAGCGTCGGGCAGTACCAGAGGGTAATTCAGACACTCGCTCAGTCGAACCTTGGGCTGCTCGGCCAACGGGTGCTGTGCCGACATCAGCGCCACGACGGGCTGGGCCACCATGATGAGCTGCAAGACCTCAGAGCTCATCTTGGGGAACACTACCACGGCCAGCTCCGCTTCAAACGACATCAGCGCTTTCAGGGCTTCGCCTCGGTCTGCAATGCGAATCGAAAAAGAGACCCCCGGATGTCGCTCGCGAAACTGGCGGATCTGCTCAGGCAGGAATTTGAGCGCCAAGGCCTGGCTGGCGACGACCGAGACATGGCCCTTGCGCAACCCCTTTAGCCCCTCGATTTCTGAGCGCACCCTATCCAGGTCCGCCATGTGGCGGCGCACGTAATCCAGAAAGATCTCGCCTGCTGCGGTCAGCCGCATGCCCTTGGAGTGGCGCTCGAATATCTGGGTGCCCAGCTCTTCTTCGATTTGCTGGATGCGGCGATCCAGCGCAGAGGGCGTGATGTAGAGCGCTTCCGAAGCGCGCCGGATCGACCCCGCCCTGACCACGGCATCGATGTATTCGAACAGGCGTAAGTGCTTCATACGGTTTCCTGTGTTGAGTTTTTTAGAACACTATCCGAATTTTTTAGCAATAGATATCACCACAAAGACGGCGCTAGTCTGAAGCAGTCACCAAGGAGACTGCCATGTCCAGCTATCCCGATGCCTCCCACCGCGTATTGAATCGAGCACGACCCTCCGTGGTTTCTCTGGTTAGAGAGACACCCGAGCCGCAACGCTTGACGCTAATGGCTTCCCCTTGCTCGGTCACCCTCGATCTGGCTAGAAGCGCGCTGGTGGTAGTGGATATGCAGAACGACTTCTGTCATCCGCAGGGCTGGTTCGCCAGCAGCGGCATCGATATTGCTTATGCAAGGGAGATCATCCCCGGCTTGGCAACGCTGATGGCGAGCGCGCGGCAGCACAACGTGCCGGTCATACACCTGCACTGGGGAGTGCGCGCCGACACCATGGAGTTGAGCACTGGCCAACTGATGTTTGGTCGTCAGTTTGGCCAGCGCCAGGGCTATGGGGAGCGCTCTGCGTCAGGCCACTCCATTTTGGTGCGTGACGAGTGGGGTGCGGCTGCTATCGATGAATTGGCTCCCACCAACGAAGACATCGTGGTGCACAAGAGCCGTTTCAGTGGTTTTTGGCATACCGAACTGGACGCCATTCTGCGGCGACTGGATATCACCACGCTGCTACTGGTAGGCATCAATACCGAGCGTTGCGTGATGGCGACGCTCCAGGATGCCTCGTTTCTTGGCTACAACGTTGTGCTCATGGAAGAGGCGGTGGCTACACCGTCGCCTGACGTATCGCGACAGGCAGCATTGACGTTGATTAGACAGCTTTACGGGTTCACTGCGCGGGGCTGCTCGCTGGACGAGCAGTAACTCGCTCATCTCGCTGTTCAACTGGAGGTACTTCCATGCACTTATCGACCAAGCACTTAACAACGATGTCGTTGGCTATTCAGACCTGGCGCCGGGCCATCCTGGTACTGCTGGTTTCCCTGTGGATCGCTCCGGCTTCTGCGGAGACGTCTCTACGAATGGTATTGAACTGGTCGTATCAAGGGCCACAGGCCTGGTTCTTTCTCGCCCAGGAGCGAGGTTACTTTGCCGAGGAGGGGCTAGACCTGCGCATCGATCAAGGGTCTGGGTCGGGCGCCGCCGTGGGTAGCGTGGCCTCCGGCGCCTACGATGTCGGGTTTGGCGATATCAATGCCTTGATCAACTACGCCGCCAACCATCCGGATGATTCGCCTGTGGGGGTGTACATGCTCTACACCCAACCGCCTTTCACCATTGCCGTGACTTCAGACAGCGATATTCATGAACCCGCTGACCTCGAAGGCAGAACCATTGCCGGACCCGCCAATGACGGCGCCCTGCGCCTGTTTCCGGCCTTTGCCGCGCTGGCAGGCATCGATGCGGACAGTGTCGAGATCATGAACATCGAGCCGCGTCTGCGTGAGCAAATGCTCAATCGTGGGCAGGTCGATGCAGCCTTTGGCTTCGTCAATACGGTGCGCTTCAACGCCATGTTGGCAGGTATCGACCCTGACGAGCGTTTGCGCTTCATTCGCTACGGCGACCACGGCATGGACCTCTACTCCAATGCGATCATCGTGTCGCGTCGGCTGGCCGATGAGAACCCCGAGGCGGTGCGCGGGCTGGTGCGTGCCATCAACCGTGGTGTTGCCGACGTACTGGCGGACCCGGAAGCGGGCATGGAAGCCGTCATGGCGCAGGAGCCATTGATCAATCGGCAGGTCGAGACCGCTCGCTTGGCGGCCACCATCGAAGATGAAATGAACCACCCTGAGCTGCCCGAGATCGGCCTGGGCAATATCGATGAAACGCGCATGCAAGAAGCCATCGACATCGTGGTGTCGGCCTATGGGCTAGCACATACCCCTGCTCTGGAGGAGGTGTTCCGCACGGATTTCCTGCCTCCTGAAGAAGAGCGCATTTACTCCCTTTACGAATGAGGACCGCGTCATGGACTTGAAACTGGGTAACAAGATCGTTGCGATTACGGGGCCGGTAAAGGGGATGGGAGAAGCCATTACCCGAGCCTTCGCCGAAGAAGGGGCAAAGCTGGCCTTGTTGGCCAGGGATACCCAGGCCGTAGCCTCGCTGGAGCAAGCGCTGCGTGAGCAGGGAGCGGACGTCGTGCTGGTGGCATGTGACATCACGCACTCCGACCAGTGCGAGCGGGCAATAGCGCATATTCAGGAGGCGTTTGGCGATGTGCCTGATGTGCTGGTCAACGTGGCTGGCGGTTCGGGGCCGGTGGGCAAATCGGGCGCGGAAACGACGTTCGAGGAGTTCGAGGAGATCGTGCGTCTCAACATGGCAGGCTGCTTCAACACCATGCGCGCGGTGCTGCCGGGCATGATGGCTCGGCGTAGCGGCAAGATCGTCAATGTGGGTGGCACCTTCGGCATGCGTGGCAAGGCAGGTCGAATGGCCTACTCCGCCTCCAAGTGGGGCCTGCGGGGGATCACCAAAAGCATGGCGCTCGAAGCCGGCCCTTACAACATCAACATCAATATCGTGGCGCCGGGCATGGTCGATGGTGAGCGCTTTCGCAGCAAAGTGTGCCCCGACATGGCGGCAAAGCTGGGCATCAGCGAAGAGGAAGCGGCCCAGAAACATGCCGCCGACTATGCACTGCAGCGCATTTCCACCGCCCAGGACATTGCCGATGCTTGCCTGTTCATGGCGAGCGACCGTTCACGACAAATCACCGGCGCCGACTTGCCCGTAGATGGCGGCTGGGCCGCACTTTGACAAGGAATCCTCTCATGACACACGCAGATCTCGTGATTATCAATGGCCAGGTCGTCAGCCATGAAGCCACCCAGCCTGCGGCGATTGCCATCCGCGATGGCAAAATCATTGCCGTGGGCGACGAGGCCAGCATGCCACCCGCCAAAGACGTATTGGACGCCAAGGGCTTGCACCTGTTGCCGGGGGCGATTGACGTCCATGTGCACTTTCGAGAGCCAGGCTACACCCACAAGGAAACCTGGGAGAGCGGCACGGCGGCAGCGGCCATGGGCGGTGTCACCACCGTCTTCGATATGCCCAATACCCACCCGCCCACGGCAACTCCCGATGCTTTCGAGGACAAGCTGGCGCTGGCGAAGCAGCAGGCCTATGTCGACTTCGGTATTTATGGGCTGATGGCCGAAGACAACGTCGATCAGCTGGAAGCCTTGGCCGAGAGCGGCGTGATTGGCTTCAAATGCTTCATGGGGAACACCTTCGGTAATCTTCCGTCGCCTTCCACCGGGGCGATGCTGGAAGCCTTCGAACGGGTGGCCCCCTATGGCCTGCGCACCTCCCTGCACGCCGAGACCGCCTCCATCATGGCGTGGCGTTACGAGCGCTTGCGCAAGGCGGGCCGCAATGACGCGCTGGCGCACGTGGCAGCGCGCCCGGATGTGGTGGCGGTGGAGGCCGTCTCACGCGCCGCCATTCTGGCCGAATGGACGGGAGCTCGTATTCACGTTCTGCACGTTTCCTCGGCCGCCGAGCTAAGGCCCATGCGTGAGGCAAAACAGCGTGGCGTCGATATCACCAGTGAAACCTGTCCCCACTATTTGATGATGGACACTCATGACTACGCGTCGCTGGGCAGTCTGATGCGCGTGAATCCGCCCATTCGCGAGGCCAAGGATAGCGAAGCACTCTGGGAAGCGTTGCGTGATGGCACGGTCGACATGATTGCCACGGACCATGCGCCCCATACGCCAGAAGAGCAGTACAAGGAGGTGATTTGGGAGGCAGATTGCGGCTTTCCAGGCGTCGAAACGCAAATGCCCTTGATGCTGACCGCTGTCAGCGAAGGGCGTATCACCCTGCAGGATTACGTGCGCATCAGTGCCGTTGCTCCCGCCAAGGCCTGGGGGCTGTACCCACGGAAAGGCGCACTCATGGTGGGGGCGGATGCCGATATTGCCATCGTCGATCTCGAGCGCCGTGACGTCATCGATCAGCAAGCGCTGCATTCCCATCGCGCGCGGGCCACGCCATTTCATGGCTGGGCCGTGACGGGAATGCCGGTGCATACCCTGGTGCGTGGGCGCTTTGTCATGCGAGACCGTGCCCTGCAAACCGCCGCCAAAGGCACCGGCATGTCCGTGAAGAGGGTGCAGCAAATGACCCTGCCAACGCTCGTAAACAGTGACAAGACGCTGGCCGCCGAAGTGGCCAAGGCGAACGTCCAACAAGGGGAGCTAGCATCATGTTAACCATGTCCGTAGGCAACCAGACGACCGTGACCGCAGAGCCGCAGAGTGAGGCTGGCAGGGAGGCCATCAAGCTGGAGGGAGCAGAGGTCATCTATGGTCGTGGCAAGAAGATGACCCAGGCACTTGCACCAACACACTTGAAGGTAGAGCAAGGGGAGTTCGTGGCCCTGGTGGGGCCATCCGGATGCGGCAAGTCGACCATCCTCAAGCTGGTCAGTGACTTGCTGGCGCCGTCATCGGGGCATGTGCATGTCGGAGGGCGCGAAGTCGGTGCCAAGCGGGTTGGCGTGGGCATGGCCTTTCAGAACCCGACCATGCTGCCTTGGCTGAGTGTGCGTGACAATGTCATGTTGCCCTTGAAAATCGTACCGCCGTTTCGCTCACGCTATCGTCAGGCGCGGAAAGGGGAGTTTCGCGATCGGGCCGAAGCATTGCTGGAAAAAGTCGGCCTGAAGGGGTTTGGCGACAAACAGCCTTGGCAACTCTCCGGTGGCATGCTGCAACGGGCGTCACTGTGTCGGGCCTTGATTCATGACCCGGAACTGCTGCTGCTGGATGAACCTTTCGGCGCGTTGGACCAGTTCACCCGTGAAGAGCTGTGGGGAATCCTGCAGAACCTGTGGCTGGAGAGCCAGCCCACGGTACTGCTGGTCACCCACGACCTGCGCGAGGCAGCTTACCTGGGAACGCGTATCTGCGTCATGAGCCCGCGCCCCGGCAAGATCATCGATGATCAGAAAGTCCACCTGCCCAGGCCGCGCACCATTCCCATGACCTACGAGCAGGACTTCGTCCAGCTCACGCAGCAACTGCGTGAGTTGATCACCCACACTCGGCCAGATGCCGCCTAGGAGAAGTCCCATGGAACTCGTCGATAAACTACGCCAGAAACTTGCGGCAGCGCTGTTGATTCTGGGCTTCTTCGTCGCCTGGGAAGTCATTTGCCTGGTGTTTGGCGTGCCGGAAATCGTGCTGCCACGGCCCAGTCAGGTCATGGAGACCCTGATTGCACGCTTTACGCAGTTGCTACCCCATGTCATGCAGACATTGAGCACGACGCTCACCGGTTTTGTCATGGGAGTGACGGCAGGCCTGGTGCTGGGGGCCATCGTTGGCTCTTCGAAGGTGGCCTACGATACGGCTTACCCCCTGCTGGTCGGCTTTTCATCGATTCCCAAGGTGGCGGTGGTGCCGATCTTCGTGCTCTGGTTTGGCAGTGGCACCGTACCCGCCGTGCTGACCTCTTTCATCATCTGTATTTTCCCCGTGGTAGTGAATGTGGCAACGGGGCTGGCGACCACGGAGCCCGAGCTGGAAGACGTGCTCAAATCCCTGGGGGCCAAGAAGCGCGAAATTCTCTGGAACGTGGGCATCCCACGCGCCATGCCCTACTTTTTTGCCTCTCTGAAAGTGGCGATCACGCTGGCCTTCGTCGGCACGGTATTGGCAGAAACCATTGCCTCGAACCGAGGTATTGGCAACGTCATGATGATTGCCACCTCCAGCTTCGATGTCCCCCTCGTGTTTTCGGGGCTCTTCCTGCTCGCCATGCTCGGCGTCACCCTGTACCTGGTGTTCTCTATGATCGAGCGCAAGGTAACGGGCTGGGCCATGCGTAAATCAGAGCTGCCTGCGGCTTGAACGTTTCAAGGAGATAACCATGAAAAGTGTTTCATACCTCAAACGCCTGTGGTGGGCATGCCTGTTGATGCCGATGACGGCGAACGCCGAGTTGACGCGAGTCAATTTCACGCTGGACTGGAGTTTTCAGGGGGTACACGCCTGGTACTTCCTGGCCAAGGAGCGCGGTTACTTCGAGGAAGAGGGACTGGATGTACGCATAGATCAGGGCGATGGCTCTGCGGCAACGGTCAGCCGCATCATGTCGGGCGCCTACGATGCTGGTTTTGGCGATATCAATGCGCTGATTCAAAACGCCGCCGAGCGACCCGAACAGACCCCGGTCATGGTCTACCAGATATACAATCAGCCGCCGTTTGCCCTGCTGACGAAAGCCGATGGCCCCATTCAGAGTATCGACGATATCGAAGGGGCCACGTTGGGCGCCCCTGCCGGTAGCGCTTCCACGCGCCTGTTTCCCGCTTTCGCCGAGGCCGCCGGGATCGACCTGGCGCAGGTCAGCATTACCAACGTCGCCCCCAACCTGCAGGAGCAGTTGCTCCATCGAGGTGATGTCGATGGGTCACTGGTCTTCAATGTGACCAGCTACATGAACCTGGTGTCGCAAGGGCATGATCCCGATAGCGACTATCGCTGGTTTCCCTACGGTGACTATGGCGTCGAGGTGTACTCGAATGGCGTGATGGTTTCTCGAACGATGATGCAGGAGCAGCCCGCGGCAGTGGCCGGGTTGGTTCGGGCGATCAACCGTGCCGTGCAGGACGTGATGCAGGACCCGGAGGCGGGCATCGCCGCACTGTTGAAGGAAGAAGGGTTTCTCGACCGGGAAGCGGAAACGCGCCGACTCCAGTTTGCTCTCGACAATGTCATCGTGTCTGACGAATCCAGAGCAATAGGCGTGGGAGCGCTCGATGAGGAACGGTTGGCGCGTTCGATAGACACCATCGTCGCGCTATACGAGTTGCCCACTACGCCGAACGTGGCCGATATCTATAGCGCGGCATTCTTGCCGCCCCTCGATGAGCGCACGCTTTGACGATGCCACCAAGCTCGCCAGAGCGTCGGCAACATCGTTGTACTGGAGAGGCCTTCATGAGCCACCACACCTTTGCTGCCGCACTGCGCGGCAGCGCTTTTCAACTGGAAGGGCCTTGCTCGCTGCAGGTGCGTGACGGGCGCATCGCGGAGGTCACGCGCACTGCACACACGACAGCCACCCGAGAAAAACGGCTGGTCATGCCGGCCTTGGCGAATGCCCATGATCATGGCCGCCCATTGTCCACCAGTTCGTTTGGTGCTGCGGGAAAACCGCTGGAAACCTGGCTGCTACGCCTGGCCGTGATGCCATCCGTGGACCCTTACGTGGCGGCCTGCGCGGCGTTTGGGCGTGCCGCCGAAGGCGGTTGTGCTGCCGTCATGATGCACTGCACGCGGCCTCAGGGGCTGGACTCGTTGGTCGATGAAGTCAGGAAAGTGGCCCAGGCTGCCCAGGACGTCGGTATCCGACTGACCTTTGCTGTAGGGATGCGTGACCGAAACCCTCTCGTGTACGGCGACCATGGCGCGCTGGCAGCGCAGCTGGCGCAGGAGGAGCAACACGTCATCCAGCGCTACTTCAGCCTGCCATCCATGACCCCGGCAGAGCAGGTCCGGCAAGTCGAGGCCATGGCAGCGTCGCTGGAGGGGTTGGCATTGAATCTGCAGTTCGGCCCGACCGGCGTGCAGTGGTGTTCCGATGAGCTGCTGCGTGAGATAGCCGATGCGTCGGCGCAGAGCGGGCGTCGTGTGCATATGCACCTGCTGGAAACACGCTATCAGCGAGAGTGGGCCGACCATCACTTTCCTCAAGGCATCGTTCAGTACCTCGCCGACATCGGGTTGCTGTCGCCACGCCTTACCCTGGCGCACTGTGTCTGGGCGCGGCCCGAAGAGCTTGAACAGATAGCGGCGGCGGGGGCCACCATTGCCGTCAACACGAGTTCCAACCTGCATCTGCGCTCGGGCATCGCTCCCGTCGGCAACATGTGGCAAACAGGTTGCAAGGTAGCCATGGGCATCGATGGCTGTGCGCTGGATGAAGATGACGATGCATTGAGAGAAGTACGCCTCAATGCATTGCTGCATGCACCGCCAGGTTTTTCCGATGACGCTACTCGCCAGCGAATGTTGACCGCTGCCACCAGCGTGGGGCGCATGTCGCTGGGCTGGGAGCACCCGGCCTTACTGGAGCAGGGCGATGTCGCCGACTGGATCACGCTGGATCTCGATCGCTTGAATGGAGATGACCTGATGAAGGTAGACAGTGTGGATTTGCTGTTTGCACGGGCTACCCGTAGCCACCTGGACAGCGTGGTGGTCAGCGGCAAGCAGATCGTCGAGCGCGGCAAACTCATGACGCTGGATCTTGAGCAGGTTCACGAGGAACTGCGTGATATGTATCGCCACGCCTTGCACCAGCGCGCTGACCTGCAGCGTGCCTGGCCCGCCATCGAACACCATGTAGCCGCTTACTACCGCGACCGCATGGGATGTTGTTAAGGAGTTAGTCGATGAATCATTTGAAACACTGGCTGGAGCAGCGCGCAGACGAGCAGGTGGCCATGCTTCGGCAACTGGTACAAGTGCCTTCGGACAACCCCCCAGGTGATGGTATAGCCCACGCCCAGTGTGCCACCGAATGTCTAGAAAAACTGGGCTTCGAGGTCGAGCAACACCCAGTGCCCAGCGCATTATGTCGGCAGCATGGATTGCAACGAGTCACCAACCTGGTGGTGCGACATCGTTTTGGACCTGGCCCCGTCGTCGCGCTCAATGCCCATGGTGACGTGGTGCCCGCGGGGGGTGGCTGGAGCAAGGACCCGTATGGCGGGGAAGTCGACCAGGGCTGGCTGTATGGACGGGGAGCCGCCGTTTCCAAAAGTGACTTCGTGACCTATGCCTACGCGCTGAAGGCGTTGATTGATACGCAAGCGCTGGAGACGGGCAGTGTCGAACTGCACTTTACCTACGACGAAGAGACCGGCGGTTTTACGGGGCCTGCCTGGCTGCTGTCCGAGGGTATTTCTCGACCGGATTATGCCGTGTGTGCCGCTTTTTCATATCAGGTGATCACTGCCCACAACGGTTGTCTGCACCTGGAGGTCGTGCTCGAAGGTCGCTCTGCTCATGCCGCTTGGCATCACACCGGTAGTGATGCCATTGAAGCGTCCCTGCCCGTGCTGAGCGCCCTCTATCGCTACCGTGAAACCCTGGCTGAAAAAGTCTCCGCTTACCCTGGGGTCAATGCTCCCTCGTTGGTGGTCGGCACCATCGAGGGAGGCATCAATACGAATGTGGTGCCCGACCGTGTGGTCATGACCATCGATAGGCGGATCATTCCTGAGGAATCGCCGGATGTCATCGAGCAAGAGTTGCGGTCAGTGATCGAAGCAGCGGTACCTGAGAGCGCCATACGCGTGAGCATCCAGCGACGCCTATTGGCCAAGCCGTTCACCTCGACACCTGATTCCGAAAAGGTCGCCAGCCTGTTTGCCAGTGAGGCACAAAAGGTGCTGGGAGTTCCCGTAGGTACCGGCGCCATGCCTTTGTACACCGATGCTCGCCACTACAGCGAAGCGGGCGTGCCGACCATCATGTATGGCGCAGGCCCCAAGGACCCGCTCGACGCCAATGGGCACCGTGCAGACGAACGTGTGCCGGTTCACCTGTTGACCGATGCCGCGCTGGTCGTCGCCAATAGCCTCAAGCGACTACTCGCCTGAGCAGCCGCTGACGCAACGAAAAAGGCCTTGTCGCGTAAGCGGCAAGGCCTTTTGCTGAAGAGAGCATTCGCGCCTTACGGCAGCTCTTCTTCCTCTTCATCGCTCTCTTTCTTGGTCGGGATCAGGTCTTCCCGAGAGAGCTTGAGCGGGATCAGCAGGGCGCCAGAGATATAGATGGAGGAGAAGGTACCCACACCCACGCCTACCAGCAGCGCGATGGCGAAGTTCTCGATCATGTCGCCGCCCAGCAGCAGCAAGGCCAGCAGCACCAGGATGGTGGTGCCCGACGTTGCCAGCGTACGCGAGAGCGTGGCATTGATCGCTTCGTTGATGATTTGCGGCATGTTGTCGATCCGCGACGTGCGAATGGACTCGCGGATACGGTCGTACACCACGATGGTATCGTTGAGGGAATAACCGATGACCGCGAGCAGTGCGGCCAGTACCGTCAGGTTGAAGTCGAGCTGGAACAGCGCGAAGACACCCACCACGATGATCACGTCGTGCATCAGCGCCAGCAGAGCGCCGATGGCGAACTTGTACTGAAAGCGCAAGGCCACGTAGACCATCACGACGCCGAGGGCCACCAGCATGCCCATGCCGCTCTGGTCGCGCAGTTGCTCACCTACCTGAGCACCCACGAACTCCGCGCGCACCAGATTGACGTCAGCGCCATCGGCACGCAGCAGCCCGACGATTTCGCTGCCGATGTCGGGGTCAAAGGCCTGCTGAAGGCGAATCAGAATTTCGGTAGAAGCACCGAAGGTTTGTACGGACACATCCTGAAAGCCACTGTTTTCCAGCAGTTGGCGGATGGCATCCAGCGACGGTGCAGCACCGTAACGTACTTCGACCAGGGTGCCGCCCGTGAAGTCCAGCCCCAGGTTGAGCTGCTGAAAAACGATGGCACCGATAGAGACGATCAGCATCACCGCCGAGACGATGAACGCAAGGTTGCGTTGTCCCATGAAGTCGATGCGTAGCTGCGATAGGGGTTTCATTACCACCTCTTCAATTCTGTGCGGAGCGCGTATGTCTGCTTCACGAGATCAGATCCAGAGCTTCTTGACGGGCTTGCTGCCATAGGTGAGGTTGACCATGGCTCGTGTGACCATCAAGGCCGTGAACATGGAGGTCAAGATACCGATGGAGAGCGTTACCGCGAAGCCTTTTACCGGGCCAGTGCCAATCGAGAACAGGATGATGGCGACCAGCAGGGTGGTGATGTTGGCATCCACGATCGAGGTGAAGGCACGCTCGTAACCCGCATGAATGGCTTGTTGAATCGACAGACCGTTGCGCAACTCTTCGCGTATACGTTCGAAGATCAGTACGTTGGCATCTACCGCCATACCCAGGGTCAGCACGATACCGGCAATGCCCGGCAGGGTGAGGGTGGCCCCCAGCATCGACATCACTGCAATCAGCAGGGTCAGGTTGAGCGCCAGCGCCACGTTGGCGAAGATGCCGAACACCTTGTAGCGGATCAGCATGAACATCACCACCAGCAGCAGGCCAATCTGAACCGAGAGCAGGCCGCGTTCGATGTTCTCCTGACCCAGGCTTGGGCCGATGGTACGTTCCTGTACGAAGTAGATGGGCGCTGCCAGAGAGCCTGAGCGCAGCAGCAGGGCCAGTTCGGCGGCTTCGGTGGGCGAGTCGAGCCCGGTAATGCGGAAGCTGTTGCCCAGTGCGCTCTGAATGGTCGCCAGGCTGATCAAGCCGCGCTCCGTGTAGGGCTCGCGAATGATGGTCTGCTCGCCAGTCTCCGGGTCGGTCTCGACGCGGTCTTCGCTCTTGTGCTCGATGAACAGCACCGCCATGTTGCGCCCGATGTTGGTGCGCGTGGCGCGGTTCATCAATGTACCGCCGGTGCCATCCAGGTTGATGTTGACCTGTGGGCGGCCATTTTCATCGAAGCTGTGGCTAGCGCTGGAAACGCTGTCACCGGTAATGATCACGTCCCGCATCAGGTCTGCAGAACGGCCGCTGTCGTTACGGAAGTCGAAGCGCTCGGTTTCCATGTCGGGCGTGTCGTTACGCGCTTCCAGGCGGAACTCCAGGTTGGCCGTGGCGCCGACGATGCGCTTGGCTGCCACCGTGTCCTGAATGCCGGGCAGCTCGACCACGATCTGGCTGGGGCCCTGGCGCTGTACCATTGGCTCGGCCACGCCCAGCTCGTCGACACGGTTACGCAGGGTGGTCAGGTTCTGGTTGACCGCATAGTCCTGAATCTCGCTGACCGTTGCGTCGCTGAGTGACATGACCAGACGGGAGGCTCGGCCATCGCCCTGGTTGCTGTAATCGAAGTTGGGGAAGTCGCGGCTGATCAATCGGCGAGCAGCGTCGCGATCTTCGCTGCTGGCAAAATCGATGGACAGCGAACGCTCGGCGATCTCCGTATTGCGGTAACGGATGCGCTCGCCACGCAGCAGTTCACGGATGGCGCTGGCATTGACTTCCAGGCGCTGGGTCAGGGCTGCTTCCATGTCGACTTCCAGCAGGAAGTGAACGCCGCCGCGCAGGTCCAGACCCAGCGTCATGGGTGTGGCGGAGAAGGCCTGCAGCCAACCAGGCGTGGCTTCCGCCAGGTTCAAGGCAACGGTGGCGCCGCTACCCAGCACGTCAGTCGCGATATCCCGCGCATTCAGCTGGTCATCGTTGCTTTGCAAGCGAATCAACCACTGCCCGTCGACCTCTTCCACGGCCTTGATGGCAATGTCGTTGTCGGTCAGCGCTTGTTCGACGCGATTGATTTGCCGCTCATCGAGCATGTTGCCTTGGGCATCGCTCACCTGAATGGCGGGATCGGCGGGAAATAGATTGGGAAGCGAATAGATAAGGCCAACCACCAGGACGACCAGTATCAGCAGATACTTCCACAGGGGGTAACGGTTGAGCATGCAAGCCCTGCCTTCAATTACAAACGGAATCGCTGTGCACAGACAAGCTGTGCACAGCAACGTTCACCATCGACGCTACCATGTCACCCCTGCCGGGGTGGCTGGCACGGAGTCGGCAGGGGGAGGTGCGAGCGTTAGATGGACTTAATGGTGCCCTTGGGCAGTACGGCAGCCACGGCATTCTTCTGCACGTTGACTTCGGTACCTTCCGATACTTCCAGGGTCAGGAACTCATCGCTGACTTTGGTCACGCGGCCTACCAGGCCACCACCGATGACCACTTCATCACCCTTGGCCAGGCTGGAGACCAGCTGACGGTGCTGCTTGGCACGTTTTGCCTGGGGGCGCCACAGCAGGAAGTAGAAAATCAGCACAAAGCCGACGAGCATGACGATTTGCGCAATACCACCGCCAGCGGCGGCTTCCTGGGCATGGGCTGGTGAGATGAAGAAATCCAGCATTGCAGAGAACTCCTGAGTTAGAACAATGGGTGAACCGGTTGACGCCACTCAGTATGGCCGGTGGCGGTTAGTTATCAGGTTTCAGGTCCCGCGAGGGGAGGCACCGGCAAGCCGCGCCGTGCATAGAAGCCTTCCACAAAGGTCGTCAATGTACCCGCTTCGATTGCCGCGCGCAAATCAGCCATGACGCGCTGGTAGTAGCGCAAGTTATGGATGGTGTTGAGCATCGAGCCGAGCATTTCGTTGCAGCGGTCCAGGTGGTGCAGGTAGCCACGGGAAAAATTCTGGCAGGTGTAGCAGTCGCACTCTTCGTCCAGCGGACGCGTGTCGAAGCGGTGCTTGGCATTGCGGATCTTGACGATGCCGTCCGAGGTGAACAGGTGCCCGTTACGCGCATTGCGGGTCGGCATGACGCAGTCGAACATGTCCACGCCGCGGCGCACGCCCTCGACCAGATCCTCGGGTTTGCCGACCCCCATCAGGTAACGCGGGGTGTCGTCGGGCATCCAGGTGGGCAGGTAGTCGAGGACCTTGATCATCTCTTCCTTGGGCTCACCCACCGACAGGCCGCCGATGGCCAGGCCGTCGAAGCCTATGTCCAGCAGCCCCTTGAGCGAGCGTTCGCGCAATTCAGGGTACATGCCGCCCTGAATGATGCCGAACAGCGCCGAAGGCGAGTCACCGTGAGCCGTGCGTGAGCGCTTGGCCCAGCGCAGCGACAGCTCCATCGACTTCTCGGCCTCTTCGAAAGTGGCCGGGTAGGGGGTGCACTCATCGAAGATCATCACCACGTCAGAGCCCAGCGAGCGCTGCACGGCCATGGACTCTTCCGGCCCCATGAACACTTTGCTGCCGTCCACCGGCGAGCGGAAATGCACGCCTTGCTCGGTGATTTTGCGCATCTCGCCCAGCGAGAAGACCTGAAAGCCGCCTGAGTCGGTGAGGATCGGCTTGTCCCACTGGGCGAAGTCGTGCAAGTCGCCGTGGGCTTCGATGACATCGGTGCCCGGGCGCAGCCAGAGGTGGAACGTGTTGCCCAGGATGATTTCCGCGCCGATCTCTTTCACCGACTCGGGCGTCATGCCCTTGATGGTGCCGTAGGTACCCACCGGCATGAAGGCTGGCGTTTCTACCGTGCCCCGTGGGAAGTGAAGGCGGCCTCGGCGCGCACGGCCGTCTTCCGCAAGGCGCTCAAAGCGCATAAAGCATTCGTTTCGCATCACAATCGCTCGTTGATCTATCGGGTGGCACAGCGCTAGCGGGTGAGCAGCATGGCATCGCCATAGCTGAAAAAGGCGTAGCGCTCTTCTACCGCCGTGCGGTAGGCGTGCATGATGTGGTCATAGCCTGCAAAGGACGACACCAGCATCAGCAGCGTCGACTCGGGCAGGTGAAAGTTGGTGATCAGTGCATCGACACAGCGCCACTGGTAGCCAGGGTAGATAAAGATATCGGTATCGCCGCTGAACGGGGCGATCTCGCAGTCGCTGCTTTTCATGCAGGCACTCTCCAGGCAGCGCACGCTGGTGGTACCTACCGCCACCACGCGCTTGCCGGCCGCCTGGGTATCACGCACCTGCTGGCAGGTGGCTTCGGTGACCTCGATCCACTCGCTGTGCATGTGGTGTTCGAGGATATTGTCGACGCGCACGGGCTGAAAGGTGCCTGCGCCCACATGCAGGGTCACGAAGGCACTTTGAATGCCTTTTTCGGCCAGTGCATCCAGCAGCGGCTGATCGAAGTGCAGCCCCGCCGTAGGAGCGGCCACGGCCCCGTCGCGGCGCGCATACACGGTCTGATAGCGTTCGCGGTCGCTCAGCTCGTCTTCCCGAGTGATGTAGGGCGGCAGCGGCATATGGCCGTGCTGCTCCAGCAGAGCAATCATCGGCGTGTCGCCCAGAAAGCGCAGCTCGAACAGCGCATCGCGGCGGCCTTCCACCACGGCATGAATGTCGCCTTCGAAGATCAGCTCGGTGCCCGGCTTGGGCGACTTGCTGGAACGCAGGTGGGCAAGCCCACGGTGGCTGTCCAGCGGGCGCTCCAGCAGCATCTCGACTTTTCCGCCACTGGCCTTGTGGCCGTGCAGGCGTGCCGGTATCACTCGGGTGTCGTTGAATACCAGCAGGTCGCCTGGCTCCAGCAGCTCCAGCAGATCGGGAAAGCGACGATGCGCCAGCGCACCGCTCTGGCCATCCACACATAGCAAGCGGCAATCGCTGCGCTGCTCGGACGGATAGCGGGCAATCAGCTCATCGGGTAGCTCGAAATGGAAATCTGCTCGCTGCATGGGGAAGTGCTCTTTCGGTGGTCAAACAAGCCGCCTAGGATAGCGCTTTAGGCGCATAAAGTCAGTTGATGTGATTGACCTTGCAGGTTAACTCCGTATAATGCGCCTCCTATGCCGGTGTGGCGGAATTGGTAGACGCAGCGGATTCAAAATCCGCCGCCTTTACGGGTGTGCCAGTTCGAGTCTGGCCACCGGCACCAAACATGAAGGGCCTGACGTTCAATGTCAGGCCCTTTTTTGTTCTGTCCAAAGTGTCCTTTTGTGCCTCGGTATTCTGCCCGAGAGCGCCCATGTGTTTTCTAATGCTCTTAAACAGGGCATTACCCCCTCTTTTTTCAGGTTTCTTTCCTACTTCTTTATGAAATACTTGACCCCATTTGAATGGCGCCTTTCCGTGAGGCTGCCGGGGCGATGTTCGCCTAACTAACTAGAAAAAGCATTCGCCATGGGCGCTTGCGAACCTTCAGTGGAGATGTGCTCAATGGCGATGTCATCAGCCGATATTCTCAAGTCGACGCAGCCTGGCGTTATCAACGGTCATTTGCTCAATGGCGTCAGGGTCAGCAGCGTAGAGGCTCAGGGTGCTTGGCAAGCACTTGCCGACACCCGTAGCGACGTATCGCGCATTGAGATACCGGCGGACCCCCATGAGCGCGTGGCCTTCGTGCGCCGCTGGATGGAAAAGAACCAGAAGACCCTCAAGCAAGGCGGTATGGCCGCTACATTGGTGCTGCCCTTGCTCGCCCAGCAGGCCTTGGCCGACAAGATGGTGCCAGTGAATGACCTGCAAGGCGTGTCAGAAGTCATTCGCCAGCCCAACGGCAGCCTCACACTGATGATGAACAGCGGCCAGCGTATCGATCTGGCGGCGGCGGACGTGGCGCTGGCCAACGGGCGTGTCGTGGTCGATGTGGACGCTCTCATGCAACAGCTCGGTAATGACAGCGGTCTTCTTGTGCCGCTCAGTCAGCTACCGGATGTGCAAACCTGGGAGCTGTTGCCGGACGGAAACGTTCTGGTGACGATGGCCGATGGTTCGCAGCTCGTGGTGCCACGTTGGGCGGTGGTCGAGCAGGGTGACCTGCTGCTGATCAGCCCCAGCGATGCTCTGCAACAAGGTCTGGCTGACGGTGAAGATTTTGGCAACTTGCTGTTCGTACCCAGCGCCTCGTTTACGTCGGCACCGTCGAGCACGGCTGCCGTGGCGGGGACCACTGGCTCGAACAGTGCGCCGGTCAGCTCGTTTGCCGATATCCCGCCATGGCTTTATATCGGTGGTGGTGCCATTGCGGTAGGTGCGGCTGCAGGTGGTGGGGGCGGTGGTGGCGGTGGCAATGGAAGCGGCGATAGTGGCAGTGGTGGCGGTACTACACCATCTCCAGTGCCTCCCGTGACCATCAGCGGCTATGTGATCGATGGGTATATTTCCGGGGCGACCGTCACTCGTGAGTTCGATGCCAACAGTGTCACCACAGACGGTAACGGTTTCTTCTCTGGTTTGCAGGGCAGCGGAATCTTGACCGCCACCGGTGGTGTCGATATCTCGACGGGATTGCCCTTCACGGGGGTTCTGCGGGCCCCGGATGGCTCAACGGTCATTACTCCCCTCACCACCATGATGGTGCAGCTGAGTCAGCAGTTCGGCCTCAATAATGCCGATGCACAAGCAGCCATCAAGACCGCCTTGAATCTCGATGCACGCATCGACCTGATGACCACCGACCCACTCAGCGTGTCCTCTCCAAACGTGGAGTTGCTGATTGCCGGTGTCAAAGTCGCAAGCCTTTTGGCCATGGCGGCTACGGCAGGCATCAGCTCTGCCGACGCCTTGTCGCGGCTGGGCGTGGCATTCAATCAGGCAGGAGAAGAAGGGCGTGCGCTGACCAATCAGGAAATGGCCGACGCGCTGGGGTTGCCAGCCATTGCAGGCCAGGTGAAGCAAGCACTGGATGCCATCGATGCCGCGGGTGAAAACCTGGATATAGATGCCTACCGCGATGGCTCGCGCAACCCGCTGCGAGATGCCCAACGGGAAGCTCAAGACCCTGACAGCAACCTCTCGGATACCATCGAAGCCAGGGCGGATGTTCCCTACTTGACGCTTCAGCAAGCATTGACGCTGGCGCAGAATGGCGAACTACCTGCCCAGTACCTCATCAATCCCAACGAGCCTGTGGCGGCAGGCAATCTTGGGCTCACGGCAGCGGCCGAGCGTCTGGCGCTCGTGCAGCGCATTCTGGCAGGCGACTACGATGTCGAGACGGCGCCTATCGCCCTGACCGATATTTACACGTGGTCGATCCGCGCCAGTGCCGGAGACGTGCTGGTCAGTGGTGGCCTGGAACGTCCGGAAGTCGTCGGCGCCGAGCGCGTCACGCTCACCAACAGCACCATCCGGCCAGACCAGTATCGCGCTCTGGAAACGCTGGACAACTTTGAGCTGGGCAACGTCGTCGTGCGTTATACCCTGGAGCAGGCGCTGGATGAGCTGGCCGATGATCTGATCATGCCAGCCAACTACACCATCAATCCCGATACGCCCTATCCGGTCAGGAATCTGACGCTTCGTGAAGCGGCGGAGCTGCTGGACCATACCCGCGAGCTGCTCGACCGTGCTCAGAACGCCGAATCCGACAACCTGACACGCGAAGAGCTGTTTACTTGGCACATCGTCGATAGCGTTGCCAATATTCTGGCTGCGTCCAGTGCCAGCCCCCAAGTGAGCGAAGCGCTCAGTATCCGAGTGACGGCAGCACAAATCACGCCCGAGCAGTTCGTGCGCCTCAATAGCCTGGACAACTTCGTTCTCGAGCCCACTGAAGTGCGCTACACCCTGGCTCAGGCGCTGGAAGCCGAGCCGCTGGCCAGCAACTACATCATTACCCTGAATGCGCCTTTGCCCGAGCAGACACTCACGGTCGCGGGTGCACAAACGCTGTATCGCAGCATCGAAACCATCCTCGATGGCGCCAACAATTCGCCGGTATTGACCACGCTGTTCATCTGGAATGTCAGCGACAGTGCCAGCCGCATCATCAACGCGCTGGACGCCGTGCATGTCACGGAAGCGCGGCGTGTGTCGGTCACCGACGAAACGATTCAGGCCGCGCAGTACGAGCAGTTGACCAGCCTTGGCAACTTCGACCTGGGCAATACCGTAGTGCTCTACACCCTGCAGCAGGCGGTCACGGCGCTCGAAGCGGACGTCGCGCTGGCTGACAACTACGAAATTCTCGCCAACCCTCGCTATAACGTCACCAATCTGAGCGTGGAGCAAGCAGCCAGCCGATTGGCCATCGTCGAGTCGCTGATCGGCGAAGAACTCGTCCCACAGCGTTACACCTGGACCATCCGCGATAGCGTCGACGCCATTCTGGCCGCTGCGGGCGAGAAGCACCTGACCAGCGCCAATACCGTCACCATCGATGCCAACATCATCACGCTGGCCAACTACGATGCCTTGGCGGCGCTCCAAGGGGTCAGTTTCAGCAACCTCGATACCATCACGGTGGAGTACACCCTTCAGCAGGCCATCGATGCCGGGAGCGAGCTACGCCCCAACTATGCCATCAATACCGACCCCGCCAGCCGCCTGGAGCGCAGCTACAACTCCATCGGTGATGCTGAGCAAGATTACAATCAGTACCTGAGCATCGTGCAAGGCGCACAGAACAACCCTAACCTACGAGATGCTTTCCGTTGGGACATCACCGACTCTGCGCCCAACATCATCGGAGCACGCACCGAGGCCTATTTGCTTCAGGCTCAGGAAGTACGCGTCAGCGACGACAACATTTCTCAGCAGCAGTACCAGGATTTGCGGGCGCTCAACAACTTTGTGCTGGGCGACACGATCGTGGACTACCAGACGTTGGCCGACGCGGTGGGCGCGCGTGCAGACAACGTATTGGCACCTGCCGATAGCTACCGCATCATCAATGATACCGACTATGTCATTCAGCAGCCGCTGACGGTCGCCAACGCCTTGACGCAGCTGAATATCGTCAAGGGCGTGCTGGCAGGCGCCACCAACCGCAGCGAAGCAGATTTCGCAGAGCTATACATCTGGAACATCAGTGATACCCCTGCGCGTATCCTCAACGCGGCAACACAGGACCACATCACCGGCGCCAACACTATCTTTGCCGATGCCAATGGGCGTATCACGTTTGCGGAGTACACGGCGCTGGTAGAAGCGCTGGGGATAGATGGCTTCACTTATAACCTGGTGCTGTACACGCTCCAGCAGGCCATCGATGAAGATAATGGCGACCGACTGGTAGACGACTACAGCATTGCGGCGACCCCCGTGGTGACCATTGCCGACCCGCTCACTGCCGAGGCTGCGGAGGCCCTGTATAGCCAGGTCTCTGCCCTGTTAGAGGGGGCCATTGCCAAACCCGCCATTACCAGTGCGCTGGTGTACAGCATCACTGACAGTGCTGCCAGCCTGCTGGAGACGCTAGGTGAAGGCGACGCCTTCCCGAGCTACGTACGTCAAGCGCAGAATGTGCGTATCAATGACGAGACCACCATCAGCTTCGCTGATTACGAGGCACTGGCCACCCTCGCCAATTTCAGAATCCAGACCTACACGCTACAAGAAGCGGTAGGAATTTTCCTGGATGATGACAGCGAACTGGCAGCCAACTACATCATCAATACGACCACGGCATACCAAGCGCAAAATCTCTCGGTGGCCGATGCCTTAACGTATAAAGAGGCCGTAGATACTATTCTTGGTGGCGATGATGCGGCTGCAAGGAATGCCCGTATCAATGATGAGGCATTAGGGGATTTGTATAGCTGGACGATACGGGATAGTGCAGAAAATATCTTAACGCAGCAGGCTGAAGATCCCTCAATATTGCAGGATGCAGTGAGTATTCGCCTGACGGATGAATCGATCATCTATGCTGATCAGTATTTGGCTGGGCTCAATGAACTCATGACGCCTGCTGATTTGGCAGACGTAAGGGTTGATTTCTTCTATGGTAATTCGACTCGTCTAAGTTTTATTCAGGGCCAAGGTTTTGCAGCTAACTTCGGCATTGTGGTGGGAGATGATAGTCCTCTCACGTACTTTGGTGACGACGATCGTGGTGAAACGGCTGTCGTGGCTGAAGCTGAATATCTGCGTATCGCTGAAATTTTCAATAACGCAGCCTTGGTGCCGGAAGGCGGCATTCCTGCGCTAGTTCAGTGGCGCATCAATGACTCTGTCAATAATATCGACCCTAATGCTCAATCAGTCTTGCTGGCAGATCAGATACATCTGACAGAGACAGACTTGACCGCTGCCCAGTTTCTGAAGTTTGTCAGTGTGGAAGACGGGAGTGTGACGTTGCTGACGTCACTCCAAACGGCTGATATTGAGACCGTTACCTTCACGCCAGAAGAAGCCTATGCGAACAGAGAGGCTTTCCTGGAGTTGGCGGTTGGCGTCGCGAATTTCGATATCGTCGGGGCGCAGTGGGTCTTTAGCGAGCCTTTTTCAGTCGAGGAGGCCAATATCCTCAATACGACTCTGAATTCGCTGATTGCAGCAGCCAATGTCTCACCGACTAGGGAAGAAGCCTACAGTTGGCGTGTGCTGGATTCAGTCGCGAATTTGGTCGTAAACGAAAATGGTGAATTTACCGTTATCAACGATGATGGGGTGCGTAATGCCGCTGAAGTGCGTGTGAGCGACAGCGAAATTTCCATATCACAATTTGAAGCGCTGCTTGCGCTTGATAGCTTTATTCAAGGGGACGTGGTGGTTGGCTATACCCTTGGTGAAGCGCTGGAGCGCCTGCCTGCCGCCTTTGGCCTAGCTGATAACTACACCCTCATTGATGAGGAGCCCTTTAATATTGGCGAGTTGAACGCTTTCGATGCCAAGCGGATTTATCAGTTAGTAGAGCGTCTTATTGAAGGCGCAGAAAACCGTGATGCAGTGACGGTCGATAGCTTGATGTCTTGGGTAATTAAGGACTCAATAGCAGCATATCGGGAGGTGGGTATCGAGTCAGATAATGCTTTCCTGCTTGAGGCTGATCGCGTAGTAGTTGCTTCTGGTGACACGGTGACTGCTGAGGATCGACAGCGTGCTGAAGAAGCTTCTGACGACTCAGGTGCCAATTTCGTTGCTGAAGTGGGTTCTCCAGCCCCCCCTTACAGCCTCACTTACACCCTGAGTGGCAGCGAAACCTTGGGCGACCCCATCATCGACTTCAGCGTGGGTGAAGGAGGCGACGTTTTCTTCATCGACCTGACGGCTGATGAGTTTGATGCGCTGCGTGGTGATGGCACGGGCTTTGACATTTATGACGGTGCCACAACGCTGGGGGTGAATACCGCCTTTGCAGTATTTACCACCGAAAGCTTTACAAATCTCGAGTGGCTCAATGGCTTGGGCCTTGAGGATAACGACGTCGTTTACCTCTTGGCCAACGAAAATGCCACCGGCAACAATGCGCAGCTCTTCAAGGTCGAAGATGTAGGCGATGAGTTCAGCACACAGATACTCGCCAACTTCGAAAATCTGGACCTCAACGGCTTCCTCGAAGAGAACTGGAATACCAACTACAACATCACTTGATGCATGCGAAAACCCCTGCAGTGGCAAGATAGGCCTGGCAGGGGCGGGCTTGTGTTGGTGTGCAGCGTAAATCATGCCACTATCAGCGCGTGGCCAGGCAATTGGCTGGCCACGCATGTCATCACTTCATCAACCTAATGTCGCGGGAGACAACCCCATGGGCGTGACCTATCACGAAAGCAATGCGCGTATGAGCCAAGTGGCTGTTCATAACGGAACCGTCTACCTCGCGGGCCAGGTGCCAGCCGATGCCACGGTGGGCATGCGTGGCCAAACCGAGCAGGTGCTGGCGCGTATCGATGAGCTGCTGGCGCAGGCGGGCACTTCCAAAGAGCACCTGATCTCTGCGCAGGTATGGGTCACCGACATGGCCGAGTTCGCAGAAATGAACGAAGCGTGGGAAGCCTGGGTGGTACCGGGTCGTCCGCCGGTGCGCGCTGCGCTGGAAGCCAAGCTGGCCAAGCCCGAGTGGAAAGTGGAAATCATGGTCATCGCGGCACTGCCCGACGCCTGATCGGTTGCTTCAAGGCTGTCACGAGGGGGCGTTAACCGAGCGTTAACGCCCCCTCGATTTTTATTTCGTGATCGTTTTATAGTGAAGCTTCCTTCTTACACTTCCCGAACGGTACGGTCATGGTCCAGTTCGAGCTGCATAGCCGCAATCTGGCGCAAGAGCAGGTGGCGCACACCCACGATTTTCACCAGTTGATACTGGCCACGTGTGGCGTGACGGAACTGTCCATGGAAGGCCAGGGGGAGCGGGTGACCGCTCGCCGGGGCTGCTTGATCCCTTCGTCACGCCATCACGAGTATCAGGGCGATGGCAGCAACCGAACCCTGGTGCTGGATATCCCCGTGCAGCACCTGGCCACGCTGGAAAAGGGCAGTGAGATCGAGCGGCTATTCGATAAACCGCGCTTCTTTACCGTTCCCCCCGCCTTGAACCAGCTCACCCACGCGTTGGCCCATCAGTTGGAACAGTGCCCGGCCCTGCAAAACGAAATTGCCGCGCTGTTACTACGGGCGCTCTACATGTACCTGCAGGATGCACCGCTCCAGACGGCAGCCCAGATGGGCGCGCGCTGCATCAGTGAGCGGCTGGACCTGGAGCGCCTGGATGCCTGGCTCGATCAGCACCTGGCCGATGACATTCGTGTCGAGCAGATGGCCGCCCTATGCGCCTTGAGTCCCGGCCACTTTCATAGCTGCTTTCGTGAGCTCACCGGGGTGACGCCGCTGGCCTATGTGCAGCGCAGGCGGCTGGAGCACGCGCGCACCCTGGTGCGCCATAGCGCCATGAGCCTTGGCCATATCGCCATGTTGGTGGGTTTTCGCGACCAGGGCAGCTTTTCCCGTGCCTACCGTCGTTACTTCGACATTTCCCCTTCGTCGGATCGCTAGCGTCTGAAACCTCGGCCTACCTGACTTGCGGGCAAACTTGCCAGAGTCTCGGGCAAGCAACCGCTGCTGCATCGTCGTAGTCTCAAGAGAAGTTCGATGACGCTGGAGAGCGCTGATGCTACCACCCTCGTTTTATCCCCATGCCCACACGCACGCGGTGGCCTTTGCTACCCATCGGGTCATTGTGCAAGGCCTCGTCTATCACCTGCAGGGGGAGTGGGCATGAAGGTCATTTCTGCCAAGGAAGTCGAGCAGTTTCTAGCCTGGCCAGGCCTGATCGAGCGCCTGCACCATACCTTCGTGAACGGGGTGGAGTCGCCACCGCGCCACCATCACGCCATGCATCGGCCGGATGGCGAAGCCACCATGCTGCTGATGCCCGCCTGGGAAGCGGCAGGCTATATCGGGGTGAAGATGGTCAACGTGTTTCCGCAAAATGCCGAACACGGCCTGCCGGCTATTTCCGGCCTTTACCTGCTCAGCGAAGGCCAACACGGCCAGCCGCTGGCGTGCATCGATGGCAGCGAACTGACCCGCCGCCGCACCGCCGCCGCCTCTGCGCTGGCGGCTCAGGTGCTGGCCAGGGAAGACGCCGAAACGCTGCTGGTGGTGGGTACCGGCAAGCTGGCCCCCATGGTGATCGAAGCCCACGCAAGCGTCAGGCCCATCAAGCGCGTGCTGGTCTGGGGGCGTAACCCCCACAAGGCAGCCGCCATTGCCGAAGAGTATGCAGACCGCTTCGATACCCAGGTCGTCGACACCTTGGCCACCGCCGTGGCAGAGGCCGACATCGTCAGCTGCGTGACGCTCTCCACCCAGCCCATCATCCGGGGCGAGTGGCTGACGCCAGGCACGCACCTGGACCTGATTGGTGCCTTTCGTCCGCAAATGCGCGAAACCGATGCCGAGTGCCTGCGCCGTGCCCAGGTGTTCGTGGATACCTACGCGGGGGCACAAGGCGAAGCGGGCGACATCCTGCAGGCCATCGAGGAAGGCGCCTTCCAGTTCGAGGAGATCCAGGCGGAGCTGGCCGACGTCTTACGCGGTGAGAAGCCCGGGCGCACCAGCCCGCAGGCCATCACGCTGTTCAAGTCGGTGGGCGCCTCTCTGGAAGATTTAGCCGCGGCGATCGAGCTCTGGGAGTCGTTACCCGCTACGCTGAAGTAGCGCTTGCTAGCTCCAACGGCCAAAGGACGGTGACCATGAAGTGTTTTTATCATCCTGATCAGGCGCTGCATGCGCCGCCCACTTTCCTGCTGCGTGGCCAGCCGGCGCCTTCCCCGGAAGGGCCGGTGCGGGCCGAGCTGCTCACTCAGGGGTTGGCAAAGGTGGGCTTGGCGCTGGTGGCCCCGGACGCGCCGGACTCGCCCCAGCTGCGCCAGCGGCTGGCGCAGATTCATACGCCGCGCTACCTGACCTTTCTGGAAACGATCCATGCCCGCTGGCAGGCGTTGCCCAACGCCGCCGCGCTGGTGGCGCCCAACATTCACCCCTGCGGCGGCGGCCATCACTACCCCCGCCACCCCATAGGCCAGGCGGGCTGGCACCTGCACGACATGGCTTGCCCGCTCAGCGCCACCAGTTTCCAAGGCGCATTGGCCTCGGCTGCTGCGGCCGAAGCGGCGGCAGAAGCGGTACTGGGAGGGGAGACGGTGACCTATGCGCTGTGCCGCCCACCCGGCCACCATGCCGGGCCCGAGCGGGCAGGCGGCTTTTGCCTGTTGAACAACTCGGCGCTGGCCGCGACCGTGCTGCGCGAACGCTTTGCCAGAGTGGCGATCATCGATGTGGATTTGCACCACGGCAACGGCACCCAGGACATTTTCTACGCCAGAGACGATGTATGGACCGGTTCGCTGCACGCCGACCCCAGCGACTTCTACCCCTTTTTCTGGGGCGGGGCTGACGAAGAAGGCAGCGATGACGGCGTGGGCGCCAACGTGAACCTCCCCCTGCCGGTGGGCAGCGACGGTGAGGTCTATCTGGACGCGCTGGCGATTTTGATCGATCACTTGCAGCGTTTCGAACCGGATGCGGTGGTGGTCGCTCTGGGGCTGGATGCCCATAAGGCAGACCCGCTGGCCGGTTTGAACGTGGAAACCGAAGCGTTTATCGAGGTAGGCAAACGCCTGGCCGCGCTGTCGCTCCCTATGGTGATCGTGCAGGAAGGCGGCTACCCCACCGAATATCTCAGCGCCAACCTGGCGGCCTTCATGAAGGGGTTTAACGCATGAGCGGTACCGGCTTCTACTGGCACGAACGCTGCTTCTGGCACGACCAGGGGGCCATCGGCGTGTTCTCGGCGCCGGGTGAGTTCTTGCAGCCCCAGGCCGCCTCGGAAAGCCCCGAAAGCAAGCGGCGGCTGAAAAACATTCTGGAAGTCAGCGGGCTGATCGACGAGCTTTACGTGGTCAAGCCGCCCGCCGCCACGCTGGAAGACCTGCTGCGCTTTCACACGCCGCGCTACCTGGAAGAACTTCAGGCAGGCGATGCGGCAAGGGGCGGTAACGGCGGCGACTGCGCGCCCTACATGCCAGGCAGCTGGGCCGCTGCGACCCACTCGGCGGGCTTGGCCATCGCCGCCGTAGACGCCGTCGCCCGGGGCGAAGTACGCAACGCCTACGCCCTGTGCCGCCCGCCGGGCCATCATGCCGAAGCCGACCAGGGCCGTGGGTTCTGCCTGTTAGGCAATATTCCCGTGGCGGTGATGCGTGCCCAGGCGCTGGGCCAGGCCAGTCGCGTGGCGATTCTCGACTGGGACGTACATCACGGTAACGGCCAGCAGGCTGCGTTCTATCGCGACCCGAACACCTTCACCATCTCAATACATCAGGCAGCCAACTACCCACTGGAGAGCGGCGCTTTCGAAGAGCAGGGGGAGGGCGCTGGAACCGGGACGAACCTCAACCTGCCGCTGCCCCCTGGATGTGGCCTGGGGGCCTATGCGTATGCCATGGAAAGGCTGGTACTGCCTGCGTTGGAAGCCTTTCAGCCCGATCTCATCATCGTTGCCTGTGGCTACGACGCCTGTGCCAAGGACCCGCTGGGCAAGATGCTGCTCAACAGTCAGGCCTTCGCCACCATGACGGCGCAAGTAAAGGCCGCGGCGGAGCGCTGCTGCGCTGGCAAGCTGGTGATCGTGCACGAAGGCGGCTACTCCGAAGGCTACGTGCCGCTCTGCGGCCATGCGGTGGTCCAGACGCTGGCGGGCAGCACGACCGCCGTGTTCGACCCGCAAAACGACGAAATCGCCGCCTGGGGTTATCAGGCGCTGCAGCCGCACCAGCAGGCATTGATCGATACCTGGCAACGACAGTGGGAGCAAACCACCCGATGACACCTCTTCATGATCGAGACGGCTGGATCTGGCAGGACGGCCAGTGGCTTGCCTGGCGAGATGCCAGGGTTCATGTGTTCACCCATACGCTACATTACGGGATGGGCTGCTTCGAGGGCGTGCGGGCCTACGCCGGTGCGCAAGGCCCGTGCCTGTTCCGGGTGGAGGAGCACACCCGCAGGCTCGTGGAAAGCGCCCACGCGCTGGATATTCCGCTGCCGTTTCGCGAAGCCGAGCTGATCGATGCTCAGTGCAAAAGCATCACCAAAAACGGCTTGCAGGATGCCTACCTGAAGCCCACCGTGTTTCTGGGTTCAGAAGACCTGGGGCTGCGCGCCCAAGGGCTGACCACCCATGTGATGATCGCCGCCTGGGATTTGGGGCCGTACCTTTCACCGCAGGCCGCGACCCATGGATTGCGTGCCTTGACCTCTTCCTGGGCGCGCCACCATGTCAACATCAGCCTGTGCCGAGCCAAGACCAGCGGCCACTACGTGAATTCGATGCTGGCGCTCAACACGGCGGTCAAGGCCGGGTTCGATGAGACCATCATGCTCGACCCCGAAGGGTACGTGGCCGAGGCCTCGGCGGCGAATGTCTTCCTGCTGCGCGATGGCGTGCTGCACACTCCGGAAGTCACCTCTTGCCTGCAGGGCATCACCCGAGACAGCGTCATACAGCTGGCCCGCGACGTGCTGGGCATCGAAGTGAAAGAGCGGCGTATCACCCGCGATGAGCTGTACACCGCCGACGAAGCCTTCCTGACCGGCACCGCTGCCGAAATCCTGCCGCTCAGGGAGCTGGATGGACGACGCATTGGCCATCGTGCCGAAGCGCCGCCGCCCAGCGAGCCGATACCTGCCCACAGCGTCACGGCGCAGCTGCAGCAGCTCTATCGCCAGGTGGTACGCGGCGAGCTGGAGGCCTACCAGCACTGGCTGACCCCGGCATGAGAGGGGAGTGGCGCCGGGGCCTGCGCGGCTAGCCGTGCTGTCGAAGCGCCTTTTCCAGCGCCGACAACCTGCCCGGCTGCAGTGCCTCTTCTACCGCCGTGATGCGAATCACGTTGGCCAGTTGCGGGTGAGCAAGGCGGGCCACCAGCACGCCATCGTCCAGCAGCTCCTGATGCACGGCGGCGGCCAGCTCGGCGCTGGATAGGCGGATGCCGACGAAGTTGGTGGCGCTGGGCAGCACGTCTGCCCCCAGCGCCGTGAAGTGCAGCGCCAGCTGTTCACGGCGCGCTTTGACATCCGCGATATGCTGCTGCACTTCCTCGGGGTGGTCGAGCACGACCTCGGCGGCGGCCTGGGTGAAGGAAGAGACGGCGTAGTGAATACGCACTTTCATCATCATCGCCAGCACGTCGGGCTCGGCAATTGCGTAGCCAATCCGCATGCCCGCCAGGCCATGGGCCTTGGAGAGCGTGCGCAGGCGAATCACCCCCGGCAGCGCCTGGCCCAGAAACTCACTTCCCGCATCGTCACGAAAATCCCCGTAGGCCTCATCCAGCAGCAGCCAGCAGTCGTTGGGTAGCGCCTGGCGAAACTTGAGAATGGCGCTATCGCTGTGCAGGTGGCCGCTGGGGTTGTCCGGGTTGGCCAGGTACACCAGCCGCGCTTGCTCCTGATGGGCTGCTGCCGCCAGCGCTTCCAGATCGGGGGCGAGCACGCCAAGCGCTTCATGGTAGCTGGGCTCGACCAACCGGCAGCCCTGGCCTTGGGCAAAGTACCCGAAAGTGGGGTAGGTGCCTGCGGTACTCACCACGGCCTCGCCCACGGTGCAGGTGGTGCGCAGTGCCAGGGCGATCAGGCTGTCGGCACCGGCGTCCACCAGCAGGTGGTCGAGGGGGATGTCTTGCTGGGCGCTGATGCGCTGGCGAACGCCCAGTGCTTCGGCATCGCCATAGCAATACACGTGTTGTGCCACGGCATCACCGAAGTGTTCCCGCAGCGCGCGGTGGGGCATGTCCAGCCCCTCGTTGGAGCCCAGGCGGTGAGGGATCTCACGGCCGAGCCGCCGCTCCAGCACCTTGATGCCGGGGAAAGGGTTCACGGGGCCAACGCCCGTCAGGTGGTCGGGGTAGCGGGGCATAATCAGGTCCTGATCAGTTCAATGTTCAACGCAATATTTTGCCACGGTTCAGCAGCTTATGAGGGTCGAGTGCCTGCTTGAGGGTGTGCATCAGCGCAACTTCCTCTGCCGAGCGGCAGGTCTCCAGCCATGGGCGCTTTTCCAGGCCGATCCCATGTTCGGCAGACACCGAGCCGCCCAGCGCCGCCAGGGGTTGATATACCAGGGTCTCGACCTCCCGGCGTACCGCCAATTCATGACTGCCCACGCACACCGAAATATGCAGGTTGCCATCGCCCAGGTGGCCAAAGACCACGAGCCGGGCATCGGGCCAGTGCTGGGTCAGCTGGTGCTCCAGGGCATCGGTGTAGCGCTGCATGTCGGCAATCGGCAGGCTGACATCGAACGTCAATACCGGGGTCATGGCCTTGACCAGACCTTCGATGTCTTCACGAATGGCCCACAGGCCGTCTCGCTGCGCCGCTGACTGAGCCAGCACCGCATCGACGATCAGCTCGTTCTCCAGCGCGCTCTCCAGGGCCTCACGGAACTGGGTCGTATTGCGCTCGGCATCGCTACCCAGGGATTCGATGATGACATAAAACGGATGGCTGGTGGCAATGGGGGGCGTGTGGCGTCCCGAGGTTTCCGTCAGCAGGCGGTAATGGTTCTGCCACATGACCTCGAAAGCCCCCAGGCTACCGCCCAGCGCCTTGCCCATGTGGCGGAGCAGGGCCGTCAAGGCCTCGAACGAAGGGCAGGCCACCAGCGCGGTTTGTTCGCTGGGCGTGGGCGGCTGCAAGCGCAGCACCGCGCGGGTCACGATACCCAGCGTGCCTTCACTGCCAATGAACAGCTGCTTGAGGTCGAACCCGGCATTGTTTTTCAGCATGCGGTTCATGGAGCTCACGATACGGCCATCGGCCATCACGGCTTCCAGCCCCAGCACCTGCTGGCGCATCATGCCATAGCGGATCACCCGCACGCCCCCGGCGTTGGTGGCGATATTACCGCCAATCGTGCAACTGCCCCGGGCGCCCAAATCCAGCGGGAACTGCAAGCCCGCGTCGCTGGCGGCCTCCTGTACCCGCTGCAAAGGGGCACCGGCCTGGACGGTCAGCGTACCGCCAACGTGGTCGATCTCTTCGATGGCGGTCATGCGCTCCAGTGAAATCACCAGCTCCTCTTCGCTGGCGTCGGCGCCATGCACCAGCCCGGTCAGCCCGCCGTGGGTCACCACCGGCTGCCGGACCTCGTGGCAAGCGCGCATCACCTCGGCCAACGCTTGGGTGCTGGCCGGGCGCACGATGGCACCGGCAAGGCAGGGAGCGCCGGTCATCCAGTCGACGCGGCGGCTACGCACATCGTCTCCGGTGAGTACGTGCGCGGGGCCGACGATGGCGCGAAGCGCCTCCAGGGTAATCTGCATGCCTGTTTCCTTACGTGACGTTCCATCGTTGTTTGAAGACAGTTGTGTGAAGACGATTGTGTGAATCAAGACGTATAAATAAACGCTGATGAACCAGCGTGTGACGCATCAAAGGCTAATCAGGCCGACGCGGCGGCAGGCGCTTCGCGCCCCGGAATCGCATCGAGCAGCGAACGGGTATAGGCCGCCTGGGGGGCCAGAAATATCTGCTCGGCGCTGCCTTGCTCGACGATGCGCCCATGCTGCATGACGACGATACGATCACAAATCTGGGCGGCCACCCGCAAGTCGTGGGTGATGAACAGCAGTGACAGCGACAGCCGCTGTTTCAGCGATTCCAGCAGCTCCAGCACCTGCGCCTGAATGGAGACGTCCAGCGCAGAGACCGCCTCATCGGCCACGATCAATTCAGGGTTGAGCGCCAGCGCTCTGGCAATGCCGATGCGCTGGCGTTGGCCGCCTGAAAACTCATGGGGGAAACGCGTCACCGCACTGGCACCCAGCCCCACCAGTTCCAGCAGCTCACCGGCCTGGCGGAGCGCGGCGGCCTTCGGCGTGCCGTTGGCCATGGGGCCTTGAGCGATTGCCATGCCGACCCGGGTGCGCGGGTTCAAGGACGCATAAGGGTCCTGAAAAATCATCTGCACCCGGTGGCGTTCGCGGCGCAGCGCGCTGCCGTTCAACTGCGAAAAATTGACCCCATCCAGCAGCAGCTCGCCATTATCCGGGTGCTCCAGGCGCACCACGCAGCGGCCAAGGGTCGATTTGCCCGAGCCGGACTCGCCCACGATACCTACGGTCTCGCCTTTGGCCAGCGTCAGCGATACGTCATCCAGCGCGCGCACTTCCCGAGTGGCCTTGAACCAGCCCCCGCGTGAACGAAACACCTTGTTGAGCCCCTTGATCTCCAGCAGGGGCGCCGAGGTGGCGGGCGCCCGGTGCGGCGGAAGGGCATTGCTGGGAATGGCGGCGATCAAGGCCTGGGTATACGCATCCTGGGGGTTCTCCAGCATATCCCGGGCATTGCCGATTTCAACGATGCGGCCATGGCGCATGACGCAAACACGGTTGGCGATTTCCGCTACCACGCCAAAATCGTGAGTGATGAACATGACGGCCATGCCACGCCGCTGTTGCAGGTCACGAATCAGCGCCAGAATCTGCGCCTGGGTGGTCACATCCAGCGCCGTGGTGGGCTCATCGGCAATCAGCAGCACCGGTTCGAGCGCCAGCGCCATGGCAATCATCACCCGTTGCCGCTGCCCGCCGGAAAGCTCGAAGGGGTAGGCGCTGATGGCCTTCTCTGGCTGCGGGATACCCACTTCCACCAGCAGTTCCAGCGCCCGCGCCTGGCGCTGCCTGGGGCTGAGCTGGCCATGGGCCTCGAACACTTCGGCAATCTGTGCGCCCACGCGCATCAAGGGGTTCAGTGCCGTCATTGGCTCCTGAAAGATCATGCCGATCTTCAGGCCGCGCAGCGTTCGGTGCTGCTTTTCGCTCAGGGCCAGCAGGTTCTGGCCTTCGAACGTGACGCTGCCCTGCACGGGGCGAACGCCCTTGGGCAGCAGGCCCATGACCGTGTTGGCGGCCATGGACTTGCCCGACCCGGACTCCCCGACCACGCACATGATCTCGCCACGGTTGACGCTATAGCTGACATTCTCCACCGCCAGCGGCCGGTCTGCGCCTTTGGGCAACGCCACGCTCAAGCCTTCGATCTGTAGTACGGCGGGCGCCTCGTCCTGGCCAGCGGGTTGCACGACATCGTTCATGGCAGGCTCCTAACGCTCACGGGAAAGTTTGGGGTTCAGCGCATCGTCCAGCCCTTCACCGACCAGGTTGAGTGCCAGAACGGTCAGCAGAATGGCCACGCCAGGGAAGAAGCTCAGCCACCATGCCTGGCGAATCACGGTACGCGCGGCACCGATCATGTAGCCCCAGGACATGACGTTCGGGTCGCCCAGCCCCAGAAACGAGAGCGACGACTCCAGCAGAATCGCCGTGGCCACCATGAGCGAGGCCAGCACGATGATGGGCGAGAGCGTATTGGGCAGGATCTGGCGCAGGATGATGGTGGTATTGGACTGGCCGACCAGCCGAGCGGCCTCGACGTACTCCCGGTGGCGCAGCGACATGAACTCCGCCCGCACCAGGCGGGCCACGGGCGGCCAGCTCACCAGGGCAATGGCCAGCACGATGGAGGTCACGCTGGGCTGCATGATGGCCACCAGCACGATGGCCAGGGCAAAGTTGGGGATGGTCTGAAAAAACTCGGTGATGCGCATCAGCGCGTCATCTATCCAGCCACCGTAATACCCGGCAATGGCCCCCAGCGGCACGCCAATCAGCAGGGCCACGCTGGTGGACACCAGGCCAATCAGCAGCGATACCCAGGCGCCATGCATCAGGCCCGCCGCCACGTTGCGGCCCATGGTGTCGGTGCCCAAGGGGAACCCCTCCTGCGAGAACGGCGGCAGGAAGGGGCGCTGTACCATGCGCCAGGGCGATTCGGGAAACAGCAGCGGGGCAAGAAGGGCCATGGCGATGATCACCAGCAGGATGACCAGCCCCACCAGCGCCCCGCGGTTCTGGGCGAAACGTGCAAAAAAGCTCATGAGGCCCCCTTGATGCGTGGGTCTGCCAGGCGATACACCAGATCGGTGAGAATGTTGAACACGATCACCAGCGCCGCAGAGAAGAAGAAAATACCCAGCAAGAGGTTGTAGTCACGCTGTTGCAGCGCTTCGAACATCAGCCTGCCGATGCCGGGCCAGGCGAACACGGTTTCGGTGAGGATCGCGCCGCCCACCATTTGCCCGGCCTGCAGGCCCGCCAGGGTGATGATCGGCAGCAGCGCATTCCTGAGCACATGGCGACGCTGGATGACGCCCGGCTTGAGCCCCTTGGCCCGGGCCGTTTTGACATAGTCCTGCTGAGCGGCATCCAGCATGGAGGTGCGCGTCATGCGGGTGTAAATCGCCATGAAAAAGAGCGCCAGGGTCGTGGCAGGCAGCACCAGGTGTTTCGCCACGTCCAGCGCCAGGGCCAGCCCGGTATGGCCAGCGCCCACGGTGTACAGCCCATAGGCAGGCAGCCAGCCCAGGTACACCGAGAACACCACCACGGACATCAGCGCCACCCAGAACAGCGGCGTTGCGTAGAACACCAGCGCCAGCGCCATGATCAGCGAGCCCGACGGCTTCTTGGCTCTGGCCGCCGCCATGGAACCGGCAATGATGCCCAGCACCAGCGAGAGCACAAAGGCGGTACCGGTGAGCAACAGCGTGGCGGGCAAGCGCGCCATGATCAGGTCGAAGACGGGCGTGCCCAGCCGGTAGGAGTAGCCAAAATCCAGCATGGCAATGCCAGAGACGTAGCGCCATAGCTGCACGTAGATAGGCTGGTCGAGGCCGAAGCGCACGCGCAGCTGGTCGAGAAATTCCTGGTCGGCGGCACCGGCTTCCCCGGCCAGAATGGCCGCCGGGTCGCCGGGGGCCATCTGAATCAGGAAGAAGTTGAAGATCACGATCAAAAACAGGACGATCACGGCTTTGAACAGCCGCATGACGATCAAGCGGGCATATAACATGAGCATATTCCTGACATAGCTGAAACACCCGGGTCGCCATGGCGGCCCGGGTGGCACCTACCTAGCGGTCCAGCCAGGCATCCTTGAAGCCATCGTTCACGCCGACCCCGGAGGTCACCAGGTCCTGAACATCACAGCGGTAAAGGGTGGGGAAGCCAAGCTCCATCAGCCAGCCAACCGGGACATCCTCATGCAGAATTTCCTGCACTTCACGGTAGAGGGCTTCGCGCTCCTCATCAGGAAACGCCGTGGCGGCGGCATTGAACAGCTCATCTACCCGCTCGTTCTCATAACCCTGAACGTTATTCCAGGGGGAGCCCTTGGCGATGTTGTCAGACAGGTAGGTACGTGAAATGCCCAGCGCAGGGTCGCCGTACTGGAAAAGATAGGTAAAGGCCAGGTCGTAATCCCAGTCACCCAGGCGCTGGTTCCAGCCGCCCACGTCGGTGGCCTGGGTGCGGACGTTGATGCCTACTTCACGCAGGTTCTGCTGCACGGCTTCTGCCCAGCGGGTCCAGGTCTCGCCGTAAGGCAGCGGCAGAATGGTGATCTCTTCGCCGTCGTACTCCATTTCTGCCAGCAGCTCCCGAGCGCGCTCGGGGTTGTGGTCGTAGGGCTCCAGGCCGTCATACTGGAAGCTGGCATTCGAACCAAAGGCCGACAGCGGAACATTGCCCAGCCCATTCCAAAGCACGTCGCGGGCAAATTCGCGGTCCATGGCGTACATCACGGCCTGGCGGAAGCGCTTGTCGGCGGTGGGGCCTTCCCGGTTGTTCATCCACAGCATGGCAAAGGGGCTGAAGTACTCATGGCCCTGTTCGGTCATGCAGACGTTATCCATGGCCGAAAGGCGCGGAATATCGAAGTTTTCCACGGTGCCGCTGGGCAGGACATCGATGGTGCCATTCTCGAAGGCCACGGCCCGAGAGCCGCCATCGGGAATCACGTGCCAGTTGACCCCATCCAGGTAAGGCAGGCCCTCTTCGTAGTAGTCGTCGTTTCTGACCAGCTCGATGACCGTGCCACGCTCCCAGTTGGCGAACTTGAACGGCCCCGTGCCAATCGGGTGGTCATTGTGCTCGTTATTGCGGAAGTCGGTGCCTTCGTACAAGTGCCTGGGCACCATGGTGAAGGTGCCCGCCTCGAACGAGATCAGGAAGGGGCCGAAGGGCTCGGTCAGGGTAAATACCACCGTGTGGTCGTCGCTGGCCTCGATGCTTTCCACATGCTGTAACACGGCCCGTGCGCTGGGGTTCAACTCACGGTGGAAAACATCGGCAGAAAACACCACGTCGTCGGCGGTGAAGGGCTCTCCATCGTGCCAGCTGACGTTATCGCGCAAATGGAAGGTATAGACCCGGCCATCGTCGCTGACCTCCCAGGACTCGGCCAACTGGGGCATGGGCTCCAGGTCGGTGGTGTAGCGCAGCAGGCCTTCATAGATATTGCCCGCCACGGTGCGCGTGGGGGCGTTCTGAATCATGCCCAGTACCAGCCCCGGCGGCTCGGGTTGAATGATGGTGTTGACCGTTCCACCGGGTTGCGGGTCTGCGGCCAGCACGGATGTGGAACCCAGCGCAAGCGTGACGGCAGAGAGTGCCAAAGCCAAAGGTGTTTTCATGTTTCCTGCTCCTCGGTTTATTGGTACGTAAAAGCTTTACGTCGTCGTTAGTCGAGCGAGGCGTGACGTGTTCAGGCCAGGTTGTGGTGTTTGTTGGCGGCCCTTTTTGACCATAGCAGCGGCTGGTAAAACTGTCGACAGTCGTCAATCGTCCGTCGACAAGTGCGGTTTTTTTGCCATACTCAAGCCATGTCATGGCGACCACGAGTAGACTTTATGGCCCCTTTGCCAACGGCGCCGCAGGCGGTTATCCAGCAGCACAACCTGGTCGAGCAGGTGGCGGACTACCTGACCCAAGCAATTATTCAGCAACACTTTTTACCCGGCGAACGGCTTTCTGAAGTGCAGCTTTCCCGCGCGCTGGGGGTGAGCCGTGCGCCGGTCCGTGAAGCAGCGCGCTTGCTGGAAAGCCGCGGTTTGCTGATTTCAAAGCCGCGCAAGGGCTTCTTCGTCCGTGCGTTGAATACCGTTGAACTGGAGGACGTCTTCGACCTGCGGCTGTGCATGGAGCGGCACGCCATTCAGCGCCTGTGCCAGCGTTACACGCCCGAGGCCGAACAGGCCTTGCAGCAGCAGGTAGCCGTGCTGTGCGAGGCCGCCGCTGGAAACGACGGCACGCGCCGCATCGAAGAAGACCTGACGTTCCACCGCCTGATGCTGCACTACGCAGGCAACGAGCGTCTGCTGCGGGCCTTCGATGACCTGGCCCATGAATTACGCCTCTGTATTGCGCTGATCACCAAAACCCATGAAGCCCCCGAGACCATCGCCACCAGCCATTTCAAGTTGCTCGACGCCCTGGCCACGGGCCGCCCGGAAGCCTGCCGCGAGGCCATCAATTTTCACATCGGGGTGGCCAGAGACTTCGTGGTGAAGGGGGTGGGCGAGAGTGAGAGCGAAAGTGGGAGCGAGAATGGAGCCCCGGCCAATGAAGACCTTCTTTCACGCTGAACAGCGCCTGCACCATCCGCGCACCTACTTCTCGCGGGGCAAGATGCGCGCCCCGCAGGAAGTACCCGAACGCGCCACGGCGCTGCTGTCGGCCGTGCACCGGCTAGGGTTTGATGTGCAGGCTCCCATCGACCACGGCGTCGCGCCGTTGCGGGCCGTGCACTCGCTGGCCTACCTGCGTTTTCTGGAAAGTGCTTATCGGCGCTGGCATGCGCTGGACGAAGACTGGGGGGACGAAGTGATCTCCAACATATTCGTACGCTCGCCCAACGCCCTGCGCGGTATCCTGGCCGAAGCGGCACGTTACCTGGCCGATGGCAGCGCGCCCGTGGGCCAGCACACTTGGCACTCGGCGTACTGGTCGGCGCAAAGTGCCGTGTCCGGGGCGGAGGCGTTATTGGCTGGGGAGCGCTTCGCGTATGCGCTGTCACGCCCGCCGGGCCACCATGCGGGTATCGACTCCGCTGGTGGTTTCTGCTTTCTCAACAATGCCGCCATTGCTGCCCAGCACCTCACCGCGCGGTTTCCGCGCATCGTCGTGCTCGACCCGGATATGCACCACGGTCAGGGCATACAGGAGATCTTCTACCAGCGCGACGATGTGCTCTATATCTCCATCCATGGCGATACCACCAACTTCTATCCGGCGGTCTCCGGCTTCGAAGAGGAGCGCGGGGAAGGGGCCGGGCTGGGCTACAACCTCAACCTGCCCATGCCCCACGGCTCGGCAGAAGCGGTGTTCTTCGACCGCTTGGCCCAAGCCTGCCAGGCCATTCGCCTGTTCGAGCCCGATGCGCTGGTGCTGGCGCTGGGGTTCGATATTCATGAGCGCGACCCTCAGGCCAAAGTAGCGGTATCGACACCCGGTTTTGGCGAGTTGGGACGCACCATCGCAAGCCTCAATGTGCCCACCCTGGTGGTACAGGAAGGCGGCTACTACCTGGAAGGGCTGGAAGCCAACGCGGTGAGCTTTTTTGAAGGATTGCTGGGAGCGAAAGAAAGAAGGGAGAACGATTAAGCCAGTATTTCCAATCCCTTTTCGGCCACCAGGTTTAGCAGCTTGAGCGAAGGACCATTGGGTTTTTTCTGGCCTTGTTCCCACTTCTGGATGGTAGACACGCTAGTGTTCAGGTATGCGGCGAACACGCCTTGGCTGGCGTGATTCCTGGTGCGGATCTGCTTGATCTGTATGGCTGTATACTCTTTGACAGGCGGCAGACAGAGCGCATCGAACTCACGCAGCGTGGTGTCTTTCATCACACCCGCCGTGTGCAGGTCTTGAGCCGTTTCATGCACCATATCCAGAATTGATTTATCCATCGTTTTTAACCTCGATCAATGCGCCATACCTGATGGCTTCGGTCAATGCCGTGTCACTGTAGCCCAGCAATTCTTTGGCTAAATATTTTAATGCTTTAAGCTCTTCAGCACTGATGTTAGCGCGAGCATTTTTGGCAAAACCGTAAACGAAAAATGCTTTATTGCCGATCTTGTAAGCCAGTAGGGTTCTGACACCACTGCTCTTGCCTCGGCCACCGATTGCCACGCGCTTTTTCACCACATGGCCACCCAAGTCGGCATCAATCAGGCCGCGCTCCATTTCCTCAACGGCGGCGAGCAAAGCAGCATCATCCAGCCCTTCCTTGGCTGCCCACTTACTGAACGCCTTGTTTTTAAATACTCGCATCGGATCCCTTTTTTATCACTTTAATATGTATAGCACTAAGTGACACACCATGCCAGTGTTGTGCAGCCGCGTAGCTGCTTTGGTCTGTGTCTGGCAAGATAGCGTTTTCGGACGTTAAACGATCAAGGACACGGCATGGCGCATCTGCTACGCATCGTGATGATTCACGGCCACCTGAACGGCGTGGTCGAACTCAGTGTGGACGGCCACACCAATATTTGCGGCACCAACGCGTCGGGTAAAACCACGCTCCAGCGGCTGGTGCCGGTGTTTTACGGCGAGCTGCCCAACAAGGTGGTGCCGAAAACCCGCATGAAATTCGATGCGTTCTATTTGCCCCATCGCAACAGCTACCTGGTATACGAATACCGCCGCGAAGCGGGCAACGTGTGCCAGGCGGTGCTGACCCGCAAGCAGGAAGGCGGCGTGGAGTATCGCTTCGTCGGCGCGCCTTACCGCCCGGAAGACTACCTGGTCGAGACCGAGCAGGGCCCGCTGGCGCTGGACTACACCCAGTGGGCCAGCGGGCTGCGCCGCAGCGGTACGCCGGTGTCGCCCAAGCTGGGGGCCACCTCCGAGTTCCGCTCGGTGATCCAGAACGACTTTACCCAGCTCCACGGCAACAGCCGCGATGGCCTGAAGCTGCGCCAGATCGCCGCCCAGTTCAGCCTGGTCAATCCCGAGCGGCGCATTCGCCATATCGAAAAGCTGGTCTCGGCGGTGCACGCCAAAGAGGGCAAGATGGACACCCTCAAGACCATGCTGGCGGCGATTTTCGAAGAGGACGGCGTCGAGCTGCCGGTTACTCGCATTCGCAGTGCCAAGGCCCGCGAGTGGATTCACCAGATGCGCCAATCCATGCGCCTGGAGCCGCTGCAGGCCGCGTTGGCCAAGCTCTCCGGCATCGACCGTGAACTGGCCGAGCTCGATACCACCCTGTGGCAACTCAAACCCCAGCTGGCCGCCGACCGCGAACAGGCCCAGCGGCAGGTCGTCGACCTGGAAGGCGAACTCAACCGCCACCAGCGGGAGTTTCAGGCCGAAGAGCAGGCCTACGGCGAACGGCGGGATGCGCTCAACGACCAGCACAGCGAAGTGGCAAGCCAGCTGCAGCACGCCCAGCACCGCCTCAACGACCTGCAAACCCGCTTCGAGCAGTACGCCGATGCCGACATGCCCGGCCTGGAGCGGGACATCAACGCGCTGCCCCAGTGGCGCGAGCAGCGCGACCAGTTGCAGCAACACCTGCAAGTGATGCAGGACGCAGTAAAGGAAAGCCAGGCGCGCCTGGATGGCCGACTACGCGAACTCTCTGAAAACCTCGCCCGCCAGACTCAAGAGAACCAGGAGCTGATCGATGCGCTGGTGGAGGAGAAAGCCGAGCGCCGCGAGCAGCAGTGGCAAACCGAACAGCAGCATAACGAGCGCTACCAGCAGGCTCGCCAGCGCTTGGAGAGCGAGTATCAGGCCCAGCTGGAGCTAGGCGTCGAGCAGTTGGCCGAGCTGAAGGCCCAGCTGGCCATGCCCAGCCAAACCCGCGAAGAAGCCCAGGAGGCCGAGCTGGCCCAGGCGCGGCTGGACGATGCCCAGCAGGCCCGCAGCGCGGCCGGGGCCACCCTGGAAGCGCTGCGCCGCGAGCTGGAAGCCCACAAGCGCGAGCGCGACACCGCCGAACAGCATCTCGTGCAGTGCCGTCAGCAGCGGGAGCGCGCCGAGCAGCACTGCTACACCCTTTACCAGCAGCAGACCCCCGAACAGGGCAGCCTGCGCCACTTCCTGCGCTACCACCGCCCCGGCTGGGAACAGCAGCTCGGCAAGGTGATCGCCCCGGAACTACTGGAGCGCCGCGACCTCGCCCCCCAACTGGCCGACAACGCCAGCGACGACCTGTTCGGGCTGGCGTTGGACCTTTCCGCCATCGCGCTGCCCGACTACGCCCAGGACGAAGCCAGCCTGCTGGCCGCCATCGAGGAAGCCGAGAGCACCAAGGCCCGAGCCCACACCGCCTGCACCGCCGCTGAAAAGGCCCTCAAGCAGCACAACGAGCGGGTACAGCAGGCCGATGAAGCCCAGGACACCGCCCGGCTGGCCCACCAGCGCGCTGAGCAGGAGGTGGAGTACGCCCTGGAAGCGCGCCGCCAACAGCAGGCCCGCCACACGGAAAGCCAGAAAGCTCGCCGTGCCCACATCGAAGCCGCCCTGGCCCGCCAGGAGCAGGCCCAAACCGAGCTGCGCGACGAGAAGCGCGACGCCCTGGCCGAGCTGGCCGAAACCCACCAGGGCCAACTGCTGGAGCTCAAGGCCGACGCCCAGAGCCAGCTCGATAGCCTCGATGCCCAGCTACGCACCTACAAACAGCAGCTCAGCGATGCCAACGCCGAACACCAGCGCCAGCGCGCCGAGCTGGAAGAGGCCTTCAGCCAGGAGCTGGCCGAACAGGGCGTCGACCCCGCCCAGCTCAAGGCCACGCGAACTCGCCTGGAAGCCCAGAACGAGCGCATTCGCAAAACCGCCGCCCGCCAGGAGGAGCTGGCCGAGTACCAGCGCTTCATGCGCATCGAGTGGGGCCAGCACAAACCTCAGCTGGTGGCGGAAGAGGCCGAGCTGGCCCAGCGCGACCAGCAGCTCAAGCGCGACAAAGCGCATCTGAAAAACGCCTTCCACGCCGCCAGAGAGGCCCACCAGCAGGCGGTGAACGGCCTGAAGGCCCAGCGCGACAGCGCCCGTGGCACCCTGGAAGCCCTGACGCCGCTGCTCAACCAGCTGGAAAGCCTGGAGCTGGTGGCCGAAGGCGCGCCGCTGGAAGCCAGCCTGGGCGATGTGGACGAGCGCATCGAGCGCACCCGCCAGGCCCTGGCCAGCCGCCACCAGCAGCTGGAGCAGCTGCGCCGAGGCTGCCTGGACGTCGAAAGCCAACTGATCAAGGACGCCAGCAGCGGCTTTGCCGATGCCCTGCAAAGCGAGCGCGACAAGCTGCCCAGCGACAGCCCCCGGCTACTGCTGCCGCTGCTGCGCGGCATGCTCAAACTGCTGGAAGACCAACAGCAGCAGCTGATTCAGGAAGGCCGCAACCTCAGCGACGACCTGGACAAGTTCTTCATCGTCTTCCGCGACCTGAACCGGCGCATCAGCGCCCAGAGCCGTCGGCTTTCGGAAGAGGTCGCCGACGACCTGCGCCTGGAAGGCATCACCAAGGCGGAAGTGCGCATTCAATCCACCATCGACGAGCTGGGCTTCTGGGAACCGCTCAAGCTGTTCGCCCAGCGCTACAAGGCGTGGCGGGAGTCCGGCCAGACGCTGCCCAGCGACGACTACCTCAACGCCCTGGCCGACGTGGTCGATTTGCTGCGCAGCGACCAGCAGTACAGCTTCGAAAGCCTGCTGCGCCTGGAGCTGCACCTGAACGAAGGCGGCACGGACCTGGTGATCAAGAACGACCGTCAGCTGCTGGAGTCCTCCAGCCACGGCATGGCGTATCTGATTCTGTGCAAGTTCCTGCTGGCGTTTACCCGCCTGCTGCGGGGCGATGCGCACATCGCCATCCACTGGCCCATCGATGAGATCGGCACCCTGGCCTACCACAACGTCGAAAAACTGTTCGATGCCTGCGACAGCAACCGCATCCATATCGTCGGGGCCTTCCCCAACCCGGAATCCGACGTACTGCTGCTGTTCGCCAACCGCTACCTCATCGAACGGGACGCCCAGCAACAGCGCCAGCTCAAGCGTATCGAGCCGCGTCTCAGCGCGCTGGCGCAGAAAATCAAGCAGCGCCAACAGGAGGTGAGCGCATGATCGAACACGGCCCCCTGCTCGAACGCCTGCTGGCAGGCGACTTCATCTGCGCCGTCAGCGACGATAACGCCTACCGCCACCTGGCCAACGAAGAGATCCGCGAGGCCATCGACGCCTACCTGCGCCCGCTCAATCGGCGGCTGGCCAGCAACGAGGATGCCAGCGTCTACTTCCTGGCCTGGCGGCAGCTCAACGACACCGCCCGGGAGCAGCTCTCCCGCCAGCTCGCCGATACGCTCAACAGCCTGCTGCCCATGCTGGAGTGGCTGCAACTGGTGCAGGAAGCGCTGGGCCGCGACGCCCTGGCCGCCCCTGGCGACGTGCTCAAGCCCGCCGAGTTCAGCGCCAAGTGCGAAGACAACCAGAGCCTGCGCGAGCGCCTGGAACGGCTGGCCACGGACAGCTTCTTTGGCTCCCAGAGCGACCAGCTGGATGCCCAGGTGAAGCAGATCTTCAAACGGCTGAAAGAGCACGGCTACCTGATGCAGCCCCACAGTGAACGCCAGGTGTTCGTGGTGACCGGCAAGATGGACTACCTGGTGGACGTGGTGCGCTTCATCCGCGACGAAGAGAACCTGCCCATCGACGCCGACGAGGACACCGGCACGCAGGAGGCCCTGCTGTGAGTCGGCGGGAGGGCAGTGCTTCGGGCAGTGGCGTGAGCGAGCTGGAGAGCCGCCTGCTCAAGACCGGCGCGGAACGCCTGGCACTGCTGGGCAAGCACGCCGAACGGCTGATGCAGGCCTACACCCGCGACGACGTACCGCTGGAAGGCCTGAGCGACGGCGCGCTGCGCAAGCTGCTGGCCGCCCGGGTGCTGTGGCGGCCCGACGAGCAGAGCGGCGTCAAACTCTCGCCCAAGGTGCGCGACCTGATCGCCGAAATGCTCGCCGACGAAACCCGCCGCCACGTCAACGCCGACGTGGCCGAAACCCTGGAGCTGATTCGCACTCAGGTCGATAGCTACCGGGAAGCTCGCAGCAAGGGCGAACACTGGCGCCAGGAGCAGCAGCTACTGCGCCTGCGCCAGGAGGTAGACGACCTCAACGGCCGCTTTGCCGACGCCATCGACAGCCTGTGGCAGCGGCTCAACAGCGATTTCGGCTTCGTCAGCCAGCTCAACGACAAGATCCGCGAGAACGACCGCGCCCAGAAGCAGATCGTGCGCCTGCTCGATGGCCTCGCGCTGATCGACTTCGACGAGCTGATCGCCCTGGTAGGCAGCGACGGCAGCCTGCGCAAGCTGCTCATCAGCCAGCTTCAGAACCGCCTGAGCCACCACTACACCAGCCTGCGGGAAGTGCAGCGGCGGCTGATCGAACTCATGGCCCGCTTCCGCAAGCAGCAGGCCCGCAGCCGCCTGATGACCGGCATGGCCGCCTTCCTGCGCGAACACCCGGGCTTCGTGCCCGGCAACTACGCCCAGCGCAGCGAGGTGCCCGCGCTGTTCAACCGCGCCGCACCGCTCAACCCCGCCGCCGCCCCGGCGCTGGACCGCCCCCTGGACACCCGGGTACTGGCCGAGCTGCTGCACGAGCTGCCCGCCCCGCGCCACGCCGCGCAAAACGTGGCCGTGGCCAACCCCGTGCAGCTCGCCGAAGAGAGCCTGGCCGCCGCCCGCCAGCAGGCCCTCAAGCTGGACGTCGAGCGCTTCTACCTCGCGGTGCTCGACCAGCCGCCCGCCGAGCCGGTCAGCGCCCTGGCCTACCTGCAACAGAGCGGCCTGGAGTGGGCAGATGAAATCTGGCTGTTTCAGGTGATCGCCGAATACCAGGGCCTGCCGCGCCGCGAGCAGCAGGCCTTTCGCCTTCATCAGGAAGAGAGCAGGGCCAGCGCCTATAACGACCTGCGGTTGATTCACGATGTGGCCCTGGCGGTGACGGTATGAACCTGCCTAGCCGCGCACGGGCAGGGCTCAACGGCGTGGCCCGGGAACTCAATCGCCAGCCCACGGTGGAGAAGCCCCGCCGGCAGTGGGTGGAAGACGTGGTGGCCTGGTGCCGCCAGCAGGATATCGACCTCGGCATGCGGCTTTCCAGCCAGGCCCTGCGCTTCGATACCGAGCTGCTGGCGCAGATCGATAGCGTTCTGGCCAGCGCCCACCTCGCCCCGCTGGGCCGCTCGCTCAGCGGCTTGAGCAGCGCCGCCCAGGCCAAAGAGGGGGTAGAAGAAGACAAAGCCACCCGCGAAGGCCCCCGCGCCTGGCGCGTACTGCTCAGCCTGCCGCCCCAGCCCACTCCGGGGCTTTCCCACGAGCCGCGCTGCAGTCGCGACGTGGACGTTCGCCACCTCACGCTGGGGGTCTTCGGCGCGCTGGTGCAGGTGGAAAACCTCGACAGCTTCTACGCCTTCAATCCGAACATCAGCGCCCTCAGCGGCTACGCCCAGCCGCTCATCGCCTACCGAGGCGACAGCCACTACGGCGGCGGCTTCGCCCACCTGGCCGAGGTATGGCGCAAAACCCGCAGGCCGCACCTCTACGCAGGCGACTTCGACGCCAAGGGCGTGACCCTGGCGCTGGACAGCGGCGCCACGCACCTGCTGCTCCCCGACATGGCGTGGCTCAGCCAACACGCCACCCCCCTGCACCAGCCCGCCGGGCAGCTCCCCTACCAACGGCGCCTGCGCCAACTCCACGTCAGCCTACCGCCCCAACACCCGCTAAGACCCTACCTCACGCTGCTGGAAAAACAGCGCGGCCTCAAACAGCAGTGGTTTGAGGGGGAATTGGTGGCGGTGGGGATTGGCTAATGGCTTGCCTCTTGTCTGGGCCTCGCGTGGAACATCAGCTGTGCAGTGCGTTTCTGGCGGTTGGATGAGGCAAAGCAAAGCGCGCAAGCCCGCGAATTTTGGCTACATCGCCAAAATTCTCTTTGCACGCTGTTGAATCAATGAGGTAGATTCAATGTGGTGGCTATGAAACCTCAGTCATTGTGATGTCATGTTCATTGAGGTTTCATGGCAGGGCGTGTAATCACTGTTAAAAGCATCACTCCTTAAAGGTGAAAATTGAATTATCACAAGAACAGACTGATATGCTTTTTAGATGTCCTGGGCTTTTCAGCGATGGTCGAAAAGACGGGAATCGAAGAGGTTTATAATAAATATTCAGAATTCGTCGATACTGCAAAAAATAAGGTTTTTTTTGGAGTGCCTGAGGACTACGAAGGGCCTAGCAATAATTTTGAGATATCTGAAATCGTTTCTGATTCAATAATTCTAGTTTCCTATGGTGTCGATAATGTTGCCTCTGTTAATAATTTTATAGGGTCCATTAATTTCTTTTTAGAGCTAGGCCTGAGAAATGGCTTCATGTTTCGTGGGTGCGTTAATCAGGGTGACATCATTTTTGATGAAGAGAGACGTATATTTCTAAGTAATGAGTTTAATGAGCTAGCAAAGTATGAGCCTCAAATAAATGCTCCCGTTTGTGTAATTTTTGAAAAGGCTAAAGCTACTGTCTTGTCTTCTTTGTTTGGAGACGAAGTCTTCAGTAGAGGAGTAGTTCCCTCCAAGTCGTTGCCTGTAATTAAGTTTAATGTTCCTTTGAAAGGTGAAAAAGAACAACTATCATGGTGTGTTAATTACACATACTTTTGTAATCAAATACATTTGAACGACGCGATAGAGTATCTGGAGGGTGACCCCGTAAAGAAGAGCAGCTTTATTCAATATATTGAATTCCTTAATGCGCTGCCGGAAGAAAGGCTGATGCCTAACGAGGTCAAGAATGACGGGGCGTTCGTAAAGGTTATGAAAAGCAGAAGCGGAATGCGGGTAGCGATCACGAATGGGGTTGGCGACATACTTCAAACGCCTATCCAATGGGGCTTCCCACAGGTATTCATTAAGCCGCCAGAAGAAATAGAAATGAGAATAGATCCAAAAACAGGGCAAGTTAGTTTCTATGCAAAGGGGCGATGGTATTAGATAGGCTTCCAGAGTTAGCTTAATAGCTTTTAACAAGGCGCTGTTGTCGGACCAATTTTCCGCTGCGCTAAAAAATGGCCGAAAATCGTGGCGTTACGCGGAAACCAAATTTGGAGATTTAAGATGGATAAAATTACAAAATCGCTCATAGACACATTTTCTCACCAGTATGAAATAGAAAGCGTAAGCGAAGCTACCAAATTTGAGCATTTCTCGAACTTTTCCATTGTCTCAAAGTTATTCCGAGGAAGCTTCGAGCTTGAAGACATTCATGCGGGATCAGGCGGGGATTGCGGGATAGATGGGGTCGCGTTAGTTGTGAATGGAAGAATTATAATAGATGAAGATGAGCTTCGTGATGTTGTTGATACGTCATCACACCTAGATGCGGATGTCACATTTATACAAACGAAGACATCATCATCCTTTGACGGTTCGTCGATAGGTAGTTTTATTCATGGAGTGAAAGATTTCCTGAGTGATGACCCTCAGCTGGTTCAGAATGACAAAATTCGGAAGATGAAAGACATTTGGGAATCGGCCATATCAATGTCGTCGTATATGATAAACCGAAGACCGATATGTAGATTGTATTACGTATGCACAGGAAAATGGCAGAACGACCAGAACCTAAAAGCAATAATTAGCTCAGGAAAGGCAGAAATCGAGAATATCGGCCTATTCGAAGAGGTGTCAATAGAGCCGTTGGGCGCGAGTGAAATACAAAGATTGTTTCATGAAACAAAAAACAAACTTTCGTCTACGATTAACTTTCAAAGTCGCATAACTTTGCCGGATATCGAAGGTGTGCAAGAAGCATATCTTGGTATTTTACCTTTTCAAGAGTACGTCAAGCTAATACAAGATGAGAACAGCACCATCTATAGTATTTTTGATGACAATGTCAGAGATTTTCAAGGAAGTAATGCCGTAAACAAAAAGATAAAAGGCACATTAGAGGACAAAAAATTCGATCTGTTTTGCGTTTTGAATAATGGTATCACTATTGTCGCCTCAGCGCTGACGCCAGCAGCGAATAGGTTCACAATAAGAGATTATCAAGTGGTAAACGGGTGTCAAACCAGCCATGTGTTACATGAGTGTCAGAACATTGAGGGAATCGACGGTGTTTATGTTCCGATTAAGATTGTAGTTACAGATAATGATGAAATTAAGACTGCAATTACACTGGCAACCAACAGCCAGACGGAGGTGAAAACAGAGCAGCTCGAAGCTTTGAATATGTTCCAAAAGAAACTAGAGCTTTACTATAATGCGGAAAGAAAAATTTTTCCATTGTACTACGAACGAAGATCTCAGCAGTACAACTCGGACGCAGGTATCAAGAAGACACAGGTAGTTTCCATTCCAATGCAAATTAAGTCTTTCGCGTCGATGTTCTTGAATTCTCCTCACTTAGTGTCAGGGTACTATGGGACCATCGTTAAGCGTTTTTCTGGTCTAATATTTAATGAAGAGCATAAGTACTCGCCCTATTATGTTAGCGCGCTTTCTTACTACAGAATCGAACAGTTCTTTAGGAGTGGGAACCTGAAGTCTGAATATAAGAAAGCTCGATTTCATCTTCTGTATATTGTCCGATTGCTTGCCACTGGTGAGAGCTTGCCACCTTTCAACAGCAATAAGATCGAATCTGTTTGTGAAGAGTTCAAGAAGGCTCTAGTAGATGAAAGTAGGGCTCTATTACTATTCCAAAAGGCGCAGGAGATATTCGAGTTATCAGGTCTTGAACTCGTCAAGAAGCAATACAAGTCAGAAAGTGAGACCGAGCTTTTGCTGACAGCGTACAGGGTGCATAACAATTCAATGCAGCCGACCACTACCGCGTCGAATGATTGAGGTGTTATGCTTTACGCGCTATACAACCAGAGGCTCATTGATGAAGAGTGAGAAGCACGAATTTCTTTACACCTATGCTCGCGCTGCTTTTGATGATGAGCTTCAGCGCTTTAGAAATATCGAGGATAAATCAGCAAGATATTTAAGCTTGCTATCTGTTGGTGTGCTCGCGTATACAGTACTTCTGCGTTTCTACTCTGACTTATTGTTTCCTACAGAAAGCTTGCTTCAATGGCTTGCGTGTACTGTCGTAGCATTTACATATTTGGCTTTTGCATCTTCTTGGAGTTTTCTTTATCGTGCGTTACGCTTTCAAGAGATGCCAAGGCTTCCTTTAGACGAAAAATTTATTGAACGATATGAGCCAGAGAGCCTTCCTACTATTCAATTTGCGCTGACAAAAACCTGCTCGGAAGCTTTAAAGTATGCACGAAAAGGAAATGCAGAAAAGTTGGAGCTTTTGATAAAAGGCTATAGAGATATTGCTTGTGCAATGTGGTCACTTACCTTATCAGCAATGCTAATTGTTTCTTTATCAGCAACAATAGAGAGGAAAAACCCAATGAGTGAAGAAAACAACCAAGAGTCACAAAGCCAGCCGGAACCATCCGTTGAGCCAAGTAAAGATGTACCACCACCGGAAGTAACATTTGTACTAGATCATGGCATACCTGAAGTTCAAAGAGGCCAGCAACAAATCGACGAGTCTGGCAGCGAGGATACAGGGGAGTAGCATAACAAATAAATCACCGGAAGCCCTACGCTGCGCTTAAGGTTTCCGGTGTTTTGGGTGTTATGCATCTCCTAGGATGAGTCATGTGTGTATTTAAGTATTACGCAGAACTAAGAGCTGATATTTTAGAGATTATCACTGGTGTGGAAAACTCAGGTTGGAGTTTATTCTGGGATGAAACTACGCCCAATTATATAACTAGGGGGAGTCTAAAGAAACTCTATAATAAATACCTGAAGGGGGCAAAAGAATTTGGCCTCTATGTCGTGACGCGACACTCTGACTGCCCCAATCCGAAGCACCATGATTATCATGATGGGTATCCTGTGCAAAATGACTATGGGTTGACAATAACCTACAGGGATGAAAGATACGTTTGTAGTGGAGCTCAAATGTATCAAGGCGCTAGAAAGTGCGTCTGTCCGTGCTCACCCAAGAATAAAATCTCGCAGCATCATGTAATTGATGATGTTATATATGAAAAGACTGCTGATCTAAAGCTATGCAAAACATTAGAAGGCATACTTTATGACGTAGTTGAAGCAATCGAGTGTGCCGGAGATAAGAAACCTCGGTCGGCCATTAGGGAAAAATTACTTCGTGCACTCCTTAGGATAAATGACTGCTTACTTTTCGAACCAATGGATTTGTGTGTTGAGAAGAACATTTGTAGTAATGTATAATCAAGCATTGCAGCGGACAAGCCGCTAAATGCGGGGTTAACTGTACCATGGAGGTATCCGTGAAAGGGAGTTGTTTGTGTAGATCCATTGAGTATGAAATTGCCTCACTGGACATGCCGATTATTTTTTGTCACTGCAAAACTTGCCGCTAGGCACATGCTGCACCTTTCGTACCCACAGCGGGTGCTCTGAGAGAAAATTCTCGTTGGATTCGTGGTGAAGAAAAACTTTCTAGCTTTGAATCTAGTCAAGGAAAGTTGAGACGTTTCTGCTCAGTATGCGGAACGCATTTGGTAGCTGAAAGACCTAGTCAACCTCATGTAATATTGCGTGTGGCTACTTTGGATGAAGATCCGGGAGTTAAGCCTGAAGCGCATATTTGGTTATCACATGACGTTAGTTGGTTGAAATATGAGTGCGCCCCTGCCTATCAAGAGTGGCAGCTAAATAGATGACAAGAACAGTTAATAAGTCGCAGCAGTTCGTGCCTGCGGCACCGGACACTCACTTCGTTCGTGCTGTTGTGCTCGGGCGTTGGGCCTAAGCAGGAAATTGTATGAATCACTTGCGCTTCGAAGAACTATGTAATTGCTATCTCCGCCTAGATGCTAGCCTGAAGCGTAAGTCTTCTAGAAACACACTCCTCAGATACTGGAGTAAATTTGTCAGATTGCGCGACGGAGGCGTATGCGTCTTATGTTCAGCAGCCGAACGCGTTGCAGCTCACCATATCTGTCGTAAAACATTCCTCAAAAGCGCCGAATTTGAAACAGGCAACGGTATCTCGCTATGCGGGCCGTGTCACAGTGAAGTCCATAGTGGATTTAACGGCCGCCCTGATATGTTTCAGCCGATGGACGCTCAAGGTGGTGAAAAAATTGAGATTATGGCGGGGCTGTACGGAGATCTTTTGGAGCACGCGCTCAGGCATGGGCAGCTTTATGAAGAATTTTATTACTTGAGCGAAAAAACATTGGCAGTGTTTAAGAGGCTGCAAGGTTTCGAAGCTGCTTCAACAATCCCAGGGCCTCGACTTCAGCAAGCGTGCATTATCTGGCAGCAGAGTCCACTCCAAATCAGGAATGCGATACTGGAAGCTAACGGGTTTATGCGAAGATCAGAACCGTTATTGCCGGGGGTAACAGTACGTAATCATGTCGAGCTGTAGTATGCAGCCCAACAAGTCGCTGCAGCTGACCGCCCAAAGCGCTGGCGCGCTTCGGGCGGCAACTGAGTTTCAGGCATTGAGGCTGTAAAAAAAACCCTTTGACAGCCAGGTTTTGGTAGGATCGGGAAAACTGACGAGGAGTAGTCAGCATGCCGTGCATCAAGGTTTACAACTAAGACCAGAACGCCATGGCGGTGTTGAATTACCAGCATCCGCTCCAGCCCGAGATGTAGATCTGTTGCAAGACCAGCCTCATCGGCAAAGCTTTTCTTTGCTACTGTATCGCATGACACCTCGCTGCTAGGCCTTATTGATCGATGTGCTCAATGTTTAGACAAGCGTTGCTGATGTCAATTTTGGCGATGAACGCTAGACGGTTGTTGCGCGGTGCGCATCATGCTATGGTTTCTTCATGATTAAATCATTCCGGCACAAAGGGCTGAAACGGTTCTACTCGACTGGCAGCACCGCTGGCATACAGCCGGATCATGCCAAGAAGCTACGTATGCAGCTTCTTGCTCTGGATACCGCCACTTCAGTCGAAGATATGAACATCCCTGGCTTTAGGCTTCACCCATTGAAAGGGAAAGACAAAGTGCGATGGTCGATTTGGGTGAACGGAAATTGGCGTATGACGTTCGAATTTCAGGACGGTAACGCCTACATTCTTGATTATGAGGATTATCACTAATGACGATGCATAATCCGCCGCATCCTGGTGAATTTATTCGGGAAGTGTATCTGGAGCCCTTTGGCATTAGCTCGCGTCAGCTTGCTTCGAGTCTGGGCGTTTCACCGTCCACGTTGTCCCGGCTGCTCAAAGGAGAAAGTGGCATTAGCCCGGAAATGTCGCTGCGCCTTTCCAAAGTGCTGGGGCGTAGCCCTGAGAGCTGGTTGGCGATGCAGGATATGCATGATCTCTGGGTGGCGCGGAGTACGGTCAATCTGGATGGCCTCCATCCACTGGAATTTAACGCCGCTTGATGAGCGCTTAACATGGAGGCTTCTCTTCCATTACTGTTTCGCCTCCATGGTCAAGGCGAGCTTGGTGTAGTCGTTGTAGCGTTTTTCCGAGAATAGCCATTCACTTCCATGGCCCCACAAAACACCATGAACCTACTCTTCCTCGGCACTTCCGCCGGTGTGCCCACCAAACAACGCAACGTCTCTGCCATCGCCTTGCAAGAGAGCAAGGGCAAGGGCTGGTATCTGGTCGATTGCGGGGAGGGCACTCAGCATCAGGTGTTGCACACCAGGCTGTCGTTTCATTCGTTGAAGGCCATTTTGATTACCCATGTGCACGGCGACCACTGCTACGGGCTGCCGGGCATTCTGGCCAGTGCGGCCATGGGCGGGCGCAAGGCGCCGCTGACCCTTGTGGCACCCAAGGGTATCCAAACCTGGCTGGAGGCTACCTGTGCGGTCACCCAGCTCTGCCTGCCCTTCGCGCTGGAGTTCATCTGCGCCGATAACCTGCCCAGCATCGAATTCGAGAACATGGCGGTGGAAACGTGTGCGCTTTCCCATCGCGTGCCGTGCTACGCCTATACGTTCACCGAGCGCAACGTGGAGGCCGCCCTGGATGTGGATAAATTGGATCGGCACGGCATTCCCAGAGGGCCGTTGTGGGGGCAGTTGAAGCAGGGGAGGGAGGTGGCATTCGAGGGCAAGCCGTTGCGCAGCCAGGATTACCTGCTGTTCAAACACGCCCCCAGAAAAGTGGTGATTGCCGGAGACAACGACCAGCCCGAGCTGTTGGCGCAAGCCTGTGCCGGGGCGCAGGTGCTGGTGCACGAAGCCACTTACACCGAAGCGATGGCCGAGAAAGCCGGTGAGGTAGGGCATAGCTACGGCAGGCAGGTGGCGGCGTTTGCCGAGCAGGTCGGCTTGCCCCACCTGGTGCTGACCCACTTCAGCCCCCGCTACCCGCTCAGGTCCCATGCCGTGCCTTCCATCGAGGATATCCAACGCGAGGCACAAAGCGTTTACTCAGGCGCGCTCTTCCTGGCGCAGGACTTTAGCGAGTACCACCTGGATAAAGCGGGCCATGTCACCGAGCAGACCCGCGAGCCGCCTTGTTAGTCGTTGCTTGCAAGTGAGTTTGGCGTTGGACTTGGCGGTGCGGTCTCGGCATAGTGCCCCTCGAAGAGTACGACTTAAGTCGCTGGGTAAAGGGCTGACGTACCGTTGCATTCCACCATGAAGGGCCATGACCAGCATGTCTGAGCAAGACAGTATCTATGAAAGCATTGCGTCGCGCATGAACGGGTTTCTGTACCGCTGCCGCAACGATGAGCACTACACCATGCTGAACCTGAGCGGCAGGGTTCAGGAGCTGACGGGCTATACCAGTCATGATTTGATCGGCAACCGCCAGCAATCTTACGTGGCGTTAATTTACGCTGAGGATGCGCCGGGGCTGGATCAGGCCATCGAGCGGGCCATCGCTGCCGATAAGAACTGGCACGCCGATTATCGGGTGCGCTGTAAAGATGGCCGCCTGCGCTGGGTGAGCGAGTACGGCGGTGCCGTCAAAGATGACGAGGGGAACGTCATCTGCCTGGAAGGGGTGGTCACCGACATTCAGCAGCGGCGGCAAAGTGAAGAGCAGCTGGGCACCATCAGCCGCGACATTGCCACCGAAACCGAGAAAATTGCCCATTCACTGAAGATGCTGCAACTGCTCAGCATCAACGCGGGGATCGAAGCGGGGCGGGCAGGCGAGGCCGGCAAAGGCTTCGCGGTGGTTGCCGAACACGTGCGCCGCCTGGCGGATGACACCAGCAGCTCGGCAAAAGTGATTACGGGATTGATGAAGCAATTGAGAGAATTGCAGGTTTGAAAGAGTAGCAGGATTGAGCGGATTTTCGCACTGAAAGGGATACCGTCATGCGTAGTTTCGACCTGAGCGATGAGAGCGGCGTACTGAGAACGTCCATCGCCGTCACGCTGGTGATTGCGGGGCTGGGCATCGGCTTTGGCCTGATGTCGGGGTCGTTTTCGATCATGTTCGACGGCATCTATGCCCTGGTGGATGCCAGCATGAGCCTGCTCTCGTTGCTGGTGGTGAACCTGATTACCTCGTTCGTGTCGTCGAAAGGGCTGTCGCGCAAGCTGAGGGAGCGCTTTTCCGTGGGTTTCTGGCACCTGGAGCCCATGGTGCTGGGCGTTAATGGCACGCTGCTGATTGGCGTGGCGGTGTATGCCCTGGTCAACGCCATCAGCAGCCTGCTGGAAGGCGGGCGCGAGCTGGAGTTTGGCTGGGCAATCGTTTATGCGGTGATCACCCTGGTGGCGTGTGTTTCCACCGCTATCGTGGAGGCTCGCGCCAATCGCCGTATCGGGTCGGACTTCGTGCGCCTGGACGTGCGTGGCTGGATCATGTCGGCAGGCATCACGGCGGCGCTGCTGGTGGCGTTCTCGCTGGGCTATCTGGTGCAGGGCACGTCGTGGGAGTGGATCTCGCCCTACATCGACCCGGCGGTACTGGCGGTGGTGTGCGTCATCATCATTCCGCTGCCGATTTCCACCGTGCGCCGCGCGCTGGCGGATATCTTCCTGGTCACCCCGAGCGCATTGAAGCAGCATGTGGATCAGGTGGCACAGGCTTTCGTGCAACAGCACGGGTTTACCACCTACCGCGCCTATATTGCGCGGGTGGGTCGCTCCAGGGAAATCGAGCTCTACTTTATCGTCCCCGCCGATGCGCCCCCGCGCACCATTGGCGAATGGGATGCGCTGCGTAACGAAGTCAGTGGTTTGCTGGGCGACGAAGGGCCGCACCGCTGGCTGACGGTCGTGTTTACTGGAGATCTGGAGTGGGCGGATTGAGGCAGTGGCATGGCCATATCTGCCGGATGTTACCCATGATGAATGAACCCAAAGGAGACACCCCATGCAAAAGGTAAGAATCGATCTGGTATCCGATGTGGCCTGCCCGTGGTGTGCGGTTGGCTATCGGCGCCTGGAGCAGGCGTTGGAGGTGCTCGCTGGCGAGATCGAGGTCGAGCTGGTCTGGCAGCCTTTCGAACTGAACCGGGACATGCCGCCCGAGGGCGAGCCGATTCTGGAGCACCTGTGCCGCAAGTACGGCAAGGATGCGGCCACCATGGAGCAGTCCCAGCGCGAGATCATGGCCGCCGCCGAAGCGCTTGGCCTGAATTTCCGTGGCGCGCTGGAGCGCCGAGCGAACAACACCTTCGCCGCGCACCGTGTGCTGGCCTGGGCCGGCACGCAGCACCAGGAAACGGCGCTTCAACTGGCGCTGTTCGAGGCCTACTTCGGCGAGGCGAAAAATCCCGCCGACCCCTTGGTGCTTCGCGAAAAAGCCATGGAGGTGGGGCTGGATGGCGACACCGCCGAGGCCATCGCCCGTTCTGACCAGTACACCGAAGAAGTGCGTGAGGCAGAGCAGCGCTTCATGGACATGGGCGTCAGTGCCGTGCCGGGCTTCATTCTCGATGGCCGCTACCTGATTTCCGGCGCCCAACCCGCCGATGTGCTGGTCGATGCGCTGCGTCAGGTGGCCGAGGAAAACGCCAGCGGCTAATGTGTGGGAAGCGCTGCCTGAAGTATGGGCAGCCTTCGCTGCACAACGTTTCCAGGCCTCGAAAAGGTGAATGAATCCATGAAAACCATCGGCTTGATCGGCGGCATGAGCTGGGAGTCCACCCAAACCTACTACCGCCTCGTCAACCAGCATGTGCGCTCGGCGCTGGGCGGGCTGCATTCTGCCAAAGTGGTGCTGTACAGCGTGGATTTTGCCGACATCGAGGCGCTGCAGCATCAGGGCAACTGGGAGGCGACTGCCGAGATATTGGCAGCGGCGGGCAGCGCGGTGGAGGCAGCAGGGGCCGATTGTCTGGTGCTGTGTACCAACACCATGCACAAGGTTGCCGAGCCGCTGGAAGCGGCGGTTTCCATTCCGCTATTGCATATCGCCGATGCCACGGCCCAGGTGCTGCAGCGCCGGGGCATTGCCTGCGTAGGTTTGCTGGGCACGCGGTTCACCATGGAGCAGGCGTTTTATATCGAGCGTTTGCAGCGCCACGGTATCGAGGTGGTGGTGCCCACAGAACCACAGCGCGAGCGCGTGCACTCGGTGATCTACCAGGAGCTGTGCCTGGGCGTGGTGAAAGCAGAGGCCAAAACCGACTACTTGGCGATCATCGAGGCGCTTGCCGAGCGCGGCGCGCAGGGGGTGATTCTAGGCTGCACCGAAATCGGCCTGCTGGTTCAACAGGCCGACACTCCCGTGCCGCTCTTCGATACGACCGAGATCCATGCAGAGCAGGCGGTGCAGTGGGCGCTGGAAAGCCGCTAGCGAGATTGGCCTTCCAGGCGCTGTGTCACTCCAAAAACGCCCGCAGCGTATCGCTGGCTTGCTCGATGGCCACCACGCCATCCAGGTGGCCTCGGTTGCCTTCCAGCGTTTCTAGCGTCACCTCAGTGCCGTCGGCTTCGATCAGCTCGGCGGTGCGGCGTACGCCCTCGGGGGTGAAGACCAAATCGTTCTCGCTATACAGCATCAATGTGGGGGCTTCGATGGCGGCCAGCCCCGCTTCCAGCGAGTCACCGTAGCCAGCCATGAAGGTCTGGTTGGCGCGCACCAGGTAGAGCAGGTGGTTGGCATCGGAAAGCGCCGCACGGGCGGCGGCGATGTCATCCAGGGTTTGTTCGATGGCATAGCGGGCGGTGATGTCCTGGGCGGGGTCGCGCGCGTCGTCGGCCCAATCACGGTTGAACGCTTCGTTGGCCCACTGCCAGTGGTTGGCATTGAGCGTCACCAGCTTCAGCGCCTCTTTGAGCCCGTCGGTGGGCGGTTCGCCGTCGTAATAGTCGCCTTCGTTCCAGCGGGCATCCAGGCGAATAGGCGCGGCCCAGGCGCTGAGCGTGGCCAGCAGCCACGGGTCGGCCACACCGCCACCAATCACGGGAATCAACCGCTCGACCCGTTCAGGGTAAGCGCTGGCCCACTCGATGGCCTGCAAGGCACCCATGGAAGCGCCCATGACCGCATGCAGTGATTCAATGCCCTGGCTTTCCAGCAGGGCGCGCTGCACCTCGACAAAATCACGGATGGTCACGACGGGAAAATCCATGCCCCAAGGCTCGCCAGTATCGGGGTTAAGGGTGGCAGGCCCCGTGGTGATCACGTTCGGGTCGTTCGCCCCCAAATTGACCAGCGTATCGGATGAGATGATGTAGTACTGATCGGTATCCAGTGGCTTGCCAGGGCCAATGATGGCATCCCAGTAGCCGGTGGCCTCACCCTCGGCCTCGTAACGGCCTGCGGCGTGGCTGGTGCCCGAGAAGAAGTGAGTAATCAGAATGGCATTATCGCGTGCCTCGTTCAGCTCGCCGTAGGCTTCCCAGCCCACCGCCACGTTGGGAATCGTCTCGCCGCCTTGGGTGGTAAAGCTCTCGATCTCGAACCGCTGCTTCTCGACCACGCCATTCCAGGCCCATAAGGGCGTGATCAGCAACAGGCCAATGCTGGTGAACGAGGCGGCCGTTACTAGCGCGAATGGTTGCTTGCGTCGCATGCGCTTTCCTTTTTGAAGGTTATTGTGGTTGTTGTCGGGCTACGCGGGGCAGCCACCTTCTCAGCATAGTCCGCATGAGCGGGGTGTGGAGCAGAGGGGGTTGGTGATGGCTGCGTACAGGCAAGCCCCAGTGACAGGGAGAGTCATCGTAGAGCGCCCTGAGGGAGTAACGCGCTTTTACGGTGCTTGAATGGAGTATATGGAGCCTTCAAATGTGACAAGTGAGAGGCCGGACGACGAATTAGTAGCGTTTTTATTGTTTGTCTTTTTTTCTCGCGCGATCATCAAGCCCAGAGCGGGGGCGCTGAGGTCGTGCAGGTGGCAACTGTCGTAGGTGTGCCAGTGTAACGCGGGAAGATCGCCAAACTGGCTGACATTAGGCGCGCCGTTGGCGGTCAGCTGGTGTTGCATTGCCATGCCCGCCCCGCGCCATCTACACGGTGCCGCTAATCAACCATACGTGGCTGTGGTCGTCGCGAACGCTTATCTATAGAAGTCGCGACCCCGAGTCAGCAAGCCCTGGGGCCATTGCAAAAGGAATTGGCTTCCCTCATGTAGCTCCGGTCTTCAGTGTCTACACCACGCCAGTCAAAGATGCTGTGACTAACGTAAAGCTCAGGCATTATTTAATTATGCTCTACAGGTGTAATTCTAAAACCGCCACCCCACCCCACATATCCTTCAATACCGCTATCAAGCTTAACTTTATAATATGCAGCGTCTTTTGCATAACGTGTGTGCATTACTGAAGCAACCTCACCTTCCTCCAACATACCAATAACACTTGCACGAGGTGGGCCATCAGATGGATAGTCCTCATATACAGCCACCGGCGCTTCGGCTATTAAAACAAGTTCTTGATTATCTTTACAGCTCATGATTCCTGCTGCAGCAAAAACTGCAACACCTCCAAAAATAAAATTCCGTATCATTTGGCCCATGGCGCACTGGTCCCTGTAGCAGGAATTGTTTGCGGATAAAACTCAACTTCTTTCGCCAGCTCGGAGTCAAGCAGCGAGTTACCAAGTGATACCGGTAATAAGTTCCCGCCGAGGTCATGGCCAAGCTCTCTTAAACAGTTCTGTATTGGAGCGCCACAGTTATTTTTCAATGCATTGTATGAATCATTAAAATTGCTCATACAGCTCTGCAATTGCGACTCTTGCTCTGAAGAAAGATTAAGCGTAGTTCCAACGCCACTTCGGAAAGAATTGTTACCAAGGTAAACTTCAGTAGGCAAGATGGACATCCCACTCGGACCAAATGAGTATGTCGTATCATTAATGCTCGTAGACACATGTCCAAATGATGACGCCCCCCATCCAACTGGCTGCCATATGGTTACAACTGTTTCTAAGCCCTTGGGATCTACGTAACCAATAGGGTTGTTGTTAACATAAACATATAAATTCATCCCACCCTTAAGCCCAATCGGATCCTGACTAATATACNGCGTGTTCCGTGGCGGGCAGGTGCCGGGCGGTGAGGCGGCCCAGGGCATCGTAGTCGTAACGGGTCACCAGCGGCTGGCCATCCGGACCTGGGCGGTGGGCTTCCACGCGCTCGATGAGCTGGCCCGCGTCATCGTAGCGATAGTGCTGTTCACGGCCATCGGGGCCGGTCTCGCTGGCCAGACGGTCCATCGCGTCGTAGCTGAAGCGGTAGACGGCACCATTGCCCAAGGTGAGCTCGCTGAGGTGGCCGATCTCGTCATAGGCGTTGAACTGCTGATGGTAGCCCTGCGGGCGGTGAGTATGTTGTCTGCCATTAGAGCTCACACACCACGTTACTGTGGTTGATAGACTCGCTCGCCATCTATCCACGAATCACCATAAACCTCAATAGTGTCCCTTCCAGGTTTAAAGGTCCCAGGATCTACTTCTAAGGGGGGAACATCATCAAAATTTTCTGCAAAGTACGCGATAATGTTCTCAGAAAACTCGTACCTCCTGTCACACAACCCGGAGAATTGAAGGTAATAATATTCTCTCTCTTCTCCTTTAATCGAGCTGCTTGGGCCTGATACAGGGCTGTCAAAGCCAAGCGTCTCATGGTAGGCAAGAGCCGCCTCGGGTAAAACACGATTTTGTATAGCTAGCCTCCTTTCCGTATCGTATCCAGACCAGTCAATGTTTATTCTGACAATACAGTCAGCCCTGTAATATTTATCCTCTTCTTGGTTGCATCCAAGTAATGCTAATGCAGAGAGGAATAGCAGCGCTTTATTGAATACATTGTTGGACACGAATCTGAGGCTCCCCGCAGTTGTCACATGACTTTTGTTGGTTAGGTATTGTCACTATCCAGTCTGATGGTGAGGGATTATTGAAAACCTTGCTTGTCCCTCCTCCCGCTGGAAGGCCACTTAATGTTCCAGAATGTACTGGATAAATACCTGCAATAGGATTTCCATTACTGTCAATATTGCTAAATGTGGCCTCGTAGTGGAACGAGGTTACATGGAGTGCGGCTCGAGCATCCGCTGCTCGCAGTCTGACCAATGAGCCATCTACACCTGTGGCAGTAACTGATGTTCCATATCCAGTTACCGAGCCGACATGCTCCCAGTTACCTTGACATTCACCTACTAACCCTAGTGGATCCACCATCCCCGTCGGATTGGTCACATAGCCATACAAGTTCATCCCACCCTTGAGCCCAATCGGGTCCTGGCTAATATAGCGCCCCTGCTGCGGGTCGTAGTAGCGGTGGCGGTTGTAGTAGAGGCCGCTCTCTTCGTCGTGCCACTGGCCCTGGAACCGGATGGGTTGGGCGGTGTGGCCGCGCTCGTTTCGGGTGGCGGCCCAGTCGTGGGGCTGGGCTTGCCAGGCGGTCTCGCCGTGGGCGTTGACCAGTTGCGTCGGCGTACCGAGAGCATCGGTGACATAGGCGCTGAGCACTNGCCGCGCTCGTTTCGGGTGGCGGCCCAGTCGTGGGGCTGGGCTTGCCAGGCCGTCTCGCCGTGGGCGTTGACCAGTTGCAGGGGGGTGCCCAGGGCATTGGTGACGCTGGCCAGGTGGCACGACTGAGCCACGCTACCGCCAAGGTAGACTAAAAACGCCTTCCCAAACAATAGCAATGAGCTAAAGTCTCGTGATATCTCAACTTAAGTTGAGCCCACTTATCACTCAATTTAACCATTTGCAGTTTATATCTAGAGAAACAATGTGGTCATCACTCCAAAACATAAACATGACCATCGATGCTGCCAAAATAAACACGTCCATCGACTACGGCTGGAGCGGATGCTATACCTGCATCCGTTTCATAACGCCACTTCAACTCACCGGAATGGCGATCAATAGCATACAAATGGTGGTCGTGGCTGCCAAAGTAAATCACATCTCCAGCAATCGCAACTGCGGAATTTATACTACCTGCTGTCTCAAACCTCCACTGCAGCTCACCTGTAATAGTGCTAAGGGCGTTCATGTAACCTGACCTGCCATCACCCAAAGCATAATCACCATAATATATAACATCATCATCCAAGCTTAATGATGCCATAGTTGGAGATTCAATAACAAAAGAATCCTCCTGTCTTCCATTTTCTTTGTTTATTTTCAAAATTGATGACTCATCACGCCCAACAACAGTGGCGTAAATACAACAGTCATCAATAACAGGAGTGCTAAAAGAATTTTCTTTATCACTCAAAGAAGACAAGCTCCACAATATCTCACCTGTCTCTGCCTGAAAAGCATAAATAGACTGAGCATTGTCTTGAATAAAAAGCATACCATCTGATATCAGAGGCTGACGACTTCCCCCCTGTATAGAACGCCTCCAAAGCTCATTCCCGGTTTCTAGATCCAAAGCAAAAAGGTGTTCCGACATAGAGGTCAAAAACACCTTCCCCTCATAAATTGTAGGTGCGTCCATTCCAGAAAGGTCGTCAGGCTCAAACCGCCAACGCTCCTCTCCCGATATACGATCAAGTGCTACCAGATAGCTTGCCTCATCATCTCTTGAGAATCGCCTGCCAACAAGAATCAAATCTTCGCTCAGGGCCATTTGAAAGCTGGGTTGCCCTCCTAAGTTTTTCTCCCATACAAGTGACCCATCAGTTGCATAAGCAGCATACACTCCACCGTCAAAGTCGCTGAAGTATGCCACACCCTCATCAACTAAAACTGTACCCACAACAGGTGCTCCGGCATCAAATTTCCAAGCCAGTATAGGCTCTTTCTCAGGCCCAGCGTCATCATAAACACCTGTTCTTTCCAAATTCGACTGATACATAATAGAATTAGCCGACACAAAAATAGGAGACGTTAAAAAAAACAAAAGAACAAAAATTAGCACTGAGAGTTTCTTTTTTTTCAACAATTTTTGATCAGTCGTCATAACAAATAACCTTTTAAAATTCAACCGCATAGTTTACCTGCGTTTACTCGGTGCTTCTAGATCGCCAATCGAAGGCTCAAAGCAGCTTTGGTATATATCCTTTAGCTGATCATCAATAGAAGTATGCCGTGATGAATTTTGCCGAGCAATTTCTACAACCCTATCTTGGTACTGCCTATCAGCTCGATCTAAGCACGCATTGTAATCTCCTTCTGCTGGCAAACCGGTTAAAACCTGACTATTGAATTTGTCGCTCTCACAACCACGAATTTGGCCAGCTCTTGCTTCGTCAGCCATTTCAAGTTGCTGCTCCACGATAGCGGGGAGCTGAGATACGCTACTGGCTGTTGTTAGATATTGAGCAGCACACCAAGCGTCACCTCTTAATTTTTCTGCTCCCACCAGCAATCGGATACTTGACAACCCCAGCGGATCCACCATCCCCGTCGGATTGATCACATAGCCATACAAGTTCATCCCACCCTGGAGCCCAATCGGGTCCTGACTAATATACCGCCCCTGCTGCGGGTCGTAGTAGCGGTGGCGGTTGTAGTAGAGGCCGCTCTCTTCGTCGTGCCACTGGCCCTGGAACCGGATGGGTTGGGCGGTGTGGCTGCGCTCGTTTCGGGTGGCGGCCCAGTCGTGGGGCTGGGCTTGCCAGGCGGTCTCGCCGTGGGCGTTGACCAGTTGCGTCGGCGTACCGAGAGCATCGGTGACATAGGCGCTGAGCACCTGGCCTTGCGGGGTGTCGTCGATTCTGAGCATGGGCACGAAGGAGCCCGGTTCGTAGACCACGGTGGTGCGCTTCTGGTCGGTCTCTTCCCGGACGATGCGGTCGCCGTCCCAGCCGTAGTGGGTGGTGGCGGTGGTGCCGTCGGGGTGGCGAACGGTTTTGCTGATGCGTCGGCCCAGGCCGTCGTAGCGGTAGGTGGCGTCGCGGGTCTCGCCGGAGGCGCTGGCGTGGGTGAGGTGCACCAGTCGGTTGGCGCCGTCGTAGCCCATCGTCAGGCGCTCGCCGTCGGGCTGCTGGCGTTCGATCAGGTTACCGGCGCCGTCGTAGCGGTAGCGGGCATCGTCGAGCTGGGTAAGGCGGTTGTCTGGCAGCGCCTGCTGCGCTGGAGAGGCCAACCGATTACCGGCGGCGTCCACCGAGTAGCGGTGGGCCTGTTCGCCGTGCTGGCTGCCGATCAGGCGGCCCGCCGCGTCGTAGGTGTAGGCGACGATGTCGGTGGCCTGACCTTGCTGTTGGGTACGGAAGTTCATGCGGCCCAGGGCATCGTACTGGTACTGCTGCGACACGCTCGCACTGCCTGCCCCGCTCAGGGTGAGGTGGTCCAGTTGCCCCAGAGGCGAGTAGCCCCGTTCCAGCACCAGCGGTGCGCGGGCGGCATCGCTGCCCAGGTGCAGGCGACGCTGGGTCTCCCGGTGCAGGGCATCGGGCTCCAGGGCGATCTCCAGGCCCAGCTCGGGGGCGCTGAGGCCGTGCAGGTGGCCACTGCCGTAGGTGTGCCAGTGTAGCGCGGGCAGGTCGCCGAACTGGCTGACCTGAGGCGCGCCGTTGGCGGTCAACTGGTGCTGCTGTTGCCAAGTCCACCCCGCGCCGTCGGCCTGGGCACGGTGCCGCTGCTGTTCGCCCACCAGGCGCTGGGCGTGGTCGTAGCGGAAGCTCACCTCGCCCTGCTCGCTGGTGACGCTGAGGAGCTGACCGTGCTGGCCCCACTGGTACTGCTCGGTGCTGGCCGGGGCGTGTTCCGTGGCGGGCAGGTGCCGGGCGGTGAGGCGGCCCAGGGCATCGTAGTCGTAACGGGTCACCAGCGGCTGGCCATCCGGACCTGGGCGGTGGGCTTCCATGCGCTCGATGAGCTGGCCCGCGTCATCGTAGCGATAGTGCTGTTCACGGCCATCGGGGCCGGTCTCGCTGGCCAGACGGTCCATCGCGTCGTAGCTGAAGCGGTAGACGGCGCCATTGCCCAGGGTCAGCTCGCTCAAGCGGCCCGCGTCATCGTAAGTGGTGAACTGCTGGCTGCCATCGGCCTCGATGCGCTGCACTGGGCGGCCGTGGTCATCGAAGAAGAACTGCTGGCGGTAGCCCAGCGGGCCCTCGACCTCCACCACCCGCCCCAGCAGGTCGTGATGGTGGTACCAGTGGGTGCCGTCCGGCAGTTGCGTGGCGAGGCGGCGGCCCATTCCGTCGTGCTGGGTGCGGGTGGTCTCGCCCGGGGCATTGGTGACGCTGGTTAGGTGGCACGACTGAGCCACGCTACCGCCAAGGTAGACTAAAAATGCCTTCCCAAACAACAGCAATCAGCTAAAGTCTCATGATATCTCAACTTAAACTGAGTCCACTTATCTTTCAGCTTAACCATTTACAGTTTATATCTAGAGAAACGATGCGTTCATCACTCCAAAACATAAACATGACCATCGATGCTGCCAAAATAAACACGTCCATCGACTACAGCTGGCGAAGAAGCTATTCCATCACTCACCTCGTAGGTCCACTTTACTTCGCCAGTATGAAGATCAACAGCATAGAGGTGACGATCATAACTGCCAAAATAAACCATATCCCCTGCTATAGCTGCTGAAGAGCTTACATTGCCTTGAGTCTCCACTTTCCATATAAGGTCCCCGGAGTTCGTATCTATCGCATTCATACTTCCCTTATCACCACCATAGCTACCACCATCATCACCAAAAAACAGCACTCCTTCGAAAAGACTTATTGAGGAGCTTTCTGTTATTTCACCCACAGAAAACTCAGCCTTTTTCTCCCCATTATGCCTATCTATCACAAGAATTGATCCGGTCTCCTGCTCATTTGCCATAGCGTAAATACAGCACTCGTCCATCGCCGGAGTAATAAAATAGCTATCGCCCGAAATAGGCGGATAATAGCTCCAAATCAGATTGCCATCAGCTTCATCAAAAGCATAAATTTCCTGTTCAGAGCCTTGAAAATAAACAACCCCATCGGAAATCAAAAGTTGGCGGTCTCCACCTTCAACAGGAAACCTCCAAATTTCCTCGCCGGTCTCTAAGTTTAGAGAAAAGATGTTCTCTGACATCGAAGTCAAAAACACCTTGCCGTTATAGATAGCCGGAGCGTCCATACCAGTACGATCATCGGGCTCAAACCGCCAAATTTCTTCTCCTGTAAGCCGATCAACCGCCATCAAATAGCTTTCATTATCTTCCCTAGAGAAACGACGCCCCACTAAAAGAAAATTTTCGTCAACAGCAATTTGAAAACTAGGCTGGCCTGCCAAATTTTTCTCCCAAATCAGCAAGCCACTTTCTTGCTCAACACCATAAACCCCGCCTTCAAAATCAACAAAATAAACCATACCGTCATACACAAGAGGAGTGCTTAATACAGGCGCCCCTGCTGAAAATTTCCACGCCAACTCTGGGTTCTCTTGAGGCCCTGTGCCTTCATAGACTCCTGTTCTCTCCAAGTTAGCTTGGAACATCAAAGATACAGCCCATGATTGAATGGATAAGGTGCAAAAAAATAGCAAAACTGTGCTCTTAACAACCAGACTCATAAAAAAGTTTCCTTTTCAAAGCCAATGCTATCGGCGCCTTCTAGGAACTTCTAGGTCACCTACCCCAGCATTACGGCATTCTTGATAAATTTCGTTCAATTGCTCGTTAATTCCTAGGCGACGAACAGAGTCGCCTTGCATAATGTCTACAACTCGTTCGTTATACTCACTCTGAGTGTCTTGCAAACAGTTCTCATAATGCTCTGCATATGGCTGTCGCAACGCGAGACGATTTCGTTTATCGCTTTCACAACCACGGATTTGTGCCGCTCTAGCCTCTTCAGCCATTTCAAGCTGCTGTGCAACAATAGGTGGCAACTGAGAAGCACTGCTACTTGTTGCAATATACTGGGCAGCGCACCAAGCGTCATTAGAATATTTAGCCACTTTTTGGGCAGCGACAACACTATTTGCCAGCACTTGAGGAGACAACCCCAGCGGATCCACCATCCCCGTCGGATTGGTCACGTAACCATACAGATTCGTGCCGCCGTTGAGCCCAATCGGGTCCTGGCTAATATAGCGCCCCTGCTGCGGGTCGTAGTAGCGGTGGCGGTTGTAGTAGAGGCCGCTCTCTTCGTCGTGCCACTGGCCCTGGAACCGGATGGGTTGGGCGGTGTGGCCGCGCTCGTTTCGGGTGGCGGCCCAGTCGTGGGGCTGGGCTTGCCAGGCCGTCTCGCCGTGGGCGTTGACCAGTTGCAGGGGGGTGCCCAGGGCATTGGTGACGTAGGCGCTGAGGCGTTGGCCTTGCGGGGTATCTTCAATACGCAGCATCGGCACAAAACTGCCCGGCTCATACACCACGGTGGTGCGCTGTTGGTCGGTCTCTTCCCGGACGATGCGGTCGCCGTCCCAGCCGTAGTGGGTGGTGGCGGTGGTGCCGTCGGGGTGGCGCACGGTTTTGCTGATGCGTCGGCCCAGGCCGTCGTAGCGGTAGGTGGCGTCGCGGGTCTCGCCGGAGGCGCTGGCGTGGGTGAGGTGCACCAGTCGGTTGGCGCCGTCGTAGCCCATCGTCAGACGCTCGCCGTCGGGCTGCTGGCGTTCGATCAGGTTACCGGCGCCGTCGTAGCGGTAGCGGGCATCGTCGAGCTGGGTGAGGCGGTTGTCCGGCAGCGCCTGCTGCGCTTGGGAGGCCAACCGGTTACCAGCGGCATCCACCGAGTAGCGGTGGGCCTGTTCGCCGTGCTGGCTGCCGATCAGGCGGCCCGCCGCGTCGTAGGTGTAGGCGACGATGTCGGTGGCCCGACCTTGCTGCCGGGTACGGAAGTTCATGCGGCCCAGGGCATCGTACTGGTACTGCTGCGACACGCTCGCACTGCCTGCCCCGCTCAGGGTGAGGTGGTCCAGTTGCCCCAGAGGCGAGTAGCCCCGTTCCAGCACCAGCGGTGCGCGGGCGGCATCGCTGCCCAGGTGCAGGCGACGCTGGGTCTCCCGGTGCAGGGCATCGGGCTCCAGGGCGATCTCCAGGCCCAGCTCGGGGGCGCTGAGGCCGTGCAGGTGGCCACTGCCGTAGGTGTGCCAGTGTAGCGCGGGCAGGTCGCCGAACTGGCTGACCTGAGGCGCGCCGTTGGCGGTCAACTGGTGCTGCTGTTGCCAAGTCCACCCCGCGCCGTCGGCCTGGGCACGGTGCCGCTGCTGTTCGCCCACCAGGCGCTGGGCGTGGTCGTAGTGGAAGCTCACCTCGCCCTGCTCGTTGGTGACGCTGAGGAGCTGACCGTGCTGGCCCCACTGGTACTGCTCGGTGCTGGCCGGGGCGTGTTCCGTGGCGGGCAGGTGCCGGGCGGTGAGGCGGCCCAGGGCATCGTAGTCGTAACGGGTCACCAGCGGCTGGCCATCCGGGCCTGGGCGGTGGGCTTCCATGCGCTCGATGAGCTGGCCCGCGTCATCGTAGCGGTAGTGCTGTTCACGGCCATCGGGGCCGGTCTCGCTGGCCAGACGGTCCATCGCGTCGTAGGTAAAGCGGTAGACGGCGCCATTGCCCAGGGTCAGCTCGCTCAAGCGGCCCGCGTCATCGTAGGCGGTGAACTGCTGGCTGCCATCGGCCTCGATGCGCTGCACCGGGCGGCCGTGGTCATCGAAGAAGAACTGCTGGCGGTAGCCCAGCGGGCCCTCGACCTCCACCAGCCGCCCCAGCAGGTCGTGATGGTGGTGCCAGTGAGTGCCGTCCGGCAGCTGCGTGGCGAGGCGGCGACCCATACCGTCGTGCTGGGTGCGGGTGGTCTCGCCCAGGGCATTGGTGACGCTGGCCAGGTGGCCGTAGTGGTCGTAAGCGTACTCGGTGCGCTGCTGAGAACAGTCCACCTGGGCGGTGACCTGCCCGAGCGCGTTCCACTCCTGATGGTGGGTGGCGCCCACGGCATCGGTGACGGTGGTGGGGCGGCCGGGCAGGTCGGCATGCTCATAGGCGAAGGCCGTGGTGCCGTCAGGCCCGGTGATGCTCAGCGGGTTACCGCGGGCATCGCGTTCGATCTGCCAGTGCTGGTCGTCCGGGCCGTCGAGTCGCACCGGAAGGCCCAGGGCATCCCGTTCGATGGCCCAGTGAGTGCCGTCTGGCAGGGTCTGGCCGATCACCTGGCCATGGTCGTCACGGGCGATCAGCGTCTCGCGGCCCAAGGGGTCGATGGTGGCGATCTTGCGCCCGGCGCGGTCATAGCGGAACTCGATGCGCGAGCCATCGGCCCGCACGTGGCCCACCCACCGCAAGCCCGGCCCGGTGCCTGTGAAGTAGTAGCGCTCCTCCCTGCCCAGACTGTCGGTGACCCGGGTATGGTCGTCTTCATAGTGGTAGGTGCGCGTCAGGCCGCCTGCTTCCTGCTGCTCGATGACACGCCCGGTGGGCGCATGATGATCCCAGGTATAGCGCGTCTCCTGGCTGCCAGGCACGCGGTGGGCAACCAGGATGTGCTCCTGCCACTCGAATTCACGGGCCACCTGCCCATCCTGATGGTGAACGGCTTGCAGGTCGCCTTCCGAGGTATAGGCATACTGTACCAACGGCTGGTCGCTGTGATCGCCTTCGGCGTCGCGAACCAGTCGAATGCCCACCAGGCGCAAGCCGCTGTCTTCCACCGTTGCCGCCGTGACCAGCTCGTACTCCCACTGGTAGTGGCGGCCCGCGCTGTCTTCGACGCGAACCAGCAGGTCACCTTCCCAGTGGTAGGTGGTGGCATAGCCGTTGCGATCCCGCTCCTGCGTAAACCGCCAAGTGCCGCTGTCGTCTACGGTAAACAGCAGATAGTGGGTACCGTCGTAGAGCGTGATGGTGTTGTCATCGAACCGCGTGGCCTCGTCCAGTGCCTGCCACACTTGGGAGGCGCCTGCATCCGTCATGCCACCACGCCGAAGCCATAGCTGCTCGGTGGGTGAAAAGCGCTCCTGGCCTGGGGCCAGGGCGCCAAACCGAATGGTACGCCCTTGGGCATCCTTCAAGGCACAGTACTGGTCGCTGACGCTGAGCGTCAGTGAAGCGCCCGGTACCGACCACCCCTGGCCCAAAACGCCAACCTGCGCGTTGCGGGAAAGGTAGCCGCGTGTGAACACGAAGGGTTTGGGGGCAGGCAGGGCGAAGTCCGTTTCTGCTGGTAATAGCTTGGCCCCCAGCACCGGGTTGACCGGGTTGCCGACGCTGGGCTGACAAGCGCTGCAAAAATCGGCCAGCCCATCGAGCAGGGAGGAGTCCGCCATATCCAGCAGCTGCTCGCCGAGCGATGCAAAGAGCGACGAGGTGGCCATGTCCAGCAGCTTATCGCCGAGTCCACTCTTTTCGCCCGGTAGCAGGGCTGTGGTAGCGGCCTGCCCGCTGCCTATGCCTGGGCTGCCACCGGAATTGATGTTGACCTTGGCACCCACGATCGTGATGCCGCTGGGGTCCAGCTTGACGAAGCTGCCACCGGCTTTGAGCGTGATTTCAGCCCCCGCATCGATGACCGTTTTACCCCCGGAAACCTGATGGACTTCCCGGCCGGCTTCCATCAACTGTGCCTGGCCGATTTTTTCATGGCGGGTGCCGTCGATGATCAGGTGGTCGTCGCCGTCTACCTGGGTGTGGCGGTTGTGATGCACCGTGTGGTGGTCGTCGTTGTCGATCTCGCTGATGCGGTTGTTATGCACCTTGAGGTGGCTGTCGCGCTGGATCTCTTCGGTGCGGTCGTTAAGGGTGAGCAGCTCCAGGTCTTTCTGGGCGTGGAGCCAGATCTGCTCTTCGCCCGCTTCGTCTTCGAAGCGCAGTTCGTTGAAGCCGTCGGCCTTGTGGCTCTGGGTGCGCAGTACCGTGCGGGTCTTGTGCTCCGGAAGCGGGTACGGGGCGGTGTTCACCGCGTGGTAGGTGCGCCCGGTGACCAGCGGCTGGTCCGGGTCGCCTTCCAGAAACGAGACGATCACTTCGTGGCCAATGCGGGGAATGGCGATGCTGCCGTAGCCGCCGCCTGCCCAGCCCTGGGCGACGCGGACCCAGCAGCTGGCGGTGTCGTCTGGCTCCGCGTAGCGGTCCCAGGGGAACTGCACTTTGACCCGGCCGTGTTCGTCGCAGTGGATCTCTTCGCCTTCCGGGCCGACCACGAAGGCCACCTGGGGGCCGTCTACCCGCGGTTTAGGGTTGGCGGTGGCGCGCCAGGGGACATCGCCGGGGATGAGGGTGACCTGGTTGTAGTAGCGGGTCATGCCGTTGGCATCGCCCTGAGTCACTCCATCCTCTTCCAGGGCCTGAGGTTGCTCACCGTAGTGCACCACGTCGATGGCTTGCCAGTCGCGGTTCAAGGTGTCGGTGTCGTGGTCGGTGAGGGTGAAGCGGACGCCGGGGGCGAGTTCGGGCAGGTCGCTGTCGGCGTGGGCGGTGAGCGCTTCGCGGCGCAGCTGTTCCAGGCGAATGCGGCTGAAGGGCTTGCCGGAGGCGTCCTGCTTGTAGCGGCCGGGGTAGTCGTAGTGTTCGTAGTCGTCCCGCTGGCCGTGGGCTTCCACGTCGCGGCCCTGGTGCTCGTGGAGCTGGGCATAGGCGGGGGTCTTGAAGCTGTAGTCCTTGAGGGTAGCCGAGGCGGTGGCTACCCGAGCGGTATGGCGCAGCTTGCGCACGTGGCGCTGGGGGGCGGTGCCGCCCGCCCGGCTGTTGTAGGGGCGTTCGCCCACGCTGGTCAGCACGCTGGGGTCGTCGGCGAAGACCAGGTGATGGCTGTTCTCGTCAAATTCATGGAAGTAGAACAACCCCTCTTCGGCGGCCAGGCGCTCGATGAAGGCCAGATCGGTCTCGCGGTACTGCACGCAGTATTCGCGGTTTTCCGGCTCGCGGGTCACGGCAAAGCGCACATCGGTAATACCCCGCTCGTCGCACAGGGTATTAATGATGGTGAGCGGGTCGACCTGCTGGAAGATACGCGAGTTCTGGCGCAGGGAGAGGCGCCACAGGGCGGGGCGCAGCACCAGGGTATAGAAGGTGCGGCGGTGGCCCCGGTCACCCCGGCCAAACTCACTGACGATGCCATGAATAGTGCGCAGCGGCTGGCCGTCTTGCCAGAGGGTGAGGCTTGCTTCGCGGTCCAGCAGGTCGGCGGCATCGAGACTGCCGTCGCGGCTGGCCAGGTTGAGGGCCAGCTCGAAGGGCTGGGAGAGGGCTTCACGGTGGGTGAAGTCGATCACGGCCACGTCGTCAACGCCGGGGAGCGTCAGGGTGAAATGCAGTCCGGTGCTGAGCGCCATGCCCTTCCTCCTTGAATCATCAGCCGCTAATGAGAAACACAGAGGATAACGGGGCAGGGCGGAAGGGCAACCCCCCTACATCACGTAGGGTATATCTCTTACAAGAATGTAAGAGATGTCTTACAAGATTTTAAGAGATTGCTTATAGCAAGGGCCAAGAGGTCATGAAGGTGGCTGGGCAGCAGCACTGCCATGCCATGCTCAGCCCCTCTATGTTCAGCCCCGCTATGCTCAGCCCACCTTGAACGGATTCAACCCATTGGCCTGCTGCATCATCATGCGTTTGGCAAACGGCACTCGCTCGGCGAGGTGCAGGCTGAGGTCACCCAGTTGGCGGAGCGGCTTGGCCCCGGTGAAGAGGTGGTGGAAGCTGTCGGTGGCGGCAATCATCGCCTGGTTGGCCAGACGCCGGTGGCACTCGAAACGGTGCAGGCTGATGTGGTCGCCAGGGTCACGGCCTTTGATGATCAGCTCGGCCAGGGTGTCGGCGTCGTGCAGGCCGATGTTCAAGCCTTGACCTGCCAGCGGGTGTACCACGTGGGCGGCGTCGCCGATCAGCGCGAGCCGTTTGCCGATGTAGCGTTTGGCGTGCTGGCGCTTGATAGGGAAACTGGCCCGTGCCACCACCCGGGTCAATTTGCCCAGCCGTTTGGGGAAGGTGGTTTCTATGGCGTGTTGCAGGGCGTCGTTGGAAAGCTGTTCGCGGGCCTTGGTGGCCTCATCGCTGTCGTACCACACCAACGAGGCGCGGTGGCCGGGCAGCGGCAGCATGGCCAGCGGGCCTTTGGGGGTAAAGTACTGCCAGCTGACATCCTGCTGGGGCAGCTCGGTCTCGACGTTGATGATCATCGCCCGCTGGTGGTAGTCGTAGCTGCTGGTGGAGATGCCTGCCAGCTCACGCAGGGTTGAACGTGCGCCATCTGCGGCCACCATCAACCGGGCGCTGAGGGTCTTGCCGTTGTCCAGCTCCAGCAGCCGATGGGTGCTGGCGGCCAGCGTACTCACCGGGGCGCACTGGGTGTAGCAGGTGACGCTGGGAAGCTGCTCCAGGCGCTGCCAAAGGGCGTACTGCAAGGCGCGGTTTTCGATGAAAATCCCGAAATCGTTCATGCCGCTGTCGTGGGCCGAGAACAGCGAGTGACCGCTGCCATCCAGGTTGGAGACATCGATGTGCCGGAACGGGCAGCAGCGCTCTCCCGGCAGGACCGCACCGCTGGCTTTCACGAACGCCAGCGAGCGGGCGTTGAGTGATGAAATACGCAGGTCGTAATCGCCGCTGGGGGGCGTGGGAGCGCTGGCGCGCTCTACCAGGCCAACCGACATGCCCGCCTGGCCCAGCCTGGCCGCCAGGGCCGCGCCCACCATGCCGCCGCCAACAATGACAATCTCGTGATCCCACTGCATGAGAGGCTCCTTAATCCGCTATCGAGGGCACATTGCATGTGCTTATATTGTCCTACAGTATCGTTGACTTGTCGCAGTATTGCCTAGGGTGATCCATTGACGCAGGCCGTGGAAAGTGTCGAAAAACGAGAGAGCAGCGAGGTAGCCGGGGAAGCACTGGCCGCCTTTATCAGGCGCTACCCCAAACTCTGGGTGATTACCGGGGCGGGCGTCAGCACCGACAGCGGAATCCCCGATTACCGCGATGCCGATGGCCAGTGGAAGCGCCCGCCGCCGGTGCAGCACGGCGATTTCATGAGTTCCTTCGCCGTTCGCCAGCGCTACTGGGCGCGAGCGCTGGTAGGCTTCAAGGCCATGCGTGAAGCCCAGGTGAGCGGCGCGCATCGTGCGTTGGCGAAGCTCGAGGCCATGGGCCATGTGGAGCTTCTCGTCACGCAAAACGTCGACCGCCTGCACCAGCGGGCGGGCTCGAAAAAAGTGATCGATCTGCACGGCAGGGCAGACGTGGTCGCCTGCATGGCCTGTGGCTACCAGATGATGCGCCACGCCATGCACAGTGAAATGGCCCGCATGAACCCCGCCTTCGCTGCGCTGGAGGCCCGCCACGCGCCGGACGGCGATGCGGATCTGGAAACCGATTTCTCCACCTTCGAGGTACTGGACTGCCCGCGCTGCCGGGGCATCCTCAAACCGCAGGTGGTCTACTACGGCGATGTGGTTCCTCCGGCGCGGCGCCTGGCGGCTCAGGAGGCGCTGCAACGTGCCGACGCGGTGCTGGCAGTGGGTACGTCGTTGATGGTCTATTCCGGCTACCGGTTCTGTCGCGATGCCCACGCCATGGGCTTGCCCGTGGCCTCGCTGTCGTTGGGCGTGACCCGCGCCGATGCATTGCTGACCCACCAGTGGCGCGCACCGCTGACGCCGGTATTGGAGCAGGCAGTAGCCTGCTTGCAGAACGCTTAACGCGTTTTAGATACCCAAGGGTTGCCCTCGCTCCACAACCGCCAGGGGGCGTCGCGGTCGGCGGGCTGGGCGTAATCGATGCCCACGCGTGGGCCGCTGGCAACGGCGCCGGGTGGTTCGCCCGGTGAAATCCATAGCCCGTCCGTGGGGGCGTCGCGTTGCGTCATGTCGTGGCCGTAGAGGGCGCTGTCGATACGCAGTGCACGGGTGAGTTTGCCGGGGCCGTTGCTGAGATTGCGCCCCGCCACGCTGCGCCATGCCCGCATGGCAGGCTCGCCGATCACCGGCTCTACCGCTCGAATCAGTACTGCGCAGGGGTTGCCTTCCGGCTGTGTCACCACGTTCAGCAGCCAGTGCATGCCGTACACCAGATACACGTAGGCGTGGCCGGGTGGGCCAAACATTGCTTCGGTGCGCGGGGGTCGGCGCCGATGGGCATGGCAGGCGGAATCTTCCGAGCCCCGGTAAGCCTCGGTTTCCACGATGCGTGCTGCCATGAGTTCGCCATCGAGCTGGCGCACCAGCAAACAGCCCAGCAAATCGCGGGCGACCTCCAGCGTATCGCGATTGTAGAAGGCCTGGGGCAGGGGCGTGAAAGCCTCTTGTTCCATCGGTAATTTAATACGGGTTAAAGCGTCTCTATGCGGCATGCTATCGCCCATTACTTGAGTAAGCTGCTAGGGTATTCTGTAGGCCATTCATTGAACAGCGGAGTTGCCCGTGCTGACTTTCGAACACCAGTTCGCCACCTTGCCAGAACCGCTCTGGGCGGCCTGCCAGCCCACGCCCGTGGCGCAACCCACCCTGATCGCATTCAACGAACCCTTGGCCGTGGCGCTAGGCATGCAAACGCGGCCCGACGATGCCACGCTGGCCCAATGGTTCAGCGGTAATCGGCTACCGCCAGGGGCCGAGCCTAGAGCGCTGGGCTATGCCGGGCATCAGTTCGGTAATTTCGTGCCTCAGTTGGGCGATGGCCGGGCGCTGCTGCTGGGGGAAGTGGTGGATCAGCAGGGCCAGCGGCAGGACGTGCAGCTCAAGGGCAGTGGCCGCACGCCGTTTTCACGAGGCGGGGATGGACGCTCGCCGCTTGGCCCGGTGCTGCGGGAATATCTGGTGAGCGAGTTCATGGCCGCCGTGGGCGTGCCCACCACTCGGGCGCTGGCGGCCGTGACCACGGGGGAGCGCGTGATACGCCAGATGGCCGAGCCGGGGGCCATCCTGACCCGCGTGGCTCGCAGCCATATCCGCGTGGGCACGTTCCAGTTTGCTGCCGTGCGTCGCGATGAAGCGGTGCTGAAAGCGCTGGCCGACCATGTGATTGCTCGCCACTACCCAGCGGTGGCCAACGCTGACGATCCGTACCTTGCCCTGCTGGAAGCCGTTACCGCCCGCCAGGCGGCGCTGGTGGCGCGCTGGATGAGCCTGGGCTTTATTCATGGCGTGATGAACACCGACAACTGCAGCATTGCTGGCGACACCATCGATTACGGCCCCTGCGCGTTTATGGAACAGTTCGACCCGCAGAAGGTGTACAGTTCCATTGACCAGGGCAGGCGCTACGCCTTCAATAATCAGCCGGGCATTGCTCAATGGAACCTGGCCCGCTTTGCCGAAACCCTGCTGCCGCTGATGCGGGAAGAGGGCGAGGCCGTTGTAGAGCAGGCCACCGAGGTGCTTCGCGGCTTTACCGTTCGTTTTGGCGCTGAGCAGCGCCGCCTGCATGCCGACAAGCTGGGCCTTGCCCCGGAAAGTGATCGCGCCGTGGCGCTGATGGAGGCGCTGGAAACCCAGATGCATCAGGGCCGCATGGACATGACCGCGACGTTCGACGCGCTGACGCACTATGCCAAAACGCTGGGTGCCCAAGCCTTGAGCACGGGCATCCCAGCCCACTCCCAAAAAGAGGCGTTGCTGGCGCTGACCACTCAGCCAGATGGCTTTGCGGCTTGGCTGGCTGACTGGGAGAACGCCCAGCAAGCCAGCCGAAAGAATGAGCGCCTGGAGGCCATGCGCCGCGCCAACCCGGTGGTGATTCCCCGTAACCATCGCATTCAAGCGGTGATCGACGCGGCAACAGAAGGTGATTTCGAGCCTTTCCACACGCTGCTCGCGGCGGTCACTCAGCCCTTCGATGAATCGGAAGCCGCGCGCCAACTGGCCGCCCCTGCCACGGCCAGTGAGCAGGTGCTGCGCACTTTTTGTGGTACGTGACGGCGGCACACCCTGTGATAAACTGTGCTTTTTTACAGGTAAGGGCGGAGGCAAGGTCGGCCTGTGCGCAAAATCATTCACTGCGACTGTGACTGCTTCTATGCGGCGGTCGAGATGCGCGACAACCCCGCGCTGGCGGAGATTCCCATTGCCATTGGCGGCAGTGTGGAGCAGCGCGGGGTGGTGGCCACCTGTAACTATCCTGCCCGCGCGTTTGGCATCCACTCCGCCATGCCCATGGCTCAGGCGCTCAAACGCTGCCCCCACCTCACGGTGATTCGTGGCGATATGGCAAAGTACAAGGCCGTGGCACGCCAGGTGTTTGCCATCTATCGCGATGTCACCGAACTGATCGAGCCGCTCTCTCTGGACGAAGCCTTTCTGGACGTCTCGGACGTCACGCAGTATCACGGCAGCGCCACCCGCATGGCAGAAGCCATTCGCCAGCGGGTGAAAGAGCAAGTCGGCATTACCGTGTCGGCGGGGGTGGCACCCAACAAGTTTCTCGCCAAGATCGCCAGCGACTGGCGCAAGCCCGATGGGCTGTTTGTCATCACGCCAGACGACATCGACGCCTTCGTGCAGCAGCTGCCGGTGAAAAAGATTCATGGGGTGGGGCCGCGCACCGCTGAAAAGCTGGCCGAACTGGGGATTCAAACGGGGGCGGATCTGCGCGCCCGGCCGCTGACCGAGCTGGTGGAGCGCTTTGGTCGCTTCGGCCATCGGCTGCACGAGCTTAGCCACGGGCGAGATGAGCGACCGGTCAAGACCCACCGCGAGCGCAAGTCGATCAGCACCGAACAAACCTACTCTCGGGACTTGCCGACCCTCGACGCCTGCCGCCATGAGCTGCCAGAGCTGATCAGCGACCTGGAGCGCCGCTACGCACGCCTCGACCCGGCCCCCGCCGTGCGTGGGCTGATGGTGAAGGTGAAGTTCAACGACTTCACTCAAACCACCGTCGAACACGCCGACCCGGCGCCCGATCTGGAGCAGTTCGAAACCTTGCTGAACGTGGGCTGGGCCAGAGGTGAACGCCCCGTGCGCCTGTTGGGGGTGGGGTATCGGTTGGCGGAAGAGACGGCAGTCCAGCAGCTCTCGCTGTTTTAATTAGCCGGTTAACCCTTGGGTGGATTGACGGGTACTCAGGCTCGCGTTAAAACAGTTGTATGATAGGGCCTGCGTGACAGCCCTTATGTGATAGTCCTTATGTGATCGCCCCCGAACCGCCAGATGACCCACGAGCCCGCCATGCCTGCCGATGCCACCCAACGCCCCCGTTTAGTGTTTGCCCATGCCAACGGCTTTCCCGGCTTGAGTTACCGCAGCCTGTTAGAGCCGCTGGCGGAATCGTTCGATGTTCACCCGCTGGACCGCTTGGGCCACCACCCGGATTACCCGGTGAACCACAACTGGGGCAACCTGGTAGAGGAGCTGTTGAGCTACCTGCCCGACACCGATGCACCGCTCTTGGGGGTGGGGCATTCACTGGGCGGCACGCTGATGGCCATGGCTGCCGACAAGCAGCCGGAGCGTTTTCGCGGTGTGATCATGCTCGACCCGCCGCTGATGCTGGGGCCGGATGCCTGGGCCATGAAAGCGGCCAAACGGTTTGGGTTCATGGACCGTATCACCCCAGCGGGTAAAACCAAGGGGCGGCGCACGGTGTGGCCCAGCCGTGAGGCCATGGCGACCTCGCTGCGGCGGCGAGGGCTGTTTCGTCGCTTTACCCCCGAGGCACTCAACGACTACATTGAAGCAGGCACGCGACTATTGGACGATGGCAGCGCCGAGCTGACTTTCGACCCGCGCATCGAGCTGGAAATTTTCCGTCACCTGCCGGATCACCTCTCCGGCTTGCCCCAACGAGTAGGCGTACCCGTTCAGCTAGTGGCCGGGCTGGAGTCGCACTTGATGACGCCATCGCGGGTCAAGCGCATCGCCCGCCGGGGGTTGCCGGTCAGTACGGTGCCGGGCACCCACATGTTCCCCATGGAGCACCCGGAGGAGACCCGCTCGGCGATCCTGGCCGCGTGGCAGCAGTTTCAAACAGCGTCGTCATAGGGCGCTCAAGGAGTCGATATGTACCTTTCCGTACAGCTGAGCTACTACCCGCTGGCCGATGATTTCAAGCCCGTGGTGAAAGAAGTGGTCAAACGCCTGGAGGCCACCGGGTTGGAAGTACACCCCAACCGAATGAGCACTCAGGTATTTGGCGAGTTCGATGAGGTGATGGCGGCACTCGGCGAGGTGATGAAGTGGTCGTTCGAGACCCACGGCAAAGCCGTGTTTACCGCCAACTTTTTGGAAGGTGATCGGCGGCCACGGTAAATGAAACCATCGCGCGCGTGATGTTGTTCATAGGGCTAAAAAAAGCTCAATAGCTTGCCCAGCGTTTCCATCCCCCGTTCGCTGCGCTGGGTCCATGGGTGGCCATAGCTTAAGCGGATGCAGTGGCGAAACTGCTGGGTCGCGGAGAAAATCGGCCCAGGCGCGAGGCTAACGCCATGGTCGAGCGCTATACGAAACAGCTGAAGCGAATCGACGTGCTCGGGAAACTCCACCCAAAGGAAATAACCGCCCTTCGGGCGGGTAATGCGAGTTCCTGACGGAAAGTAGCGATCTGCTGCTGCCAGCATGCTGGCTTGCTGGGCTTCCAAGGCATGGCGTAGCTTGCGCAAATGGCGGTCGTAGGCACCGTGTTGCACGTAGTCAGCAATGGCGGCCTGAGCGGGGATTGAGGGGGAAATGGTGGTCATCAGCTTTAGCCGCGAGATCTCCTGAGCATAGCGACCGCCCGCTACCCAACCCACCCGATAGCCGGGTGCCAAGCATTTCGAGAAAGAGCTGCAGTGAATCACCAGGCCCTCATCATCAAAGGCTTTCACGGGGGAGGGGGGCGTGCTGCCAAAATAGAGCTCGGCATATACGTCATCCTCTAGCATGGGCACTTGGTACTGCTTGAGTAACTGGTAAAGCGTCTGCTTGCGCTCGTTGCTTAGGCTGGCACCGATGGGGTTCTGCAGGTGGCTCATAAACCAGCAGGCTTTGATGGGCAGCGCCGCTAATCGCTCTGCCAGCACCTCCAGGTCAATCCCTTCCCGAGGGTGAACCGGAATTTCCACCGCGCGAAGCTGGAGCCGCTCCAGTACCTGCAAGCTGGCATAAAAAGCAGGCGACTCAACCGCGACCAGGTCCCCCGGCTTGGTCACGCACTGCAGGGCAAGATTGAGCCCCTCCATCGCCCCATTGGTAATTACCAGCTCGTCCATCGGCAATTGAATGCCGCCCAGCACGTAACGTAAGGCAATTTGCCGGCACAGGTCGGTATGCCCGGTGGTCATCTCGGCCACCACCTGTTGGGGCGAAAGTGCCCGCAACCCGCGCGTCATACTGATACTCAAGCGAGAGAGCGGAAACAGTTCCGGGCTCGGGAAGGCCGAGCCAAACGGCACCGTTTGGTCATCCTGCAGTGAATCCAGCACCGAAAACACCAGCTCGCTGACCTTCACTTCTGCTGGGTCGGTGGGGCGTAGCGTGACGCGGGGTTCGTTGATCAGGCGCCGCGCATGTTCACGAACAAAGTAACCCGAGCGTGCCCGTGCGATGATCAGCCCTTGGTTTTCCAATAAATAGTAGGCCTGAAACACCGTCGAAGGGCTAATGCCGTGATGGCGGCTCGCCTGGCGCACGGACGGTATGCGCTCGCCAGGGCCCAGTACGCCCTGGCGAATCAGTGTGGCTATTTCGTCGGCAAACTGTTCATAGCGTTTCATGGCTTAAATCCGCGGGTGCTAGGCGCTGGTGCTTTGGGTGATCGACAGGATCGATATTCTCAATCAACAGCATATCAAAACTGATACGGCTTTTTTCTCTAAAACTGCATCTGTTTTACTGGTTGTCCAGAAGGGCATAGTGGCGGCTCATTCGGTGAAGCCTCTCGACCGTACAGCTTGCCACTCTCTCTTTCCTGGATATCGGTATGACGCAACGCATTCCACTGCAAGACCTGACCACCGATGCAGCCGTTGAACACCATTCGCCTCAGGTGAAACCTGCTGGTCACTTGCCATCCAGATCTGGGCATATCTATGTGCGAGAGATACGGGGTTTTTTCCAGCGCATAAGGCGTTATTCCAACTGGCTGCTGATCGCGCTCTATGTGGGCCTGCCGTGGCTCCAGTGGGGTGACCGCCCCTTGGTGTGGTTTGACCTCTCTGCCCAGGAGTTTCACCTCTTTGCAGCGACGTTTTACCCTCAGGACTTTATCCTGCTGACCTGGATTCTGGTGCTGTGCGCCTTTGGTCTGTTTTTGATCACGGTGGCAGCGGGGCGAGTGTGGTGTGGTTATAGTTGCCCACAAAGCGTATGGACGTTTCTGTTTATTTGGTTTGAGCACCGCCTGGAAGGACCAAGACACCGTCGGATACGCCGCGATAATGCACCTGGCACGCTGGAGTCGTTATGGCGAAAAGGCGCCAAACATACCGCTTGGCTACTGATCGCGCTGGTAACGGGCATCACCTTCGTGGGTTACTTTACGCCGATGGTTGGGCTCGTGAAGGATCTCCTCAGCCTGGAGGTACACCCTTGGGCGCTTTTCTGGATTGGTTTTTTCACCCTGTTTACCTACCTGAACGCTGGCTGGTTGCGCCATCAGGTATGCCTGCACATGTGCCCCTATTCACGCTTTCAGTCGGTGATGTTCGATAGCGATACGCTGATCGTTTCTTATGATGCCGCCCGTGGTGAACCGCGTCGTGACCATCGAAAAGAGGTTGCGAAAGCGGTTGTTGGAGACTGTATCGATTGTGAACTGTGCGTTCAGGTATGCCCCACCGGGATCGATATTCGTGATGGCCTGCAGTATGAGTGTATCGGCTGTGCGGCATGTATCGATGCCTGCGATGGCGTGATGGCGCGTATCGATAAGCCGCTGGGCCTGATTCGCTACACCACCGAGCGCGCGTTGAAGGGCCAGCCTACGCGGTTTTGGCGCCCTCAGCTGTTTGCTTGTACGGCCGTTCTGCTGTCTATGGTGATTTTGCTGATGGGGTTCTTGATCGCTCGAGTGCCTATTGATGTAGATATTGCTCGAGATCGTCAGACGCTATTTGAAAGTACGGCCGAGGGGCGCATTATCAACTACTACACCGTGACGCTGCGCAACCAGGATACGCAGGAGCAGCGATACGCGTTATCTGCCACTGGTTTGCCAGGTCTGCGCTTGCAAGGTGCCAGCACGCTCATCCTGGCCGCTAATGAGACGAGGCAGCTACGCGTATCGCTCGATGCTGAGGCGTCAGTGATGACCCAGCCGAGTCACCCGGTGGTGCTGCATATCACTGTGTTGGATGAGCCCGCGATTTACTACAGCAAGGAAACGCGGTTTTTAGGACCGACTCGTCAGTAAGCGTGAGGCCAGGCAGTAATGAGGAAAGATACATGATGACCATGCTGATTTTTTTGATGATATTCGTGGGCATAACAGCCGCTTGGTATCAGATTTACCAAATGCACTTCAAGATCAATACTCCTGACGAAACGGCGCTCTCGGGCAATAAAAGCAGGCAGATGGATACGCTCACGGCAGCTCTCGAGCGGTCATCGGATGAGGTGGATACCCCACGATTTGATGAAGCGGCGACGCGTATCTTTGGACCTGGGGTCAACCTGGAAGCCCTGCGTATTGCGTTTTCTCAGGAAGGGCGCAACCGCTATGGTGTACCACTTCTGCGACGTAAGAGAGTGCTCATGAGCGGTCCGATGTGTCCGGCAGAAGAGGGAGGTATTCGCGCTCGCCATCTGCGGCTGTTCAAGACGAGGTTGCCCTCTATCGATGTCAGGAAGGGATGCATACTGGCGGTCATCGCGAACTGCGGAATCGTACAGCTATTGGCGGCAATGAGTGTGTATACCATTCACTACTCTGTGGACGTATCGGCATTTGCGTGGGTCAATCAACCGGTGATGATCCTATCGGCGATATGGGGTGTGGTGGTCTTGAATATCCTGATCTTCAAGCTCGATACCTATCTTCATGATCTTTATCAGGCGAGACAGTTGAATCAGCTAACGCCCCTGTTCAACTAAAAATAAGCCGTGTCAAAACGACAACGCCGCCTCATGGGCGGCGTTGTGGGTAGTGCTACATACTCAGATCAGCGATTCCAGGCAGGACTCGATGATGTCCAGGCCTTCGTTCAGCACGTCGTCTTCGATGGTGACGGGCATCAGGAAGCGGATGGTGTTGCCGTACATACCGCAGGAGAGCAGGATCAGACCCTCTTCACGGGCTTTTTTGCACAGCGCCGCCGCCAGCTCCGGGTTCGGGGTGCGGTCGGTCTTGTTGTTGACCAGTTCGAAGGCGGCCATGGCGCCCATGTTGCGCACGTGGTCGATGCAATCGAACTTGTCTTGCCATTCGTTGAAGCGTGCCGCCAGCTTCTCGCCCAGTGCCTGGCTTTTCTCGAGGATGTTCTCCTCTTCGAAAATTTCCATGACGGCCAGCGCAGCCGCACAGGCAGTGGGGCTGCCGGTGTAGGTGCCGCCCAGGGAGTTGGGGCCAGAGGCGTCCATCACCTTGTCGGTACCGACGATGGCCGAGATCGGCATGCCGTCGGCCATGCTCTTGGCCATGGTCATCATGTCCGGCTCGACGCCGCTGTGCTCGATGGCGAACATCTTGCCGGTGCGGCCAAAGCCTGACTGCACTTCGTCGATGATCATCAGCATGCCGTGCTCATCGCAAATTTCGCGAATCTTCTTCAGGAAGCTGGTCGGGGCGGGGTAGAAGCCACCTTCACCCAGTACTGGCTCAAGAATGATGGCGGCAGTGTCTTTGGGGTTGGCGTCGGTTTTCAGCGTCATCTTCAGGCCGCGAATCGCTTCGTCTTCGCTGACGCCGTGGTAGGGCACTGGGTAGGGCGCGCGGAATACGGTGCCGGGCATCGGGCCGAAATCGGTCTGGTAGGGCGCGACCTTGCCGTTCATGGCCATGGTGTAGAAGGTACGGCCGTGGTAGCCGCCGTCAAAGCAGATCACGTTAGAGCGGCCGGTGGCGGCGCGGGCAATCTTCACCGCGTTTTCCAGCGCTTCAGCACCGGAGTTGGCCAGCATGACTTTGGCATGGCCACGCACGGGAACGATGTGGCTCAGCTTTTCAGCCACTTTGACGTAGCCTTCGTAGGGCATGACCGTTTGGCAGGTGTGCATCACCTTATCCAACTGGGCTTTCACGGCCGCCACGACTTTCGGGTGACGATGCCCTACGTTCAAGACGCCGATGCCGCCAGCGAAGTCGATGAAGCGGTTGCCGTCGGCGTCCCAGATCTCAGCGTTTTCGGCGCGGTCCGCAAAGGCGGTGGCGGGGCTTGCAGCGCCCGCCGCGACGTATTTCTGCTTTAGTTCGTTTAGCTCGGCATTGCTCATGGCTCAACTCCTTTGGGTTGGGGTGTGCTTGTCAGCATCTTGTAAGCATAGTGCGCATCTCGACATCGTGTGCATCAGCGTGTATTACACAGATGACGATGCGATGACGACGCGATTGCGTCCTGCCTGCTTGGCCTGATACATGGCCTTGTCTGCCTGATCCAGCATCCGAGTGCTGGAGCCTTTACTGTAACATGCGATGCCCGCCGACAGCGTCACGGTGAGCTGGTGCTGGGTATAGGGCGTTTGTGCCACCTCTTGGCGGATGCGCTCCAGGGCGGTTTGAGCCCCTTCGGCGTCGATCTCCGGCATGATGATCAGGAACTCTTCGCCTCCCAGACGTATCTGGACATCCGTGGTGCGCAGCTGTTGGTTGACCACCCGCGTCAGCTCCTGGAGCACGCCGTCGCCGGCGCCATGCCCATAGGTGTCGTTGATCTGCTTGAAATCATCCAGGTCGAAGAGCGTAATGCTCAGCGGGTTGCCGTAGCGCTGGCAGCGTTCGATGGCTTCCTCCAGCTTGGCAAGCCCCAGGCGACGGTTGAGCAGGCCGGTCAACTCATCGTGGTGCGCCAGATACTCCAGGCGCTCGTTGGCTTGCTTCAGGCGCTCTTCCAGCCGCTTGCGCTGGGTGATATCGACGATGAACGTGACCTTGCGGGCCAGGCCATCATCGCCCTCTATGCGAGCGGCTTCGGCGATGATGGTGCGTACTTCGCCATTCTTGCAGCGCACTTCCCACTCCTGGCGCAGCTCGTGCGTATCGTTGCCCTTGATGAAGACATCGTGCAGCTGGCTGATCTGTTGGCGATACGCTTCGGGCACCACGATGGTGAAGTGCTGACCAATCAGCTCCTCTTCTTGGTAGCCGTAGAACTGGCAGTAGGCCGGGTTGACCATCTCGAAATGACCATGGGGGTCGGTGATGCAGATACCCAAGGGTGCCGTCTTGATAACGTTCTCCGTATTGCGCTTCGAGCGGTGTATCAGTTGGTACAGCTGGTCGGTGCTAATCGCGTTCATTCAGCGCTCCGTGCCTGACGATATCTCGTGACGTAGTGCTTCCAGCATAGGCGTAAGCCCAGTGGCCAGCTCGCCAATCATGGGCTTTGCATACAAGAAGCCCTGTTGCCGGGTGATGCCTGCCCGAGCTAGCCACAGCGCTTCCTGGCGCGTTTCCACGCCTTCGGCAATCAGCGTCATGTCCAGTTCCTTGGCCAGCAGGATGATCGCATTGAGCAGGGCCTGACGACGTGGGTGCTGATCGCAGTTCATGACCAGCTCACGGTCGATCTTGAGCTTGTCAGGTGCCAGAACGGTCAACAGATCCAGGTTGGCATAGCCGTTGCCAAAGTCGTCCAAGGCCGTTTTGAAACCCATGTTGCGGTAAGCATCGATGATGTTGCACAAGTGTTGGCGGTCGCGTACCCGCTCGGTCTCGGTGATCTCGAAGATCAGTTTGTCGGTGGGCCATCCCACCCGTTGAGATACCTCCAAGGTGGCTTGAATGCAGGCTTCGGGTTCATACACGGCGTTGGGCAGGAAGTTGATGGAGAGATCGGTCTCCATGCCCAGCTCGCTGGCCAGTTCGATGGCACGGACCCGGCACGCCTGATCGAAGCGATACAACAGGTCGTCGGTCACCTGGGACAGGATGCTCCAGGCCGAAGCGCCATCGAGGCCGCGAACCAAGGCTTCATGAGTCACCACGCGGGCCTGGGAAAGGTCGACGATGGGTTGGAAGGCCATGGTGAACTCAAAGGGCAGCTCGCCTTCACAGCGTTTACACACTCCGTTCACTCGCGCACAGTTAGCCATGCCGTTACCCCATGTCGTCTTTCATTCGGCCGACGGGTCACGTCGCCTGGATTGGAAATCGTCGAAAAGCACGTGCTCGCATTGGCAACGTGCTGCCAAGAGTTAAGCTTAGTCTAGCGATAACGGCATTGTCTGTATAGGTTTTGTATAGAGTGGCGGTAGCAGACAAAAAAACGCCCGGCTGGGCGTTTCAAGGGGTACTACATCGACATAGGTGCATAGTTAAAATGGGTAATAGTTAAAGTGGGTCATATTCGCAAGAGAGCAGTGCTAGATGATGCCTGCCGCGCGAAGCGCCGCGCGCTGCTCGTCACTGATGCCAATGGCATCCAGCACGCTATCGGTGTGCTCGCCCAGGGTCGGGGGAGCGCTCTGGGCACTCAGTGACTGCCCGTTGATACGAATCGGGTTGGCGACGAGATTGACTTCGCCTGCCAGTGCATGGGGCAGCGTCTGCTTGAGCCCGCGTGCCTTGACATGAGGATCGTCAAACACGCGATCAAGGGTATTGATAGGCCCGCAGGGCACACCGACCGCTTCGCAGGCTGCCAGCCAGGTATCGGTAGGCTGTGCTGCCAGGGCGAGCGCCAGGATCGGCACCAGCGCTTCGCGATGCTGTACACGACTGCCATTGGTGGCAAAGCGTTCGTCTTGCGCCAGGTGCGGCTGGTCGATGACCTGGCAGAAGCGTTTGAACTGTTCGTCGTTGCCGACCGCCACGATCATGTGGCCATCGGCGGTAGCAAACGCCTGATAGGGCACGATGTTCGGGTGCGCATTGCCCAGCCGCTGGGGTACCTGGCCGGAGGTCAGGTAATTGAGTGCCTGGTTGGCCAGCACACCTACCTGTACGTCCATGAGCGCCAGGTCGATATGGCAGCCTTCGCCACTGTCGCGGCGCTGGTATAGCGCTGCCAGCACCGCATTGGTGGCATACAGGCCCGTGAAAATGTCGGTAATGGCGACCCCCACCTTGACCGGGCCGCCACCGGGTTCACCGTCGGGTTGGCCGGTCAGGCTCATGAGGCCGCCCATGGCCTGAATCATGAAGTCGTAGCCCGCCCGGTGGGCGTAGGGGCTCTGCTGGCCAAAGCCGGTAATGGAGCAGTAGACCAGGCCAGGGTTGAGTGCCTTCAGGCTCGCGTAGTCCAGGCCGTACTTTTTCAGCCCGCCGACCTTGAAGTTTTCCAGCACCACGTCCGATTGGGCCGCCAACTGCTTGATCAGTGCCTGGCCTTCGGGCTTGGCCATATCGACCGTCACCGAGCGTTTGCCGCGATTGGCGCACAGGTAGTAGGCAGACTCGTTGCTGCCGGAGAGCCAGGGTGGCCCCCAGTGGCGCGTGTCATCGCCGCTTTGGGGGCGCTCTACCTTGATCACCTCGGCACCCATGTCGGCCAGCATCTGCCCGCACCAGGGGCCTGCCAGTACCCGAGAGATATCGAGTACCTTGATGCCTGCCAGGGGCTTTGCGACTGTGCTCATGGGGTGCCTCGCTGAGTGATGACGACGTTAGAAGAACGACTGAATGCCGGTTTGTGCGCGGCCCAGAATCAGGGCGTGCACATCGTGGGTACCTTCATAGGTATTCACGGACTCCAGGTTCACCATGTGGCGAATCACGCCGTACTCGTCAGAAACGCCATTGCCACCGTGCATGTCGCGGGCCACCCGGGCGATGTCCAGCGCTTTGCCACAGTTGTTGCGTTTGATTAGCGAGATCATTTCCGGCGCCCAGTTGCCGCTGTCCATCAGGCGGCCCACCTGCAGGGCGGCTTGCAGGCCCAGCGTGATTTCGGTCTGCATGTCGGCCAGCTTCTTCTGGATCAGCTGGTTGGCGGCCAGCGGGCGGCCAAACTGCTTGCGGTCCAGGGTGTACTGACGGGCAGCGTGCCAACAGAACTCAGCGGTGCCCATCACGCCCCAGGCGATGCCGTAGCGTGCCTTGTTCAAACAGCCGAAAGGACCTTTCAGACCGCTAACGTTGGGCAGCAGGTTCTCTTCAGGCACGAAAGCGTTGTCGAGGACGATTTCGCCGGTGATCGATGCACGCAGAGAGACCTTGCCTTCGATTTTCGGGGTGGAGAAGCCTTCGGTGCCGCGCTCGACGATGAAGCCTTTGATCTGGTTATCGTGAGCAGCGGACTTGGCCCAGACCACCGCGATATCGGCAATCGGGCTGTTGGTGATCCACATTTTCGCGCCGGTCAGGCGGTAGCCACCATCGACTTTTTCCGCACGGGTGATCATGGAGCCCGGGTCGGAGCCATGGTCGGGTTCGGTCAGGCCGAAGCAGCCCACCATCTCGCCACTGGCCAGCTTGGGCAGGTATTTCTGTTTCTGCTCTTCGGAGCCATACGCTTCGATGGGGTACATCACCAGCGATGACTGCACGCTCATGGCCGAGCGGTAGCCGGAATCGACACGCTCCACTTCACGGGCGATCAGGCCATAAGCCACGTGGTTGACGCCCGCGCCGCCGTATTCCGGGGAAACCGTGGCGCCCAACAGGCCCAGCTCGCCCATCTCGGACATGATGTCACGATCGAAACGCTCTTCGCGGAAAGCGCTCAGCACACGTGGCTGCAGGTTTTCCTGGCAGTAGTCGTGGGCGGCGTCACGAATCTGGCGCTCTTCATCGGTGAGCTGGTATTCGAGAAGCAGCGGGTCGTCCCAGTTGAAGCGTGTCATGGCGTTGAACTCCGAAAGATGATCTTGTTGAGCCCAATGTATCGCCGTTATTTAAAAATATCTACATTTTTTTAAAACGCAGAATTTAATCGCCCGGCATTCAATCGATGTCGCGGGCTTGCAGTACCCGTGTGATGATAGGCACCGGGGTCATCAGGTGGTCGCGCATCAGGTCGGCCGCCTGCTCGGTGTTGCGGGCGAGAATGACGTCGACCAGCGCAGCGTGCTCCTGGCGCTTGATGTCCAGCGCCTGGGGCGACATGACGGTCTCTTGCAGCCACAGGTGGCGATAGCGCTCTACCTGATCGAACAGGGTGTTGCGCATCTGCAGCAGGTGGGGGGAGTTGCAGCCGCTGGCAATGGCGGTATGGAACGCCTTGTGGCGTAAATCCCAGCCGTCCAGCAGTTCGTCGGGGGAGCTGACGTCGGTGACTTTGGCCAGGCGGTGTGCCGTGGCCAGGACGTTGGCTTCCCAGTCGTCGTCGCCACGTTCGATGGCGAGGCGCAAAATCAGCCCTTCCAACTGAGCGCGAGCGTCGTAGATATCGTTCAGTTCGGCCAGCGACATGGCCGCCACCCGGTAGCCCCGTTGGCTGATGGCCACGACCAGCCGGTCGGCGACCAGCTGTGACAGCGCTTCACGCAGGGGGCCGGTGCTCACGCCGTAATACTCTTTCAAACGGCTCATCAAGAGCTTCTCTTCGGGGGCATAGCGGCCACGAATGATGTCCTGCTTGAGCGCGTGGTAAGCGCTAATCGCTAGGTTCTGGCGCGGTGCATCGTGCTCCATGGGAACTCCTTGGATCAGTGTGGCTTAGACCAATGTAGGGGCGTGGCGGTCAACGTAGAATAACGGCTATTATCAATAAATTTTGAAAATTTGGCACAGGTAACGACATTCATGTGGGATTTCATCATTGTCGGCGGCGGCATACTGGGGTTTTCCACCGCCATGCAGCTGCAACAGGCCTACCCGGACAAACGCTTGCTGGTGTTGGAAAAGGAAGCAGGCCCCGCTCAGCATCAAACCGGCCATAACAGCGGCGTGATTCATGCCGGGGTGTATTACACGCCGGGAAGCCTGAAAGCGAAGTTTTGCCTGGAGGGTAACCGTGCGACCCGCGAGTTCTGTGACCAGCATGGCGTGCGTTACGACATCTGCGGCAAGCTGCTGGTGGCCACCAATCCGCTGGAAAAGCAGCGTATGGAAGCGCTCTGGGAGCGCACGGCGGCCAACGGTCTGGAGCGGGAGTGGTTGGAGGCCGCGGCGCTCAAGGAGCGAGAGCCCAACATTACCGGTGTGGCGGGCATTTTCGTGCCTTCCAGCGGCATCGTGAACTATGCCGAAGTCACCCAGGCGATGGCCGCCGAGTTCACCCGGCTGGGCGGCGAGATTCGCTTCGATCACTGCGTGACGGGCCTTGACGAGCGGGCCGATGAGGTCGTGGTGACCACCGAGCACGAGACCTTCACCAGCCGCTATCTGGTCTCCTGCTCGGGGTTGATGGCCGACAGGGTGATCCGCATGCTGGGCAAGGACCCCGGTTTCACGATTTGCCCCTTCCGTGGCGAATACTACCTGCTTCCCGAGCGCCACAACCGCATCGTCAACCACCTGATCTACCCGATTCCCGACCCCGCCATGCCTTTTTTGGGTGTTCACCTGACCCGCATGATCGACGGCACGGTCACCGTTGGGCCCAATGCGGTGCTGGCGCTCAAGCGCGAAGGGTATCGCAAGCAGGACATGTCGCTACGCGATATGGGGCAGATGTTCAGCCACCCAGGCATCCTGAAAGTGCTGGGCAAGCATCTCAAGCCTGGGCTGGTAGAAATGAAAAACTCGCTTTACAAGCGCGGCTATCTGGAGTTGGTACGCAAGTACTGCCCGAGCCTGACCCTGGAGGATTTGACCCCTTACCCGGCGGGCGTACGCGCTCAGGCGGTCTCCAACGATGGTCGGCTGGTGGATGACTTCCTGTTCGTGAATACTCCGCGCACGGTCAACGTGGGCAATGCGCCATCGCCTGCGGCGACCTCGGCGCTACCCATTGGTGCGCATATCGTGGAGCAGGTGAAAACGTTGTTGGATTAGTATCTAACGCGACTGCCGTGCTAACGTTTAAATACCGTTCTCGGCGCAGCTGACGGCGGCGAGAAACTGGCTCCTTACCTCCTTTACGTCAACCATAATCAATAAGTCCAAGCAGGACGGAGGCAATTCCAATGAAAAAACTAAAATATACCGTTGCGGCGACCATGATGGCGGCTGCTCTGCCCGCCAGCGCTCAGCAGCTCTCCATCGCGACCGGCGGTACCGGCGGCGTTTACTACCCGATCGGTGGTGGCTTTGCCGAAATGATCAACAACCATATCGATGGCGCTCAGGCGACCGCCGAAGTGACCGGCGCTTCCGTCGAGAACATGGGACTGATCATGCGCGGTGATGCCGATCTGGCCTTGGTCCTGGCCGATACCGCTTATCAGGCCTATACCGGTACGGGTGATTTTGAAGGTCGTCAGATCGAGAATACCCGCGCACTGGCCTCGGTCTACCCGAACGCGGTGCAGCTTGTGACGCTGGCCGAGTCGGACATTCACAGCATTGCGGATCTGGCTGGCAAACGCGTCTCCGTGGGTGCGCCGGGTAGCGGCACCGAGCTGAACGCGCGTGCTCTGCTGGAAGCCAACGGCGTCAGCTACAGCGACTTCACTCCCCAGCGCCTGAACTTCAACGAAACTGCCGATGCCATCCGTGATGGCGATATCGACGCCGGTTTCTGGAGCGTTGGTCCGCCCACCAGCTCGATTCTCAACCTTGCTGCCACGCGCGATATTCGCCTGATCGGCCTGTCCGATGAAGAGATTGCCAACGCCCAGGAAGTGGAAGCGGTGTTTGCGCCTTATGAACTGGCCGCGGGCATGTACGACGGCATGGACGAAGCGGTCCAGACCATTGGTATTCCCAACGTGCTGGTCGTCAATGCCGATATGGACGAAGAGCTGGCCTACCAACTGACCCACCTGCTGTTCGAAAACATCGATGAGCTGATCGCCGTTCACCCGGCAGCCAACGACACTACCGTCGAGTTCACCATGGGCTCTACGCCAGTGCCGCTGCATCCGGGCGCTATCCGCTACTTCGAAGAAGCCGGTGCGGATATCCCTGACAACCTGCGCCCGTAATCGCGAAGCCGCTATGCGGTGGTATTTTCCACTGGTGGCGCTTCTCACGATGAGCGGCATGTGCGCCGAAGCGGGGGCTACCCCTGCTTCGGCGTCGCAGCGTCTGGTCGTCACGACCGCAGACCATCAGGCGCTGCTGGATGTCGCGGCACCCAGCGGCAGCCGCTGGTGCATCCAGTGGCAGCACTCGGTAAAGCATTTCACGGTCCTGGACTGCTACCGTAATGCGGCAGGAACGCTGCAGCTGGAGCGTAGCCATCAGCCGGATTTTGCCGCTGGGCTTGGGCATGTCCTGGGACGTGGCGAGCAAGTGTCGGATGGGGAGGGTGGCTACTGGATCAATGAGATTAACGAATCGGTGCCCAATAACCGCTACGCACTACGGGTGGGGGCTCTCGCGGTAAACCATCAGGTGGTCTGGCCCGATGGTGAGCATGCCGCGTGCAGCTTGAGCGAGCGGGTGGCCGGGCAGCGTGTCACGATTCAACTGATGGAGGCTCGCGACGTCTTGCCCCATGACGATATCTGTCAATGAAAGCTGTTGCCAAACACATCACATAAAGCCGGGTGTACCACGCCTGGCGCTATTACATAACGTATAAGTTAGCTAACGCTTCCGAGGACTTCATGAACGAATCCACTCCACCGCCGGTCATCATGCCGGGCGGGAATGCGATTCAACCCCGCATTGTGCTGTGGTGTATCACCATTGTTGCCGTGGGGCTTTCGTTATTCCAACTCTATTCTGCGGGTATTCAACCCCTGGGTCTCTTCTATCAGCGCAGTATCCACCTTGCTCTGATCATGCTGTTGGCGTTTCTGATGTTTCCGGCTTTTGGCCCTCACCGTAAACGCGGTGTGCTGGGCTGGGGGATCGATTTTATCTTCTTCGCCGGGGCGCTGATCACCGGGGGGTACCTGGTGCTCAACCTGGACGCCATTTTCAGCCGCGCCGGATTCTGGAACGAGACGGACATTCTGGTGGCCTGTATCGCCACGGTGACCGTACTGGAAGCCAGCCGCCGTGCGGTGGGCCTGGGCATGACGATCATTGGCCTGCTGGCGATCATCTATGCCTTTGCCGGGCCACGGGGCGAGCTGCCCTGGCTGGGCGAGTGGATGCCCGGCATCATGGCTCACCGTGGCTACAGCCTCGACCGCGTGGCGGGTCAGCTCTACCTGGGGCAAGAGGGCATCTTCGGCCTGCCGCTGGGTGTGGCCGCCACATATATCTTCATTTTCGTCCTGTTTGGGGCGTTTCTGGAAAGCACGGGCGCAGGCAAGTTCTTCATCGACATGGCTTACGCAGCCACGGGCAGGCAGCGTGGTGGCCCGGCGAAGGCGGCGGTGCTGGCATCGGCGGGCATGGGGTCGATTTCTGGCAGTGCCATCGCCAACGTGGTGACCACCGGAGCGTTCACCATTCCGCTGATGAAGAAGCTGGGCTACAAGCCGAAGCAGGCGGGCGGCATCGAGGCGGCGGCTTCTACCGGTGGGCAGATCATGCCGCCGCTGATGGGGGCCGGGGCGTTCCTGATTGCCGAGTACACCAATACGCCGTACCTGGAAATCGTCAAGATCAGTATTCTGCCGGCCATCATGTACTTTGCCACGGTGTATCTCTTCGTCCACATCATCGCCTTGAAGCAAGGCATGCAGGGCATGCCCAAGAGCGAGCTGCCGCAGATGCGCCAGGTAATGAAGGATGGCTGGCATTTCCTGCTGCCGCTGGCGGTGCTGGTATGGCTGCTGGCCATGAGCATGTCGCCCATGCGGGTGGGCTACTACGCGGTGGTGACCATGGTCGCCGTGGCGGTGATCCGCTATGCGCTGTGGTACTTCTTCGTGGCTCCCAAGCAGGGCCAACCCGTGACCTTCGAGCGCACCAAGGGGGTGCTGTGGGCCGGGCTGGTGAAGCTGGTTCAGGGGCTGGAGCTGGGCGCGCGCAACGCCGTGGCGGTCTCGATGGCCTGTGCCGTGGCAGGGATCATCGTGGGCGTCGTGGGGCTGACTGGCCTGGGGCTCAAGTTCTCCTCCATGATGCTGGCCTTCTCTGGCGGTAACTTGGTGCTGGCACTGTTGATGGTCCTGCTGGCGAGTCTGATTCTGGGCATGGGTCTGCCCGTGACGGCCAGCTATATCGTATTGATCGTGCTGGTCGGCCCAGCCTTGACTGCCGAGTTCGGCGTGCCGCTGCTGATCGCTCACCTGGTGGTGTTCTGGTACTCCCAGGACTCCAACGTGACGCCTCCCATCGCCTTGGCAGGCTTTGCCGGGGCAGCGATTGCGGGCAGTAAACCCATGGAAACCGGCGTGCAGGCGTGGAAGTTTGCCAAGGGGCTCTACCTGATCCCGCTGTTCATGGTGTTCAACCCGGAGATCATCGTGGGTGGGCCGGTACCGGTGGTGATCTGGAACGGCGTCATCGCCATTCTGGCGCTGGGGGCGTTTGCCGCGTCGCTGGAGGGCTACCTGTTCACGCGCATGTCTTGGGTGCCGCGTCTGGCCATTGGCGGTGCGATTTTCGCAGTGTTCTACCCCAGCCTGTGGACAGAAATCGCAGGCGTGGTGGTCATGGCGGTGGTCATTGCGGCCAACTGGCAAGCCAGCCGACGTGAGGCGCTGAGCGTAGCGAGTTAACGGCCATCCGTAACAGAAAGCCCGGAAACCTTGAGAGGTTACCGGGCTTTTTCATGCCTGCGGTTCAGGTTGGACTGTCGACCACAGGGCGGGCTGGCGGGCAGTTAGAAGATCGATTCTGCTGCGCCTGAGCCCTGTGAGCCGCTGGCTTCTTCCAGCTCCTGGCTGATCCGGCGTGCCTGGTAGTCGGGCAAGTGGCCACGGTGGAACAGCTCGGAAATACCGCCCGGCTGGTCATCGTGCAGGCGACGTCCCGTTTCCGAGTCTACGCGTGCCGAGACCACCGTGTCGGGGCGATCCGGAATCGCCGACGGTGAGCCTGCCAACGCATCCCCCATGAACTCGATCCAGATGGGCAGGGCGGCATTGGCACCATACTCGGCGATGGTTTCATTGCTGTCCTTGCCGACCCAAACGGTGGTCACCAGCGCGCTGTTGAAGCCCGCGAACCAGGCATCTCGCTGGCTGTTGGTGGTGCCCGTCTTGCCCACGATATCATCGCGGTTCAAGCTGAGCGCCGCACGGCCAGTGCCCGAGGTGATGACGTCGCGCAGCATGTCACGCAGGATATACACCGCCGCTGCATCAGCCACGCGTGGGGCAATCGGGTAGGTCTTGCCGTTGATCTCCACGCTTTCCTGGCCTTCGGCACAGCTGGCACAGGCCACCTGCGGGGTGGCTTCGTCGATCAACTCGTTGTCGTCATCGCGGGTAATCCGGTCGATGAACCAGGGGGAGACCTGGAAGCCGCCGTTGGCAATCACGGCATAGGCATTGGTCATTTCCAGCGGCGTCAGGTCGGCACTGCCCAGCGCCAGCGACAGGCCACGTGGCAGGCGCTGGGGCGCAAACCCGAACCCTTCCAGGTACTGGATGGTGTGATCCAGCCCCATGGTCTGCAGCACACGAATGGTGACCAAGTTGCGAGAGCGAGCCAGCGCAGGGCGCAGGCGCATGGGGCCCTGGAAGTCACGGCTGGAGTTCACCGGGCGCCACAGGGCGTTGCTGCCGTCGTCCAGCACTACTGGGGCATCATTGACCACGCTGGCGGCGTTCATTTCGCCATCTTCCAGTGCCGCCAGATAGATGAACGGCTTGAAGATGGAGCCCGACTGGCGCTGAGCCTGTACGGCGCGGTTGAACTTGCTGGCGTTGAAGTCGAAGCCACCTTGCAGGGCCAGAATCGCACCGGTACGCGGGTCCTGGGCCACCAGGGAGCCTTCGGCATCCGGGCGTTGAGAGAGACGCAGGGAGCCGTCGTCATTCTCGATGACACGAATCAGGTCGCCACGCTCGGCAATCTGGCTGGCGCTGCTGGGTTCGGCACCTCGGCTGCGCGGGCTGAGGTAGGGGCGCGCCCAGCTCAAGCCGCTCCAGGCGATGGTGTGCAGTTCACCGCCACGGGTGAGTACCTGCATTTCGCGGCCACTGCTTTCGACCACGATGGCGGGACGCAGCAGGCCATAGTTGGGCGTGCGTTCGAGTACCTGCAGCCAGTTGCTCACGTCGCCATCGACACCTTCCACTTCCGTCTGGCTGCGCTGGGCGGCCTGACGAGCGGTCTGGCGAATTTCAGGTGACTCCGAGAGCTCCTCTTCGAGGCCCTGGGTATTGGTCTGCTCCTGGGCTTCGACCAGGCTAGGGGCGATTTCGCGCTGTTCGGCACCGCGCCAGCCGTGACGCAGGTCATAGGTAATCAAACCGTTGGCCAATGCCTGGCGGGCGAAAGGCTGCATGGTGCTGTCGATGGTGGTGTAAATGCGGTAGCCGCCGGTATAGGCCGCATCGCCAAAGCGCTCGATGGCGTACTGACGGGCCATTTCAGAGACATAGGCCGCATCCACCTCGGTTTGGGTGAAGTGGCGACGAGCGGTGACCGGGTCCTGCACCGAGGCTTGGTAAGCCTCGTTGTCGATGTAGCCCAGTTCGCGCATGCGGAACAGGATCCAGTTACGACGAATCAGCGAGCGCTCGGAGTTGGCCAGCGGGTTGAAGGCAGACGGCGCCTTGGGCAGGCCTGCAATCATGGCGGTTTCGGCCAGACTCAGCTCGGCCAGCGGCTTGTTGTAGTAGGTCTCCGCCGCTGCGGCGATACCGTAGGCGCGGTTGCCAAGGAAGATCTTGTTGACGTAGAGCTCGAAGATTTCCTCTTTGCTGAGCACTTTTTCCATCTGCAGAGCCAGCAGGATCTCGCGTATTTTACGCGTGAACGTCTGGTCCAGTGTCAGCATGTAGTTACGCGCCACCTGCATGGTGATGGTGGAGCCACCGGACTGGATGGAACCCCCGCTCTGAACGAGCTCGACCGCTGCCCGGGCCAGGCCGCGCGGGTCGACACCGGCATGGTTGAAGAAGCTGGCATCCTCGGCGGCAATCAGCGCGTTGACCATGTTGTCCGGGATGTCATCGAAGTCGATCGCCATGCGGCGCTCTTCGCCAAATTCGCCAATCAGCTTGCCGTCGTTGGTGTAGATACGGAGCGGCGTGTGCAGCTCGAAATTCTGCAGTTGCCGAACGTCGGGCAAACCCGGAGAGAAGTAGATCGCCGCGCCGATGACCGCCAGTACCGTGGCGCCCATCAGCGCAACGACCAGCGAAAATAGCGACAGCACTAGAGTTCGTAAAAACGTCATGAACAGTGGGCACCCATGAAAAGAGAGTAGGTATGGTGGTGTAACCGCCATAGCGCGCAATGGCTGCCATTATAGGAAGGGGAAGCAGCGGCCACCAGTGTTGATATGGCGTAGAGGCATTGGCGTGTGCCTTAAGCAAAAATCATGTAACCTCGAAACTTGCACGATAGGCAGGCGGAGCCGGACTCAACATGCGCTTACTAGCACCCAGTAAAGGGTTGATTGGTGTCGATATTACCTCGGCGACCGTCAAGCTGCTCGAACTCAAGCAGTGCAATGACAATTTTCAGGTAGAAAGCTACGCAGTGCGCCCCCTGCGTGAAGGCGCAGTGGTCGAGCGACGCATCCGAGATATCAACGATGTGGCTAACGTGTTGAGCCGGGCAGTGGAGCATGCCAAGCCGTCGACCCGCAAGGCCGCCGTCGCCGTTCCTGCCAGCGCTGCGATTACCAAAACGCTGCAATTTCCCGTTTCGCTCAGCGAAGACGAGATAGAAGAACGGATCATCGCCGAGTCTGACCGCCATATCCCTTTTCCGTTCAGTGAAGTGGCGTTCGATTTTCACTGCCTGGGCCCTGCGCCTTTCGATGAAGAGCAGCAGCAGGTCATTCTGGTGGCTTGCCGTCAGCAGGATGTCTCCCAATTGACCGAAACTCTGGAGCGTGCAGGGCTCGAACCCGCTGCCGTCGACGTGGAAACCTTCGCCATGGAGCGCTCGTTGGCCGAGCTGCGCCGCCAGCTGAAGGTGGATAGCGACCCCAACGCCTGCGTAGGCCTGGTGGATGTCGGGGCCAACATGAATGCCTTCCATGTAGTGCGCGGTGGCCATATCGTCTACAGCCGCGACACGGTGTTTGGTGGCCGACAGCTGACCGATGCCATCCGTGACTACTATTCGCTCAGTATCGAAGAAGCCGGGTTTGCCAAGAAACGCGGTGGCTTGCCCGATGACTATCAGGAGAAAGTGCTCAATCCCTTTCTCGACACGGTCGTCCAGCAGGTGGGGCGCTCCTTGCAGCTTTATTACACCGCTGGCCGCCAGCATGAAGTGCAGCATATCGTTCTGGCCGGCGGGTCGAGCGTGATACCCGGCCTGGCAGAGCGCATCTCCGAAGATAGCGGCATGACGGTGACCATTGCCAATCCGTTTCAACGCATGCGGATCAACAAGCGTCTCAATATCGAAGGGCTCACCAACGATGCACCGGCCATGCTGACCGCGGGTGGGCTGGCCATGAGGGCCGGGCTATGAGCATCACCATCAACCTGCTGCCCTGGCGTGAGGCGCGACGGCAGCGACGCACGCGACGCTTCGCGCAACTGGTCATCCTGATGTTGCTGCTGGGCGTGGGGCTTGGACTGGGCGCTTCGCAACTTTATCAGCAGAAGCTGGCGGCGCAGCAGCAGCGCAATGCGTACATCACGCAACAGCTCGAGCGTTTGAACAGTGAAATTGCCGATGTGCAGCGCTATCAGGCCTCGGTAGCTCGCCTGGGTGAGCAATTGACGCTGTTTCAAACGCTGCAGGGCGAGCGGGCCAGCACGGTCAAGTTGTTCAATGACATCGCCGCCAGCGTGGTCGATGGCGTGGTGTATCAGCGTCTGGCGCGCAGTGGTGACCGTGTCAGTATTTCGGCCATGGCCGGTAACGAGCGGCAGGTATCCGAGCAGCTTCGTCAAATCGCCGACATGCCAGGCTTGGGAGTGCCGCTGTTGTCGGAAGTCGCCAGCGGCCAGGATGGCACCAGTCGGGTTTTTCAGTTCGAGGTGGTGCAAGTGCTGCCCGGTAGCGAGGAGTCAGCACCATGATCTGGAGCCGACAGCGGTGGCGTGACGAGTGGCAGCGTCTGCAGAGCGTCGATTGGCAAGCGCTGGATGTAAAAGAGGCGGGCGAGTGGCCCACCTTGTTGAAAGGCCTGTGCTGCTTGCTGGCATTCGTCATCGTGTTCGGCGGTCTGAGCTGGTGGCTGGTCGGCGAGAAGCGTATTGCGCTGGAAGCGGCGCAGCGTCAGGAAGTGCGTTTGCTGGGTGAGTATCGTGGCAAGGTGGGTGAAGCGGCTTTCTTGCCGGAGGTACGCGACCAGCTGACGCTGTTGGAAGAGCAGATTTCCTCGATGCGTGCCATGCTCCCCACCAGCGCCGAGATCCCCACGCTGCTGGACGGTATCAGCGATGCTGCGGTGAGCAACAATCTGACCATCGAGACCATTCGCCTTCGCCCCACGGTACTCAATACCCACTATGTCGAGCACCCCTTCGATATCCAGGTAAGGGGCGGCTTTCATGAGCTGGCACGCTTCGTGGCGGATATCAGCCAGCAGGCGCGGATCATCACCCAGCAGGATGTCACTCTGGTGCCTATCGAGCAGGGCAGTGATACGCTGCGCATGTCGCTGCTGGCGCGCACCTATAGCTATATAGATGATGCAGAGCAGGGGGGCACACCATGAAGCGTTGGCCCGTCCTGGTAGGGTGCCTGTTACTGCTGGCTGGCTGCGGGGATGCCAACCTGGCTCAGTTGGACGAACAGCTCAATGACATTCGGCGTAGCCCAGCGGGGCAGCCGCCGATAGAAATACCGACGATTCCCGATTACCGAGTGGTCGATTATCGTTATAGTGATGCACGTAGCCCCTTTTTAGCACCCGAGAGCATTCGTACGCAGGCCTCGTCGGCCTTGCTGGAAAGTGCCCTTGCCCCGGACCAGCAGCGCCCTCCCGAGCCGTTGGAGCAGTTTCCGTTGCCATCGCTGCGCCTGGTGGGCACGCTGCGCATGGGCGGTCAGCAGGTGGGCATGATTGCCGCGCCGGATGGCAGTGTGACCAGCGTCAGGGTGGGCAACTATCTGGGTACCGACCATGGGCGCATCACGGCCATTGAACCGCAGCAGGTGCGGCTGACCGAGCGCATTTTCAATCAGCAGCAAGGCTGGCAGGAGCGCCCGGCGGCGCTGACGTTGGAGTAAGCCGCAAGCGCCCTGCCACATAACGTGTTTCGACCTTTTTCAGTTACTGGATGACTTTTTATGGCCATCACGCTCCGCCAAATAACGCTTTCCCTGTTTGCCATGATGCCTGCGCTGGCCTGGGGCTCCGTGCTCACTGCGCTGGACGTTCGAGAAACCTCGCGTGGCGATGTGGAGCTGCTGCTGCAGTTCAGCGGTGGCGTGGCAGAGCTGAGCGGCTATCGCCTGGATGCGCCGCCGCGTCTGGCGTTGGACTTGGCCGATACGCAAAGCGGCTTGGCACAGCGTCGCATCAATGTCGGAAGTGTAGGCGTCGAACGCATCACGGCGCTGGAAGGCAATGGCCGAACGCGCTTGGTGGTCGACCTGAGCCAGCCGTTGGAATACACCTCACGGGTCGACGGCGATCGGTTGAGGATTACGCTCTCGCCTGATGCCTCGCCTCAGGGAGGCCTGGAAACGTCGCAAGGCCCCCAGGTCAGTGATATCGACTTCCGCCGCGGTACGGATGGCTCGGGGCGCCTGTTGGTGACCTTCGACCGTGACGGGGTCGTCACTCAGGTGCGTGAAGGCAGTGGGGGGCGCGTGATTGCCGAATTGCGAGACGTGGACATCCCCGATGCCTTGAACCAGATTTACGATGTCACCGATTTTGCTACGCCGATTACCCGCATCACGCCCCGTTCCGGGCAGCGTGACACGCTGCTGGAGCTGCAAACGGAAGGCCCTTACGCCATGTTGTCCTCGCAGAGTGGCCGCACGTTGACCATCGAGGTCCAGCCGGTGAGCCAGGCACCGCAGCAGCAGCGCGAGCGCGAAGGGCAGTCGTTCACGGGTGATCGCCTGAGTCTCAACTTTCAGGATATCGAAGTGCGTGCCGTGCTGGCGACGCTGGCCGAGTTTACTGGCCTGAACCTGGTGGCCAGCGACAGCGTGACGGGGCGCGTCACCTTGAACCTGAACGAAGTCCCTTGGGACCAGGCGCTGGCATTGATTCTGCAAAGCCAGGGGCTCTCCAGTCGCGAGCAGGGCAATGTCATCGTGGTGGCCCCCGCCAGCGAGCTGGCTGACCTGGAGCGGCAGGAGATCGAGGCGCGCAACCAGCAGCAGACCCTTGCCCCGCTGATCACCGAGTTCGTCGAGGTCAAGTACGCGCGGGCAGAAGACCTGGCGCAGCTGCTGCGCGGTGGTGACGGGTTTGGCTTGTTGACCGACCGTGGCCGCGTCAGCGTCGATCAGCGTACCAATACGCTGCTCATTCAAGACACGGCGGAACAGGTGCGCGACATCATGCGTACCCTGGACAGGCTGGATGTGGCGGTGCGTCAGGTGCAGATCGAGGCACGTATCGTGATTGCCCGAGATACCGCTTCCCGGGAGTTGGGCGTGAACTGGGGCGTCTCCAGCACGCGAGGCTTCCTGGAAAACGAAGCCGGGCAGTTCGTGCCGCGCAACATCAATCCTGGCGGCCTCAACCGTGCCCAGGGTGGGCTGGCCGTTGACCTGGGTTCTACCGCCGCGGCCAGCACGGGCTTCAGCTTTGGCTATCTCTCGGGGGATATTCTGCTCGACCTGGAGCTGCGCGCCCTGGAAAGCGAAGGCAAGAGCCAGACCATTTCGCAGCCACGCGTGATTACCGCCAACCAGCGTACGGCCACCATCCGCCAAGGCGAAGAGCGGGCCTTCCAGAGCGTCGATGCCCAAGGCAACCCCGATACCGAGTTCAAGGAGGCGGAGCTGTCGCTGGAGGTCACGCCGCAAATTACCCCGGACAATCGCATCATCATGGATCTGGTAATCAAGAACGACAGTTTCCGTGAAAGCGAGTTTGGCGGCGAGCCGCCCATCGACACCAATCAGATCGAAACCCAGGTACTGGTCGATAACGGTCAGACGGTGGTGCTGGGCGGAATCCTGACCACCGAGCAGCTTAGCCAGATGGCCAAGACGCCGCTGCTGGGTGATCTGCCCTTTATCGGTCGGCTGTTCCGCTATACCGAAGAGAGCAATGAAAAGGTAGAGTTACTGGTCTTTATCACTCCCCGATTACTTGATGATGGTTTGGCGGTTCGCTGATGCAGGATTTACCCAATATTTTTTTGATCGGCCCCATGGGGGCTGGCAAGAGCACGATAGGTCGCCTGTTGGCGGCGGAGCTGTCGCGCTCCTTTCATGATAGCGACCATGCCATACAGGATCGTTGCGGTGCCGATATCCCGTGGATTTTCGACGTGGAAGGGGAGCCCGGTTTTCGTCAGCGCGAAATCCAGATGATCGACGAGCTGACACGGCTTGCTGGCGTGGTGGTGGCCACCGGAGGTGGGGCGGTGCTGCGCGAAGAGAATCGCCGTGCACTCCGTGAACGCGGTACCGTGGTATACCTGATGACCACCGTAGAGCAACAGCTCAAGCGCACGGCCAAGGACCGTAATCGTCCGCTGCTCCAGTGTGCCGATCGGGAGCAGGTGCTCAACGACATGTTCGCCACCCGTGACCCCCTCTATCGCGCCACGTCCGATATTACCGTACGTACGGATCGACGCAGCCCGCGTGCCGTGGTCAATGAAATTCTGCGCCGGGTCCACCGGCTGGTCGACCCGCTGGAAGCAACAGGCACAACGCAAACAAAGGTATCGTCATGACACAGCCCTCAGGCATAGAACGCACTCTGAACGTGGATCTGGGTGAGCGAAGCTACCCCATTCATATCGGCGTGGGGTTGTTGAACCGCCCTGAGCGGTTCGTGCCTTACCTGGCGGGTGAGCAGGTCATGGTGATCACCAACGAGACCGTTGCGCCGTACTATCTCGACGCGCTGTGCCAAAGCTTGCCCGAGCACCTTGACGTACGCACGCTGGTGCTGCCCGATGGCGAGCAGTACAAGAGCATCGAACAGGTCAGCCGTATCTGGGATGCCTTGCTGGAGGCGGGGTTCAACCGCCGCTGTACGCTCATTGCGCTGGGCGGTGGAGTGATTGGCGACATGGTGGGCTATGCGGCGGCCTCCTATCAGCGCGGCGTCGCGTTCATTCAGGTGCCGACGACCCTGCTCTCGCAGGTGGACTCCTCGGTGGGCGGGAAGACCGGGGTGAACCATCCGCTGGGCAAGAACATGATTGGCGCTTTCTGGCAGCCCAAGGCCGTCATCGTCGATATCGATACCCTGGTCACGCTGCCGCCCCGGGAGCTGTCGGCGGGCCTGGCAGAAGTGGTGAAGTATGGCTTCATTCGTGACGAAGACTTTTTGGGCTGGTTGGAAGCGCACATGGATGCCCTGCGTCAGGTGGAGCCAGGCATCGTGGCCGAGGCGATTGCCAGAAGCTGCCAGATCAAGGCCGACATCGTGGCCGAAGACGAAACCGAGCAGGGGGTTCGCGCACTATTGAACCTGGGGCACACCTTTGGCCATGCCATCGAAGCGCATCAGGGGTATGGCAACTGGCTGCACGGTGAGGCGGTGGGGGCGGGCATGGCCATGGCGGCCACGCTGTCATGCCAGCTGGGCTGGATCACGGAGGATGCGCTGGCGCGCACTCGGTCGGTGATCGAAAGTGCCGGACTACCGCTGGCCGCGCCGCGCGATATGAGCGCAGACGACTTTCTGGTGCGCATGCGCCTGGACAAGAAAAACGTCGATGCGCGCCTGCGGCTGGTGCTGCTCAAGGCGCTGGGGGATGCCTGCGTCAGCGATGCCACGCCCCCGGAACTGCTGACCGAGCTGCTGACCGACTACCCTCGCGCCTAGGCTTTGTACGAAAACTGCCTACGCTCGCCCATACGGCGTTAAAAATCGGCTCAAAGTACTCATTTACACCTTGTAAACTCCGTCTTTTCGCCGATTTTTGCCTTGTCTGGCCATCGCTCGCCGACTTTTCGTACAAAGCCTAGCGAGGTAGCGCCGGATGCTGATCATGCGTCAGTCATGATATTGGCAAAGCCCGCCCACGCCACGGCGGGCTTTTTATTGACTGTCAGTATCCAATCAGCATGGCTTATGCGCTATCGGCATGGGTTTTTTGCTTTATTTTAGACCAAAGTCTAATGCTTTGTAGGCAGCGTTTAAAAATCGTGCAATGACTGTGCAAGTGCTTGAAGTGTATGTATTTTTTTGTAGTTTGAGCATGCAACTACAGGATTTGACAAGGTTTTTTTGCAGATGGCGAGTTCTGGGTGATTGCGCTACGCGGCTGCAAATCGCTATGCTGAGCAACCATTTTCTTGCAGCAGCGGATGCGGGAAAGCCCTTATTGTAGGCGGGTAATAAGAGCTATAAAAAAAGAAAAACCCGAAATAATACCATAAAAACGCTGCTGGTAAAATACGCTGACTAGAGGCACGCCCAATGAATAGAGGTCTTCACCAGCCTGGCGAGTTTCGCGATAACTGTGGTTTTGGCCTGATTGCCCATATGGAAGGGCAGGCCAGTCACGACTTGCTGAAAACGGCCATTGAATCACTTACCTGCATGACGCATCGCGGTGGTATCGCGGCAGACGGTAAAACCGGCGACGGCTGTGGTCTGCTGCTCAAGATGCCAGCGCAGTTCATGCGCGCGGCAGCTCAAGAGGCGCTCGGTGTGGCGCTGGGCGAGCGCTTTGCCGTGGGCGTGGTATTCCTGCCTGACGACGATGCGCGTGCCAGCAAGGCCAGGGAAACCCTGGTCGGCGAGCTGAGCGCCCGCGGCCTGGACGTGCTGGGCTGGCGAGTCGTGCCCACCGACTCAAGCGTCTGTGGCCCCATGGCACTGGACTGCCTGCCGCGTATCGAGCAGCTGTTCGTGGCGCCCGGCAGCAGCGACAACTTCGATGTCGACCTGTTCATGGCGCGCCGCTATGCCGAGCAGGCCCTGCGTGGCGATGAAGACTTCTACGTGGCGTCGCTTTCCAGCGAAGTGGTCTCCTATAAAGGCCTGGTAATGCCGGAAGACCTGCCAGCCTTTTACAAGGATCTGAACGACCCGCGCCTGGAAACCGCCATTTGTGTTTTCCACCAGCGCTTCTCGACCAACACGGCGCCGCGCTGGCCGCTGGCGCAGCCGTTCCGCCTGCTGGCACATAACGGTGAAATCAACACCATCGAAGCCAACCGCGGCTGGGCGAACTCGCGCAAGGCGAACTTCGTCAACGAGCGTCTGCCCGATATTGCCAAGCTGGATGAAATCGTCAACACCACCGGCTCCGACTCCTCCAGCATGGACAACATGCTGGAAGTACTGCTGACCGGGGGGATGGAGCTGCACCGCGCCGTGCGCATGATGGTGCCACCTGCCTGGCAGAACGTGGAGACCATGGATGCCGAGCTGCGGGCGTTCTACGAATACAACTCCATGCACATGGAGCCCTGGGATGGCCCCGCTGGCGTGGTCATGACCGACGGCCGTCAGGCCGTGTGTATGCTCGACCGTAACGGGCTGCGTCCGGCGCGCTGGGTGATCACCAGGAATGGCTATATCACGCTGGCGTCGGAAATCGGCACCTACGGCTATCAGCCGGAAGACGTGGTGGCCAAAGGTCGAGTCGGCCCTGGTCAGATGCTGGCCGTGGATACCCACACCGGCGAAGTGCTGCACACCCAGGACATCGATGACCGCCTGAAATCTGCCTACCCCTACAAGCGTTGGCTGAAGCAGGAAGCCAGCTACCTGGAGTCGGCGCTGACCGAGTTGGCGCGATTCCAGACCATGGATACCGACGCCCTGAACGTGCAGCAGAAGATGTTCCAGGTGACCTTCGAAGAGCGTGACCAGGTGCTGCGCCCGCTGGCAGAAAGCGGCCAGGAAGCCGTCGGGTCCATGGGCGACGATACGCCCATGGCGGTCCTGTCGAGCCGTCCGCGCCTGCTGACCGACTTCTTCCGTCAGAAGTTTGCTCAGGTCACCAACCCGCCCATCGACCCGCTGCGCGAAGCGATCGTCATGTCGTTGGAAACCTGCTGCGGTGCCGAGCTGAACGTCTTCAAGGCCACGCCGGAGCACGCGCACCGCTTGATCCTGACCACGCCGGTGCTGTCGCCACGCAAGTTCACTGCGCTGGTGAGTCAGGACGACCCGGCATTTGCCAGCCATCTGCTGCCGCTGGGTTACGACCCGGAAAGCACCAGCCTCCAGCAAGCCATTGTGGCGCTGTGCCAGGAAGCCGAAGCGCAGGTCAAGGCGGGCAAGGTAATTCTGGTACTGAGCGATGCCGAACTGCCCAAGGGGCAACTGCCCATCCAGGCAGCCCTGGCCGTGGGTGCCGTGCACTCGCACCTGGGGCGTCTGGCGCTGCGCCCGAATGCCAACATCGTGGTCGAGACCGGCTATGCCCGCGACGCCCACCAGATGGCCGTACTGTTCGGCGTGGGCGCCACGGCGGTCTACCCGTGGCTGGCCTATCAGGTGATGGCCGACATGCACCGCACTGGCGAACTCACCGGTAACCCGGCAGATGCCCGCGAGAACTACCGCAAGGGCCTGCAGAAGGGGCTGTTCAAGATTCTTTCGAAGATGGGCATCTCGACGCTGGCGTCCTACCGTGGCTCCATGCTGTTCGAAGCCGTGGGTCTGGCCGATGAGGTGATGGATACCTGTTTCGTCGGCATGGCGTCGCGCATTCAGGGCACCGGCTTTGCCGAGCTGCAGCTGCAGCAGGAGCTGCTGGCCAAGGACGCCTGGATTCCCCGCAAGGGCATTTCCCAGGGCGGTATGCTCAAGTACGTGCACGGACACGAGTACCACGCCTATAACCCGGATGTGGTCAAGGCGCTGCAAGCGGCGGTGCAAGAGGGCAGCTACACCAAGTGGAAGAAGTTCGCACAGCTGGTGAACGAGCGCCCCGTGGCCACCATTCGTGACCTGCTGAAACTCAAGCCTGCTGCCACGCCGATTCCGTTGGAAGAGGTCGAGCCCATCGAAGCGTTGATTCCACGCTTCGATAGCGCAGGCATGTCGCTGGGCGCACTCTCCCCCGAGGCCCATGAGGCGCTGGCTCAGGCCATGAACGAGGCCGGTGGTCGCTCCAACTCCGGTGAGGGCGGTGAAGACCCTGCCCGCTACGGCACCATCCGCAGCTCCAAGATCAAGCAGATCGCCTCAGGCCGTTTCGGCGTGACGCCGGCCTACCTGGTCAATGCAGACGTATTGCAGATCAAGGTTGCCCAAGGCGCCAAGCCCGGCGAAGGCGGCCAGCTGCCAGGCGGCAAGGTCAATCAACTGATTGCCCGCCTGCGTTACTCGGTGCCCGGCGTGACGCTCATTTCGCCGCCGCCGCACCACGACATCTACTCCATCGAAGACCTGGCGCAGCTGATCTTCGACCTGAAGCAGGTCAACCCTGATGCCCAGGTGTCGGTGAAGCTGGTCTCCGAGCCCGGCATCGGTACCATTGCCACCGGCGTTGCCAAGGCCTACGCGGACCTGATCACCGTCTCGGGCTACGATGGCGGCACGGCGGCGAGCCCGCTCACCTCCATCAAGCACGCCGGTTCCCCCTGGGAGCTGGGCCTGCCGGAAGTGCATCAGGCACTGCGGATCAATGGCCTGCGCGACAAGATTCGTCTACAGACCGACGGCGGCCTGAAAACCGGACTGGACGTCGTCAAGGCGGCCATTCTGGGGGCCGAAAGCTTCGGCTTTGGCACGGCGCCCATGGTGGCGCTGGGCTGCAAGTTCCTGCGCATTTGCCATCTCAACAACTGTGCTACCGGTGTCGCTACTCAGGATGACTTCCTGCGCGGCGAGCATTTCCGTGGCACCGTGGACATGGTGAAGAACTACTTCCGCTTCATTGCCGAGGAAGTGCGCGAGCTGATGGCCATGCTGGGCGTGAGCAAACTCACCGACCTGATTGGCCGTACCGACCTGCTGGAAGTGCTGGAAGGCAACACCGCGTCGCAGCGCAAGCTGGACCTGACGCCGCTGCTGGCCAACGATTTCGTGCCTGCCGACGCGCCGCAGTTCTGCGTGGTCAGCCGCAACGTGCCCCACGACCCCGGTGCCAAGAACCAGGAAGTGCTGGCGGCGCTGAAAGAGGCCATCGACACTCAGTCCGGCGGCACCTTCGATTTCACCATCACCAACTGCGACCGCAGCGTGGGCGCGCTCACCTCGGGGGCGATTGCCAAGCGCTACGGCGAGGATGGCCTGGAAGCAGCGCCGGTCACCGCGCGCTTCAAAGGGGTGGCGGGCCAGAGCTTTGGTGTCTGGAACGCGCGTGGTTTGAATCTCTACCTGGAAGGCGACGCCAACGACTACGTGGGCAAGGGAATGAACGGTGGCAGCATCGTGATCGTGCCGCCCAAGGTCAGCCAGTTCGAAAGCCACAAGACTGCCATCATCGGCAACACCTGCCTCTATGGTGCCACCGGCGGCACGCTGTTTGCGGCGGGTACGGCAGGCGAGCGCTTTGGCGTGCGTAACTCTGGCGCCACGGCGGTGATCGAAGGCGCCGGGGACCACTGCTGCGAATACATGACCGGCGGCCTGGTCTGTGTGCTGGGTGAGACGGGCGTCAACTTTGGGGCAGGCATGACCGGTGGTTTTGCCTACGTACTGGATGAAGATCGTACCTTCGTGGACAAGTACAACCACGAGCTGGTCGAAATCCACCGGGTGAATACCGAAGCGATGGAAGCCTATCGTCGTCACCTGCGCGAAATGATCGAAGCCTACGTGGCGGCGACCGGCTCTGCGCGTGGTGCGGCGATTCTGGAAGACTTCAGCGACTACGCACGCCACTTCTGGCTGGTGAAGCCCAAGGCCGCCAGCCTGGGTAGTCTGCTGGATCAATCCCGGCGTCAGCCGCAATAACCGTCCGCGCCTACGCTTCGAGGAGAGAGATCATGGCCAACCGTTTGAATAACGATTTTCAGTTCGTCGACGTGGGTCGTAAAGACCCCGAGAAAAAACCGGCACATACCCGTGCCAAAGAGTTCGCGGAAATCTACGAGCCCTTCAAGCCCACCGATGCGGCCAGTCAGGCGCATCGCTGCTTGCACTGTGGCAACCCGTACTGCGAATGGAAGTGCCCGGTACATAACTACATTCCCAACTGGCTGCAGCTGGTGGTGGAAGGCAACATCATCGAAGCCGCAGAGCTGTCCCACAAGACCAACTCGCTGCCCGAAGTATGTGGCCGCGTGTGCCCGCAGGATCGCCTGTGCGAGGGCGACTGCACCCTGAACGATGGCTTTGGTGCCGTCACCATCGGCTCCGTAGAGAAGTACATTACCGATACCGCCTTTGCCATGGGCTGGCGCCCGGACATGTCCAAGGTGGTCTGGACCGACAAGAAGGTCGCCATTGTAGGTGCGGGGCCTGCGGGCCTCGGCTGTGCCGACATTCTGGCGCGTAATGGCGTCAAGCCTGTGGTGTTCGACAAGTACCCGGAAATTGGCGGCCTGCTGACCTTCGGTATCCCGGAGTTCAAGCTGGAAAAGAACGTCATGGAGCGCCGCCGCGCGGTCTTCGAAGAGATGGGCGTCGAGTTCCGCCTGAATACCGAAATCGGCACTGACATCGAGTTCGAGACGCTGCTGCAGGAGTACGATGCGGTGTTCCTGGGCATGGGCACCTACAAGTACATGCAGGGTGGCTTCCCCGGCGAAGACCTGCCCGGTGTCTACAAGGCGCTGGACTTCCTGATTGCCAACGTCAACCGCCGCCTGGGCTTCGAAAAAGACCCCAGCGACTTCATCTCCATGGAAGGCAAGCGGGTCGTGGTGCTGGGTGGTGGCGATACCGCCATGGACTGTAACCGCACCTCGATTCGTCAGCGTGCTGCCAGCGTGACCTGTGCCTATCGCCGCGACGAAGAGAACATGCCGGGTTCGCGCCGTGAAGTGGCCAACGCCCGGGAAGAGGGCGTCGAGTTCCTGTTCAACCGTCAGCCGGTGGCGGTGGTCGGGGACGACAAGGTCGAGGGCGTGAAGGTCGTGCGGACGCGCCTGGGCGAGCCGGATGAAAACGGTCGCCGTCGCCCGGAAGTGGTGCCCGGCTCCGAAGAGATCATTGCCGCCGATGCGGTGGTGGTGGCCTTTGGCTTCCAGGCAAGTCCGGCCCCATGGTTCAAAAGCGCCAATATCGAGGTCAACGACTGGGATCTGGTCAAGGCACCCGAGCATGGCCAGTATGCGTTCCAGACCAGCAACGAGAAAATCTTTGCCGGTGGCGATATGGTGCGCGGTTCGGACCTCGTGGTGACGGCCATTTATGAAGGCCGCCAGGCCGCCGAAGGCATTCTGGACTACCTGGGCGTTTAAGCGTGTAACGAGGTGGCTGATAAGGGGTGCCTGAGGCACCCCTTTGCCTGATAAATCGGCCTCCCACTGCTTATGGGTAGCCAGTGGTTGGTGTGGGAGGCAGCTTTAGCTCGCGACCCGGCACGGTGGCCATTTCAGTTCAAATTGAGCCGAAGGGTGTAATCTGCTATTCTGTCGTCCCATCCTGGTGTGGCTTTCTGTTACGCCTTTTGATCACGTTTCGACAGGTTTTCCATGACACGATATATCTTCGTGACCGGCGGCGTTGTGTCCTCTCTTGGCAAGGGCATCGCGTCGGCCTCGCTGGCGGCGATTCTCGAGGCTCGCGGCCTTAAGGTCACCATGCTCAAGCTCGACCCGTACATCAACGTGGACCCGGGCACCATGAGTCCTTTCCAGCACGGCGAGGTGTTCGTCACCGAGGATGGCGCCGAGACGGATCTGGACCTGGGGCACTACGAACGCTTCATCCGTACCAAGATGACCCAGCGCAACAACTTCACCACCGGCCGAGTGTACGAGCACGTACTGCGCAAGGAGCGTCGTGGTGACTACCTGGGCGGCACGGTACAGGTCATTCCCCATATCACCGATGAGATCAAGCAGCGTGTCTACGCCGGCGGCGAAGGCTTCGATGTGGCGCTGGTGGAGATCGGTGGCACGGTCGGCGATATCGAGTCGCTGCCCTTCCTGGAATCCATTCGTCAGATTCGCAGCGAGTTGGGCGCCAGCCGCGCCATCTACATGCACCTGACCCTGGTGCCCTATATCAAGACCGCTGGCGAAACCAAGACCAAGCCGACCCAGCACAGCGTCAAGGAGCTGCGCTCCATCGGTATCCAGCCGGACATTCTGATTTGCCGCAGCGAAGTCGAGCTGGAAGAGAGCGAGCGTCGCAAGATCGCGCTGTTCACCAACGTGGAAGAGCGTGCGGTGGTGCCGCTGCAAGACGCCGACACCATCTACCGCATTCCGCTGATGCTCCACGAGCACGGTCTGGACGATATCGTCTGCGACAAGCTGCGCCTGGAAGCGGCACCGGCCGATCTGTCCGAGTGGGTCAAGGTACTCGATGCCAAGCTCAACCCGCTGAAATCCATCAGCATCGCCATGGTCGGTAAGTACATGGAGCTGCTGGATGCTTACAAGTCACTGAACGAAGCGCTGATCCACGCCGGTATCCAGGGGCGTATCAAGGTCAACGTGGACTACATCGACTCCGAAGATATCGAGCGTCACGGTACCGAGCGTCTTGCTGGCAAGGACGCCATTCTGGTGCCGGGTGGCTTTGGTGAGCGTGGCGTCGAAGGCAAGATTCTGACCGCTCAGTTCGCCCGTGAAAACGACATCCCTTACCTGGGTATCTGCCTGGGCATGCAGGTGGCGGTGATCGAGTTCGCGCGTAACGTGGCAGGCTGGAAAGACGCCAACTCCACCGAGTTCACCCACGACACCAAGCACCCGGTGGTGGGTCTGATTACCGAGTGGATCAACGCCGAAGGCAAGATCGAGCTGCGCGATGCGGCCTCGGATCTGGGCGGTACCATGCGTCTGGGTGGCCAGGTATGCCACTTGGCGTCAGGCAGCAAGGCGCGCGAGGCGTACGGCTCTGATGAGATCGTCGAGCGTCATCGCCATCGCTTCGAAGTCAACAATCAGTTCATCGACGAGCTGGAGCGCGCAGGTCTGGTGATTTCAGGCAAGAGCGTGGACCAGTCGCTGGTGGAGATGGTCGAGCTTGCCGACCACCCCTGGTACGTGGCGTGTCAGTTCCATCCCGAATTCACCTCCACGCCGCGCGATGGCCACCCACTGTTCTCCGGGTTCGTCAACGCCGCGCTCGAGTACAAGACGGCACGTACCCGTGCCCACGCCACACCTCAGGAATAAAGGGGGAAGCATGTCTTCTCAATCCCCGTTCCCAGAGCATCACATCCACGTTGCCGGCTTAACCGCCGGCAATTCTTTGCCTCTCATGCTGCTGGGTGGCATGAACGTGCTGGAGTCGGCGGAACTGGCCGATGAAGTCGCGCAGGCTTACGTGGCCGTGACGCAAAAGCTGGGCATGCCGTATGTTTTCAAGGCCAGTTTCGACAAGGCCAACCGCAGCTCGATTCACTCATATCGTGGCCCTGGGCTGGAAAAAGGGCTGCAGATCCTGGCCGATATCAAGGCGCGCTACAACGTGCCCATCATTACCGATGTGCACGAGCCCTGGCAGGCAGCGCCTGCGGCCGAGGTGGCCGATATCATCCAGCTACCGGCGTTTTTGGCACGCCAGACCGATCTGGTAGTGGCCATGGCCAAAACGGGCGCTGCCATCAACATCAAGAAGCCGCAGTTTCTGGCACCCCATGAAATGCGCCATATCCTCAGCAAGTTTCAGGAAGCGGGCAATGACCGCCTGATGCTCTGCGAGCGCGGCACCAGCTTTGGCTACAACAACCTGGTGGTGGACATGCTGGGCTTTGGCGATATGAAACACACCGGCTATCCGGTGTTTTTCGACGTCACCCACGCCCTGCAGCGCCCCGGTGGCCGCGCCGACAGCGCCGACGGCCGCCGTGCCCAGGTGGCCGAGCTGGCCCGTGCAGGCGTGGCGGTAGGCCTGGCGGGGCTGTTCCTGGAAGCCCACCCGGACCCGGACAACGCCAAATGCGACGGCCCGTGTGCGCTGCCGCTGGACCAGTTGGAACCGTTTCTGACACAGCTGGCGCAGTTGGATGGCCTGGTGAAGGGATTTGACCCTTTGACCATCCGTTAATCGCTGCAGAAATTCGTGGTATACATTGGACCTAACCTCCATCAGACCGACAACCAAAGGACACTGTCATGACCAAAATTGTTGAAATCAGTGCGCTGGAAGTGCTCGATTCGCGCGGCAACCCGACCGTTCAGGCCACCGTGCGTTTGGAAAGCGGTGCCGTAGGTAGCGCCTGCGCGCCCAGCGGTGCCTCTACCGGCTCCCGCGAAGCACTCGAGCTGCGTGATGGCGACAAGGCGCGTTACCTCGGCAAAGGCGTGTTGAAAGCCGTGGATGCCGTGAATGGCAGGATCCGTGAGGCGTTGTTGGGGATGGATGCACGGGACCAGCGCGGTCTGGATGACGCCATGCTGGCGCTGGACGGCACCGACAACAAGGCCAACCTGGGCGCCAACGCCATTCTGGCCGTGTCGCTGGCCGCTGCCAAGGCGGCTGCCAACGCCAAGGGCGTACCGCTGTATGCGCATATTGCCGAGCTTTACGGTCAACCGGGCCAGTACAGCATGCCGGTACCGATGATGAACATCCTCAACGGCGGCGAGCATGCCGACAATAACGTGGATATTCAGGAGTTCATGGTACAGCCGGTCGGTGCTGCCAACTTCCGTGAAGGCCTGCGCATGGGCGCGGAAATCTTCCACGCGCTGAAGAAAGTACTGTCTGCCAAGGGGCTGTCTACCTCGGTAGGGGATGAGGGTGGCTTTGCGCCCAACCTGGCGTCCAACGCCGATGCCCTGGCTGTCATCAAGCAGGCGGTGGCCGATGCCGGTTACACCCTGGGTAGCGACGTTACCCTGGCGCTGGACTGTGCTGCCTCCGAGTTCTACAAGGAAGGCCAGTACGACCTGGCCGGAGAAGGCAAGCGTTACGACTCCGCAGGGTTTGCCGACTACCTGGCAGGCCTGTGCGCGGACTACCCCATCGTCTCTATCGAAGACGGCATGGACGAGTCCGACTGGGCGGGGTGGAAAGACTTGACCGACAAGCTGGGCGACAAGGTGCAGCTGGTGGGCGATGACCTGTTCGTGACCAACACCAAAATCCTCAAGCGCGGCATCGACGAGCAGATCGGCAACTCGATCCTGATCAAGTTCAACCAGATTGGCTCGCTCTCCGAAACCCTCGATGCGATCAAGATGGCCCAGGACGCTGGCTTCACGGCGGTGATATCCCACCGCAGCGGTGAGACCGAAGACACCACCATTGCCGACCTGGCCGTGGGCACGTGTGCAGGACAGATCAAGACCGGCTCGCTGTGTCGTTCTGACCGTGTGGCCAAATACAACCGTCTGCTGGTCATCGAAGCAGAGCTGGGGGAAGTGACCTACCCCGGTTTGAAGGCCATCAAGGGCCAATAAGCGAAAAACCAGCGATGGCGTGTAAGAGATCTCTCAAAAATTTGTAAGAGATCTCTTACAAATGCCGACGACATTCGCTCGAAACCTTGTAAGAAAAAGCGAAATTTTTCACTAATCCAACTTTAAGTGATTGTATTAATTGGATTTTGTGAAAGTAAGGCGAGCCCGGTGGGCTCGCCTTTTGCGTATTGGGTCCGCTTGAGAAGTTTCGACGTTCTGCCACAATGTATTCAGGACAAGGGGAGGCAAGGATGCTTCAGGCAGGATGCAACGGGATGTATGCAGGTGCGCCGGGTGACACAGTGATGTGAGCCTTGGCAAGGAAGTCACCTGAGGAGGTTGACCCAGGGAGTGGTCAGAGGAAGTGCTTGGAGCGGGCGGCCTACGGGCCGCCTTTTTTTGCCTGCGCATCAGTCAGGTCCAAAAAAACCAGCGCGAACGCTGGTTCTCAGGCCATGCCGTGTCGCTGCGATCAGCGCTCCAGCTTTTCGAGCTTGCCAGGCTTGCCGTCCCACTCTTCTGCATCGGGCAGCGGGTCTTTCTTCTCGGCAATGTTGGGCCACACGTCGGCCAGCTCGGCGTTGATCTCGATGAACTGCTCTTGCCCATCCGGTAGCTCGTCTTCCGAGAAAATGGCCTCGGCGGGGCACTCCGGCTCGCAGAGGGCGCAATCGATGCACTCATCCGGGTGGATGACCAGGAAGTTGGGGCCTTCATAGAAACAGTCGACCGGGCAAACTTCCACGCAGTCGGTGTACTTGCATTGGATGCAGTTCTCGGTAACGACAAACGTCATCTCACTATCCCTCTTGCGGGACCGGAGCGTGCTCCGGTCGTGTTTAATCGCGAATGGTTATAGATTAGCCGTTTTTTATAAGCTAAATGTGGCGCCATTTTAGTAGTGCTGCCCCATGGCGGCAAGCGCCAGGCATCAATCTCACCCGTGTTTACAGCATCGAGCGCCACTGGTAGAGCAGATCCAGCGCCTCGCGGGGTGATAAGTCGTCGATGTCGGTGCCGGTCAGTGCGTCCACCACCGGGTGTGGCGCGCTGGCAAACAGGTCGTTCTGCTGAGGGGCCTGGGAGCCTGACAAGGGCAGCTGCTGGGTGTCCACGTCGCGCTGTTCCAGCGTCATCAGCTTCTCCCGTGCGCGACGAATCACCGGCCCCGGTACGCCTGCCAGTTGCGCTACCTGTAGCCCGTAGCTCTGGCTGGCGGGGCCGACTTCGATGCGGTGCATGAAGACGATGCCATCTCCGTGCTCGGTAGCCGTCAGGTGAATGTTGACCACCCCCTCGGCCTGCTCGGGCAGCGCGGTCATTTCGAAGTAGTGCGTCGCGAACAGCGTCAGTGCACGGGCCCGGGCCAAATGTTCGGCGCTGGCCCAGGCCAGCGACAAGCCGTCGAAGGTGCTGGTGCCGCGCCCGATCTCGTCCATCAGTACCAGGCTGTGCTCGGTGGCATTGTGCAGGATATTGGCGGTTTCGGTCATTTCCACCATGAAGGTGGAGCGCCCGCCTGCCAAATCATCGGAGGAGCCGATACGGGTGAAAATACGATCGACCGGGCCAACCTCGGCGGCATCGGCAGGCACGAAACTGCCGCTGTGCGCCAGGAGGGCAATGAGGGCCGTCTGGCGCATGTAGGTCGATTTACCCCCCATGTTGGGGCCGGTAATGATCAGCATGTGCTGTTCCGGCGTCAGCATGACGTCGTTGGGTACGAACGGTTTGTCGCTGACCTGCTCCACGACCGGGTGGCGGCCCGCGGTAATGGTAATACCCGTGGTCGCGACCAGCTGTGGGCGCACCCAGTTGAGCGCCTCGGCGCGTTCGGCAAAGGCGCACAGCACGTCCAGCTCGGCCAAGGCCCGCGAGGTGGCTTGCAGAGCATGCAGCTGCTCATTCAGGGTGGCCAACAGCTGTTCGTAGAGCCATTTCTCTCGGGTCAGTGCGCGTGACTTGGCGGACAGTGCCTTGTCTTCGAACTCTTTCAGCTCGGGAATGATGAAGCGTTCGGCGTTTTTCAGCGTCTGGCGACGAATGTAGTCTGCGGGCGCCTGCTGGGCCTGGGAGCGGGGCAGCTCGATGAAGTAGCCATGGACGCGGTTATAACCCACTTTGAGGTTGGCCAGGCCGGTGCGCTCGCGTTCGCGCAGTTCGAGCTGGACCAGGTAATCGCCCGCGTTCTCGGCCATGCCCCGGTGTTCATCCAGCTCGGCATCGAAGCCATCGGCAATCACGCCGCCGTCACGAATCACCACCGGTGGGTTGTCGACCAGGGCTCGGTTCAGCGTATCGGCCAGCGTCGGGTAGGGGCGGATGTTCGGTGTCAGACCGTCCAGAGCGCTGCCGGTATCGATATCGGCCAGCAGCGCTTCCAGGGTAGGCAGCGTGGCGAGGGCGTCACGCAGTCTTGCCAAGTCACGTGGGCGAGCGCTGTACAGGGCAACCCGGGCGAGAATCCGCTCCACGTCGCCTACATCGCTCAGCGTCTCGCGCAGGCTCATGTAAGCGGCATCGATGGAGAGCAGGGCAACGCCCGCTTGGCGTCCTTCGACGATGTCTCGTTGGCGCAGGGGGCGGTTCAACCAGCGTTTAAGCAACCGTGAGCCCATGGCGGTGGCGCAGGTATCCAGTACGCTGGCCAGGGTGTTGTCGCCGTTGCCGCCGAGGTTGATGTCGATTTCCAGATTACGGCGACTGGCCGCGTCGATCACCACCGCGTCGTCGCGATTCTCCACGCTGATGGACGTGACATGGGGCAGCCGTGAGCGCTGGGTGTCCCGGGCATAGTCGATCAAGACGCCTGCGGCCACCAAAGCGGTAGAGAGATGCGCGCAACCAAACCCGCGCAAGTCGCTGACTTCGAACTGGTCGCACAGGCTGCGCGTGGCGCTTTCCAGGTCGAATAGCCATTCACCCTGGCGGCGCAGGCTGCGCTTTTGCGACCAGGCGTCGGGCAGGGAAAGGCTTTCAGGCACCAGCAGTTCGGCAGGTGACAGGCGGGTCAGCTCGGCCAGCATTTCGGCCTCGCTCTCTACCTCCAGTACATTGAAGCGCCCGCTGGAAAGCTCCAGCCAGGCGAGCCCCCAGCCTTCCTTGCCCGGGGCCACGGCCACCAGCACGTTGTCGCGGCGGGCATCCAGCAGCGCCTCGTCGTGCAGCGTCCCAGGGGTCACGATGCGCACCACCTGGCGCTCGACAGGGCCTTTGCTGGTGGCGGGGTCGCCAATTTGCTCGCAAATGGCCACCGATTCGCCACCCGCTACCAGCCTGGCAAGGTAGCCCTCGGCGCTGTGATAAGGCACGCCTGCCATGGGGATCGGCTTGCCGCCCGACTGACCGCGCTGGGTCAAGGTGATATCCAGCAGCGCTGCTGCCCGTTTGGCGTCGTCAAAAAACAGTTCGTAGAAGTCCCCCATGCGGTAGAACAGCAATACCTCGGGGTGCTCGCGTTTGATTTTCAAATACTGCGCCATCATCGGCGTATGGGCGGGGCTGGCCTGTGACATGAGCGTCCTGATTGAGCGTGGCGCAGACCTGAACGGCATGCGGCATGTTCGTTGGGCAATTTCGTTGAGAAAGCTAAACGCAGTATTCTACGCTACCCTAAGGTCTTACATGAAGGAGTCACCATGGCCCCCAGTGTTTCCAGTCTCAAGAATCTCGATTTATCACTGTTGGCTCAACGACTTGGACGGCTGTGCCAGCAGTTGCATGTCGAAGTGACCACCGCCGAGTCATGCACGGGAGGTGGCATTGCCAGCGCCATTACCTCCGTGGCTGGCAGCTCGGCGTACTTCACCGCAGGCTATGTGACCTACTCCAATGCCGCCAAGACCCGCCTGCTGGGGGTCGAACCTGCCCTGCTGGAAGCCCACGGCGCGGTCAGTGAAGCGGTCGTGGGTGCCATGGTGGCGGGCGCCTGTCGTGAGAGCGGTGCCGACCTGGCCGTGGCCGTTAGTGGTGTGGCCGGGCCGGAAGGCGGTAGCGAGGAGAAGCCGGTGGGCACCGTATGGCTGGCTTGGGGCGATGTCGAGAGCCAGCAGGCCGAATGCTTTCATTTTCCGGGTGACCGGCAGGCGGTGCGCGAGCAGGCGGTACGTGAAGCCCTGGCAGGGTTGGTCGCTCGGCTTTCCGCGCAGGCCACCAGGAAATAATCGTTAAAGTTGCCGCCGAGGATTTGTTTCATCGCCGATCTTTGGCATACTACTGGCTAATTATACAGCTTGTTATGAGGAATCTCTGCATGGCTCAGGAAGACAACCGCACCAAAGCGCTGAATGCGGCACTCAGTCAGATCGATCGTCAGTTCGGCAAAGGCACCGTCATGCGTCTGGGCGATGCGCCCCGTGTCGTCATGCCGTCTGTCTCCACCGGTTCGCTGGGGCTGGACATTGCGCTCGGCATTGGCGGGCTGCCGTTTGGTCGTGTGGTCGAAATCTTTGGCCCAGAGTCCTCCGGTAAAACCACGCTGACCCTGTCGGTCATTGCCCAGGCGCAAAAGCAGGGCAAAGTGTGTGCCTTCGTAGATGCCGAGCACGCGCTGGACCCCAGCTACGCCGAAAAACTCGGCGTCAATCTGGACGACCTGCTGGTCTCGCAACCCGATACGGGTGAGCAGGCGCTGGAAATCACCGACATGCTGGTCCGTTCGGGCGGCGTGGACGTGATCATCATCGACTCCGTGGCGGCCCTGACGCCCCGTGCCGAGATCGAAGGCGAAATGGGCGATTCCCACGTAGGCCTGCAGGCCCGCTTGATGTCCCAGGCGCTGCGTAAAATCACCGGTAACATCAAGAACGCCAACTGTCTGGTGATTTTCATCAACCAGATCCGCATGAAGATCGGCGTGATGTTCGGCAGCCCCGAAACGACCACCGGGGGTAATGCCCTGAAGTTCTACGCCAGCGTGCGTCTGGATATCCGCCGCACGGGCTCCGTGAAGTCCGGCGACGAAGTCACGGGTAACGAAACCCGCGTCAAGGTCGTGAAGAACAAGGTCGCACCGCCGTTCCGCCAGGCAGAGTTCCAGATTCTCTACGGCAAGGGCATTTATCACGCAGGCGAAGTCATCGACCTGGGCGTGCAGTGCAGCCTGGTAGACAAGGCGGGCGCCTGGTACAGCTACAAGGGCAGCAAGATCGGCCAGGGCAAGGCCAATGCGGCCCAGTACTTGGAAGAGCATCCCGAGATCATGGAAGAGATCGAATCTCAAATCCGTGAGCAACTGCTGGCCAAGGTAGAGCCGAAGAAAGAAGAAGCCCCAGCAGCAGATGTGGCAGCCGAGGGTGATGACGATCTGCTTTGAACCAGGCTGTTGGCGTTGTCGGGCAGGAGACGTGAATGTTTTCTGCTAAAGCCGATGCTTCGCCAAGAGAGTGGGCGATTCAGTGGCTGGCTCGGCGCGAGTACTCCCGCGCCGAGCTGGCCCGCAAGCTCGAGCAAAAGGCCTTCGAGGCTGACGAGATCAGCGCCTGCCTCGATGCGCTGGCCGAGCAGGCGCTGCAGTCGGACGAGCGTTTTGCCGAAAGCTTCATCCGCTCACGCATCGCTCGCGGACAGGGAGTGATTCGCATCAAGGGAGAGCTGCGCCAGCGCGGTGTCGATGCGCAAACCTTTGCCGCTGCGCTGGTGGCGGTGGAAGCGCGCGAAGCCGTGGACTGGTTCGAGCTGGCCCGCCAAACGTTGGAGCGCCGCTTCAGCTCGCCGGGCGAGACGCCCAAGGAGCGCGCCAGGCGAGAACGTTTTCTGGCTGGGCGTGGCTTCGATTTTGAGCAAATCCGCTATGCCATCTCCTGTTTGTCGCCCTCTTCTTAACCCGTTCAGGGAGGGCATCTGCCTGCTCAGGATTGTTTATAAGCCCGCTCAGGGCTGTCTATAACCCCGCTCAGGGCTGTTTATAAGCCCGCTCAAGGCTGTTCACCACGCGGTTCCCGTCCTCTATTTATCGTGCCACCCGCCCTCTATTTATTGTGTCATTAGGGGCTCTGCCACTATCTGCGGCTTTAGTCGTTTGACAACTGCGTTATAATGGGCGTTTTGCGACCCCAGCGGGTAGCGGCGACAGCGCCCTGGGGCATCACGCTTTCTTGTCACGGATACCCTATGAAAAGCGCAGAACTCAGACAGGCCTTTCTCGATTATTTCGAACAGCAAGGGCATACCGTCGTACCCACCGGCTCACTTGTGCCGGGCAACGACGCGACGCTGCTCTTCACCAATGCGGGCATGGTGCCCTTCAAGGACGTTTTTCTAGGCCGAGATCCGCGTCCCTACGTTCGTGCGGCATCTGCGCAGCGCTGCGTGCGTGCTGGCGGCAAGCACAACGACCTGGATAACGTTGGCTACACCGCGCGCCACCACACCTTCTTCGAAATGCTCGGCAATTTCAGCTTTGGCGACTATTTCAAGCGTGATGCCATTCGCTTTGCCTGGACGTTCCTGACCGAGCGTCTGGGGCTGCCTGCCGAAAAACTATGGGTCACGGTGTTCACCGAAGATGAGGAGGCCTACGCCATCTGGGCCGATGAGATTGGCGTGCCGCATGATCGCATTGCGCGCATTGGTGCCAAGGACAACTTCTGGCAGATGGGTGACACCGGCCCCTGTGGCCCGTGTTCCGAGATATTCTTCGATCACGGCCCGGAAGTCTGGGGTGGCCCGCCCGGAACGCCTGAGGAAGACGGTGACCGTTTCATCGAAATCTGGAACCTGGTCTTCATGCAGTACGACCGTTCAGCGGATGGCACGCTGCACCCGCTGCCCAAACCGTCGATCGATACCGGCATGGGGCTGGAGCGCGTGGCGGCGGTGATGCAGGGCGTACACTCCAACTACGAGATCGACCTGTTCCAGAACCTGCTGCAAGCCGCGGCCAAGGCCACCGGGCATCAGGATACGACGACGCCCTCGCTGCGCGTGATTGCCGACCATATTCGCTCCTGCGCCTTCCTGATTGCCGACGGTGTCTTGCCTTCCAACGAAGGGCGCGGCTACGTACTGCGTCGTATCATCCGTCGCGCCATTCGTCATGGCCACAAGTTGGGTGCGGCCGAGCCGTTCTTCCACAAGCTGGTGAGCGCGCTGGATGCCGAAATGGGCGATGCCTACCCCGAGCTGCGCGAGGCCAGCGAGCAGATTGCCCGCGTGCTGCTGAAAGAGGAGGAGCAGTTCGCCCGTACGCTAGATCACGGCATGGGGCTGCTGAATGCTGCGCTGGAAGAGCTGCAAGGCGACGTGCTGCCCGGTGAGACCGTGTTCAAGCTGTACGATACCTACGGTTTCCCCTTCGATTTGACCGCCGACGTATGTCGCGAGCGGGAAGTCACCCTGGATGAAGAGGGCTTCCAGCGTGAGCTGGAAGCGCAGCGTGAACGCGCGCGTGCCGCCAGCCAGTTTGGCGCGGATTACACGGCCTCTATCGAACTGGACGGCGAAACCCAGTTTACCGGCTACGAGCGGCTGGAAGACCAAGCCACCGTGACCGCCATAGTGGACAGCGAAGGCAATGCGCTGGCGGCTCTGGAAGCGGGCCAGAAGGGCACCGTGGTGCTGGACCGCACGCCATTCTACGGCGAGTCCGGCGGCCAGGTGGGCGACACAGGCTACCTGCACGTCGATGGTGGCCGCTTCCAGGTCACCGATACTCAGAAGCAGCGCGGCCACCACCTGCATCAGGGTGTGATGGTGGAAGGCTCGCTGAGCGTGGGTGCCAGCGTGCGCGGCGAGGTGGATGCCAGCCTGCGTACTGCCACGCTGCGCAACCACTCGGCGACCCACCTGCTGCACGAAGCACTGCGCATGGTGCTGGGGGATCACGTTCAGCAGAAGGGCTCGCTGGTCAACGCCGAGCGCCTGCGCTTCGACTTCAGCCACTTCGAACCGATGACCGCTGAACAGATTGCCGAAGTGGAGCGCATCGTCAACGCCCAGATTCTGGCCAATGCGCCAACGAAAATCGAACAGATGAGCCTGGCTGAGGCCAAGGCCAAAGGCGCGGCGGCGCTGTTCGAAGCGAAATACGCCGATAACGTGCGCGTACTGACCATTGGTGCCGATGACTTCTCCATCGAACTGTGTGGCGGTACTCACGTGAGCCGCAGTGGCGACATCGGCTGCTGCCACGTGATCAGTGAAGTGGGCATCGCTTCTGGCGTGCGCCGTATCGAAGCGATTACCGGGGAAAACGCGCTAGCCTATTTCCGCGAGCAGGAGGCCCGCGTACAGCGCTTGGGCGAGCGTCTGAAAACCAAGCCCGAGCAGGTGGAAGCACGCGTGGAATCGCTGGTCGAGCGCAACCGCAGCCTGGAGAAAGAGCTGGAGCAACTGAAGGCCAAGCTGGCCAGCGCGGCAGGCAGCGACATGCTCAGCCAGGTTCAGGAAGTGGCTGGCGTGAAGCTGCTGGTCACTCAGCTCGAAGGCGTCTCTGGCAAGGACTTGCGCGGCGTGCTGGATCAGCTCAAGAACAAGCTGGGCTCGGGCGTCATCATGTTGGGCGTGGCCGATGCCGATGCTGGCAAGGTCAGTCTGATTGCAGGTGTCACGGCTGATCTGACCGGTCGTGTGAAGGCTGGCGAGCTGGTCAACCATGTGGCGTCGCAGGTTGGCGGCAAAGGCGGCGGTCGCGCCGACATGGCTCAGGCGGGCGGTAGCCAGCCCGATGCGCTGCCCGGGGCGTTGAATAGCGTTCCGGCTTGGTTGGAAAACACACTTAGCTAAATGAGAGGGCCGGTGGCATCATTTGCTATCGGCCTTTTTGTACGTCAGGAAAATTGGCAATAACAACATTCACCCTCCATTCCCGAACGTAAAGGAAGAACGGCATATGGCACTATACGTACAGAAGTTCGGCGGCACTTCGGTGGGCTCTGTCGACCGTATCAAAGCCGTGGCGGAAAAGGTCAAAGGCTTTCGTGATCAGGGGCACCAGGTCGTCGTCGTCGTCTCTGCGATGAGTGGCGAAACCAACCGCCTGACCGATATGGCGCATGCCCTGAACGAAGATCCCGCCCCGCGTGAAATGGATATGCTGCTCTCGACAGGCGAGCAGGTCACCATCTCTCTGCTGGCTATGGCGCTGCAGCACATTGGCGTCTCGGCAACCTCGCACACCGGCGCACAGGTAGGCATTCATACCGATAGCGCGTATACCAAAGCGCGTATCCAGCGTATCGAAACCGACGATCTGAAAGCCGATCTGGACGCTGGCAAGGTCGTGGTGGTCGCCGGTTTCCAGGGGGTGGACGAAAACGGCAACATCACCACGCTGGGGCGTGGCGGCTCGGACACCACTGGCGTGGCGCTGGCAGCGGCCCTGGGGGCTGATGAGTGCCAGATCTATACCGATGTGGACGGTGTTTACACCACCGACCCGCGTGTCTGCTCCAAGGCTCAGCGCCTGGAGAGCATCACGGTAGAGGAAATGCTGGAACTGGCCAGCCTGGGCTCCAAAGTGCTGCAGATTCGCGCGGTGGAATTCGCTGGCAAGTACAACGTACCGCTGCGGGTTCTGTCGAGCTTTGAAGATGGCCCTGGCACCCTGATTGTTGCAGACTCTGACCAAGACGAGGACTCTATGGAAGAACCGCTAATCTCCGGTATCGCGTTTACCAAGAACGAAGCCAAGCTGACGCTGCTGAATACCCCCGATGTGCCCGGCGTTGCCTCGCGTATTTTAGGTCCGATTGCCGACGCCAACATTGAAGTGGACATGATTGTCCAAAATGTAGCACCGGCAGGTGATTACACCGATTTCACCTTCACGGTGGCAAAAGGTGACTACAAGGCCACCAAGAAGCTGCTGGAAGAGACCGTCATTCCCGATCTGGGCGGCGGTGAACTGCGCGGCGACGACAACATTGCCAAGGTGTCGCTGGTAGGCGTAGGTATGCGCTCGCATGCTGGCGTGGCATCGAAAATGTTCCGCGTGCTGGCCGAAGAGAACGTGAATATTCGCATGGTATCGACGTCTGAGATCAAGATTTCCGTGGTGATCGACGAAAAACACATGGAACTTGCGGTCAATGCCTTGCACAAGGCATTCGGCTTGGACAAGGCCGATATCGAATCTGAATAACAATTGTCCCTCAAACCTTCTACGCTGAAGGTACTCGCTACCGAGTGGTGGTGGGCTTCCATTCAACGGGAGGTTAAGGTGTCATAGGGTTAAAGCCATTGGTAGCAGGGGTCACCATGCCGCATAATGGCGTGGTGACGCTACCGGCGGACACATCCCGTTGTATAAAAACGTCTGAGAAGGAGATCAGCCATGCTCATCCTAACCCGCCGCGTTGGCGAAACGCTGATGATCGGTGATGAAATCACCGTCACAGTGTTAGGTGTGAAAGGTAATCAAGTGCGCATTGGTGTGAACGCACCAAAAGATGTTGCGGTACACCGTGAAGAGACCTATCAGCGCATTCAGCGTGAACGCAATAGCGAAAGCGAAGCGGAATAAATGGCCGCCAGTGTTGCGTTCAAAAAGGGTGCTGTAGCGGTAACTATCAGGGCGGCGTGAAAAAAAATCGGCACAGGGGTGGACACCAGCCCTCATAATCGGTAACATTCGCGCCGTGCTGTTGAGGAGAGGTGGCCGAGTGGCTGAAGGCGCTCCCCTGCTAAGGGAGTATAGGGTTTATAGCCCTATCGAGGGTTCGAATCCCTCTCTCTCCGCCAGCCGCACCATGTAGCATTGTTTGATACGTAGCATCGTTCGATACGCGCCCGTAGCTCAGCTGGATAGAGTACCTGACTACGAATCAGGTGGTCGGAGGTTCGAATCCTCCCGGGCGCGCCAAGTTGCAAACGTAAGGTTTTGATGTTACAGTAGTTTCATTGCTTTTCGATAAAAGCATGACTGTCAAGCGCCCGTAGCTCAGCTGGATAGAGTACCTGACTACGAATCAGGTGGTCGGAGGTTCGAATCCTCCCGGGCGCGCCAGATTCCAAAACCCGCTCTCTTATCAGAGGGCGGGTTTTCTGTTTCTAGCCTGATCGACGTGGCTCGCGCGTTGATCTTGCGATCGTGTAAAGCGCCCCCGCATCTTGCGGAAGGGCGCTTTTTTTTTGCTCGGTAGTTTATGGTTCGATAGCTTCTGGTTCGTAAGCGTTGGGTTCTGTGCCAGAGGGCGAAGCGTTACGGCACCAGGCTGTCGAGCAGTATGTCCAGGTCCGTGACCCGCTTCAGGCGCTGAAAGTGCTGCTCGGCTTCGGCATTGCCTTGGCGCATTTGTGCCAGCCACTGTTTCACCAGAGAAACCACGACGCGATCCGGTAGCTGCTGACGCTGATGCTCGGCGTACTCTTGTAGCACGCTGGCGCGCATTGCCCAGGTGGTTTCTGGCAGCCGCTCGCCGGTTTCCTGCCAGTGGCGAATGCGGGGTGCCAGCCAAGGGTCTGCCAGGGCGCTGCGGCCCAGCATGACGTCACGGCAGCCCGACAGCGTGCGCGCCTTCCAGTAGTCCTCCAGCGTCCATATATCGCCATTGGCCACCACGGGGATGTCCACGTGGTGACGAACCCTGCCGATCCACTCCCAGTGCGCGGGCGGGCGGTAGCCCTCATCCCGGGTTCGGCCATGTACCACCAGCCGCGCGGCGCCGCCTGCCTGGGTCGCCTGGGCGCAGGTTACCGCCAAGCGTCGATTGGCGAAGCCCAGGCGTATCTTGGCGGTTACCGGGATCTCGCCTGCCAAGGCGTCGGCCACCGCCCTGACGGCCTGATAGACCCGTTCGGGCTGGCGCAGCAGAGAGGCCCCGCCGTCGTGACGATTGACCAGCTTGGCTGGGCAGCCAAAGTTGAGGTCGACGCTGATGGCGCCCAGTGCAAGCGCCTGACGGGCATTCTTGGCCAGCGCGCTGGGGTCGGAGCCGAGTAGCTGCAGGTGTACCGGGATGCCGCTGGGAGTAGCCACAGGGCGCTGTTGGAGCTCAGGGCAGTGCTTGTAAAATACCCTGGGGGGAAGGCGTGTATCCACCACCCGCACGAACTCTGTCACCGTCCAGTCGAAACCGGGCTGGCGGGTCAGCAGGTCGCGGGTGAGTGCGTCGATGACCCCTTCCATTGGCGCAAGGCCGATCTTGCCTTTATGTAGTAAATTAACAACCATGACTTCCACTATGGCGCGATTGCATTCTATGCTGGATGTGGCAGGTTAGTGTATTACCCTTACTCCGCCAAGCGCCGCTGGAGGCGTTTGGCGTGCCAATAACCCTATAAAACAAGGAGAGCACGCTATGCAGGGGTCGGAGTTACTCCAAGAGGGGCTCGCTCTAATGGGCCTTGGTATGGTCTTTGTTTTTGTTTTTCTTACTATTTTGGTCATTAGCGTTACGCTGATGTCGAAGTTGATTGACCGCTTTCAGCCTGCTCCCGTGGCAGCGCCAGCGGGTCGAAATAGTGCAAAAACACCCGCCAGTAACGGCCAAAATGACGAAGTTGCCGCGGTGATCAGTGCTGCAGTGCATCGTTACCGCTCGTCCCGCCGTCCGTAAGACGCACGCTTTTGTGTGCTTATTTCGCTCTGATGGCTATTTTTTTGTTAAATTTACTACAAATCCATAACGCTAAACTGTGAGCCACGACCATGAATGAAACAAAACGTCCTCTGGGAATCACTGATGTTGTCCTGCGCGATGCTCACCAATCGCTGTTTGCTACGCGCCTACGCTTGGATGACATGCTGCCCATCGCCGAAAAGCTGGATAAAGTCGGCTACTGGTCTCTGGAAACCTGGGGCGGTGCCACTTTCGATGCGTGTATCCGTTATTTAGGAGAGGACCCGTGGGAGCGTATTCGTGCCCTTAAAGAGGCGATGCCGAACACACCGCAGGCAATGCTGCTGCGCGGCCAAAACCTGCTGGGTTACCGCCACTACGCCGATGACGTAGTTGATAAATTCGTCGAGCGCGCTAAAACCAACGGCGTTGACGTGTTCCGCGTGTTTGACGCCATGAACGACCCGCGCAACCTGGAGCGCGCCATCAAAGCGGTTCGCCAAGTCGGTGGCCATGCACAGGGCACCATTTCCTACACGGTGAGTCCGGTACATACCCTGGATAGCTGGGTAGATCTTGCCAAAACCATTGCTGCAATGGGCGCAGATTCTCTGGCTATCAAGGATATGGCGGGATTGTTGACGCCTTACACGGCGTTCGACCTGGTGACGCGCCTGAAGAAAGAACTCTCCATTCCCGTCCACCTGCACTGCCACGCGACCACCGGGCTCTCGACGTCCACCATTTTGAAGGCCGTGGAGGCTGGCATCGATAACGTGGATACGGCCATCTCATCGATGTCGATGACCTATGGACACAGCCCCACCGAATCCGTGGTGGCGATGCTCAAGGACACGGACCGTGACACGGGGCTGGACCTGGAGCTGTTGGAAGACATCGCCGGTTATTTCCGTGAGGTACGCAAGAAGTATGCGGCGTTCGAGGGCTCGCTGCGGGGTATCGACTCACGCATTCTGGTGGCGCAAGTGCCGGGCGGCATGCTGACCAACATGGAGAGCCAGCTGAAAGAGCAGGGCGCTGGCGACAAGCTGGATGACGTGCTGAGCGAAATCCCCCGCGTACGCGAAGACCTCGGCTTTATTCCGTTGGTGACGCCCACCTCACAGATTGTGGGCACTCAGGCGGTCATGAACGTCATGATGGGCGAGCGCTACAAGTCGATCTCTAAAGAAGTGCAGGCGCTGCTGAAGGGTGAATACGGCTCTGCTCCGGCTCCTTTCAATGCCGAATTGCAAAAGCGTGTACTGGAAGGCGGCGAGCCGATTACTTGCCGCCCGGCAGATAACCTCTCTCCAGAAATGGACAAGCTCGCGGCCGAGCTGAAAGAGAAAGCCAGCGCCGATAGCATTCGCCTTGCCGAGGGCGAGCGGGAAGTGGATGACGTGCTGACCTATGCGCTGTTCCCGCAGATTGGCCTGAAATTCCTCAAAAACCGCGACAATAAAGACGCCTTTGAGCCTGCGCCCGAAGCGCCTCAAGCGGCTGCGCCTGCCAAAACAGAAACAGCATCTGCTATCGCGCCTACCTCCAGCGGTGGTCCGGAAACCTACACCGTGAAGCTCAACGGTAAGGCTTACGTGGTCGAGGTGTCGGAAGGTGGCGAGATTGGCGATATTCAGGAGCAGCCTGCTGCACAGTCTGAGGCCGCCGCCCCAGCGCCCAGCGGTGAAAGCATCGATGCGCCGCTGGCCGGTAACATCTTCAAGGTGAATGTACGCCCAGGCGACCAAGTGGCCGAAGGCGATGTGGTGATTATCCTGGAAGCCATGAAGATGGAAACCGAAGTGCGTGCCAGCAGTGCCGGTACGGTATCGAAAGTCAATGTCAGCGAAGGCGATAGCGTCGCTGTTGGCGATGCACTGATTGAGCTTTAAGGGCAACTCGGGAATGGATAAATTAATCACCTTATGGGAAGGCTCCGGGCTCTATAACCTGGAGCTTGGCCAGGCGGTCATGATTCTGGTAGGGCTGGGGCTTTTGTACCTGGCGATCTACAAGAAATTCGAGCCGCTGCTGCTGGTGCCGATTGGTTTCGGTGGCATCCTGGCCAATATTCCGGAAGCTGGGCTGGCCATTTCGGCGCTCGATCAGGCCATCGAGGTGGCCAAGCCTGCCGTGCTGCAACAGATGGCGGCTGCGCTGGGCGTTACCCTGGACCCTTTGGCGGGTGTCGAGGGATGGCGTGAGGTGCTGAAAGCTGTCGCTCACGATACGGCGGCCTACGATCAGCTACGTGTGGCCAAGGACATTGCTCTGGGCGCGGGCTACAGCGATGGCATGCTCTACAGCTTCTATCGTGTTGCCATTGCCTCGGGCATTGCACCACTGCTGATCTTCATGGGCGTAGGTGCGATGACCGACTTTGGTCCTCTGCTGGCCAACCCGCGTACGCTGTTTCTGGGGGCGGCCGCCCAGTTCGGGATTTTTGCCACGTTGTTTGGTGCAGTGCTGCTTACCTCTCTGGGCGTCATGGACTTTTCGCTCAATCAGGCGGCCGCCATCGGCATCATCGGTGGGGCGGACGGGCCTACGTCGATCTATGTGTCCAGCGTCCTGGCGCCAGAGTTGCTGGGGGCCATTGCCGTCGCGGCCTATGCCTACATGGCGTTGGTGCCACTCATTCAGCCGCCGATCATGCGGCTGTTGACCACCGAGAAAGAGCGCAAGATCACCATGACGCAGCTGCGTCCGGTCTCCAAGCTTGAGAAGGTGATCTTCCCGCTGATGCTGCTGATTGCCGTCGCGCTGTTCTTGCCGGATGCGGCGCCGCTGCTGGGCATGTTCTGCTTTGGCAACCTGATGCGTGAGTGTGGCGTGGTGGAGCGGCTGTCGGACACCGCGCAGAATGCGTTGATCAATATCGTGACCATCATTCTGGGCTTGTCCGTGGGCTCCAAGCTGATGGCCGACAGTTTCCTGACGTTCGAGACGTTAGGGATTCTGGGCCTGGGCATCGTTGCCTTTGGTATCGGGACGGCGGCGGGTGTATTGATGGCGAAGCTCATGAACATGGTCAGCAAGATGCCCATCAACCCGTTGATTGGCGCGGCTGGCGTCTCGGCGGTGCCGATGGCGGCGCGGGTTGCCAACAAGGTGGGGCTGGAGGCAAACCCGCATAACTTCCTGCTGATGCATGCCATGGGTCCGAACGTGGCCGGGGTGATCGGCTCGGCGGTGGCTGCCGGGGTCATGATCAAGTACCTGGGATAGAACTGGTACTTGGCGATAAAACTGGGCTGAGCCCGAGTCTGAGCCCTTTCACGGCTTGCCGAGCTTTCATCGGCAGGCCGTGAACTTACTTACAGCGCTTCGAACGCCACGGTCGTTTTCAGGCGATTCTCCAGGCTGCCGATATCCAGCGCTACATCGCTGGGCCAGCCGATGGTCAGGCACACGCCATGCCCATCGTATTCAGCCTGTTCCACAGGCAGTGCCTGCTCTTCACACCAGGCTCGGGCCTGCGCTTCATGGGCGAAGCCTACGCGTAACCGATAGCTGTCGCGTTCGATCACTTCCCGAGTGGGCAGGGTTTCCAGCCCTGCATTGACGGCCTGGGCGTAGGCTCTGGCCAGGCCGCCGGTGCCCAGCTTGGTGCCGCCAAAGTAGCGAATCACCACGCAGCCCACTTCTCCTAACTGGCTGCCTTGCAGCGCCTGGAACATGGGCCGTCCCGCCGTGCCACCCGGTTCGCCGTCATCCGAAAAGCCAATGCGGGTCTGCTCCCCTGGTGGGCCGGCGATAAAGGCGGTGCAGTGGTGGCTGGCATTGGGGTGGGCCAGTCTGGCGGCCTGCAGCAAGGCGTCGAAGGCGCTGGGGCTGGGGGCGTGGCATAGCCAGGTCAGAAACTGGCTTTTCTCTACCTCGGTCTCGGTGGAGTGCCACGCCTCGGGGGCAATGTCGGGAACGTGGTAACGCAAGCAGGACTCCTGGCCAACATAAGCGCGAATCAGTGGTGCCGAGTCTGCCGGGTGTGGTGCGCCACGCCCATGACCATGCCCAGCACCTGGATGTCGCCATTATGCAGGAATAGCGCGGGCACTGCTGTATCTTCGGGGCACAAGTGCACCCCCAGGCGGGTAATCGATAAATGGCTCAAGGGAAGCTGGCGATCGTTGATGGTCAGGGTCGCCGTTTCCTGCTGGGTGTCGTGCTGATGCCGGTGGATAATGACCAGATCACCGTCGAAGAGCTGGCTGGCCTGCAGGCGGTCGCCGCGAATGCGCAGGGCATAAGTGTTGTGCCGGGTCACTTGACCGTCCTGGTTTGCCTGGCGGGGGTGAGGGGCAAGGCGCTGGCGCACGTTGGACGGTGGCAGCGGTTGAGAAGGTACGTGAGACGTTACCTGAGGGGCGAGGCAGATCGTCATTGTGTGTTCTCCCATGCAGCGCCTGTGCCAAGGCGGTCGAGTGAGTGAATGGACAAACGGGATTTGATGGGTGTCTATTCATACAGTGGTTACAGTATAAGCCTGTTTTTGCATACAGTGCTAGTGCTGTTTGACGCGTCGCTTTTATGGCGAGAGCTTGAGCTGTGTCATGCTGCGACCCCTGGCCGCAGAGGGTGACTGGCGAGAAAGCGCCTTTCAGTGTAGAGTTCGACCCAAAATTAATGCGTCTGGAGAGTCTTTTGAGCCTGTGCCTGCAAGCCCGACAACTGGCCTGTGAACGCGATGATCGTTGGCTGTTTGAAGGACTTGACCTCGACATCAAGGGCGGCGAGATCGTCCGCATCGAAGGCCCCAACGGCAGTGGTAAAACCACGTTGTTGAAGATTCTCTCCGGCCAACTGACCGACTACCGTGGCGAGCTATTCTGGAACGGTGCCCCCATGCACCAGACCCGTGAACATTTTCTCGCAAACCTACTCTATCTAGGGCATGCCCCCGGCGTTAAAGCGGGTCTCACGCCGTTGGAAAATCTGGCGTGGTATCAAGCGCTCAATGGTGAAAAAGGCAGCGATAAACAGCGTGAACAAGCGCTGTCCGAGGTTGGTCTTGCGGGCTTTGAAGATGTCCCGGCAGGGCAGCTTTCCGCTGGTCAGCAGCGCCGTATTGCCCTGGCCAGGCTGACGCTGACGCCGCGCGCGCTATGGGTCCTGGATGAGCCTTTCACGGCGATTGACCGCCACGGTGTCATGGCGTTGGAAGCGCAGCTGGTCGCACATGCCCAGTCTGGCGGCTGTGTTCTGGTGACGACCCACCATGCACTGACCGAATCATCGGTGCTGAGACGTATTCAGCTGGGGTAAAAAGGAGTCAGCGTTGCAACGTTCACACGCCCTATCTTCACACGCCCTGTCGAGTGCTCCTGAGGTGGTCCTGCATACACCGCAGGGGGGGCTTGGAGTGGCCATTCATGCCACGCTCAAGCGCGACCTGACGCTGATGCTGCGGCGCAAGGGTGAGGTGCTCAATCCGCTGGTGTTTTTTGCACTGGTCATCACGCTGTTTCCCATTGGCATTTCGCCTGACCCTGCCTTGCTGGCCAGCATCGCGCCAGGACTGCTGTGGGTAGCGGCGCTGCTGGCGGCCCTGCTGTCGCTGGATAGCCTGTTTCGCAGCGATTACGAAGACGGCAGCCTGGAGCAGCTGCTGCTGGCCCCCCAGCCGCTGGCGGCGCTGGGGCTTGCCAAGGTGGCCGTGCACTGGCTGTTGACCGGGCTGCCGCTGGCGCTGATGGCGCCGGTGCTGGGCATCATGCTGTCGCTGCCAGCAGGCAGCTACGGGGTGCTGGCGCTGTCGTTGGCGCTGGGCACCGCGAGCCTGAGCCTGATAGGGGCCATTGGCGCAGCGCTGACCGTGGGGCTGGCCAAGGGCGGGGTACTGCTCTCCCTGCTGGTACTGCCGCTGTATATCCCGGTTCTGATTTTTGGGGCAGGCGCGGTGCAGGCCGCCATTCTGGGTGATGGGATGGCCGCTCACCTGGCCATACTGGGAGCGCTGCTGGCGGTGTCGCTCATGCTGGCACCCTGGGCGATTGCCGCGTCGCTACGCATCAGCATTAACGGTTAAAGGATGGGAAAACCATGTGGGGCTTTATAAACAAACTGCGATCTCCCAAGTGGTTTTATGCGATCAGTGCCAAGCTGCAACCCTGGTTCTGGGTGGCAGCCGCGCTGTTGCTGGCCGTGGGCACCGTATGGGGGCTGGTGTTCGCTCCCGCCGACTACCAGCAGGGCAACAGTTTTCGCATCATCTACGTGCATGTGCCTGCTGCGTTTCTGGCCCAGTCCATCTTTGTCTCCATGGCCATTTCCGGGCTGGTGTTCATGGTCTGGAAAATCAAGGTCGCCGACATGCTGGCCACCGTGATTGCCCCGCTGGGTGCCGCCATGACCTTCATCGCGCTGTTTTCGGGCGCCGTCTGGGGCGTGCCCACCTGGGGCACCTGGTGGATGTGGGATGCTCGGCTCACCTCGATGCTGATCCTGCTGTTCCTCTATCTGGGGGTCATCGCCCTGCGTGGCGCCTTCACCAGTCGTGACAGTGGGTCGCGGGCGGCTTCCGTGCTGGCCATGGTGGGCGTCATCAATATCCCGATCATCAAGTACTCCGTCGATTGGTGGTACACCCTGCACCAGCCGGCCACGTTCACCATCACCGGGCGCGTGGCCATGCCGATGGAAATGTGGGCGCCGCTGCTGATCATGGTGCTGGGCTTCTACAGCTTTTTTATTGCGCTTGCCTTGATGCGTACCCGCAGTGAAATTCTGCGCAGGGAAGCCAACAAGCGCTGGGTGCGTGAACTCGCCGAGGAGGTGGGCCAATGACCTTTGCCTCGCTAAACGAATTCTTTGCCATGGGCGGCCACGGTCTCTATGTATGGGCTGCCTGGGGCGTAACTGCGCTTCTGATGTTGGGGATCCTGCTGCACGCTCGCCTGGAGCGGCGGCAGTTGATCAAGGTCGTCAAACGCCGCATGCGTCGTGAAAAGGCGCAGCGCACGGCTTCCCCCTATAGCGCTACGCCTGCGCAGAACCCGGTTAACTCTGCTCAAGGGGATGTTCGCAATGACGCCTAAACGCAAGCAAAAGCTGTTTATCTTTCTGGGACTGGTCTCGCTGACCGCCATCGCCGTGGGGCTTACGCTGTATGCGCTGCGCGCCAACATCAATCTGTTCTTCAGCCCGGTACAGATCGCCCAGGGAGATGCTCCTCTGGATCGCCAGATTCGTGCCGGTGGCATGGTCAGAGAAGGCTCGGTACTGCGTGACCCCGACAGCCTCGACGTAGCGTTCACGGTGACCGACTACGTGGACGACGTCGAGGTCTACTACAGCGGCATCCTGCCCGACCTGTTCCGTGAAGGGCAGGGCGTGGTGGTGGTGGGCCAGCTGCAGGCCGATGGCCGACTCTACGCCGATAAAGTGCTGGCGCGTCACGACGAAAACTACATGCCGCCGGAAGTCGCCCAGGCACTGGAAGAGGCTGGCTACTCGCCCGCTGATTTCCAGGCCAAGGCCGCCGAAGTGGGTAAGCGCCTGGAGCAGCAGGGCGTTCCACAAGCAAGCGATTACTAACGGCTTACCCCTGCACCATTCGGTAATGCCTAATGCCTAATGCCAATGCGGAGCGCTCATGCTGATTAAAATGATTCCTGAAATTGGCCACTTTGCGCTGGTCATCGCGCTATTGATGGCGATCGTGCAGGCCGTGATGCCACTGCTGGGAGCCGCCACCCGCCGCCCCCTCTGGATGGCCTATGGCTACCCCATGGCAACCGGCCAGTTCCTGTTCGTGGCCATTGCCTACCTGTGCTTGACCACCAGCTACATGCTGGATGATTTCAGCGTGGCCAACGTGGCCAACAACTCCAACTCCCTGCTGCCCTGGTACTACAAGTTCAGCGCCGTCTGGGGCAACCATGAAGGTTCGGTCCTGCTCTGGAGCCTGATGCTGGCAGGCTGGGGCTATGCGGCCTCGGTGTTCTCCAAGGAGTTGCCTCGAGACATGGTGGCCCGGGTGCAGAGCGTCATGGGCATGGTGTGTGTCGGCTTCCTGCTGTTCATCCTGATGACCTCCAACCCTTTCGAGCGGCTGCTGCCCAACATGCCCGCCGACGGCGCTGACCTGAATCCGCTGCTGCAGGACTTCGGGCTGATCGTCCACCCGCCGATGCTCTACATGGGCTACGTGGGCTTCTCGGTGGTGTTTGCGTTTGCCATTGCGGCGCTGCTGGGTGGCCGCCTGGATGCTGCCTGGACCCGCTGGGCGCGCCCCTGGACCAACATTGCCTGGGCGTTTCTGACCGTGGGTATCGCGCTGGGTAGCTGGTGGGCCTACTACGAGCTTGGCTGGGGCGGCTGGTGGTTCTGGGACCCGGTGGAGAACGCTTCGCTGCTGCCTTGGCTGACGGGCACGGCGCTGGTGCACTCGCTGGCGGTGACCGAGAAGCGCGGCTCGTTCAAGAGCTGGACCGTACTGCTGGCCATCTCGACTTTCTCGCTCTCCTTGCTGGGTACGTTCCTGGTACGTTCGGGCGTGCTCACCTCGGTCCACGCGTTTGCCAACGACCCGTCCCGTGGCTTTTTCATCCTGATGCTGCTGGCCATCACGGTCACCCTGTCGCTGCTGGTATTTGCCCTGCGTGCTCCGCGGGTCAGCCACAAGGTGGGCTTCAACTGGCTCTCTCGTGACTCCTTGCTGCTGATCAACAATGTCCTGCTGGTCATCATGACCGTGACGGTACTGCTGGGCACCGTGTATCCGCTGATTCTGGATTCGCTGGGGCTGGGCAAGATCAGCGTCGGGCCTCCCTACTTCAATGCCCTGTTCGTTCCGCTGACCGTGGTGATGTGTATCTTCATGGGCCTTGGCCCGCTGGCCCGCTGGAAGAGCATGAGCGGCAAGGAACTGTGGCGCAAACTGTGGCTGGCGGGCGCTGCTTCGCTGGCGCTGGGCATCGCCATGCCGCTGGTGTATGGCCGTGAATGGAACCTGTGGGTAGCGCTGGGCATCATTTCGGCGCTGTGGATCGTGCTGCCCATGGTGCGCGACCTGTTCGACAAGACACGCCACGCCAGTTCGTTCGTGGCGGGCCTGCGCAAGCTGTCGCTCTCCTATTGGGGCATGGTGCTGGGCCACCTGGGCGTGGCGGTCACCATCGTGGGCGTGGCCGTGGTGTCGAACTACAACATCGAGCGTAACGTGCGCATGTCGCCGGGTACGACGGTGGAAGTTGCCGGATACCAGTTCACCATGACCGAACTGACCAATCGTCGTGGCCCCAACTTCCTGGCGGATACCTCGATCATTCAGGTTCAGCGCGGTGAAGAAGGACGCAGCTTCGTCATGCGACCGGAAAAACGCCTCTACCTGGCCACCGGCATGCCCATGACCCAGGTAGCGCTGCGCCCCGGTTTTTTCCGTGACCTCTACGTGGCCATGGGCGAAGACCTGGGCGATGGCAGCTACGCCATGCGCGTGCAATACAAGCCCTTCGTGCGTTGGCTATGGTTGGGTGGCCTGCTCATGGCCTTCGGCGGCATCTTGGCCGTAGCGGATAAGCGCTACCGCCGCGCAGCCGCGCGCCAACCTGCATCCTCACGTAGTGATCAATCTCCGTCACAGGAGGCCACGGTATGACACGCCGCCTGCTGCTGCTTCTTTTACCCATCGGTTTTGTGGGCATCGCGCTGTTTCTCTATCAAGGGTTGGGGCAGGACCCTTCCCAGCGGGATTCGGCCCTCATGGCGCGGGAGTTTCCCGAGTTTCAGGCCACTACCTTGCGTGACGCCGAACGCCAGGTAGACCAGTCGCTGCTCACCGGCGAAGTGACGCTGGTCAACGTCTGGGGCGAGTGGTGCCCGGCCTGCAAACAGGAGATGCCGCAGCTGCTGTCACTGGCGGATCAGGGTATCCGCATGGTGGGCATCAACTATCGGGATACCCGCGAGAAAGGCCTGGAGTTTTTGACCGAATTCGGCGACCCCTTCGAGATCAACATCTTTGACCCGGATGGCAGCCTCGGTTTCGACCTGGGCGTGTACGGCGCGCCGGAAACCTTTCTGGTGGATGCCGAGGGCGTGATTCGCTATCACCACAAGGGCTATGTCTCCCCGGAAGATGTCCGTGACCGTATCCTGCCGGAGGTAGAAAAATGGCGATAATTCGTTGGATAGTGACGGCCATGCTGCTGGCCACCGCCGGTAGCGTCATGGCCGGCGGAATCGAAGTGCGCGAGTTCGATGATCCGGTACTGGAAAAGCGCTACCGCGACCTGACCGCCTCCATGCGCTGCCCGCTGTGTGAAAACCAGGCCATCGACGACTCCGATGCGCCCATCTCGGCGGACATGCGCGAGCGCGTCTACGTGCTGCTGAACGAAGGCCAGGCCGATATCGAAATCATCAACCACATGGTGCAGCGTTTCGGCGATTACATTCTCTACAACCCGCGTCTGGAGAACCGCACCTATTTGCTGTGGGGGTTGCCCATCGTTCTGGTGGTGATTGGCCTGGTGGTCGTCATCATGGTGGTGCGTGCCCGCCGCAACGCCTCTGCCAAGGCCCTGAGCGCAGAAGAACGCGCCCGCCTGAATGCCCTGATTAACCGCGAGAGGTCGTCATGACACCGGTCTGGATTGCGATTGCTTTACTGCTGATACCTGCGCTGTGGCTGCTGGTGGCACCCATGCGCGGCGCTCGCACGCTGCGTGACCAGTTGGAAACCTTCGAGGCCAACGACACCACGGCCGAGCAGAACGTGGCGATTTTTCAGCGCCGTCTGGCCTCGCTGGAGGCCGCCCGGGATCGGGGAGACATCGACGACGCGCGCTATCAGGAAGATCGCCTGGAGCTGGAGCGTAGCCTGCTGGAAGACACCGTCGTCGAGACCCGTCGGCCGCTGAAGTCTGCCAGTGCTGGCCGCCTGATGGTGCCGCTGGTGATGGTGGCCGTGGTCGGTGCCAGCACGTTCTGGTACCAGCAGTATGGTGCCGAAGGCGACCTGACGCTGTACGCCATCCAGCAGGAAGTGCGTCAGCACCCTGACGGCTCGCTGAGCATGTTCACCGAGCGGATGGAAGCGGAAGCCGAGCGTCAGCCCAATAACCCCAACGTGTGGAGCGCGCTGTTTCCCATTTATCGCGACACCGGCCAGCCCGAAAAGGCCGAGGAAGCGCTGGAGCGTCTATTGGCCATCGAAGGGCGTATCCCGCCCCTGCTGGCGCAAATGGCACAGCTGCAGTTCTTCATGGCCGAGCGTCAGTTGACGCCGGAAGTACAGGCGCTGGTAGACGAGACGCTGGAGCTAGACCCGCGCCAGCCCACGGTACTCGGCCTGCTGGGCATTCACGCCTTCGATAGTGGCGATTACGAAACGGCCATCGACCGCTGGCGCCGGGCCGTGGCCAACATCGAAAATCCGGAAACGACGGCCTCCCTGCGCGACGGTATCCGTGTGGCTCAGGAGCGGATGGGTGTCGTACCGGAAAATGCTGATGCTGCGGCCGCACAAAGCCAGGGAATTCGGGTGAATGTTTCGCTGGACGCCGAGCTGGAAGGCAGCGTCAGTGACGACGCCACGGTGTTCATCACCGCCCGTGACATGGACGGTGAGCTACCGCCCCTGGCGGTGATTCGTGCCCAGGTTTCAGAGCTGCCGATGACGGTAGTGCTGGACGATGCGGCGGCGATGTCGGCGGATGCCCAGATCTCACAGGTGCGTGAAGCGCGCCTGATGGTGCGTGTGTCGCCTTCGGGTCAGGCCACGCCGCAACCCGGGGACCTGTTCGGTGACCTGGAGAGTGTCACGGTAGGCCCGATCACGGACGATGAAGCGGCCGAGGTGGTCATCAACCGCGTTTTTGAGTAACCTCCGCGACTTTCGCTGCAGGAAAGGATCACAATGCGCTTAACCTCCATTCGTCTTGTCGGGTTCAAGTCCTTTGTCGATCCGGTCACCGTACCCTTCGATGGCAACATGACCGCCATCGTGGGGCCCAACGGGTGCGGCAAGTCCAATATCATCGACGCCGTGCGCTGGGTCATGGGCGAGTCGTCTGCCAAGACCTTGCGCGGCGAATCCATGGCCGACGTGATCTTCAACGGCTCGACGGGGCGCAAGCCCGTCGGGCAGGCCTCTATCGAACTCAAGTTCGACAACCGCGACGGTGGCATGGGCGGTGTCTATGCCCAGTACGCTGAAATTGCCGTCAAGCGCCTGGTCACCCGAGACGGGCAGTCCAACTACTTCTTCAACGGCCAGAAGTGCCGCCGCCGGGACATCGCCGACCTGTTCATGGGTACCGGCCTTGGCCCGCGTTCGTATGCCATCATCGGCCAGGGCATGATTTCGCGGCTCATCGAAGCGCGCCCCGACGACCTGCGTGCCACCCTCGAAGAGGCCGCCGGTATCTCCAAGTACAAGGAGCGCCGCCGGGAAACCGAAAACCGCATGCGCCGCACCCAGGAGAACCTGGAGCGCCTGGACGACATCCGCGACGAGCTGGACAAGCAGCTGGAGCGCCTCAAACGCCAGGCCGAAGCTGCCAAACGCTACCAGGAGCTCAAACAGCAAGAGTACCGCTTAAAAGGCGAGTTGGCGCTGCTGCGCGGCCGCACCCTGCGGGCCGAACAGTCTCACCAAGAGAGCCGTGTCCGCGAGCTGGAAATTGCCGTCGAGAAAGACGTGTTTGGCGTGCGTCAGTGCGAAACCCGCCTGGAGCAAGCCCGCGAACAGCACGACGAGCTGGCCGACGTGCTGGACCGCCACCAGCAGCAGTTTTATGAAACCACCACGCGCATTGCCCGCTTAGAGCAGGACCAAGCCCACCGCCGCAGCCGCGAAGCGCAGCTGGCTAACGACATTGCCACCGCCCGACGGGATCTCGACGAGCAGCGCCAGGTCAGCGAGGGCGACCAAGAGCGGCTCGCGGTGATCGACGAGCGCTTTGAGGAGCTGCTGCCCGAGCACGAAGCGCTGGAAGAGCAGCTCGAAATGCTCGAACAGACCCTGGCCGACGCAACGCCAGCGCTGGAAGCCGCCGAACAGCAGTGGGCCGACGCCGAAAACCGCTGGCGCGAGGCTAGCCGCGATGCCGACCGTAGCCAAGACCAACTGCGTGATTTAGAGCAGCGTATTGCCCGCCTCCAGGCCGAAGGCCAGCGCCGCCACCAGCAGCGCGGTGAGCTGGCCGACATGGCCGCCTTGCGCCAGGAGCACGCCGAGCATCACGCTCGGTTGGCCGAAGCCGACCAGCGCGCCGCCACGTTCCAGAGCCAGCGCGAGCAGTGGCAGCAGCGCTTCAGCGATGCCAAGGCGGCTTATCAGCAGGCCCAGGAAGCGCGAGACCAGCAGCGTCAGGCGCTCAGCCAGCAGCAAGGCGAGCTGGCATCGCTGCAAGCATTGATCGATGCTGCCCTGGCGGACCACGACCCTCAGTCCAGCGAGGCGCTGGCAGCACATGGCTTGGCCGAGGCGCCGCGGCTGGGCGAGGCCATCGACGTGTCGGCGGGCTGGGAACGAGTGATTTCCTGGCTGTTGGCCCCCTGGCTCAACGCGCGGCTGGTGGCTACCCATCAGTTGCAGGCACTACCCGAGGCGTTGGCCACCGACTGGTGCCTGATCGACCAGGCGCTGCCCGCCGGGCTGCCCAATACTGGCCAGCGGCTGCACGCACTGGTCACCGGGGCGGGGGCCTTGAGCGAGTGGTTGGCGAGCATTCACTTCGTCGACAGCGCGGATGACATTGAGGCGCTGCTGCCCAGCCTGGCCAAGGGTGAAAGCGTGGTCAGCCGCGATGGTGTCTGGCGTGGGCGGGGGTGGCTGCATCAGCAGGCCAACGGCGAAGGCGTGGATGCCCTGCTGGTGACCCGCCGCCGCTTCACCGAGCTTGCCGAGCAGCGCGCCCAGGCCGAAGAGGCGCTGGCGCTGCTCGATGCGCAGTGCGATGCGGCCAGCGAGGCGCTGGACGCGCTGGAGGAGCAGCGTGAGCAGCAGGCCGAGCAGGAGCGTGATCACGCCAGTGCCCGCCAACAGCTGGCCATCCAGGAGCAGCGCCTGGCCCAGCGGCTGGAGCATCTGCAAGGCCGTGCCGCCGAGCTGGACGATGAGCTGGCCCAGCTGCAAGAGGATGAGGCGGAGTTAACGCTTACTTTGGAAGAGCAGCGCGCCCGCTGGCATACCGCCATGGAGCAGCTGGAAGCCGCCTCCGAAGCCCGAGAAACCAGCGCCGAGCAGCGCCATCAACAGCGTGAGCAGCGCGAGCGGCTCAATCAGCAGCACGCCCCGCTCAAGGCACGGCAACAGGCGCTGGCGCTGGAGCGGGAAAGGTTGAAGGCGGAGCGTGACAGCCTTCAAGCCCAGCAATCCCGCTCCAGCGATAGCGAGGCGCGGCTGACCCTGCGCATTGCCGAGCTGGAAGAGTCTCGGGAAATGCTGGTAGAGCCGGATGAACTCGCCAGCGAAGAGCTGGAAGAGCTGCTGCATCAGCGCGAGCAGCAGGAGCGCCGCCTGAACGAGACGCGCCAGCAGGCCCAGGCCCTGGCCGAGCAGCTGCGCAATGACGAGCTGGCCCGTCAACAGCACGAGCGCAATCTGGAGCAGAGTCGCGAACAGCTACAGCAGCGGCGCATGGATGTGCAAGCGCTGGCGCTCAAGGCGGCCACCCAGGACGAGCAGCTGGCGGAGCTGGGACACAATGCCGATGAACTGGCCGAAACGTTGCCCCAGGACGCCAGCGAACCCACCTGGCAGGAGCGGCTGGAGAATACCTCCGAGAAGATTCGTCGCCTGGGCGCCATCAACCTGGCGGCCATCGAAGAGTATGACCAGCAGGCGGAGCGGCGTAACTATCTGGAAGCTCAGCATGCAGAGCTCAGTGAAGCGCTGGAGACTCTGGAGCGCGCCATCAAGCGCATCGACCAGGAAACCCGGGTGCGCTTCAAGGAAACCTTCGAACAGGTCAATACCGGGCTGCAAACCCTGTTCCCCCGAGTGTTCGGTGGCGGGGCTGCCTGGCTGACCCTCACGGGAGACGACCTGCTGGAAACCGGTGTGGCGATCATGGCACGCCCGCCGGGCAAGAAGAACAGCACCATTCACCTGCTGTCCGGTGGCGAAAAAGCGCTCACGGCGCTGTCGCTGGTGTTTGCCATCTTCCAGCTCAACCCCGCGCCGTTCTGTATGCTCGACGAGGTGGACGCGCCGCTGGACGATGCCAACGTGGGGCGCTATGCCAAGCTGGTCAAGGAGATGTCGGAGAACGTCCAGTTCATCTACATCACCCACAACAAGATTGCCATGGAAGCCGCCGAGCGCCTGATGGGGGTGACCATGCAGGAGCCCGGCGTCTCGCGGCTGGTGTCGGTGGGCATCGACGAAGCCGCCGCGCTGGTGGATTAGCCTTCGCCCAGCTCTCGCATCACCGCGTACAGCGCCGATTTCGCTTCGAAGCCCACGCCGGGAATGTCCGGTAACCCCACGTAGCCATTCTCGACGCGAATGCCATCGGCAAAGCCACCGAAGGGCTGGAAAACATCCGGGTAGGACTCGTTGCCTCCCAGGTGCAGCCCCGCTGCGATATTCAGCGACATTTGGTGGCCACCATGAGGCACCACGCGGCGTGAGGACCAGCCAAGCTCATCCATGACTTGCAGCGTGCGCATGTACTCCACCAGGCCATAAGAAAGCGCGCAGTCGAACTGCACGAAATCTCGGTCTGGGCGCATGCCGCCATGACGGAGCAGGTTGCGCGCATCCTGATGGGAGAACAGGTTTTCGCCGGTGGCCATGGGCAGGCTGTAATGGTTGGCCAGTTCCGCCTGCAGCGCGTAATCCAGCGGGTCTCCGGCCTCTTCGTACCAGAACAGGCGGTAAGGCTTCATTGCCTCGGCGTAGGCAATGGCCGTTTGCTGGTCGAACCGCCCGTTGGCATCGACCGCCAAGCGGCTGCCATCGCCCACCACCTCCAGCACGGCCTCGATACGGCGCAGGTCTTCATCCAGAGAGGCCGCGCCAATTTTCATCTTCACTACCTCGTAACCGCGGTCCAGGTAGCTACGCATCTCATCCTGCAGCTTGGAATGGTCTTTGCCGGGGTAGTAATAGCCTCCTGCCGCATAGACCCACACCTTGTCGTCGGCCTGCCCGCCGCGATACCGGTCGGCCAGCAGGCGATACAGCGGCTTGCCCTCGATTTTCGCGACGGCATCCCAGATGGCCATGTCGATCGTGCCTACCGCCACGGAACGCTCGCCGTGACCGCCTGGCTTCTCGTTGGTCATCAAGGTTTTCCAGATCGCGAACGGGTCCAGGTTGTCGTTCGCATGGTCGATCAGGCTGTCCGGGTCGGCCTCCTTGATGCGATCCAGGAAACGGTCGCGCATCAGAGCACCCTGGCCATAGCGTCCGTTGGAGTTGAATCCGTAGCCAATCACAGGCTTACCGTCACGGATGACGTCGGTGACGACCGCCACCACCGAACAGGTCATCTTGGAAAAGTCGATGTACGCATTGGCGATGGGGGAGGCGATAGAGACGGTTTTCTCACGAATTTCCACAATACGCATGGCAGGCTCCTCAAACAGTGGTCGCATCACCATAGGGGGTGACAGTGGCGGCTGACTAATGCTATTAGTCAGCTACCCCATGCTGAAATGGCATTGCCCGCGATGGAACTGAACTGGTTGGAAGACTTCAATGCCCTGGCCGAACACGGCAGTTTCATCCGTGCCGCCCAGGCGCGACATGTGACGCAACCCGCGTTCAGCCGTCGAATCAGAGCGCTGGAGCAGTGGATGGGGGTGGCCCTTTTCGTGCGCACGCCCCAAGGCACCACGTTGACCGAGGCGGGCCAGCATATTCAGGCCAGTGTCATCGATGCCGCAGGGCGACTCTATCGTTTACGCAGTGAAGCTCAGGAAGTTGCCCAGCGCGCGACGGCGGCGCTCCAGTTTGCGGCCACTCATTCACTCTCGTTTACTTTCTTTCCGCGCTGGATACGCCAACAAGAGCAAAGTGCCGCGCTGCATGCCGTACAACTTCACTCCGATACCATGGCCAACTGCGAGCAGCTCTTACTGCGCGGAACGGCACAGTTTTTATTGAGCCATCGAGACCCCGCCGTCGACTCCCCTCTGGAAGCGGAACACTTCGAGAGTCTCACCGTCGGTCAGGATCGATTGATTCCTCTGGTGGGGCGCGAGCTGGGGCTTGGCGCGGCTTCCTCTTTTTTTCCTTATTTAGCGTACACTGACGCCTCGGGGCTAGGGCGCATCTTGCGCCATCGTCTGGGTCAGCGGCAGCCCGCGACACTCTCTTCCCAGGCCCATTTCAGCAGCCATCTGGCCGCCGTGCTGATGTCCATGGCCATCGAGAACAAGGGGTTGGCCTGGCTGCCTGAAAGTCTTTCCGAACAAGAAGTTGCGGAAGGGCGCCTGGTGCGCGCGCTGCCCCCGGAGTGGGACGTGCCGGTGGCCATACAGCTGACACGGCCGCGCCAGTTGGCCAGCCCTTTCGCCAGCGCGTTTTGGCAAACGCTGGTGGCTACTCAGAGAGGTCAGAAAGTGACCACTCGATAGCGGCACTTTGTGGGCTTGATAAGGTCTTTAGATTGGCCTAAAAAGCGTATATGCAAGTTTAAAAGTGCAAATGCCTGCAAAAAGTGGCCCTTTTTGTAATAATCGCGCTATGCTTGGCACTAAACGTATCTTGATAAGAAGGTCCCCCATATTTGGGTGCCGCGCACGCGCTGCATCTGGTAACCGGTTAGTTGACCCATGGAATGCTCGACATGGAATTAAGAGAGTGGTTAATCATTCTAGGACTGGCTCTGGTGTCGCTCATCGTCGTTGATGGTGCGCGAAGGCTTCAGCGTCAACGGCGTGTCCCGCAGCTGGATCAGGCTGGCAAGGATCTGCCCGCCGTCAAGCCGGAAGAGTTGAGTGACGAGGCCAAGGAAGCGGAAATCAACTGGGAACTGCCCAATGGCGGTGCTCGGGTCGTCAAACCCGCCGATTACAGTGGTCTGGGCCAAAAGCCCAAGTTGAAGCGTCAGGACCACCCCGGGCCTTCCAAAGTCCTTTCTGACTTCCGCCGCTCGTTTGCTCAATCCGTGACCGCAAACGCAAAGTCGTTTACTTCGAAGTCTTCCAAACCTGCCGTGGCCCAAGCGGCAGCAGCGAACGGTGAGACCGCCAAGCGCAGCGAGCCCCCGAAGGCGGCTCCATCGCGTGCCGAACCGTCGATGTCTCCGTCGCCCGTCTCAACTCCTGTTGCACACAGTGCCATGCCCGAGGCAGCGTCCGCTGCTTCCCGAGAAGCCGCCCATAGCGAGCCCCGCCGTGAGCCCAGCCTGTTTGCGGGTGAGCCGACGTCTCAGCATGAAGCTGTAGCTCCAGAAGCCACTGTTTCAACTGTTTCAGAAGCCACTGCTCCAGAAGCCATCGCTTCAAAAGCCATTGCTTCAGAAAGCACCGTCTCAGAAGCCAAGACTCCAGAATCTCTGGTGTCAGAAGAAACTGCAGCCCCAGAATCTGTGGCTCCTGAAGCTATCGCCGTGGCGTCTGCTGCTCCGGTTCCCGTCGAGTCAGCCATCCAGCAGCAGCCTTCTCCAGAAACGGCAGCTCCTACGGTGTCCGAGCCTGCGGTTGAGCCCTTATCCACCACACCGGCTGCCGAAGACGACCACAAAGCCACGGCGGCCGCTGCCGCTGAGAGCGTCGAGCCTGTTCTGTCCGCCACGGACACGCCGGAAAGCACGCCGCTGAGCGCCGTAGAGCCGGAACCCGATGCCGAGCCGGTGCTGCGCGCCGAGCCGGAAGATGCCGTCTTTGCCAAGTCCTCCGAGACGCCCAGGCGTCGGCAGCTGCGTTCGGATATCGCAGGCGACGTGGACGAGCTGGATGACGACGAGGTAGACCGCTACCGCCTGGTCGACTTCGAAGGTATTGGCCGCTCCTTCAAGCGCCGTATCATCGAACGCCGCAAACAGAAAGCCATCAAGAAAGCCGAAAAAGCCAAGCGTGCCGAAGCGCTGGCCAAGCAGAAAGCCGAGCGCAAAGCCCTGGAGGCCGAGCAGCGCCGCGTGGCCAAGGAAGCGGCAGAAGCAGAAAAAGCGCGCATTGCTCAGGAAAAAGCCCAGGCTCGCGAGCTGGCGGCGACGGACGCTGCTGCCAAACGCACCTCGCGTGGCAAGGCCCCGGCGCTGGACAGCTACGATGACGCCGACCGCTACGCAGCCCCCGCCGCTGCCCGCGGTGCCTATGACGATGGTGCTTCCCATCATGATGACCGCTATGCGGCTTATGATGCAGGTCGCACCGATGCTGCCGACTACGATGATGCCTACGCAGAATTCGATGGTGCCTATGAAGAGCCTGCCTATGAGGCACGCGAAAGCGTGGTACGCGCTCATCCGACGCTGGAGAAAGCGCTGCGCCACGACGTCAACGGCGAACACGCACGAGAAACCCTGGCCGATGCCGAAGAGATGATCGTCATCAGCGTGCTGTCTCGCGACCCGGAAGGGTTCGACGGCAGCAAGCTTCTTGAACTGATGATGGCGTGTGGCCTGCGTTACAGCCGTACCATGGGTGTCTTCCACCGGTTCGAAACCGAAAGCGCCGAGAGCGAGCTGCAGTTCTCCATGGTGAACGTGCTGAAGCCCGGCACTTTCCCTATCGAAGAGATGGACGAGTTCGTCACCCCGGGCATCACCTTCCTGATGCCGCTGCCCGGTGCGCTGGATAGCGCCGCTGCCTTCGAGGCCATGGTGGAAACCGCCATGGTGGTGGTGCGTCACATGGGCGGTGAATTGAAAGACGAGAACCGCAGCGTCATGACGGCGCAAACCATCGAGTTTGCCCGCCAGCGGGTGCGCGAGTTCGAGCGTCGCCATCGACTGCATCGCCAGTTGCAGGCACGCTAAACGTTTCTGTCATGCCCACACCCGCCTTCTACCCGAAGGCGGGTGTTTTTGTTATTGCCGTTTCGATTGCTGTCCGTTTTTAATACTGTCCATTTTCATGTCGCACTGACCCCTTTTTCATCTGTTTCGGAATGCCCGCATGAGTTCGCTAGACCCCGCCCTGCTAGAAGAGATTGGCCAACTGCGCGCTGATCTGGATGACGCCAATTATCGCTACTACGTGCTGGACGAGCCCACGCTGACCGATGCCGACTACGACCGCAAGCTGCAACGTTTGCAGCAGATCGAGGCAGAACACCCTGACCTGATATCGCCAGACTCGCCCACCCAGCGAGTGGGCGCGGCCCCGGCGGAAGGCTTTCCGGAAGTGGCCCATGCCATTCCCATGCTGTCGCTGGACAACGCCTTCAGCCGTGAAGACATCATCGCCTTCGCCCAGCGGGTGGCCGAACGTCTGGAGTGCCAGCCCGAGGAGATCGAATTCAGCTGCGAACCCAAGCTGGATGGCGCAGCGGTCTCGCTGGTGTACGAACAGGGTGTGCTGGTCAGCGGTGCAACGCGCGGCGATGGGCGTACGGGCGAGGGTATTACCTCCAACCTGCGTACCTTGCGCTCGGTGCCGCTCAAGCTGATGGGAGGCACGTTGCCCGAGCTGGTGGAGGTGCGTGGCGAGGTCATCATGCGCCACGCCGGGTTCGAAGCGCTGAACCAGCGTGCCCGAGACGAGGGCAGCAAGGTGTTTGCCAACCCGCGTAACGCGGCAGCAGGCAGCCTGCGCCAACTCGACCCGCGCATTACTGCAACGCGACCGCTGGAGTTCCACGCCTATCAGGCGGCGCGGTTGGAGCCCGAGATGGGCGATACCACCCATAGCGCCTTGATGGCCAGGCTCTCCCAACTGGGGTTCAAAACCAGCGCCGAGCTGAGCGTGTTGCAGGGGCCAGACGCCGTGGCCGACTACTGTGAACGGCTGGGCGAAAAGCGTGATCAGCTGGGCTACGACATCGACGGCGTGGTGATCAAGGTCAACGACCTGCGCCACCAGCGGGAGCTGGGCTTCGTGGCCCGCGCGCCACGCTGGGCGGTGGCCTTCAAGTTCCCTGCCCAGGAAGAGGTCACGCTGCTCAACGACGTGGAGTTTCAGGTAGGCCGTACCGGCGCGATTACCCCGGTGGCACGGCTAGAGCCGGTCACGGTGGCTGGGGTGACGGTGTCCAACGCCACGCTGCACAATGCCGACGAGATCGAGCGGCTGGGCGTCATGATTGGCGACACCGTGGCCATTCGGCGGGCGGGGGACGTGATTCCTCAGGTGGTACGTGTCGATGTCGAGAAGCGCCCTGCCGAAGCCCGCGCCATTGTATTCCCTGACCAGTGCCCGGTGTGCGGCTCCGAGGTCGAGCGCCTGGAAGGCGAGGCGGTGGCCCGCTGTTCCGGCGGCCTCTACTGCGCGGCCCAGCGCAAGGAAGCGCTCAAGCACTTTGCCAGCCGCAAGGCCATGGACATCGACGGCCTGGGGGAGAAACTGATCGAGCAACTGGTCGAGCAGGACTGGGTCAAGACCCCCGCCGAGCTGTTCCACCTGACCGTCGAGCAGCTCAAAAGCCTGCCGCGCATGGGTGAAAAGTCCGCCACCAACCTGGTCAATGCGCTGGAAAAAGCCAAGCAGACCACGCTGCCACGGTTCATTTACGCACTGGGCATTCGTGAAGTGGGCGAAGCCACTGCTGCCAACGTGGCCAACCACTTTGGCACGCTGCAAGCCCTTCAGGAGGCCGACACGCATGCGCTGGAAGCGGTCAACGACGTGGGGCCCATCGTGGCGAAACACATCCATACCTTTTTCCGGCAGCCGCACAACCTCGACACCCTGGACGCGCTGATTGCGGCGGGGGTCGTCTGGCAGGAAACCGAGGTGGCCCAGGGGCCCACGCCGCTGGAAGGCCAGTCCTGGGTGCTGACCGGCGCCATGGAGAGCATGACCCGTGACGAAGGCAAGGCACGTTTGCAGGCGCTGGGGGCCAAAGTGGCGGGCAGCGTGTCCAAAAAGACCACCTGCCTGGTGGCCGGTGAGGCTGCGGGCAGCAAGCTCACCAAAGCCGAGGAACTAGGCGTCGAAGTGATCGACGAAGCCACCTTTATCGAGCGTTTGAGCGCGTGGGAGCAGAGCGAATGAGCCGTTTCATAGAAGTACCCGCCCGCATGCTGCCGCCCGAGACGCTGGATGCGCTGCTGGAGGCGTTCGTGACCCGCCAGGGCTACGATACCACTGATACCGGCGAAGGCATGCGCGGCTGGGTCGCCGAGGTCAAGCGGCAGCTGGAGCGTCACGAGCTGATCATCGCCCATGACCTGGAGCTGGAAATGACCGAAGTGATGACGCTCGCCCAATGGCGTGCCTTTGGGCGAGAGCTGGCCGATGACGAGGAAGAGGGCGATTACTGAGCGCGGATCAGCGCACTGATCAGGCGCCTTCCCGGGTGCAGGTGGTCCACCAGCGGCTGCTCCAGGGGGAGCGGCTCATCGCACAGGCTGGAAGCCAGCACTTCGGCGCACAGCGGCGCGCTGGCCAGCCCACGAGAGCCATGGGCAGTGGAGATCCACAGCCCGCCATGGTGTTGGCCTGGGGTCTCTGGCACCTTCGAGGCATCCTTGGCCAGCGCCGCGTAGGCCGTGCGCCACGCGGCCGCGTCGGGCACTGGCCCGGCATAGGGTGTCTTGTCGGGGCTGGCGGCGCGCACGGCGGCTCGGCCCGTCAAGGCGCTGGGTGTCAGCGGGCCCGTGGCGGCCTCCAGCGCCGCGACCCAGTCGGGCAAGGCCTGGCGCAGCTCGTCGATATTGCGCTGATGGTCTGCGTCGGCGGTGTGGGTGGTGGCATCGTTGGGCACGAAGCTGGCGCCGAAGGTGAGCACGCCCTCCAGCGGCGGCGACACATAGCCCCCCGCACACACCACGCGCTGAGGAGCCGCCGTGCCCTCCGGCAGCGGTAGCTCGCTCACCTGGCCACGCACCTGCTGCAGCGGCAGCTCCGCCGTCTGGGCGAAACCGTTGGCCAATGACGCCGTGGCAATCACCACCTGGTCGGCGGCCAGGGTGTCGCCGTTGGCCAGGGTGATCTGCCAGCCCGCTGGCGTGGCGTGCAGCGCCGTGGCCTCCCCGTGGCGCAGGGTGATGCCGGGGTGTTGCAGCAGTTGCTCGCAGAGCCGTTTGGGCTGTACCCATCCCGCCTGTGGGTAAAAAAGGCCCTGTGCCGCTGCCGTGGGCACACCGGCCAGCGCGTCGGGGGCCTCGCTGGCCGCGACCAGCGTTTCCGGCAGCGGGTGGTGGGCCATGAAGCGCTGCTGGCGGCTGGCCTCTTTCTCGCTCAAGGCCAGCTGCACCACGCCGCAGGGCTGCCAGAGGGGCGGCTGCTGTGGCCCCGCGGCCGCGAGTTGGCCCAGCCAGCGCTGGCTGTAGAGCAGCCCCGCCAGGTAGAAGCGGCTCTGCAGGTTGGTCTCCACCGCAAGCTTCACGTACAGCGCCCCCTGCCGATTACCCGACCCGCCCGCGCCGGGCTGCTCACGCTCCAGCACCGTTACCTGGCGGCCGCGCCGTGCCAGGGCGGCCGCCACGCTGCTCCCGGCCATGCCTGCGCCAATCACCACGATGTGCTGTGAGCGAAGGGTGGGCGGTGGCGTAAACCACGGCGTCCGCTGGCGACGGTTGTCCACAGGCGGTGTGGCAATACTGCCGGCCAGCATTTCCCGCTTGCGACCGAAGCCAGGCACCTTCTGCCATGCGAAGCCTGCGGCTTTCAGGCCGCGCTTGACGATTCCCGCGCAGGTGAAGGTGGCAAAGGTGGCTCCGGGCCGCGAACGGGCCGCCATGGCAGCAAACAGCTCGGGCTGCCACATCTCCGGGTTTTTGGAAGGGGCAAAGCCATCCAGGAACCAGGCATCCACCTGGCCTTGCAAGGCTTCCAGCCGTTCGGTGGTGTCGCCAAAGTGCAGGTCCAGGGTGACGCGTTCGCTCAGGTGCAAACGGTGAACGCCGCTGATGGGATCGGGCCACAGGGCGCAGAGCGCCTGTGAATAACTGGCCAACGATGGCCAGGCGCTCAGGGCACGCGCCAGGGCAGTGTGGCCCAACGGGAATTTTTCGGTAGAGAGCAGGTGCAGCCGTGCCCCTGGTGGGGCGTGGCGTTCGAAGCAGGCCCAGGCACACAGCATGTTCAGCCCGGTGCCAAAGCCGGTTTCTCCAATCACGAATGCTCGGGGTGCCTGCCACTCGGCAAACCGCTGGGGCAGGTGGTTGGCCGCCAGAAAGACGTGTTCGGTTTCCGCGCGACCGTCCTCCCGGGAAAAATAGACGTCACCGAAGGCATCGGAGTGCGGGGCATCGTCGTTCCAGGAGAGCGTCGGGGCGGTCATGGCCGCCAGCGGGGGCAGGTCAGTGGGGCGCTGGGTCACGCGAATATCCGTGGTGGTCGAAGGGTGAACGAAGGTGGTCAAAAAATGATCAATTTGTTCAGCAGGGCGCTATCTCTGGCTTATAGAAAAGCGTCCGCCGTGTTTTCACAGAGTTTTCCACAGGCTCTGTGAAAAAGCAGGCGGACCCTCCACAGTCGCCCTTGTGGGTCAAGGCAAAACTTTCTTGAACGGCTTAACAATTACCTTGGCATAGACCCCGGCAATGATGTAAGGGTCGGCATCCGCCCAGGCCTTGGCCGCTTCCAGGCTGTCGAATTCGGCCACCACCAGGCTGCCGCTAAAGCCCGCTTCGCCGGGGTTGTCGGTGTCGATGGCCGGGTGGGGGCCAGCCAATACCAGACGGCCTTCGTCACGCAGCGCTTCCAGCCGTGCCAGATGGTCCGGGCGGGCGGCCAGTCGGCGCTCCAGGCTATTGGCCACATCTTCACTGATAATTGCATACAGCATGGGGATAACTCCTTGAAGGCAGTGCGGTTGGGGAAGCCTTGCAATCGCTCCCGGCATTGACCGCGTGCTGGTTAACGCGCACCATGGCGAGCTGTTGTACCACACGCCTATTCTGACAAACTCGCCACACGGCGTCATGCTAATGCCACGACTTCCTGAAGCTTTTCCCCCAGCACTGCCCCGTGTGTTCGATGCCGATCAGCGCTACCCGGTCGATTTGCACATGCACTCTACCGCCTCGGATGGGTCGCTGCCGCCTGACGAGCTGGTGGCGCTGTGCGCCGCCCGAGGCATGACGCACATTGCCCTCACCGACCACGACACCATGGATGGCACGGCAGAAGCCAGCCTGGCCGCCGAGCAGGCGGGCCTGTGCCTGGTGCCCGGCTGCGAGTTATCCACGCGCTGGCAGGGCATCAATATTCACGTGGTGGCGTTGATGCCGGGCGGCTTGCAGGGAGCGCTGGTGGAGGGTCTGGAGCAGCAGCGCCAGGCGCGTATCCAGCGGGCTGAAGTGATTGCCGAGCGGCTGGAGAAAATGGGCCTGCCCGATGCGTTGGCCAAGGCCCGCGCCCAGGCAGGCAGCGACCGCCCGCTAGGGCGCCCGGATTTTGCCCGTGCCTTGGTGGCGGAAGGCGTGGTGGCCGACTGGGCCGGAGCCTTCAAGCGCTACCTGGGCAGCGGAAAGAAGGGCGATGTGAAAGCCCACTGGCCCGAGATTGCCGATGCCGTGGGCTGGGTGGTGGCGTCCGGCGGCGTCGCGGTGCTGGCCCACCCGCTGCGCTACGGGCTGACCCGGCGCAAGCGCGGCCTGTTGCTGGATGCTTTCACCGCCGCAGGGGGCGAGGCGGTCGAGCTGGTCAGCGGCCAGCAAAACCCGGACAGCACCCGTGACCTGGCGCGTCAGCTGGTGGAGCGCTCGCTGTACGCCTCGCTGGGCAGCGATTTTCATTTTCCCGGCAGCCACGCCGCCCCCGGCAGCATGAGCGTGGTGCCACGTACCGCCGCGCCGCCCATCTGGGAACACCCTCGGCTGGCGCACATGCGCGATGCCGCGCCGGGCATGCTGGCGGCTGGGTGATCACGCGCCGTATCGGCTAAGCTGTCGGTATCGCGCTAACGAATGTGCAACGAACGGACCGCCGAACGGCAGGAGCAAGCGATGAGCCAATATTTCCAGATTCACCCCGAGAACCCGCAAAAACGGCTGATCGATCAGGCCACCGAGATCATTCGCAAAGGGGGCGTGGTGGCGTACCCCACGGATTCCGGCTATGCGCTGGGCTGCCACCTGGGCGAAAAGAAGGCCATCGAGAAGATCAAATGGCTGCGCTCGCTGGACGATAAGCACAACTTTACCCTGATGTGTTCGGACCTTTCCGAGATCGGTACCTACGCCAAGGTAGACAACGCCGTGTTCCGGCTGCTGAAAGCCCACACGCCGGGGCCTTACACCTACATTCTGGATGCCACCACGGAAGTGCCGCGCCTGCTGCTGCACCCCAAGCGCCGCTCGATAGGCGTACGCGTGCCGGACCATCGGATTACCCACGCCTTGCTGGAAGCGCTGGGTGAACCGCTGATGAGCGTGACGCTGATTCCGGTGGGGGAAACGCTGCCCATGAGCGACCCGGAAGAGATCCGTGAGCGCTTTGGGGCGCATCTGGATCTGATCATCGACGGCGGCGCTTGCCACCTGGACCCGACCAGCGTCATCGACCTGCGCGAACTGCCGCCGACCATCGTGCGGGAAGGGCGCGGCGACACCACGCCTTTCCAGTAGCGTTTCACTCGTTCTCTTTCACAAGCCCTTTTTCCAGCTAGCCATGACGCCAGCGCCTCCCGGCGCTGGCGTCATTGTTGGGGGGCTTCCTCGGGCGGTTCTTCCTTGGGCTTGCGCGGGTCTTCGCTCTCTTCGTCCAGCCAGGTGCCGCAGCGCAAGCAGTAGCGGGCGCGCTTTTCGTGGCGGTCGTGGCCGCAGCCGGGGCAGGCTTCTTCCGAGTAGCGGTCTTCGCGGATGGAGCGGATCACCTGGGCCGAGAATACCCCGGTGGGCACGGCAATGATCGAGTAACCAATCAGCATCAGGATGACGGTGATGGCCTTGCCCAGCGGGGTGGCGGGCACGATGTCGCCGTAGCCCACCGTGGTCATGCTGACGATGGCCCAGTAAATGGAGATCGGGATGCTGGTGAAACCTGCCTCGTCGGACTCGATGGTGTACATCAGCGCGGCAAACAGCGTCACCAGCATCAGAATGCTGAAAAAGAACAGCAAAATCTGACGCAGGCTGCGCTTCAGGGCATCCAGCAGCAGCCGTGCTTCCCCGACGAACTCCATCAGGCGCAGGATGCGGAAAATGCGCAGCACGCGCAGAATCCGCACGATCACCAGCGCATGGGCGCCGGGCAACAGCAGCACCAGCCAGGTGGGGATGATCGCAATCACATCGACCACCCCGTAAAAGCTCTTGAGATAGACGGTGGGCCGCTCCAGGCAGTAAAGACGCACCAGCAGCTCAAGGCTGAACAGCAGCGTGAACATCCACTCCATGTAGAAAAACAGCGAGTCATAGCGCTGGGCGTACTGCTCTACGCTGCCCAGCAGAATCACCGCCACGCTCAGCAGGATGGCGATGATCAAGGCGATATCGAACGCTTTGGCCCCCGGGGTATCCGACTCGAAAATCACGTGGAATAACCGCGTGCGCAATCCTTCGGCACCGGGGCTGAGGTCAAAGCTCATGGTTTCGTCCTGAAATAAGCGGCCAAGGGGGATGCGTTTCAGCGTAGCGCGGTTTGCTGGCCAAGGCGACGGGCCAGCGTCAACGCTGCAACGCCGTACGCCGCCGTGGGCTGGCCGGTGGTGCCCAGCTCGGCCGTCAGCGTGAGGGCCTCGCGCCGTGCGGCGTCATCCAGCGATGGGTGTTGGGCCAGTTCACTCAGCGCCTGTCGGGCCGCCGCCAGGTGCTCGGGGTGGCCACTGTCATGGAAGGCATCCAGTGCCACGGTGGCGCGGTGCAGCCATGCGCTGGGGGTGCTGGCCTCGGGCAGTGTCCACTGCTGCTGGCCCAGGGCATTGCCTCGGGCGGCCTTGCTGCTGTCAGAAGGGCGCAGTGCCACCCGCTCTGCCAGTGCCAGGGCCAACCCCCATAGCGCATCGGCGCTGCCCTCTTTCAGCTCCAGTTCGACCTCGCCAATAGGGGCGCGGGCGCTACCCGCCACGATCTCCCCTTCGTCCACCACCAGCTCGATGGCGCTGCCTTGCCATGCCAACTGCCAGGTACGGCGGTGGAAATCGGTGCTCAGCGTGGGTTGCAGCGCCGCTATCTGTTCGGCCAACGGCCCTTGAAACGGCGGCAGCTCGGCCAGCCCGGCCTGGTCGAGAGCGTGCTCGTCCAGCGGCCACTCCCACTCTTCACGACGCGATAACCCGCCGCCGCCCTGGCCTGCGGTCTTGACCGTTTGCAGCACGCGCTGGCCCAGTCGGCGCAGCCGAACGGCGACCCGGCCAGCGGCCAGATGGCTCTGGGGAGTATCGAAATAGGTGTTGGTCAAGGCCTGCTGCTGGGGCGGCTCTGCCAAGAGCGGATGGGCCAGCAGCGCGTCGAGCGCGCCGGGCCCCAGGGCCAGCTTCAGTTCGACTTCCTGAGGGGCTGCCGGATGAGGGTGTTGGGTCATGACGCTTCCTGCCAAGTGGTCTATGTTGCTTATTGATGACGGTTGAATGAACTTTTTATGACGAAGCCGAGCGCACTCTTTATACTGTCGCCCGCCATTTCCAGGCTCCCCGAAAACAGGCTAAAGGCTCTATGGTAACCTCCAACCCTTTTTCCGCGATGTTTGGCCGCTCGCCATTCCAGCCGCTGCTGGCCCACATCGTCAAGGCCAATGAATGCGCCGACCTCCTCCTGCCGTTCTTCGAAGCGACCCTTGCCGGTGACTGGGACGCCGCCGCCGAGCTGCGTGAGCAGGTGACCACTCTGGAGCACGAAGCCGACACCCTCAAGACCGAGCTGCGGCTCAACCTGCCCAACAGCATGTTCCTGCCGGTCTCGCGCTCGGACCTGCTCGACTTGATCAGCGTACAGGACAAGATCGCCAACAAGGTGCGTGACATTACCGGCATCATGCTGGGCCGTAAAATGCGCGTGCCCGACGAGCTGGCCGATTTGATGCGCGAGTACATGGCCACCAGTGTGGCCTGCGTGGCCCAGGCGCGCCAGGCGCTGGAAGAGTTGAAGGACCTGCTGGAGTCCGGCTTTGGGCGCAACGTCTCGGACGTGATGCAGAACATGATCCGCGAGCTGCACGTGCTGGAGCACCAGGCGGATGATCAGCAGGTGGCGATTCGCCGCCGTCTTTTCGAGCTGGAAAGCCAGCTTCCCCCCGTGGATGTGATCTTTCTCTACAAGATCATCGACTGGGTCGGCGAAGTCTCCGACCGCGCCGAACGCGTGGGCAGCCGCCTGCAGATCCTGACCGCACGCTAAGGGGCTCCCATGCAGATTATTGCTCAGCACGGCGACATCTTTATCATTCTGGCCTGCCTGTTTGGCTTCTTCATGGCCTGGGGCGTGGGTGCCAACGACGTGGCGAACGCCATGGGCACCTCGGTGGGATCGAAAGCGATCACTATCAAGCAAGCCATCATCATTGCGGTCATCTTCGAGTTCCTGGGGGCCTGGCTGGCCGGGGGCGAAGTCACCGCCACCATCCGTGGCGGCATGCTGGACCCGGCACTGTTGGAAGCCAACCCGCAGCTGCTGGTATACGGCATGTTGTCGGCCCTGCTGGCGGCGGGTATCTGGCTGATGATTGCCTCGGCCCGAGGCTGGCCGGTGTCGACCACCCACTCGATCGTGGGCGCCATCGTGGGCTTTGGTGCCGTGGGACTGGGCGTGGAAGCCGTGGCCTGGAGCCGCGTGGGCACCATTGCTTCCAGCTGGGTCATTTCGCCGCTGCTGGCGGGCACCATCGGCTTCGTGCTGTTCAAATCGGTGCAGTACCTGATTTTCGAGAACAAGGACCCGTTTGCCGCCGCCAAGCGCTACGTGCCGGGCTATGTGTTCCTGGTAGGCTTCATCGTTTCCATGGTCACCCTCACCAAGGGGCTGACCCACGTGGGGCTCGACCTGAGCTTTGGCCAGAGCTTCCTGCTGTCGATTCTGATCGGCATCGTGATCATGGGCGTCGGGGTGGTCATGCAGCGGCGTATCAAGTACGTGCAGAGCGCCAGCGACCACTTCGGCTATGCCAACGTGGAACGGGTATTCGGCGTGCTGATGATCTTCACTGCCTGTGCCATGGCGTTTGCCCACGGCTCCAACGACGTGGCCAATGCCGTTGGCCCGCTGGCGGCGGTGATCAGCGTGGTGCGCAGCGACGGCGTGATCGACAGTGCCGCGCTGGTGCCCTGGTGGGTGCTGGTGCTGGGCGGTGGCGGCATCGTGGTGGGCCTGGTGACCTACGGCCATAAGGTGATTGCCACCGTGGGCACCGGCATTACCGAACTGACCCCCAGCCGTGGCTTTGCCGCCACGCTGGCGGCAGCCACCACCGTGGTGCTGGCCTCGGGCACCGGGTTGCCCATCTCGACTACCCACACGCTGGTGGGGGCGATCCTCGGCGTGGGCCTGGCCCGCGGCATGGCGGCGCTGAACCTGCGGGTGATCGGCACCATCGTCATGTCCTGGCTGATTACCCTGCCCGCCGGGGCGGGGTTGGCCATCGTGTTCTTCTTCATGTTCAAGGGCATGTTCGGCTGATACACCTCTCCCCAGGCTAACGCTTGGCGGGTATACGGCGGCACCTTCGGCAGCCGGTCTCGACAGGAGATCGCTGCAATAGAAGGTGCCGCTGTTTTTTATGCTCTGTTAAAGTAAGCGTGATCACTTTCATTCACCTGCTGCCGGAGAGCGGCCCTTGGACACACGTTTCCCCTTTGTCGACTGGTTTCGTAATGCCTCCCCGTACATCAATGCCCACCGGGGGCGAACCTTTGTCATCCTGATTGAAGGCGAAGCCATGGCGTCGGGCCGAGGAGAGCAGCTGATTCAGGACCTGGCCTTGCTGCACACGCTGGGCGTGCGCCTGGTGGTGGTGTTCGGCATTCGCCCCCAGGTGCATGAAGCGTTGACGGCCGCCGGTGTGGAGCCCACTCGGGTGGATGGCCGCTGGGTCGCCGACCGCGCCGTGATGGCCCATGTGGAGCAGGTAGCGGCGCATCAGCGGCTCTGGCTGGAAGCGCGGCTCTCGTTGGGGCTGCCCAGCACGCCGCTGCACGGCGTGGAGCTGAGCGTGATTTCCGGCAATCTGGTCACCGCCAAGCCGCTGGGCGTGCGTGAGGGCGTAGACTTCGATCACAGCGGTGAAGTGCGCCGGGTGCGCGCCAGCGCCATCGAAGGGCTGCTGGAGAAGGGCTCGCTGGTGCTGCTGCCGCCGCTGGGGTTCTCCAGCACCGGAGAAGTGTTCGACCTGGACGCCTCGGAAGTGGCCCAGCACGCCGCCGTGGCGCTCAAGGCAGACAAGCTGATTCTGCTGGGCGAATCCGAAGGCCTGGAAGACGAGCAGGGCGCGCTGCTGCGCCAGCTTTCACCTTTCGAAGCCGAACCGCGCTTGCAGCAGGCCGTGCCCGGCAGCGAGCTTGCGCGCCATCTCAACGCGGCCTGCACCGCCGCCCGGGAAGGCGTGGCCCGCACGCACCTGCTCTCCTGGCGCAACCATGATGCGCTGCTGGGGGAGCTGTTCACCCGCGACGGCGTGGGCACCATGATCACCCAGCACCGCTACGAGCAGCTTCGCCCGGCCACGCTCAATGACGTGGCGGGCCTGCTGGAGCTGCTGGAACCTCTGGAGCGGCGCGGCATGCTGGTGGCCCGCTCCCGGGAGCGTCTGGAGCATGAAATCGACGACTACATGGTCATCGAGCGCGACGGCATGGTGATCGGCTGTGCGGCGCTGCACGTCTTCCCCGAGACCACCGTGGGCGAGCTGGCCTGCGTGGCCGTGCATGGCAACTACCGGGGCGGCGAGCGCGGCGAGCGACTGGTCGAAGCCCTGGAGCGACGCGCCCGCCAGCGGGGGCTTTCCGATATGTTCGTGCTCACCACCCATACCGCCCACTGGTTTGTGGAGCGCGGCTTCCGCGCCGCCAGCCTGGAAGACCTGCCCCCCCTCAAACGCGAGGCCTACAACCACGCCCGTAAATCCAAGGTGCTGGTGAAGAATCTGGCGGGTTAGTGGGGAAAACCGGCACCATGCGCGCTATCGACTACCTAACGAGAGTCACTTTGCGCTATGGTAAAAGAAACTAACCGAGGGATGCCGCAATGAGCCTCAAACGTGTCGCACACATTGCCAGTGTCACTACGATCTTTCCGCAAAAGCGGCAGGCAATCCAACCTGTCGAGTTTGTCGTGCACGAGAGCGATGCAGAGGCATTGAAAAGCGATTTTCTGAAGGTTGGAAAAGATATGCAAAAGGCGATGGAGCAATATGACCGACTCCCCAGACTCTCACACTCGTGATTCATCTTAGAGGCGGCATCGCCGCCTCAGAGGGTTGCTAGGTATTCAGAATCACGCCACCGTTCAGGTGCAGTGTTTGGCCGCTCATGTAGGATGACTCTTCACAGGCCAGGTACACGTAGGCCGGGCCGATTTCACTGGGCTGTCCGGCGCGTTTCATCGGCACCTGATTGCCGAACTCCGCGACTTTCTCTTCATCGAAGCTGGCCGGAATCAGCGGTGTCCAGATGGGGCCGGGGGCAACGGCGTTGACACGGATGCCTCGGTCCATCAGCGACATCGCCAGCGAGCGTATCAGCCCCTGAATGGCGCCCTTGGTGGCGGTGTAGTCGATCAGCGTGTCATTGCCCTTGAAGGCATTGATGGAGGAGGTGGCGATGATGGTGTCGCCTTCGCTCAGGTGAGGCAGCGCCGCCTTGGTCAGATAGAAGTGGCTGAACACGTTGGTCTGGAAGGTGCGCTGCAGCTGGTCGTCCGGGATATCGGTGATGTCGTCCCAGTCGTACTGCTCGGCTGCGTTGTGGATCACGATATTGATCTTGCCGAACTCCTGCCGGGTGCGGTTGACGATTTCTCGGCAGAAGCTGGGCGCGGCCACATCGCCTTTCAGCACCAGGCAGCGGCGGCCTTCGGCCTCTACCAGCCGCTTGGTCTCTTCGGCGTCGCGGCTCTCCTTGAGGTGCACGATCACACTGTCGGCCCCTTCACGGGCGTAATGCACCGCAATGGCTCGGCCGATGCCGCTGTCGCCACCGGTGATGATCGCCACTTTATCCAGCAACTTCTCGGCACCGCGATAGCTGTCGCGAATGTACTCGGGCTCGGGGCGCATGGCATGCTCATCGCCCGGCTGTTTTTGCTGATGCTGTGGGGGTTGCTGTTGGTCGCTCATGTGCGGTCACTCCTTTTTAGGCACAGACACGTAACTCCTAAGGACACACGACGCTGCGATGAGCGCTGCCACCCGCATCCTGGGGTGCAGAGCGCTCCAGCGCCGTGCTTACAACGTAGACCAAAGGCGCAGGCCGGGGCAAATGCCGGAGCAGGCCAATCACTCCCAATAGCGACAATTAATAAATGCTATTTAAACACTGCATGAGTGGGTGCCAAACGGGCCGGGAAGGGGGTAACTCGCTGCTTTGGAAAGAGAAGCCTGAAAACCAGGCAGGGCATTGCACGGTTCTGCGGTGCGGCCTTCATGGCAAGCGGGTGGGGAGCGGCTATAGTGAGTGAGGCAACACACACCACCAAGGATCAGGAGGTAGCATGTCCCCGGATAAACACGACCAGAAGCAAGAGCAGAAAAAAGACCAGCGCGACGATCATCACGACGACGCCAACCCGATGCCGGATACCCATCACGTCAATCCTTCCCCGGACGAGTCATCGGACAAAAAGTAATCACCCGTGCGGCGCTATTTCTGATAGCGCCGTTTTACTTCCACGTTCAATCGCCCCTCACCCAGCTTCAATTTGAGCAGCTGGCCCGGCTGAGTATCCTGGGCGCGGCGCACGATCTGGCCTTGTTCGTCCTGGGCGATGGCATAGCCACGGCCTAGTACCGCCAGCGGGCTGACCGCGTTGAGTGCCCAGGCGGCGCTGTGCAGGCGTGCCTGGCGCGCTTCCAGCTGACGCTGCATGGCGCTGGCCAGGCGGCGTTGCAGGCGTTCGATGCGCTCGCTTTCTGCCCGGTGCAGCCGAGCCATGTCCTGGCTGGCCAGCCGGCGGCCGAGCTGGCCGAGCTGTCGCTGCTGTTGGCTCAGCGTGAACTGCATGGCGCGCGCTAGCCGCTGGGTAAGGGCTTGCAGGTGCTGGCGCTGGTGGGCCAGCCGCTCTCCCGGATGGCGGAGCCGAGCGCGCAGGGCGTCCAGCCGCTGGCTATCGCGCTCCAGGCGGGTTTGCAGGGCGCGCTGCAGGCGCTGTTCGGCTTGCCGAAGCTGGCGCTTGAGGGCGTGCTGGTCGGGCACCAGCCGCTCGGCGGCGGCGGAAGGGGTAGGGGCGCGCATGTCGGCGGCGAAATCCGCCAGGGTGACATCCACCTCATGGCCCACGGCAGACATCACCGGCAACCGCGAGTGAAAGATGGCCCGGGCCAAGTGCTCGTTGTTGAACGCCCACAGGTCTTCCAGGCTGCCGCCGCCTCGGGTGATCAGCACCGCATCCTGGGCGGGGTCGAGTCGCGTCTGGCGGTTGAGCAGCGCCAGGGCAGAGATCATCGCCGGGGCCGCTTCTGCGCCCTGAACCGGCACGGGAATCAACGTCACGTCGGCCAATGGCCAGCGCGCGGCCAGCACCGCCAGCACATCGCGGATGGCGGCGCCGCTGGCGGAGCTCAGAATCAGCAGCTTGCGGGGCGGAAAGGGCAGGGGGCGGGCGTTGGCAAATACCCCTTCGCCTTCCAGCTGCGCCTTCAGGCGCTCGTAGGCTGCCAGCAGTTCGCCCAGCCCCGCCGCCTGCACGGCGTCGGCGATCAGCTGGTAATCGCCGCGGGGCTCGAACAGCGAGACCCGGCCGCGCAGCTTGACCTGATCGCCATCGCGCATGGGGGCCGATACGAACCGTGCCCGCTGGCGAAACAGCGCGCAGCGCACCTGGGCGCGGTCATCTTTCAGCGTGAAGTAGATATGCCCGGACGCCGGGCGCGACACGTTGGAAAGCTCGCCTTCCACCCATACATCACCCAGGTCGTTCTCCAGCGCCTTGCGCGCCTTGAGGTTGAGTTGACTGACCGATAGCAGGGGGGCGTTGGGAGCGCTCATGGGAGTTTCCAGTCGCGGGTGAAAGCGGGGATTCGGCCGCTCATTAGACAATACGTGCAGGGCGCACAGCAATGGCCTTGACGGGCTCTCTGGCGTACCATGCGCGCGGAAGGCGGCGCTGCAAGATAAACGTCATCAAAGTGTCACAAAACCATGCTAGGGTGCCCGCCGACACAAAAGTGTCACGAAAGCGTCACATTAGATGTTCACCAACAGGGCAGATTGCTCATGTCGAATCTCGGACCTTCACAAGATCGTCCTGCGCTGGCTCGCCAAGCGCCTCACGAAGTGCCCGCCTGGCTAAGAGGTATCTACGCTGGCTTGTGCTTGTATCTGTTCCTGGCTGCTCTGAACGTTCTGGGTGCGGGGTTAGGCACCTTCGGCAGCGACAGCGATGTTCTGACCCGCGCCTTCGCCTATGGCCAGAACCCCTTCATCGCCTTGATGGCGGGCGTGCTGGTCACCATGGTCGTGCAGAGCTCCTCGTTCACCTCGGCGCTGATCGTGACCCTGGTGGCCAGTGGCGAAATGACCCTGGGCACGGCGGTGTTCGCCATCATGGGGGCCAACATCGGTACGGCCGTCACGGGCGTCATCGTGGCGCTGGCCAACGTGCGTATCAAGCGTAACTTCCGCCGCTCGTTCACCGCGGCGCTGATGCACGACCTGTTCAACATCCTCACGGTGCTGCTGATCTTCCCGGTGGAGTGGCTGACCGGCATGTTCCACGAGCGCGGCTACGGCATCTTCACCCGTTTGGCGGCCTGGCTGGCAGACCTGATTGGCCTGGAAGAAGTCGCCCGCCCCAACAGCCCGATCAAGACCATTACCGCTCCGGTGGTGGATGCCGCCAACTGGCTGGGCGCGGCGCTGATGCCCACCACCGCTGCTGCCGGGCTGATGGTGGCTGGCATCGGCCTGCTGCTGATGTTCGCCGCCCTGGTGTTCATGGTGCAGAACCTGCGCGGCGCGCTGCTGCGCCATATGGATGGCCTGTTCCGTACCTACTTCTTCCGTACCGATGCGCGGGCCTATGGCGTGGGCGTGATCTCGACCGTGCTGGTGCAGTCCAGCTCGATCACCAGCAGCCTGATGGTGCCGCTGGCGGGGGCTGGGGTGGTGCGCCTGCGCCGCGTGCTGCCGTTCATGATGGGGGCCAACCTGGGCACCACCGTGACCAGCGTGCTGGCGGCGACCGCCAACCCGATTGCGGCGGCGATGACGGTGGCGCTGTTTCACGTTATCTTCAACCTTACCGGCACCGCGATCTGGTGGCCGCTGCGGGTCATTCCGCTGCGTATTGCCACCTGGTATGGACGCCTGGCAGGGCAGCACATTCGCTATGCGTTCCTGTTCCTGATCGGTGTGTTCCTGATCGTGCCGCTGGTGGGCATCACGCTGACCGAATTCTTTATCCGCCTGCGCTAAGCGCGGCCAGTTGAGAGGTTTCCCCATGTTCAAACAGCTTTTTAGTGCGCTTACCTCGGAAACCAGCATCGACCAGGCCTACGCGGACCTGACCCAAATGCTGGAGCATGGCGCCTGGATGTTCTCACGGGCCAACGAGGTGCTGTACAGCACCGTGGCCGCCGAGGACGTACGCACGCCCCTGTACGAGCGCGATGTGGCGGTCAACGAGCTGGAACGCTCGATTCGCCGCAAGGTGCTGCGCCACCTGACCGTCAACCCCGGCCACGACGTGGCCATTTGCCTGGCGTTGATGAGCGTGGCCAAGGACGCCGAGCGTATCGGCGACTACTGCAAGAACGTCTTTGAGGTAGGCGCGTTCTACACCGAAGGCTTCCATGTAGACCGTTACCAGAAGCCCCTGGACAGCATCTCCGAGCGCTTGCGAGGGCTGTTCAGCGAGCTGATTGCGGCCACGCGCAACTCCGATGAGAAAAAGGCCCACGGCATCATCACCGCCACCCGGGAGATTCGTCACATCAGCGACGAGCTGATCGAATCCCTGCTGCGGGAAGAGGACAGCATCGAGTTCCACGAAGCCGTGGCCTACTCGCTGCTGGCGCGCCACTACAAGCGCGTGGCCTCACACCTGGCCAACATCGCCACGGCGGTGACGGGCCGCCTGGAAGACCTCGACTTCCCCAGCGAAGCCGACGACCGCGCGCTGGACTAAACCGCCCGCGCCACACCGCAGCGGGCTTCGCCCAGGCCAACGCAGAGGGCCACCTTCAGCAGATCATCGCAGGATGGTTTGCTGGGGTGGCCCTCGAAACGTTATAATGGGCGATTAACCTTTCACGCCCCATCTTCCCACTTTACATTGGGTGTTGCCGCTATGCTACGTATGGCCCAAGAAGCGCTTACGTTCGATGACGTACTTCTCGTTCCTGGCTTCTCCGACATTCTGCCCAAGGATGTCAGCCTCAAAACCCGCCTGACTCGTAACCTCTCGCTGAATATTCCCCTGCTGTCTGCCGCCATGGACACCGTGACCGAAGCGCGTCTGGCAATTGCAATGGCCCAGGAAGGCGGCATCGGCATCATCCACAAGAACATGACCATGGCCCAACAGGCCGCGGAAGTGCGCAAGGTGAAGAAGCACGAAAGCGTGATCGTCAAAGACCCAGTCACCGTGAGCCCCAAGGCCAAGCTGGAAGACCTGCTGGCCATGGCCCGCGAATACGGCTTCTCCGGCTTCCCGGTGGTGGAAGGCGAAACCCTGGTGGGCATCGTCACCGAGCGTGACATGCGCTTCCAGCCCAACGTGGGCGACAGCGTGGCCGACATCATGACGCCTCGCGAGCGCCTGGTCACCGTACCGGAAGGTACCGAGCTTGAAGTCAGCAAGGCCAAGATGCGCGAACACCGCATCGAAAAAATGCTCATCGTCGATGACGCTTTCCACCTGCGCGGCCTGGTGACCTTCCAGGATATCGAAAAAGCCCGCACCTACCCTATGGCCGCCAAAGACAGCGATGGCCGCCTGCTGGTAGGCGCTGCGGTGGGCACCGGCCCGGAAACCCCTGACCGCGTGGCGGCCCTGGCCGAAGCAGGCGTCGATGTGATCATCGTCGATACCGCCCACGGCCACTCCAAGGGCGTCATCGACCGCGTCCGCTGGATCAAAGAGAACTTCCCGCAGATTCAAGTGATCGGCGGCAACATCGCCACCGCCGCCGCGGCCACTGCGCTGGCCGAAGCGGGTGCCGATGCCGTGAAAGTGGGCATTGGCCCCGGCTCCATCTGCACCACGCGTATCGTGGCTGGCGTGGGCGTGCCGCAGATCAGTGCCGTGGCCAACGTGGCCGAAGCGCTGAAGCCCTTCGACATTCCGCTGATTGCCGACGGCGGCGTGCGCTTCTCCGGCGATTTGGCCAAGGCCATTGCCGCTGGCGCAAGCGCCGTGATGGTAGGTGGCCTGCTGGCCGGTACCGAAGAAGCACCGGGCGAAGTGGAGCTGTACCAGGGCCGTACCTACAAGGCCTACCGTGGCATGGGCTCCATGGGTGCCATGTCGCAGAGCCAGGGCAGCGCCGACCGCTACTTCCAGGACAAGGACGCCGGTGCCGAGAAGCTGGTGCCGGAAGGCATCGAAGGCCGCGTACCCTACAAGGGCATGATGAGCGCCATCGTTCACCAGCTGATGGGCGGCCTGCGCGCCTCCATGGGTTACACCGGCTGCCGCGACATTCAGGAAATGCGCACCAAGCCCGAGTTCGTACAGATTACCGGCGCTGGCTTCAACGAGTCTCACGTTCACGACGTGCAGATCACCAAGGAAGCACCCAACTACCGGGTGAGCTAACCAGCGCAGTTAGTGACACGGCGGCGGGCATTGCCCCGCCGTCTGCTTTTTAGCCAATGCGGGCATTCCGCGTTATAGAGGCTTCGCCATGAGTGACATTCACGCCCACAAGATTCTGATTCTCGACTTCGGCTCCCAGTACACCCAACTGATTGCCCGCCGCGTGCGCGAGATCGGCGTATTCTCTGAAATCCGCGCCTTCGACATCACCGAAGAAGAGATCCGCGAATACAACCCCAACGGCATCATCCTGGCCGGTGGCCCGGAATCCGTCACCGAGCTGGGCTCCCCCCGCGCCCCCGAGTGCGTGTTCGAAATGGGCCTGCCGGTGTTTGGTATCTGCTACGGCATGCAAACCATGGCCGAGCAGCTGGGTGGCAAGGTGGAAGGCTCCAACCAGCGCGAGTTCGGCTACGCCCAGATTCGTCTGGATGCCGAAACTGCCCTGTTCAAGGACATCAAGGACCACGTAGACCCGGCCACCGGCAACGCCCTGCTGGACGTGTGGATGAGCCACGGTGACAAGGTGGCCAAGGCCCCGGACACCTTCACCGTGACCGCCTCTACCCCGAGCTGCCCGATTGCGGCCATGGCCTGGGAAGAGAAGCAGTTCTACGGCGTACAGTTCCACCCGGAAGTGACCCACACCCTGCAAGGCCAGCGGATTCTCGAGCACTTCGTGCTGGATATCTGTAAAGCCGAAAAGCTGTGGACCCCCGCCCAAATCATCGAAGACCAGGTACAGCGCGTACGCGAGCAAGTCGGCGACCGCCACGTACTGCTGGGCCTTTCCGGCGGCGTAGACTCTTCCGTAGTAGCCGCGCTGCTGCACAAGGCGATTGGCGAGCAGCTCACCTGCGTATTCGTCGACAACGGCCTGCTGCGCAAGAACGAAGGCGACCAGGTCATGGAAACCTTCGCCAAGCACATGGGCGTGAAAGTGATCCGCGTGGACGCCGAAGAGCTGTTCCTAGAGAAGCTGCACGGCGAAAAAGACCCGGAAGCCAAGCGCAAGATCATCGGCAACACCTTCATCGACGTGTTCGATGACGAAGCCAGCAAGATCGAAGGCGTGGAATTCCTCGCCCAGGGCACCATCTACCCGGACGTGATCGAATCCGCCGCCTCCAAAACCGGCAAGGCGCATGTGATCAAATCCCACCACAACGTGGGTGGCCTGCCGGAAACCATGAAGCTCAAGCTGGTCGAGCCGCTGCGCGAACTGTTCAAGGACGAAGTGCGCAAACTCGGCCTGGAACTCGGCCTGCCCTACGACATGGTCTACCGCCACCCGTTCCCCGGCCCCGGCCTGGGCGTGCGCATTCTGGGTGAAGTGAAGAAAGAGTACGCCGACATCCTGCGCGATGCCGACGCCATCTACATCGAAGAACTGCGCGCCGCCGGTTGGTACGAAAAAACCAGCCAGGCCTTCGCCGTGTTCCTGCCGGTGAAATCCGTTGGCGTGGTCGGCGACGGCCGCCGCTACGAATGGGTCATCGCGCTCCGCGCCGTCGAAACCATCGACTTCATGACCGCCCGCTGGGCTCACCTGCCCTACGAGCTGCTGGAGAAGGTTTCCAACCGGATTATCAATGAGTTGGAAGGCGTGTCGCGGGTGACCTATGATGTGAGCAGCAAGCCGCCTGCTACGATTGAGTGGGAGTGATACTTGTTTAATGATTAGCCCTGCTATTCTGCAGGGCTTTACTTTTTAGATATCTTTTGTAATCGCTTATTACAAGCTCAAATCTGTCTAGTATTTTGATAAATTTTTTAAAGTTAATGTTTTTTAAGTCTTTCTGAACTATTTTTTGGGCGAACTCATACTTACCATAGAAATTTTTTCCAGAGTGATCGTTTTTTCTATTGAAGACTCTTCCGTTTATTTTTCTGTTAAGAGTTTTTTTGTAGAAAAAATCCTCAATGGTAGTGTTCTTATTCCCCATTATGTCGGGTATTGGTATGACATATAAATTGTTGTTTATGAAGTAATAATCTTCATTTCCTGTCACTGTACTCGTTTCTCTTTTTAAGTTTTTTATTAAGGAAAGTATTTGTTTTCCACCCTTGTCATTATCAATTAATACAATTACAGGATGCAGTTTTCCTGGTGCTCGTATTTTAGTGCATTTTTTGTCATAAGCTGAGATGAAGTTTTTTAAATTCCCCTCGCCGCCTCTTAGTTCAAGCAGTCTTCCCTTTTGGCTATCTCCGCCTTGACTGCGGGAGTATTTAAAAAAATCTATTTTGAAATCTTGCTTGTTGTTTGGATGAATTAATTTCGGGTATTTTGAGTCCAATGATTTGATGGCGCATTTCAAATATATATTATCAGTTTTACCTTCGCAGATAATGAGAGGCTTAGTTGGAGCGTAGCAATATTTGTAAAATAAAAAGTCTGCAAAATCTTTTTCAAATGATGATTTTTTTTCTTCTTTAGCTGCTGGCAAAGAGTGAGGATCATTGCTATGACCATGTTTTGTGACTAATTTTACATGATCAATAAAAGATAGGATGCCGTGAAGCTGTTCAACTGATGCCTCTTGTTCTTCTTTAGGCATATGAAAACTACCTTTCATGATTAGTGATCTAACCATTGCTCGAGCATTTTTTCTATACTCAATGGGCGTATTGATGATTCTATTTGTAGTAAGGCCTGTAACCTCTTGTCTTGAAAAATGAAGCTGCATTCGAACTTTTTGGTAATTTATGTTAAAGCCATTTTTTAATATTAGTTTTGTTAGTTTTTGGGAGGGTGACCATATTTTATCTTCACTCTCGTAAGCTATTTCTGGAGGGAATTCTGTTAAGTTTGTTGAAAAAGTTATATCATCTGCATATCGTGTATAAAAACATTTGTTTTTTGCTGATAATTCAATTAAGCGCATGTCTAAGATATGGCTTATCAAATTTGAAATTATAGGGGATGCGGGAGAACCTTGTGGTAGTCTATTGCGGTAGCATGCTATTTGGGCTATTAGAGTTGCAATTTTTGGGTCAAGCTCGAAGTTTTTGTTTTTGATAAAAAATCCACGAACTCTGCCAAAATTTATTGAGCCAAAATAATTTTCAATGTCAAGATTGAATAGAAATCTTTTTTTCCTATGAAGAGAAGCATTTGTGATTATTGACTTTTTGGGCTGAAAAGCCTGAGATGCTGTGCTTTTGATTTGAGATGTTTTCTCAATCTCTGTTAGGCACTCTTGTAGCAAGTATGCTAAGTTGGACTGTAGGTTTTTAAGTTTAGGTTCTGGCGCGTCGATAGTTCTTAGTCCGCCAGATGATTTCTTTATCTCGAAGCTAGAGTATTTTTCTTCTTCTTTTAGTCTGTAAATTATATAAGCTATGTTTGAAGACTTGAAATTTAAAAGTTTAGCCAAGTCATTTATGTCACATGCTGATTTTAATTTTTTTAAAGCAGACATTTTGATCCTCATTGATGCTTGCAGACACTCTTATGCGCGTTCAGGTAGCATCGCTACCGTCAAGGAATGCTAAATGGCAAAGCCCCTAACATTGATTTCACCTGTCACGAAGCATGACAAAAAAATCTGTCTGCAAGCAACCTAAAGGTAAATTTTTTTATGGCGCTATGTCAAGAGTTAAATGGCTGTGTCATGTCGCCATGTTTTGCACATCCAGCATTAGCAGCGTAGGGTATGCAGAAGAAATCTGGGAATATTACACTAATCATTTAAGCCCATAGAAAGCGTGCAACGTCGCCAGCTCGTCCAAGCCTTGGACGAGCATTCGCCTATACCCAGCCCTGTCAATAATAAACGGCGAAAAAAGACTGTGACCTAGCCACTGATCGAAACCGTCCTGCGCAGCGCTCGCCACTGCCATCCCTACAGAGCGCACATCTTCAAAGCGCCCATACTGGGGGGTATCGATACTAAGGTTGTCGTAAACGTATGGCGTACTGTCTCTCACCTCTCCCCATCGCATGAAGGAGGCTCTTCTGACCTGACACGGAACACATCGCCCGCAATGCTTATACCCAAAACGCTGAAAACGCCCGCAGCTGGTGGATGTCACTGCATACTGTTTGAGTAAATGCTGGTTAAGACATCCCGCCATCATCTCACCTTTGGTCTTCAGCGCGTATGGGTTCTGAATCTGAACATTGATGCCAGCAGCATCGAAGATCTGTTGCAATCGACCTAGGTATTCCGGATGAGCGGTGCGGGTACTCAAGCTACCCAGCCGGGTCACAGTCAATGGAGGATTGATCGCGATGAAGCCATTCTCGCAGATGTAAAGAGGTACGCGATCACCCTGATGGTAACGATCAAGTGATGTCGCAACGGCCAATCCAAATGCCAGGAAAACGATGGATCGTGCCCGCTGGGAAGGCTCTTGAAGCCCTGGAGACCTGGCAACGTGATTGAGTCCAATCCTGGACAACTCAAGACTCTGAGCGAAATCGTCTTGCTTCTGCCCATCACCACGGACAATCTGGCTGACGGCATAAGGATTCCGCCCTTGGCTGACCAAGTCGATGGTGCCGATCAGGCTATCCATCCCGCCAGAAAGCAAGGCGACAGAATCCTCTTGAGGATGAAATGCTTGCAACTGAGCAGGTGGTCCATACCCACCGGAATGAAAGACGAACGTCCAAATGTCTGTCGTCAAAAAGCGCAACGCAGCTTCCAACGCTCGTGCTTGGGCATTCCAGAATACAGGATCCTGAACTGCAATATGAAGTTCGAGTGTACGCGTCCAGCCGTCTGCGCTTTTGGCGCGTAGATCGGAGAAATCTGCCGCAACTATGGAAAGGGCAATACTCAGAAAATCCCAGGCCTGAGGTGAGATTTCCAAGTGTGTTTTCTTAATCAGGTGACGGGTGTATCCCCCAACACTGACTTGCCCCTTTTCCGCCTGGCCATAGATCACCACCGGCATTGCGGGATCGACAGCCTGCACCTGAAATCCTGCGGGGCCGCAAACAAACTTCATTCGATATACCCCTCGAAGACCTCAAAAGTCTCCTGTAGCGCCTGGGTTACGACTTGGGAAATACGTCCGGTCGTCAGCCGAACTCCAGTGGCTGCAATGGAGCGAAACGAGGCCGAGACGCACTCTTTGATGTATTCCTTGATCTCTTTCAGCCGACGTACCGCAACTAGAGCCGATGAGGCTTTCTCTTGTACGGTTTTCCCCAGATCAAGCTCGTACCGGTGAAACACATCCATTGCGGTGAAGCGTTCGATCGCGTAGGCCCGCTCTTCAGGGGCCAAGTTCAGCAGATCGGCGTTAGGGTACTTCACGAGAACATCGGACAGCGACCCCCGAATCGAGGCCCGCTCTGCCTCTGCATCTTGAGTCCCATCCACAGGTCGAACGGCCTCGACCAGCGCGTCCATGACTTCTGAGGCAGATCGACCTTTCAGCAGGACGGGGTCAATGAGGTTCGCGTTGGTCTGACTGGTTCCTTCTGCCACCGACTGAAGGGTACCGCCCAGCATCGCGGCAACTGCCGCTGTACCACCAAATCGAGCCGTAGTGGTCTTAGCACCGCCGTACCCATGTTTGACGTAGTGCTTCAGGCTGCGTTGGAGGCCGCTGCGATCACCGTTCCTGGCGTAGTCACTTAATCCCTTGCGTGCGCCCCCAAAGCGGCCTGGCGGCGCTAATGGAGGTGGCGACTGCGGTGCAGTCTTGGGCTTGTTATCCCCCTCAGGGGGGCCATCAGAATGACTATCCTGATCAACCTGATCCTCTTCAAGATCTGGCGGCTCAGGGGCTGGCGGAGCCGGTGGCTCTGGAGGCTGAGGTAGTTCCGGTGGCATCGGCGGCAATGGAGGCGTCCACGGAGGCACCATTGGCACTCCCTTGCCTGGCCCATCGCTATTTTGTGATGTTCCCATTCATTTTCCTTATCGCGGCCTTCACAGGAGGGCTGACATCAAGGCTTTGCCAGTAATCGAATACGGACTTCGCCCAGCTCTCATCTTTGAGCTTTGGCACGATCCCAGCCTGGATCTGTGCGGGTGGGCGCTCTTTCAAAAAGGCAGCGAGGCGCGGGCCCTGCAATCCATCGATGCCAGCGATGACCAGCATCGCATCCAAAACGGGCGGTACGCCCCATTCCTGCTCGTTACCCGCGTTGTCGAGTAATCGATCCATGATGACGCTGATCTCGACGGGAGCAATCTGCCCAAGAGCCCCCCTGAGTTGAGGTGCCATATCAGGCGAATCGAGCAGCGCGGTTAGTAGCTCGGCAGCGTTCGAAGAAAGGCGATCTTCGTCCGTGATGATCGGTGCATGCTCGCGGCTGACGTAAATGGCACCTCGCAAATCTTTGTCTGCCAGCGCAGGTGGCAAGGCTAGCCACTCCTTCACAAACGGGTGATCCCAAGGCTGATTCAAAGATAAATCCTTGCCTTGTTTCACATCGGTCTCCCAACCAGCGAGTATTGCTGGCTTGCCGTGCTTATCCGCCGCAACCGCTTTCATAAGTTCTTCGAAGGCCTTCGGATTACCACTACGCTCAAACAGCATCAGTTTGACCAGTGCTGCTTCATCCACACCCACGCCATGGGCGCGTGAAATGCTCATCCGAATCGCCAGGGCGTTAAGAAAACGTTTGATGAGCCGTGGGTTGCCGTGAATACCTGACGCTGAGGTCATCACCGCCGCGAGACGTTCTGCTGTATCGAATTTCCCAATCAGTTCCGCAGGGTATTTCTTGGATAGGGACTGCATGAAAGTCCGGTCGACCCGACCACCTTGCCATGTTGTTCGAAGCTGATCGCGGACTTTGATGCGGATGGACTCGATTTCCTCCCTAGGTAACCCGCTGTTCTCGGTGAACAGCATCATCATGTACGCCCGAACTTCCTGCGTCCCCAGAGGTGGTACTCGAATTGGAACCTGAATAAGCTTGTCGAAGTAGCTGGTGACAAGCACGTCATCCGGGACACCACTGAAGTGACGACGCACCGCATGCTTGATCATCTCGTTGTCTGCCGCGATGACGAAGGCCGTATTGCGCAGGAACAAGAACAGCCTAATAGCCTCAAGGGTTGATATAGTCGTTTCGGGCAGGCAGCGATCCAGATCGTCAATCAGCACAACGAGGGTGACGCCTAACTCATCCAAGACAGCTTCGAAATTATCTCGTAATGCTTGGATTTCCTTGGGCGGTGAAGGCATCTGAGGTTGAGCTTTGATGAACTGTTTGGCTTCATCCGCTACCTTTCCAGCTTTGTCATGGGTTGCGTCAATTGTCGCCTGATTGACGTCCCCAGACCACCATTGCTTGGTCAAACTCCACGCATCACCTATCAGGCCAGGCATCGGTACGCCGGCTGCTACAGAAGCTGCCGACATACCCATCATCTTAGCAACCCGCAGCCAATTCACACGTTGACCCAGCTCGTAAGCCTTGTCCAGAGCGGTCTGACGCGCCTTAGCTTCTTCCTGTAGACGGGATGCTATTACGTCCATCAACGCCGCACGGGCGTCGTCATAGCCTTGGTACAACCAAGCATTGAACTCGACAAAAACGAAGTCTTTTTCAGGCTTATGCCCCGACTCAGGCGGATTGCGCAACGACGCCTGAATAAGCTTGATCATTGACGATTTGCCAGCCCCCCAAGCGCCAGAAACACCAATGGAAATGGGGCGTCCATTGGCTTGGTAAACGATCTCAGCAACGGTGTCGGCAACCCCGGAAAAATTGAGGAAGTCTGTATCTGTTTCGTTATCGACCCACATCATGCCTCTCCTTGGCTGCTGTCAGCATGAATATTTGTAAAAGTATACATAGTAGCGGATAAGACGTAGACAGTGGCCTCTATTCCTCTACTACTTTTGGCAGTATGAGGTCTAGATAATTCGTCACCATGAGAGAGTGCCCATCAGTATTCATCTATCTTTAACAAGTCAATAAGATATGCATGCCCGAATCCTAGCAAACGCGGCATTGTGCATTTTAACAATGGATGCGGATATCTCTAAGAATCTGTAGTAGGAGCGTATAATTGCAGATCTCATCGAAAGCAAAGCAATAATTGTTGCTATGAGCTCTAGCACCTTACACTCTGAGTACCGCGATGAGGCCCTGTAGAAAGTCTCAAACATGGATATCATGACCGACGTAGCTGCTGACAGACCGCTACCGACACCATACCTTCTCGCGTTATCTGGAGCCAGGACTATGAGCTCTGGTGAAAACCGCTGACCATTGGGTGCTAGATAACGGCACTTTCCTAGCTCGGACCCCGTCCCCGCTTTCTAAAGCCAACCGTGCTGATGCCGAGTGGTTTTTAGCCGGGATGCTGGTGATTTTTCCGCTATTGGGTATCGATGCGTCGAAGCAGCTAGCAGCCAAGCCGCCGGGGCATCTTCAGAGCAAGTCGAGCCGCCGCTGACGCTTTACCTCAACGAACGTGGGGCCGAAGGCACGGGTAGAGAAGTTGCTGATGGCTTTGTGGTACTCAAATGCTCATTGGCACGTATTGAGGAGACGCTTTCCATCCATGACTACATGCGCGAGCAGCGGCAACTTCTGCAAATGCGTGGCGTACTAGCACCGCAAAATGGAAAGTTGATATTCACTCAGGATTTTCGATTTTCCTCTCCTTCAACAGCAGCGGGCGTCTTGGTTGGCGGTAGCGCCAATGGCCGTTTGGCTTGGAAGGATCTAAATGGAGTAACGTTAAAATCTTTGCAGGATGCGCGGCTTGGCAAAGATTTAGTAACTGCCAATTGTGACAAGAGCTGTCGTCACAATAGAGAGCACTATACCAATTATAGAGGAGCCGCTGAGCTTCTCCTTTCTTACAATTGATCCTAGTGTTACCGGGATTAATGGGTACATGGATACAATGATGATGCTCACTATAGCAAGCTGACCTGCCTGTGAGATGGTGTATAGAGCCAGTCCTGCTACACTGATTCCACCTGCTGTGAATGATAAGGTGTAAAACGTTTTTTTTGTTTTTTTAGTGTTTAGGCAAAAGGGGAGAAGAAGAATTGCTCCGCTGGCCATACTGATGGATATTCCATAAAAATTCGCTTCAGTGGATATTTTTCCCAAGAAGTGAAGTTGTACGGCAAACCCAAGTCCTGCGAGTAGTGCGAGAATTAAGCCGGATTTTTTATGTAATGAGGGTAGTCTTTTTCTTAATGATTTTCCACCTGAAATCAACCAGACAGCAGGTAAAGATATTGCTATTCCAAGCCAAACGGCTAAGTTAGGGTTTTCTCCATTAAAAAATAATGACAGTAGAACTGATATCAACACCATTGATACTGCGCTGAGGGGTACAACGATACCAAAAGGCGAGGTTGATAGAGCTCGATATAGAAAAAGGGCTCCTAGTGCTGAGCCTATTCCTGATAGCATACCCCATATCATCGCATCGTTGTGCCATTTAGATAATGAAAATGATAAAATTAACCCGCAAAAACTACCGCCGATATGAGTGCATAAAGCAATTTTTACGGCAGGGCAATGTTGGGATATCATGCCATTGATAAAGTGAGTCATGCCAATTAAGAACATTGCAGATAAAGCAAGTGTGATGCTCATTGATCATCCTGTTTAATATGATCCGTTTTCATTGTGTCTTTCGTCACCTTTGCATGCTGGAGTGAAAATGCACACTCCGCGCATTCTTTCGTGCGTCTTTAATAAATGCCTTTCGTTTTTTTCTACATGATATATTGTGCCGGGTTCTAAGAGATGTTTTTCTCCCGTTTTATAGTTGTGTAGCTCGCCTCTTCCTTCAATTACATAGACGTACTCATCATGGTTTTCGTAACATAATTCTAATGTTTTGTTTTTATGAACTGTTGTTTCATGAATCGAAAATAATTTATTGTACTGGCTAGTTATTGCTCTTATGCTTGTAAATTTTTCTTCTGTGATAGTTGTGCAGTTTTTCATTTCTGGTGTTGTCAATACTTTCATTTTTGTTTCTCCTCAAAAGGTCCTACTCTGACCAATATTTCTTTATGATGACTTTCATTGAAATGACTTTGGTCGAAAATATCTTCTTTTTCTATAGTGGTGTCTAGTAATCTAGAGATTCCGATAAGGGTCCTTTCAGCAACTTTGTTTTCTGGTGAGATTGTTGCTTCAATGTGTTTTGCTCCTGATGCTTTGCATGTTCTTGTTAGCTTATGTAGTAGTTTTATCCCAATTCCTTTGTTCAGTATTCTTTTGCTCATGGCCTGTTGCCATATGAGCAAGGTTGAGGGCTCATTAGGTCGCATGTAGCCTATGATAAATCCTTCTATACGGTTGTTTTTCTTAGCTATCAGCGAGGTGTTTTTAAAGTCCCTGCACCAAAGTAGATAAAAATATTCAGGGTAACTGTCCAGTTGTGGCGTTTGCTGGGCAAGTTGGTAGATGTATGGCGCATCTTCAATGCCAGGATGTATAAACTCATAGCTCATGTTTTTTTCCTTCGAATTTTAAGAATGATTGATGTGATTTTATTTTTTAAATGGTTTTTGTGTAAAATTCGATTAGCTCATCCCAGCCATGAGGAGAGGTCATGATCCGGGGCGCAGATATCACCATTGCTCAGTTACGGGCACTGTTGGCCGTTGAGGAAGCGCAGTCGTATACCCGTGCAGCTGAACGTTTGGGTGTTAGCCAATCAGGGGTCAGCCATGCCATGCAGTCATTGGAGCAGCGTGTCGGCGGTGCCTTGATGGTGAAAACACCGCAGGGAGTCGAGCCGACGGCGCTGGGTGAGTTAGTACTCGCTAGCGCGAGAAAGATCATGGGTGAGCTACAGGTGCTCAGTCATCAGGTATCGCACCACCATCATGAAACCGACACGACGCTTAAGATTGCCGCGATACCCAGTGCGCTGCATGGTTGGTTAGCCTCGGTGCTGTCAGTCTTTTCGAGCCGATACCCAGAAGCCATGGGGCTGGTGCTGGAAGGCGTGGAGGAGGAAATCAAGGAGTGGGTAGAAAGCGGCGTGGTGGATGTTGGCATCACGACGGATACCACGCGGCTCAACCTGGGCTATTGGCGTGAGCACTTTGATTGGCAGTTGATCAGACAAGACGAGATCGTTGCTGTGCTGCCCAGTAGCCATCCGTTGAGCCAGCACGCCAGCGTAAGCGTCTCAGCGCTGGCCGAGCACCCGTTGGTCATGTCATCCGGGGGCTGTGAGGCGTTGATTCAGCAAATTTTTGCAAACTCCTTGGATGCATCGGAAGGGGCGGTGCAGGTCGATTTTTGGGTGCGCGATACACGCACGTTGCTACAGATGGTGGCTAACGGTGTGGGCGTCAGTCTGGTGCCCACGCTGGCGTTGGTGAATAAGCTCAACGCCGACCTGGTGACACGCTCGTTGTCGCCTCGTGGCGTTCGCCAACTGATCGCCTTCTGGCCCAAAAAGAAGCCGCTTGGCCCCGTCGGGCAGCAGTTGCTGCAGGCGTGCCGTGCCTAACCAGGCAAGAAGTCGGAGAGCATACTCATCGCTTTGTGAGGAGTAGCATCCCCAGTGGAGGATGTCGCCGAGGAAAGCCCATCCACTAGCCCATGAGCCGAATATCAACCATAATCGGCTCATCATCTGAGCCGAATAGGCGGGGCAATCGGCTCATGTGCTTGGGGCAGCCAGGTTGGCTGCAAACTGAAGCAGCTGCCTTCCATAAGCCTCATTCACCTCCGCATCATCCTGAATCGTGATAGAGATTGCGTTTACGTGGCACCCACCTGGCGGGGTTACTTGATGGATGAATGCACATGACGCTTGATTATTTCGTGGCGAACTATGGCAGCCTCGGCTTGTTCGTGGGGGCGAGCCTGGAGGGTGAAGCCGTCGCGATGCTGGGCGGCATCATGATGCATCGGCACCTGATCGGGTTTGGTGAAGCGGTGGTCTCGCTTGCCTTGGGCGCTTTCCTGGCGGATCAGGTGTTCTTCCTGCTCGGGCATGGGTGGCGCAATAGCGCTATCGTGCGTTCGGTTCAGCGTAGCGCGGCGGGTGGGCGGGTACTGACGACGTTCAATGCCCACCCGAATACGTTCGCGTTCTCCTTGCGGTTCCTTTATGGGCTGCGCATGGCCGGTGCGGTGACCATCGGCACGACCAATTTTCCCTGGCCCCGCTTTATCGTGCTCAATGCGCTGTCGGCGCTGATCTGGTCGGCCGCCTGGGTCACGCTCGGTTATCTGTTTGGTCAGGCGCTCGCGCCACTGTTTGAGCGCCTGAGCAGCCTTTCCCATGTGGTGTTGGCAGGGGTGGCCGCCGTGCTTTGCGTCGCGGTCGTGGCCGTGGTGGCTGCCAGGCGGAGAAGGGTCCAGCGCTTGAAGATGCGCGATTGAGCGCAGCCACCCCCTGCACACGCATTACCCTATCGTTACCGCTTCCGCCGAGCTAAGCCGGTGAGCAGCCCCAGCGTCAGCGCTGCCATGCCGCCGGTGTAGGCGATCAGCGGCCACGCCGTGCTGCCATCCAGCATGACCACCACCGCAGTGCCTACGCCACCCACGATCAGGCTCTGCACACAGAAGTGCAGCGCCACGGCGGTGCCTGCCATGTCGCTGAAGGCGTGCAGCGCGCCGTTGGCGGTCACGGAAGTGATCAACACGATGCCCACGGCGGCGAGCCACATCGGTAAGACAAACGACCACAGGCTTGGCGTGAAGAACACTTCCCCCAGCCCCAGCAGGCCTGCGCTGGCCAGCAGAATCAGCGCGCCACGCAGGGCGCAGCCGGGAATGCCCCAGCGCGTCACGAAACGTTTGGCAAAGCGCGCCGTCACGATCATGACCAGGGCCACCGTCGCAAAGGCCAAGCTGAACCCCAACTCGCTAAAGCCCGCCCCTTCGATGAGCACTCGGGGGGCCGTCGAGAAGAACACGAAAAACGCCCCCATGGCGGTCCCGAACGCGACCGTATAAACCCAGAAATGAGCGCTGTTGAGCACGCGCCCTATATCCGCCAGGCGGGTGGGGGCGTATGCCTTGCGTGTTTCATGCCATCTCGGGAAGGCGTAGCCGAGGGTCAGCAGGGCCAGAATGCCCAGGGTGATGAACAGGGCGCTCCAGCCCAGGTAACGGGCTATCAGCGCGCCCGCGATAGGCCCCAGCGCAGGCACCACCGCCAGCATGGCATTCATCAGGCTGTAGATGACTGCGCTTTCCGGCGTGTTGGCGTACACATCGCGCACCGTGGCGAACATCGCGACCAGCATGGCGGCGGCCCCCATGGCTTGCACCAGCCTGAGCACCACGAATAGCCAGGCTTCCGTGGTGAACGCCAGGAAGAAGGAGGCCGCCGCAAAAACGAGGGTGCCGCCGATCAGGATGGGGCGACGGCCCAGGCGGTCTGAAAGCGGGCCAAAGAGGATCTGGCCCACGCCCAGCATGATCATGTAGAGCGTCAGCGTGAGCTGAACGACCTCGGGCGTGGTATCGAGAATGCCCGGCATGGCGGGCACCACCGGCAGGTAGATATCCATGCCGAGTGAGGCAAGCAAGTTGAAAGGGGCCAGCAACGCCAGCGCCAGGGGGAGGCGATAAGCCCAAGGGCTTGGGTTTTGAATAGGCACAGGAAAAGCTCCGTACGAATCAGCGTATTCGACGGCGGCCTGCAGAGTATCGATGTGATGGTCAGGCTGCCGCAACAACGAGTGAAGTAAGGTTGTTGCGGCCTAGCGGTCTGCTTTTTTGGAACCCATTGGCGTGCTTTCCGTGAGGTGGCGTTGCGGTGCCTTTGGCGTTGTTAGCGTATCAGAGACAAAAAGCGCAGACCAGGCCATGCCCGTTGTATATCGGATATTGGTGTTGGATTTTTCTCGATGACAAAATTCATCGTGCTAGCTGTATGGCGATGATTTTTTTCCTGACGACTTTGCTAAAAACGAACGTTGGTCTTCTTTAGGTTTTCTATATCCCTTTTAATTCATGTGCTTGCGGGGTTTTTTTGTTGTTGGCACGCGGTTTGCTACAAGTGTTCTGCCGTAAGCGTGGTTAGCTACAAGTAGTGCGCTAAAGATAGCGTGCCAATGCGTAAACGATAGTCAAGGCGCTTTGGCGCGTTCCAACAATTAACAATAGAGAATAGGAAGCACGTTATGCATTTGAATCGGGTGAGCAGTTTTAAGAGTGCGGGTAAGTTGATTACCGGGCAGGGGGCCAGTGAACAGTTGGCCCTGCATGTGCAGGCACTGGGCATGCAGCACCCCTTGATCGTGACGGATGCCGGGGTGGTGGCCTCGGGCACGCTGGAGGGGGTTACCAGGCAGTTGCAGGCCTTGGGGCTTTTCTGTGGTGTGTTCGATGGCGTAACTCCAGAGCCGGAAGTGGCTATCGTGGAAACCTGCACGGAGGTGTTCGTGTCGGGCCAGCACGATAGCGTGATTGCCGTTGGCGGCGGCAGTGCCATGGATATTGCCAAATGCGTGGCGGTGTATGCGCGCCATGAGGGGCCGCTGGAGGCGCTGTTTGGCGAGCAGCAGGTGCGCCAGCGTGAGGTGCCTTTGATTGCCATGCCCACTACCGCAGGGACTGGGTCGGAGGTGACCAATATCGCCATTCTTTCCGACAAGGCCCAGCAGATGAAAAAGGGGATCGTGAGCGATTGTCTGCTACCGGATGTGGCGATCGTGGCGCCCGAGCTGACGCTGAGCTGCCCGCGCAGCGTTACGGCTGCCAGCGGTGTGGACGCGCTGGTGCACGCGGTGGAGGCGTATCTTTCCAATTTTGCGACGCCTATCACGGACGCCTTGGCGGTCAAGGCGATGGGGTTGATCGTTTCGGCGTTGCCGAAGGCGTTTGCCAATCCTCAGCATCTTCAGGCCCGCGAGGACATGGCGACCGGTAGCCTGCTGGCGGGGCTGGCGTTCGGCAATGCGGGGGTCGGGGCGGTGCATGCGTTGGCGTATCCGTTGGGCGGGCGTTATCAGTTGGCCCATGGGGTGACCAATGCGCTGCTGCTGCCCTTCGTGATGGAGTGGAACAAGCTGGCGTGTGTGGAGCGTTTCCGGGGCATCGCCGAGGCTTTTGGCGAGCCGGTGGCGGGGCTTTCCGACCATGCGGTGGCCGATGCCGTGATTGCGCGTATGCATCGCTTGTGTGCCGAGGTGGAAATTCCGTCTGGCTTGCGCTCGTTCGATATCCCTGAGTCAGCGATTCCCGAGCTGGCTGCCGAGGCTATCAAGGTGGAGCGGCTGCTGCGCAATAATCCCAGGGTCTTGAGCCTGGAGGATATCGAGGCCATCTATCGCGCCGCCTACTGACGCGGTGACGCGTTACTAACAATACCAATAAAATCGATCAGGAGTTCATGCCATGAGCGCTTGGAAACATCGCGTTGACGGTGAGGAGAGCCCGTACACGCCGTTAGGTCCGTTCAAGCTTCGCTTGCCTTTCTATCACTACCGCTTCGAGCTGCCTGACTATTTGCAGGGGCTATTGATGTGTGCCGTCGATCTGGCGGCAATTCCGCTCATGATGCAGTTGCTGGGGATGCCTTTCGAGGCGGCGCTGGCCATCGTGATTTTGAACGGTTTGCTGTACCTGCTGCACCATCTGCTGGGGGATCCGGTGATCCCTGGCTGGATTACGCCGGCCATTCCGCTGTTGATGGCGTATGTGGCGACCTTCCCCGAGGGGGTCGATAGGGTGCATGCGTTGATTGCTTTCCAGATGATGCTGGGGGTCCTGGCCATCGGCCTGGGGGTCACGGGCATGGCCAGCAAGGTGGTGCGGCTGATTCCTTCGGCCATCAAAGCGGGGGTGATCATGGGCGCTGGTCTGGCGGCCATCGTGGTGGTATTCGATGAGGGTGGCCGCTTCGAGCAGTACCCCTTTACCATCACAATTGCCGTGGGTGTTGCCTTTTATCTTATTTTTTCCCGCCATTTCAATAAGCTGAAAGCCCAAGGTGGTGTGTGGGGTGCGGTAGGCAAGCTGGGAATCTTTCCGATCATCGTGCTGGCTATCGTGGTGGCTCCGCTGTTTGGGGAAGCTCCATGGCCAGATGTGGAATGGGGGTTCAGCCAGCCTGACTTCGCGTTGATGTTCAGTGAGTACACGGTGTTCGGCGTGGGCATGCCGCCGCTAATGATGTTTCTGACGGCGATTCCTACGGTGTTGGCGGCGTATATCGTGTTGTTTGGCGATGTGTTGCAGAGCAAGGCGCTGCTGGAGGAGGCCGATGAGAAGCGCCGCGACGAGAAGATCGACTATAACCCCAACCGTGCCCACATGATCTTTGGTGGCCGTAATTTCGGCATGAGCATTTTTGGTCCGGACGTGGTGATGTGTGGCCCGCTGTGGGCGGCAATGCATGTGGTCACGGTTGAGCGTTACAAGCAGGGCAAGGCGGCGATGAACTCTATCTTCGGGGGTTCGGGGTCGTTCCGTTGGGGAACCAACACGGGGTTGCTGCTGCTGCCCATCGTGAGTCTGGTAGAGCCTATTCTGGGCATTGCGCTGGCGCTGACGCTATTGATTCAGGGCTATGTCAGCGTACGTATCGGCATCATGGAGGCGCGTAGCCAGCGTGATCTTGGCATTGCCGGAATTATTGCGGCAATGCTGGTCATCAAGGGGGCTACCTGGGCCTTTGCCGTGGGGATTCTGCTGTGCGCGCTGATTTACGGGCGCCGTTTCTTCTCGGGCGAGGTGGACAAGACCTTCGTGAAGGATTGGGAGGAAGCATCCGTGCCTTCTGCTGACCCTGAGCCTCGGGTCCCGCTGCAAAAGTAGTCGACATGACGCTGTGCAGGCCGAGCCGCCGGGTTACGCTGGGGTTCGGCGCCGTGTGCTGGCCAATCGTGCGGTTCGGCCAGCCATGGCGGGATGGTTCGCAGTTATCCCTGGAGGGAGATCATGCAGCGAATAGAGGCGTGCCTTTCATTGGCGGCGGCATTGCCCTTGTTTGAGCAGCACGGTACGGATGCGGTGGAGGTGTTTCATCGCCAGGGCCAGGTGATTGGGGTGTTGACCCGTACCGATATCGAGCAGGCTCAGCGGGAAGGGGCACTCGACCAGCCGGTGGAGGCACATTTGCGCTACCGGGTCACCGGTGCGAAGCCAGCCCTTGAGGCGGCAGAGGTGGAGGCGTTCGGGTTCGATGAGGAGCCCATGCGTTCTTTGCTGGATGCCTTGCACGATGGGGTCTATATCACCGATGCCAACGGTATCACGGTGACAATCAATCAGGCTTATGAGCGCATCACCGGTATTCAGCGGGAGGAGGTGGTGGGCTTCCACATGGCGGATCTGGTCAAGGCGGGGTTCATTTCCAAATCGGCGTCGCTGGAGGTGATTCGTGAGCTGCGCCCGATCACGCTGGCGCAGACGATCCATGGTAGCCGCAAGATTGTGGTCACGGGGACCCCGCTGTTTGGTCAGGACGGCAGGTTAGCCTATGTGGTGACCAGCGTTCGCGATATCACGGAGCTGCTGCTGGCCAAGCATGCCCAGGAGCAGCTTGAGCAGATCGAGCGTATCCGTGAGGCGTATCAGGTGCGAGAAGTATCGGCGCTGAGTGCTCCCGGGGTGATTACCAGCCCGAGCACGGAGCCTTGCTTCGACCTGGCGCGCCGGGTGGCAAAATCGACGGCCAAGGTTCTGATTCAGGGCGAAACCGGTACCGGAAAGACCTTGTTGGCACGTTATATCCATCAGCACAGTGACCGTTCGGATGGCCCGTTCATGGAGTTGAACTGTACGGCGTTTCCGGAAGGGCTGCTGGAGGCCGAGCTGTTTGGCTATGCCGCCGGGGCATTTACCGGTGCTGCGCCCAAGGGTAAGCAGGGGCTGCTGGATGTGGCCCATGGGGGAACGCTGTTTCTGGATGAGATCGGTGACTTGCCCATGGCCTTGCAGGTAAAGCTATTGAAGGTGGTGGAAGAAAACCGCTATTTGCCTGTGGGTGATACCGCGTTTCGGCAAGCCAACGTGCGGTTGATTACGGCGACGCATCAGGAGTTGTTGGAGCGTGTACAACAAGGGGCTTTTCGAGAGAATCTCTTCTATCGGCTGAGTGTGGTGCCGCTGCGGTTGCCACCGTTGCGGGAGCGGCGCGAGGAAGTGATTCCTTTGCTGCAGCATTATTTAGTGCACTTCAATCAGTTGCACGGTATGTCGCACCGCTGGTCACCCGAGGCGTTGGAGCTGCTGGCGGGGTATGCGTGGCCGGGCAATATACGCGAGCTGATGAACCTCACCGAGCGCCTGGTCGTGACCCTGGAACAGGAAGAGGTGACCTCGGCAGATTTGCCCCGTGAGCTATTTCCCAGCCCCGGCCAAGCCGCGGCACCGGAAGGGCCGCGTGCACTTTGCGAGCAACATTCCTTGCGCCATCAGGTGAGCCGATTCGAGCGGCAAGTGATCGAGCATGCGCTGGCCTTGCACGGGTCTACTCGCGCGGCAGCGGCAGTATTGGGCGTGGACCAATCCACGTTGGTGAAAAAGCAGCGCCGCTGGCGCGATTCACCGTTGGGGTAAGGCAGCGCTGACACGCCAGGTTCTACGCCAGGTCCTATCCCACGGTTTCAATTCTATCAATGACAATACAGGAGTAGGTGATGCAGATTCAGTCGTGGATTCATGAGGCGGCTTATATCAACGGCGAGTGGGTGACGTCGGAGAGTGGCGAGCAGGTGGCGGTGACCAACCCGGCAGACGGTGCGACGCTTGGGCATGTGCCTGCCCTGAGCGCCCAGCAAGTGGCAAGTGCCATCGAGGCGGCCAACGTGGCGCTGCCCGCCTGGAAGAGCAAAACCGCTGCGCAGCGGGCGGCTGTTTTGAGCCGCTGGCATACGCTGATCATGGAGAACGAGGCGGCCCTGGGCGAGCTGATGACGCTGGAACAGGGCAAGCCGCTGAGGGAGGCGCGGGGTGAAATCGGCTATGCCGCCAGCTTTATCGAGTGGTTTGCCGAGGAGGCCAAGCGGATTTATGGCGATACCATTCCGGGCCACGCGGCAGATAAGCGCATCATTGTCACCCGTGAGCCGGTGGGGGTCTGTGCGGCCATTACGCCGTGGAATTTTCCGGCGGCGATGATTACTCGCAAGGTGGCTCCTGCGCTGGCCGCAGGCTGTACCATCGTGGTGAAACCTGCCATGGAGACGCCGCTGACCGCGCTGGCCTTGGCGGCACTGGCCGAGCAGGCGGGAGTACCTGCCGGGGTGATCAATATCGTCACTGGGGATGCACAGACCATTGGCCAGGTGCTGACCGAAAGCCCAGTAGTGCGCAAGCTGAGTTTCACCGGTTCTACGGCGGTGGGTGCCAAGCTGATGGCAGCCTGTGCGCCGACGGTGAAGAAAGTGTCGCTGGAGCTGGGAGGCAATGCCCCGTTCATTGTGTTCGATGATGCCGATATCGACGAGGCAGTGGCCGGGGCAATCGACAGCAAGTTTCGCAATGCCGGGCAGACTTGCGTATGCGCGAACCGTATCTATGTGCAAAGTGGTGTTTACGACACCTTTGTGGAGCGGCTGGCGCAGAGAACTCAGGCCTTGAAGGTGGGCGCTGGCTGCGAGGAGGGGGTGGATATCGGGCCGCTGATTTCCGAGAAGGCGGTGGCCAAGGTGGAAGAGCACCTTCAGGATGCCTTGGCCAAAGGAGGGCGAGTGCTGGCTGGAGGGCAGCGCCATGCGCTAGGGGGGACCTGGTACGCACCCACGGTGGTGGCCGAGGCGACAGCGGACATGGCATGTGCCCGCGAGGAGACATTCGGCCCTCTGGCACCGGTCTTCCGCTTCGAAGACGAGGCTGAAGTGATTCGCCTGGCAAACGATACGGAGTTCGGGCTGGCGGCCTATTTCTATGCTGAAAGTGTCTCGCGCATCTGGCGCGTTTCCGAGGCGCTGGAGTACGGCATGGTGGGCATCAATACCGGTTTGATTTCAACGGCGGCAGCTCCGTTCGGTGGGGTCAAGTCTTCAGGCATCGGCCGCGAAGGCTCGCGTTACGGGATCGATGAATATACCGAGATGAAGTACCTCTGCCTGGGTATCAAGCAGGCGGAGTAGCCTTCACTTTAGCAGCCTGTTTTTAGTTCCAAGGCCCCGGGTGAGTGCTCTCACTGCGGGGTTTTTTTTTGGCCCTTACTAGACGTTTAGGTTAGTGAGCTGCGTATTACTACGTATAGGTATCAGTAGCTTCTCCGCCTAGCCTGATTAGGTGACAACAATGACAACATGGAGACTACCCACTTTGAATGTGGCTAATTATCTAGCAGTCAATGCGCAGCGCTTTCCCGAACGGACGGCGATATTTGCAGGCGAGCATCCGGCGCTCAGTTATGCGGGGTTGGCCCAGGCTGCCAGTCGGTGGGCAACGTATCTGACCGATGAGGTTGGGCTGGCTGAGGGTGAGCGAGTTGCACTCTTCTTGGCTAATTCGGTCTGTTATATCGAGCTGCTTTGTGGCGCTTGGTATGCCGGGCTGGTCGTGGTGCCGATCAATGCAAAATTAACGGCGGCAGAAGTCGCTTATATCGTTGACGATGCTGATTGCCGGGTACTGTTCACTGAGCACGATGACATGGTGTCTTGGGTGTCGGTACCCTTGATCGCTCCGAGTGGCTTTGCATTACCGAGTGGGCGAGTGAGCCAGCCAGTGTTTCGGGCGAGCCATGAGCCGGCCTGGATTTTTTATACCAGCGGTACCACGGGTAAGCCGAAAGGGGCGACACTCACGCATCTGTGCCTGGCCACCATGTCGGCATGCTATGTGGCCAACATTGAAACCATCGGCCCTCATAATCGTTTGGTTCACTTTGCACCCATGTCGCATGGGTCAGGGCTGTATATGGTGCCTTATCTGATGGTCGGTGGGGCACAGGTGATTCCGTCATCGAGTAAGTTTTCGGGCGAACTGTTCGTTGAAACGCTTGGCGCGCATGGCCATGCTTCTATGTTTCTGGCACCTACCATGATACGCCGCGTGCTGGACTTCCTGGCGACTTACCCCGGCCCGTTCAATCCTGCAGATATTCACACCATTACCTATGGCGGCGGCCCCATGTACGCGCGCGACCTTTTGGAAGCGTTGGAGGTCATGGGGTTCCGGCTGGTTCAAATATACGGTCAGGGGGAAAGCCCCATGACCATTACCTTTCTGGATAAGCAGCAGCATCAACAGTTATATGAGCTTTACCAGCAACAGGGGTTGACGGACAAGACTCGGCTGGTGCCGGTGGGGCAGTCTCACCCGCAACTTGAAATTGCTATTCAGGATCAATACGGCAGTTGCATGCCTGTGGGTAGTGAAGGGGAGGTCTGCGTTAGGGGGGATACTGTCATGAGTGGTTATTGGGCTAACCCGGATGCCAGCCGAGAAACCTTGCGTGAGGGCTGGCTGAGAACCGGCGATGTGGGGTATCTCGATGCGCAGGGCTATCTATATCTCACGGACCGCTTGAAGGATGTGATCATCAGCGGTGGCAGCAATATCTATCCCCGCGAGGTGGAGGAGGTGTTACTGCAGTATCCCGGTGTCAGGGAGGTGTCGGTGGTAGGCCGGCCTGACAGCGAGTGGGGAGAGATCGTGGTGGCGTTCGTTGCATGCAGCGCCCCTTTGGATATTCAGGCACTGGATACGTTTTGCCTGAACCACATGGCACGTTTCAAGCGCCCGAAAACGTATCATTTGCTGGATGAGTTGCCGAAGAATGCCTATGGAAAAATTCTAAAAACAACCTTGCGTTCGATGCTGGTATCGAGCGAGTTAGAGGAGCAACGCTGATGCGCACGTACATGATCGGTAGAGGTGGACATACTCGTTTTGGCAAGCTGGAAGGGTCTCTGGAGCAGTTGATGACGGAGGCCGTGACAGAGGCGCTGGAAACTGCCGAGATGTGCGCCAGCGATATCGATGCCGTCTATATCGGTAACTTTAACAGCGGTATGTGTGACCAGGAGTTTCCTGCGTCGCTGGTATTGAATGGCTTTCCTGACTTGCGCTTTAAACCCACCACACGAGTGGAGAATGCGTGTGCCAGTGGCTCGGCGGCCTTGCATCAGGGCATCAATCTGATCGAGGGTAAGCTGGCGCGGAATGTGCTGGTCATCGGTGCTGAAAAGATGACCGATGCAGATGCTGCCAGGGTTGGCAAAGGCCTGCTGGGGGCCAGCTATCAACCTGAAACTGCTGGCCAGCGCGCTGGCTTTGCGGGGGTGTTTGCCGATGTGGCCACTCGGTATTTCGAGGCTTATGGTGACCACTCTGAGGCGTTGGCACGTATTGCGGCTAAAAACCATGGTAATGGTATGCATAACCCTCTGGCCCATCTTCGCAAGGCTGTCGATGTCGATTTTTGCTTTCATGAATCAGACCGCAATCCGGTCGTCGCAGGCCCTCTGAAAAGGACTGATTGCTCTCCAGTCTCTGATGGTGCGGCCGCTTTGATTCTCTCCAGTGCGGATGTGGCGCGGGGGGCACCGTACTCGGTGAAGTTCTTGTCTTGTGCCCAGTCCACGGATTTCATGCCGATGGCAAAACGTGATCCTTTGGTCTTTGAGGGAGTGACTCACGCCTGGAACGATGCCTTGACCCAGGCTGGAATGACGCTGGCTGACCTGTCGCTCGCCGAAGTGCATGACTGCTTTACCATCGCAGAGCTGATGATTTATGAAAGTATCGGCCTGACTGCTTTAGGCGAAGGGGCTCGCGCCATACATGAAGGGTGGGTGATGAAAGACGGCAGACTGCCCATCAACCCTTCTGGTGGCTTGAAGGCAAAAGGGCATCCGGTTGGTGCGACGGGGGTGTCCATGCATGTCATGGCGGCACGTCAGCTAATGGGGTTGGCAGAAGGGTGTCAGGTCAGTGATGCACACACGGCTGCCGTATTCAATATGGGCGGATTGGCCGTTGCCAACTATGCCAGTGTACTTCAGAGGGTGGCCGATCATGACTAACGCCGACAGCCGCGCTCCTCGTAGCGTATTGGTAACAGGGGCACTAGGTGGGATTGGGCGAGCGGTTTGCCAGCATTTCGCTGGAGAAGGGGCTCATATCGTGTTGCATGATCGTTTGCCTCCCGAACAGGCTAACGTACAGGCTTGCCAGGACATGCTCAGAGAAAAGGGAGCGGCATCGACACGCTATTTTCAGGCAGACCTTCGTTCTACCGAGCAAATCGATGGTCTATTTGCTGCCCTTCGGGAAGCAGGCGTGTCCTTGGATGTATTGGTCAATAACGCGGGTATCCAGCTCACTGCTCCGGTCGAAAACTTCGAGCTGACGGACTGGAACGATATCATCGCCATTAATTTGACCGCTGTATATCGGTGCAGCCAATTGGCTCTGGCGGACATGCGCAGGCAAGGTGGGGGACGTATTGTCAATCTTGCCTCTGTCCACGGTTTGGTAGGTTCGCCATACAAGTCAGCTTATGTGGCAGCCAAGCATGGGGTGGTAGGCCTGACAAAAGTGCTGGCGCTGGAAACGGCCGAGCAACGTATTACTGTCAATGCGATTGCCCCAGGCTGGACGGAAACGCCCATCCTGGAGCCGCAAATCGCACAGCGTATGCAAACGTTGAACCGTGGGCGTGACGAGGCCATTCGCCATCTGGTGGGTGAGAAGCAGCCCACCAAAGCGTTTGTACTCCCAGAGCAGGTCGCTGCCTTGGTGGGCTTTCTCTCTAGTTCGGAGGCGGCATCAATGACCGGTACCGTAATACCCATGGATGGTGGCTGGACGTGCCAATAAGTGTTTCCGGTAAAACCTCTGTAGACATTGAATGCTTTTAGGGGGGAACTATGAACGCCAGCGTCATCGGGAATGATCTGCTTTTTATAGCGTTCGAGCATGCGCCATGTGCCATCGTGGTGACTAAAAATCGACGTGTGCTAGAATGTAATCGAGCGTTTTGTGAACTGTTTGGTTACGAGCGCAGTACCCTGATTGGCCAGCTCATGTTGAAAATGTACCCCTCTTATGCCGATTTCAAGTCAATTGGTGAACTGCGCTATCAAGATCTTTTGAAAAACCATAAGTGTATTGATGAGCGGTTCATGTGTAACAGTCGAGGAGAGGTGTTTTGGACAAAAACAGTCGGAAAAACATTGACACCCTCCGCCCCTTTTGAATTGGCGGTATGGTCTTTTACAAAAATCAAAGTTGGCCAGGATAAATCTAATCACCTTACCATGCGAGAGTTGGAGATATCGGGCTACATCGCGAATGGTCATACGTGCAAGGAAATAGGTAGGCTGCTGCAAATATCACATAGGACGGTTGAAGCGCATCGCGCCAAAATCATGAAAAAGCTAGGATGCCGGAATACTGCTGAACTGGTTTCCAAAATTATTCAGCTAGAGGATTAGCCTTGGTGAAAGGTAAAGGAGGTGCCCTATGGGTATACGTAGTTATACGTATACCGCTACGTAGATAGTCAGGATAGCATGTTTTTTTAAACAATAATTATCAGGTTAGTGTCCTCAATAGCTGAGTCAGATGACGACAGTTATAATAAAGCCAATAAGCGTTGACAGTGCGAGGAGTTAATGATGAAAAGAAGAGATTTTTTGAAGCTGAGTGCCATTTCTGTCGGTGGAACCCTTACCCTGACCACTCTCCCTGGCATGGCTTTGGGTCAGTCGCCTATACGACTGAAATATGACTCATATGTAACGGAACATGCTTCTCCATCCGTGTTGGATAAATGGTTTTTAGATGAGTTGGTGAAGCGAACCAACGGAGCCATTGAAGTTGATTTCTACTGGGCTCAATCTTTGAACCAGGCGGGAGCTCATTTGAATGCGATCAGAAATGGCATTTCAGAAGTGTCGCTGATTTCCCCGGGATATTATCAAAGTGACCTGCCCGTGACACGAGGACTGGAGTGGTATTACAAAATGAATAGAGCGGATGCTCTGTTAAAAGTATGCCGAGACGTCTACCAGCGTTATGAGCCACTACAGCAGGAATGGGAAAGTCGTCATAAATCCAAAGTTCTCTATTGGACCAATTGGTACTATTGCCCTCTGATAACGCGAGAGCCTATTCAATCGATTGTAGATTTGCGTGGCAAGCGGATCCGGGGATATGGCGTGGGGACGGATGTGGTTGAAAGCCTGGGGGGAAGAGCTATTCCCATGGCGGCGCCAGAAGTTTATTCAGCATTGGAGCGTGGTGTACTGGATGGGGCTTATGGCTTTGATTTCATCACTGCCATCAGCTATGCACTACATGAGGCGGCTCCTTATATTACCGAGATTGGCGCTGGACCTCATGGCCCGTCTGCAACGGTCATCGGTATCGATGTCTGGAACCGTCTGCCGGACGATATCAAGCAGGTCATGCAAACGTTGGCAGATGAAATCTATTCAGGCAAGTACCGTGAAATCTATGCCTCCATAGCGGAGGATCGGGTGCGTAAAGCGATGGCGGAAGGCGCTCAGTTCTCTACTTGGGATCAGCAACAAATCGAAACCGCCAGAGATATGGTCCAGCCTGAACAGGTAAATCAATGGGTGAATACCGTGGCCAGGAATGCGGGTATTGATGGCGATGAAATGCAACAAATCATCGATGATGCCATCGCAGAGCATGATGCCAGTGGGGACCTGGAAACACCCTATGAGATTTATCAACGCATTTCATGACGTCATTGCACATGACGGTTTGGGCTGCTGCTCGGCAGCCCTTCAAATAATGCCTGATGTGAGGGTATCTGAATGCGTGGTTTAAGAAAAATGGGATCCGGGTTGGCATTTTTGATGGGATGTGGTGCTTCAATGGCACTGTTGTTCATGATGGTGTCAACGGCACTGGATGCAACTTCTCGTAGCTTGTTCAATTTTCCCCTTCCAGGCGTTTATGAGTTCTCGGAAGTGTCCATGGCAATAATTGTTTATCTTGGCTTGTTATGGGCGCAACATGACCGTAAGCATATACGCGTTACCTTGATAAGTGAGCGTTGCTCGCCCCGTGTACGGCTAGCTTGGGAAAGTGTGGCGTGGTTGTTTGGTGCCGTCTTTTTGATTGCGATTGCCCTTCCAAGTATTGAAGGTGCCTATGTTTCAACGATGGACCGGGAGTTTCGCTGGGGGATCATGCAAATGCCAATTTGGTGGGTGAAAATCATCGTGGCGGTAAGCTTGTTGTTGGCATTCATTCAAATGTTTTTGCATTTTGTCATTTCTGTTTACTCTGCTTTTGGTGGCGCTCATGACTGATCCCGTATGGCTAGGTTTGTTGTCCGTTGGGTTGATATTCGTATTGATGGGATTAGGGGTGCCTGTTTTTGCGGCGCTGGGTCTGTCTGGGATGGTCGGTATCTTGTTAGTGCAAGATGTGACCTATGTTTATAATGTATTGCAGAACTTTGCGTTTAATAAAACAGCGGCTTACTTGCTGACAGTAATTCCACTCTTCATCATTATGGGTAATTTCGCGCTTCATGCTGGAGTGGGGAAATCGCTTTTCCATGTGGCCAAACGATGGTGTGGGCATTTGCCCGGCGGGCTAGCCATCGCGACGATTTTTACATGTGCTGGTTTTTCTGCCACCTCGGGCTCAAGTGTGGCCACGGCGGCAACCGTGGGTTCCATTTCGTTACCCGAAATGAAGCAAGCTGGCTACGATAAACGTCTTTCGGCTGGGTGTGTGGCTGCGGGAGGAGTGTTGGGGGTGTTGATCCCCCCTAGTGTCTTGCTGGTTTTCTATGCTGCCTTGACAGAGGTTTCGGCGGGCAAAATGCTAATGGCCGGCATACTGCCTGGCATTCTTTCCGTGGGCGTCTTTGTTGCGGGTGTTTCGATCATTGCGCTGATCAAACCAGAGATGTGTCCCAAAGGTGAGCGCATTGGTTGGAAGAAGCGTTTTACTTCATTGCGTAAGGCTTGGCAGCTCATGCTGCTGATCGTGGTGGTCTTGGGAAGTATTTATACTGGCTGGGCCACGCCGACTGAAGCCGCGTCTTTGGGGGCAATGGCCGCTGTTTTATTCTTGCTTTTTTCTCGCCAGGATCGGGCGAGCAAAGTAAAAGCAATTGGTATCTCTTCAAGAGATGCCGTTAATACTACCGTGATGATCATGATGACCATGCTCGGAGCCGGTATTTATAGTTTTTTTCTTAGCCTGATTCGTGTGCCGCAACTGGTGTCCGGCTGGGTGATCGATCTGCCCTTGCCTGCTATTGTCATTATTGCCCTGATTTTACTGCTTTATGTGCCAATGGGGATGTTTTTGGATGCGTTTTCTATGTTGGTCATTACGCTCCCTATCCTTTTTCCAGTGGTGACAAGCCTTGGATTTGATCCTATCTGGTTTGGCATTCTGGCCATCAAGATGTGTGAGATCGGGCTGATTTCTCCCCCAATCGGTTTGAATGTGTATGTGATTGCTGGGTTGGATAAGGATACGACCTTGACGGATGTTTTCGCGGGAGCCAACTGGTTTATTCTGATGGAAGTGGTTACCGTCGTGTTGATTTTCTCTTTTCCCTGGATAGCGACTTTTTTACCTAACACCATGTGATGCTATCCAATGGGAAAGGTTGCGATACATGATTGATTAGAGATCATGAGAATAAGGGAGTAAGTGTAGCCCGGCTTATTCATGAGGCCGGCCTGAAAACGAAGATGGCGAGTGGTTTTCTCTTGTAGAATCAAACTGTTCCTGGCAGAACACGATTCAAGAGGACCACTCGCCATGGGTGAAAGCCTATCCACCTGGACGCCCTCGTGCAACGGCTCTGTCCGGGTCGAGCTGAGCGGCCAGCGCACCACCAGCGACAGCGGCGCTTTGCTGCTGCGTGAAGCCCTCGACAACAGCGGCGTGATCGAGGCGCTCGAGGACAATCTGGTCGACCTCCGTAACCCGCTACGCGTCCGCCACTCACTGGCCAGTCAGCTGCGTACCCTGGTGCTGCAGCGCGCGATGGGCTGGATCGATCTCAGCGATACCGACTCGCTGCGCCGTGACCCGCTTTGGCAGCTGGCCTGCAGCGACGCGCGCGGGATGACGCCCCTGGCCCAAGACCGGCCGTCTGTAAGCGCTCCACCAACCTTTCAATTACCCACAAGTCGGTGACCCGCCTAGCCTGATTAGGTGATAACAATGACAACATGGAGACTACCCACTTTGAATGTGGCTAATTATCTAGCAGTCAATGCGCAGCGCTTTCCCGAACGGACGGCGATATTTGCAGGCGAGCATCCGGCGCTCAGTTATGTGATTTGCCCATGGCCAGGCAATGGCGGGGGAGTATCCTTGTAGCGGCCAAAAACACTGGGCCAAGATATATCGCGTACCATGGGGGCACACTCACTGCCGAGGCCGCCATGCCATGCCCCGCGTTGCCATCTTCGTAGACACTCAGAACGTTGACTACACCGTACGCGACGCCTACGGAAGGCACTTCGATTACCGTCGTTTTCTGGGCCAAGGCAACGGCGAACCGGGAGGTGCTGGCCGCCCGCTGCTATGCCATCGACAAGGGCGATGCCAAGCAGCGTGAGTTCCATAATATCCTCCGTTCGATTGGCTTCGAGGTCAGGTTAAAGCCGTTCATTCAGCGCGCGGATGGTTCGGCCAAGGGTGATTGGGACGTAGGCATCACCCTCGATGCCATCGAATACGCCGAGAAGGCGGATGTGGTGGTGCTGGTCTCCGGCGATGGCGACTTCGACCGGTTGGCGCAGAAGATCCGTGAGGCCCACGGCAAACGGGTGGAAGTCTACGGCGTGCCCCAGCTCACCGCCGCTTCCCTGATCAACGCCGCCAGCCAGTTCATTCCCATCGAGGGTGACTTGTTGCTGGGGTGATACAGAATGCTGAGCTGATGGGCTGGTTTGCATAGGCTTGGTGTTCGCTCGCAGCGGAACGTGTACTCTTGGTTGTGTATCGGTTGCTAACGTGTGCTCAATTGGGGCTGCATGCGCAGTGAAGCAAGGCTATTCCTATGAGTCGTTATGAAGTTTCTGGTAGTGAAAGTGAGTATCAGCCGGGATCAGAAGGTAAGGTGCTGAAGAATCTTGCTGGTATTGATGATCCGGCAGATATGAATATTGCAGAGACGGAGCTGCTTGCAGCGCTCTACATACAGGTGTTTGATACTTTCCCAGAAACGGTTGATTTCAAAAGAATTCGCCATTGGCATAGAGCTTGGCTAGGTAATGTTTACGATTGGGCGGGCCAATACCGAACCGTTGATATGTCTAAGCCCGATATTCGGTTTGCATCGCCTCTGCAAATTCATAGGTTGGCTCAAGCGTTCGAGAACCAGTATCTCGCTCGTTTTGCTACGTTACCTGAGATGGGAGACGAGCAACTGGTCAGCTTTCTTGCTGAAATGCATGTCGAGTTCATACTGATTCATCCATTCCGTGAGGGAAATGGCCGGATCTCACGTTTGCTGTTGGATGTGATGGCTGTCAAGGCGGGGGCTCAACCACTGGACTATAGCTTATGGAATGAGCACAAGGATTACTATTTCAAAGCGATTCAGGCTGGTCTGGAGGGCGACTACCAATTTGTCGAACGTTTAGTTCGTGATGTTTTGTCGGCGTAGTAACGTCCAAGGCATCGCCTCAGGAAGATAAGGTCAACTTGTTGAAAAGCCTTGGGCGAGACATCAGGCGTTTTTCAATCACCTCTGTACGCTCGCCTGTCTCGATTGCACTCGAGCTGGCGACGGCTCGCACAATACGCTCACGAGAAACGATTACTTTATCTGTGGGGGGCCTGCGAACCATTATCGCGCTCCTTGAGTCGTTCTGTTGAACTCATTATAGCAGCTGTCCCTTGATGATACTCCCCCGCTGATGACAGCAGGAGAGTGTTTGCTTATCACACCTCTTCCATACCCTCTACCAAAAAGACGCGGTAATCGGCGCCCAGGAAGCGGTGTTGGCGGGCTTCCTGGTAGGCGGGGCTTTGGTACCAGGCGCGGGCGGCGGCCATGTCGGGGAAGCGTAGGATCACGGCGCCTTCCATGGCGCTGCCTTCCAGCACTTCGAAGTCTCCGTAGAAGGCTAGCGGCTGCGGGTCGTGGCCTTCCCGAGCGGCTTTGGCCTTTTCGCTGTAGCGCTGCATTTCTTCGCTGTTGTGGGTGTGTTCACGGGTCAAAACGACATAAGCAGGCATCGTGTTTCCTTGTTGGTCGACGCTACGGCGTCTCGGTCGGGTGGGAGTCATCGGCTGGCGCTTCGGGGTCGGCGTCGGCCATCGGTTCGATTTGACGGTTTTCCAGGGCGGCCAACGCGACCTTGTAGCAGTCTTCGATGTGGCTGTTGCCCATGTATTTCATGGCGGTAAAACTGATGCCGCCCGCCACGGCGCTGCCAATCAGCGGGACGAATTTGCTGGTGCCTTTGGCGGCAACTTTGATGCCCATCTTGCCAAGCAGGGTCACGATCAGGTTTTTGGTGATGTACCTGCCCGCCATCTTGCTGCCGGTATTGGAGATGGCGGTCATGACGAACAGCTTGCTTTCGGTATCCAGGCGGTCGATCTGCTCCGGCGTTAGCCCAAACTGACTGTTGATCTTGGGGATGATGCGCATCAGGATCGCCACGTCCGAGCCAATGTCCAGCCCCGGCACGGGAATCATCGCCGTACCTGCGGAGAGGCCGGCGCTGCGTGTCACCATGGCATGGCAGGACTTCTTGATGGCGTCGAGTTCTTCCCTTGTTTCGATCATTGCGCAATCCCTTTTAACGATGGAGTGTCATCACCTTAGTGGATGTTGGCCCTCTCTACACAGTGTCTTTCGTACATTATCTTTCGTACGTTGTCTTTCATAAGTTACTTCGTGGCCAGTCGGCTCGGCCAAAAAGGATGCTAATCGCTTTGCCGCCATGCAGCCATTGGCGGGTAAGCAGCTTGGCAGATTTTAGCGCTATAGTGACGTCTCTTTCCCCTTACTGGATGAGCGCTTTTATCACATGACCTCATTCAGAGCCGAGCTACATCGGCAGTTAGCTCCTGAAGCTCGACTTCAGCAGGGCTTGTCGGTCACTAATCGTATTATCTGTCTGTTGATTCTATTGGCATCGATCACGGCGATTCTGGAAACCGAGCCCACGCTGTGAGCGCTGTCACCGAGACTGTTTTCGACGCTGGAAGCGATCTTCGTAGCCATGTTTATGGTCGAGTACCTGTTGAGATTTTATGCCGTTGGAGAGGACCCGCGCTATCGGGGAGTGACGGGGCGGGTGCGCTATGTATTCTCGTTCTGGGCGTTGGTCGATTTACTGGCCATCGTGCCGTACTTTCTGGGCTTCATGGCCCACAACATTTGCATCTTAGGGCAGCGGTGTGGATTAAGCGATGTTGGCCCGTAGCGCGCTGCTAAACGTAATGCGGTGGCAGCCGCTCGGCCAGAAACTCCATGAATAGCCGGGTGCGATGGGAAAGCGTGGCCTGCCGGTAATAGACGGCATGGATGGGCTGTGTGATCAGCGTGGTGTGGTCGGGCAACACTTCCACCAGTGCGCCACGCTGGCGTGGGGCCTGGGTCATGAAATCGGCCAGGCAAACGATACCGACGCCTGAGATTGCCAGCTCCAGCAGAGTGGTGCCGCTGGATGCCGCCAGGGTGGGCGTGATATGCAGCGGCTGGCCATTGGCGCCGTTCAACGGCCAGCGGTTGAGGTGGTCCAGCTGGCTGAAGCCGAGCAGGGTGTGCTGGGCCAGTTCCGCTACCTGAGAGGGGGTGCCATGGCGCGCCAGGTAGGCGGGGCTGGCCAGCACGCGCAGGGCGCTGTGGCCTAGGGGGCGCGCATGGAGCGACGAATCTTCCAGCGCGCCAATGCGAATGGCCAGGTCTACCCGCTGTTCCAGCAGGTCTACAAAGCGGTCATGGGTATCCAGCTCCAGAGTGATCTGCGGGTAGCGGGCGCGAAACTCCTCGATCAGCGGCACCACCACGAACTGCATAAAGCTGGGCGCGGCATTGATGCGCAGCCGCCCACTGGGCTGCTGATGGCGATCTTGCACGGCCTCTTCGGCCGCTTCCACGGCGGCCAGGATGCTGCGGCAGTGGGCCAGAAAGGTATCACCTTCCTCCGTCAGCTCCAGCCGCCGGGTGGTGCGGCGCAGGAGCGTGGTGCCCAGCTTCTGTTCCAGCCGATGCAGGGCGCGGCTGACGCCGGAGACCGTCATGTCCAACTGCTCGGCGGCGGCGGTAATCGAGCCACAGTCCACGACGGTAATGAAGGCTTGCTGCTCTTCCAGAGTACTTTTCATGGCTACCAGGCCTGGTCGTGGCAAGTGATTGTTGATTTTTGTGCAAGAGTCTCTTGCGGGGTGAGCGCTGTTTCCAAGGCATTGTTCACTGCACAATATCGCCCACTCAATGGCTCGCAGTGAAACATCAAGCGAGCCAATCGACAACACAGTGAGGTGTCAGCCATGAAGATACTGTTGATCAATGGCGGTAAAGCGTTTGCCCACTCTGGTGGTGAACTCAACAATACGCTGCATGCCGTTGCAAAGGAAACCCTGCTGGAACTGGGGCATGACGTGCGCGAGACGGTCATCGAGCAAGGCTACGAGACTGCTGCCGAAGTACAGCACTACCTGTGGGCCGACACCATCGTGTACCAGATGCCCGGCTGGTGGATGGGCGCGCCCTGGACGGTCAAGCGCTATATCGATGAAGTCTTTACCGAGGGGCATGGCGCGCTGTACGCAAGCGATGGCCGTTCGCGTCAGGACCCTTCCAAACAGTACGGCAGCGGCGGGCTGCTGCAGGGCCGCCACTACATGCTGTCGCTGACCTGGAATGCCCCCGCCGAAGCCTTCGATGAACCGGGCAACTTCTTTGAAGGGCGTGGGGTCGATGGCGTCTACTTTGCGTTCCACAAATCCCAGGAGTTCGTCGGGCTGGCTGCCCAGCCCACGTTCATCGCCAACGATGTCATCAAGGCACCGGACGTCGAGCGCGACAAGGCGGAGTATCGCCGCCACCTGCGTCGCGTGTTCGGTTAGGCTCCATCGCACACGGGCGGTGAGCGCTTACCTACCGCCCGTATCTGAAGCGCGGCATGGCCGAGGGGGCCTTCAACGCTCCCGCGCCAGGCTCTGTACCGTCAGGTCCAGAGCCTTGTACATGTCCAGCCTGGCCGAGAGTCCCACGTCGGGATGATTGAGTTCACGACCACCACCTCCGGGTGTTCCCGGCGTAGCCAGAGAAAGAACTCTTCGAGCAGCTCTTCGTAGCCGCTCATGGCGATGCCCGAGCGCACCAGCGAATCGACCTCGTCGCCGTTGATATCGATAGCACCTACCCGATGAATGCCCCAGCTCCAGTTGAGTACGCGCGCCCCGTCCTCCACCAGATTGACCGAAGCGGCGATGTTGGCCGTGATGCCCGCATCGGAGTTGCGTTCCACGATTACGTCGAAACCTGGGCCAACGTCGTCGAGCCCGCGCAGAAAACCACTGTTGCCGCCTTCGTTCCATGCTGCGGCTAGAACGCCTGCCACTGTCGTGCCATGGCCGTCGGGTGTCGCGGCATCGCGGCCGTAGACGCAGGTTCGGCGGGTGTCGGCGCGACAGTCGCCCAGGTAGTCGGCGAAGTCGGGGGCATCGAAGTCCACGTTGCGCTCGATGACGCCAATGCGGATGGGCTGTGTGTCGATATCACTGTCTTGGCCAAGGCGTCGCTGGTAGAAGTTCACCGCATCCAGAAAGCGGTTCGACGCCCACTCCTGGTCGTCCGCCCTGGGCGGCGCGTCGGCTTCACGCTCAACGCTCTCTTCTGCGCCAGACTCTTCGATGACCACGGCATCCACGCTCACTTCGTTGCCAAGCCGCAGCACCAGGGCATCGCGCGCTTCCAGGTCGTCGGCGGGTAACCGGAGCTGGTAGGTGTTGAGAGGCGGGATCATCCCGACCACTTCGGCCCCATACTTTTCCGCTAACCGCTGGGCTTCTTCGGCACCCTCGTGGCTCTCTTCGATGATCAGACTGACCAGATCGACGTAGGTGGTGATGCCATCCATGTTCTCGGCCACCTCCTGCGCGGTGGCCGCCACGACGTGGCTGGCCTTGAGGCTGACCCAGACAGGGTTGCTGGATTGGTCGTCTTGTTCCAGCCAGAGCGGGCCGCTTTGCACCTCATCCGCCTCCAGGCGGATACGCACCTCTCCCTCGTTCTCGTTCGCGTCATAGCGAAGCTGGCTCTGGGGAATGGACTCCCCGTTCAGCTTGGCTTGGAAATCCGAATGGTCGAGCCCTTTTACGATCAGGCAAAACTCCTGATGCGACGTGGCCAGAAGGTCGCCACAGCGCTGTAGCTGCTCCACACGAAGAGGCTGTTCTGCGGCAGCGCCGTGTGCCATGCAGAGAAGGAGCAGCGCAGGAATCCGCCGCGCCATGCTTCGATAGTCGACTGCCATGTCGTTGACTCCATGCTGGATACGGTGGGTAGCACGCAGCATAACCGTATGCGATGAACAGAACATGAACCTGTTTCTACGTGGGGGGGGATTACCTCATCAGCGGCTGAACCGAACACGCAGCTTGGGCAGCGTGCGTGCCACTGGCGGCAGGCGGGTCGCCATGATCAGGGCGGAAACGGCGGCATACACGGCCCATTCTCGCAGGTCGGCGCGTACCACCCAGAAGAAGTGCAGCAGTACCAGGGCGAGGATGACGTAGGCAAACTTGTGCAGGGGCTTCCAGCGTTTGCCCAGCCGCTGCATCGACCAGCGGTTGGAGGTCGCTCCCAGCACGGCCAGCCCCAACAGGGCGATCATGCCCACCACGATGTAAGGCCGCTTGACCAGCTCACTGCCCAGCAGGGCCCAGTTCAGCCCCAGAATGAACAGGGCATAGCTCAGCAGGTGAAGAGTCGCGTAAGCGAGGGTCCACAACCCCAACTGCCGCCGGATCAGGTTGAAGCCTTTCCAGCGCGTGAGCTTGGTCAGCGGGGTCAGGCTCAGGGTCATCAGCAATAGCCAAAGCGCGCCAATGCCCAGGTTCAGTAGCAGGTAGCGCCCGGGTTCCGGGCCAGCGGCGTTGCTGGCCACCTGACCGCTCCAGTACAGTAGGGGGGCCAGCGCGGTCAGGAACACGCCGCCGCGCCATAGCCACCAAGTGCGTGGTGTGGCCATCAGTAGTTGGCTCTCAAGTCCAGGCCGGCATACAGCTCGGCCACTTCGTCGGCGTAGCCGTTGAACATCAGGGTGTCCATGGTATTGGGGCTGAACAGGCTGTTGGGCAGGCGGCGTTCGGTGGCCTGGCTCCAGCGGGGGTGATCCACTTCCGGGTTGACGTTGGCATAGAAGCCGTACTCGTTGGGGGCAATCAGCTGCCAGGAGTTCATCGGCTGCTCTTCGACCAGCGAAATGCGCACGATCGACTTGATGCTCTTGAACCCGTACTTCCAGGGCACCACCAGGCGCAGCGGTGCGCCGTTTTGATTGGGCAGCTCGCGGCCATACATGCCCAGCGCCATCAGGGTCAGCGGGTGCATGGCTTCATCCATGCGCAGGCCCTCCACGTAAGGCCAGTCGATCAGCGAAAACGACGAGCGCTGGCCAGGCATCTGCTCTGGGTCCACGAGGGTTTCGAAGCGCACGTACTTGGCTTTGCTGGTGGGCTCGGCGCGGGTGATGATGTCGGCCAGCGGAATGCCCAGCCAGGGAATGACCATCGACCACGCCTCCACGCAGCGCAAGCGGTAGATGCGCTCTTCGAACCGGGTAGGGCTGACGAGGTCTTCCAGCGCAAAGCGGCCGCCGTTGTTCACCTCGCCATCGACCACCACGCTCCAGGGCTCGGTTTTTAAACTGCCAGCCCGGCGGGCGGGGTCGGTTTTTCCGGTGCCGAACTCATAAAAGTTGTTATAGCCGCTGGCATCGTCGAAGGGGGTCAGGGTGTCTGTGTCGGGGTCGCTGGGGGTCACGGCTCCCCACTGGGTATCGCCGATCTTTTGCTGCAGCCACTCTGGGCCGCTGCCTGCTGGCACATCCGAATAGTCTGCATTGGCGCGGGCGTGCCCCGACAGCGCAAGCCCAGCCCCCAGCCCTGCCATGCCGCCCATGAATTGTCGGCGCGACAGATAGATGGATTCCGGGGTGACATCCGATTCTTTCAAATCACTGGGCTTGGCAATTTTTATCAGCATGGGGGAGCCTCTGCGTAGAAGAGCATGTCCAAGGTGCAAGAAGAGCGTCACCTTTGACGATGGATGGCAGGAGAAGTTCTCCACTTCTGTTTCAATGTACAACCTTTATATCGCTTTGGCGCTGACTGGCGTCATGTCTTACTGGCCAAGGCCTTGGCCCCTGTGGACTCCATGCGTATGCCTCCAAGAGTTGATGAGCAGAACCCCCAGAGCTACCCAACGAGCGCGGACTGGCTCCAGCTGTTCATGCGGCTGCTGCCTTGGCTGGGCTGCCTGGCCCTTGCCGGTGCGCTGTTGTTTTTCGTGGCCTACCACTGGGCCGGCATGGGACGCTGGGCGCGGCTGGGCTTGCTGCAAGCCGTGCTGTTGCTGGCCGTGGGCATGGCGCTGTGGCAGGCCCGGCGGCCCAGGAGCAGGCAGTTGGCGCTATGCATGGCGGTGTGCGTGGTGGGTGTGCTGCTGGCACTGGTCGGGCAGGTGTATCAAACCGGGGCAGACCCGTGGCAACTGTTTGCGGGTTGGGCGGTATTGGCCCTGCCCTGGGTCGTCATGGCCCGCCTGAGCGGGCTGTGGCTGCTGTGGTGGGGGCTGGTCAACATGGCCGTCTGGTTCTATGCCAGCGTTTGGGGGTTATGGGGGGCGTTGGGATGGCCTCAGGTGGCGGGCCTGTGGGGACTGGCGGTGGTCAATAGCGTGGCGCTGGCCGGTTGGGAGTGGGGCGTGCAGCGGCGGGGCTGGCCAGCGGGCTGGGCGCTGCGCGTGCTGGCGTTGGGCAGCGGGGTGCCGGTGACCCTGCTGATGATGCACTGGCTGTCGGGCGCGTTGACTCACGCTTTTCTGCCTGTAGCCGTATATGGCACCTGGCTGGCGCTGCTGTACGGGGTATATCGCTACCTTCGCCTGGAGTTGTTCATGCTGGCGGGAGGGTGCCTGTCGGTGATGGTGCTGGTCCTGTGGCTGATGGCACGTTATTGGCTGTCGAGTGACGGCTACGCGATTGGCCTGCTGATGATGGCCTTGGCCGTCACCGCGATGGGCATGTTGAGCGTGGCCTGGTTGAAGCGCATGGCGGGAGACGGCCCGCTGCCATGGCTGCTGAGAGGTGTACAGGCCGTGGCCGGGTGGCTGGCCGCGCTGTGTTTGTTGGGGTTCGTGGCAACGGTGCTGGTGGCCGTCATCGACAGCGGCCCCCTGACGCTGATGATGGGGCTGGGCTGCCTTGGGCTTGGCTTTAGCGTGCTACGGAAAATGCGCTCGCACGACGTGATGACGCATCTGGCGCTGGTCTTCAGCCTGACAGGGCAGTTTCTGGTGGCGTGGGCGTTGCTGGCGAGTAGTTGGGGAGTTGGCTCGGAGGGTGGTTGGAACAGTGCCTGGAACGGTACCTGGAAGAGCGTCTGGCTGCTGTGGATGCTGCAGGTCGGCCTGGCCGTGGTGATGCCCAGCGCGTTGCACCGTTTCGTGGCCACGTTGCTGGCCTGCATAGCGCTGTATATGGCCCTGGCACTCCACGGTATGGGAGCTGCCGCCAGCGGCCTGATCCTGTTGGCGGTGGTCAGCGTTTGGCATGGGTATTCGTGTGGGCGTGGCCACCCGGAGGCGATGCACGCCTGGGGGCTGGGCTTGCTGATGGGGCTGATGGTCGTGCAAGGCCTGCTATACGCCCTGGCGCCCAGCGGGCTGGATAGCCTGTTGGGTACGGCGCCCCGTTGGCCAGGGCTGGTGCGCGGTGTCACGACCCTGCTGGCAGGGGGCGCCCTGCTGTGGGTGGTACATCGTGCGCTTACCGCGTGTGCCGTGACCCCCGCTTCACGCAGGCTTGCCTATGCCGCCGCGCTGTTCACGGCTGGGCTGGCCTTCTACGTACCGGGGCTGAGCGCCGGGCTGGCGCTGTTGCTGCTCGGATACGCCCTTGGCCAGCGGCTGGTGTTGGGCGCAGGCGTGGTGCTGTGGCTGGTGGCACTGGGGCACTATTACTACTGGCTGGACCTTTCGCTACTGGCCAAATCCGGGCTGCTGCTGTTGCTGGGAATAGCGTTGTTGGGGGCGCGTGGACTGCTGGCGAGGCGCGCACACGAGGCTGCCTCCAGACCGCAGGAGCACCGTGCCCGTGCCAGCCGCTTTCGCTGGGCGCTGATGCTCTCCACGCTGCTGGTGCTGGCGACCGTCAATGCTGCCATCTGGCAGAAGGAGCGCCACCTGGCCGAAGGCGAAATCGTCTACCTGGCGCTGGCACCGGTGGACCCGCGTTCCTTGATGCAGGGCGATTACATGGCGCTCGACTTTGCGCTGGCCCAGCGGTTGCGGCAGGCGCTTTACGAAGATCACTCCCAGGCCCTTCCTGACGCCCTGAATGGCGAGGTCGTGGTGCGTCTGGACGATGCGCAGGTTGCTCGTTTTCAGCGCCTGGACGATGGCTCACCCTTGGCCAGTGACGAGCGCCGCCTGGTGTTTCGCCTGCGCCATGGGCAGGTGCGCTTTGCCACCGACGCCTTCTTCTTTCAGGAGGGACATGCCGAGCGCTACGAAGCGGCGCGCTATGGTCAGTTCCGGGTAAATGCCCAAGGGGCGCTACTGCTGACGGGGCTTTATGATGAGGCGTTGCAGCGCCTGGGAGGGTTGGCACAGTGACCGCCCGCCGGGGCGTGACTTGCCTCACGGGCTATCGTGGTCTGTACTTGGTCCAACCATAAGCACGGATAGAGGCGAGAATGACGAAAACACACGGATGGCGATACTGGCTAGTACTGCTGGTAGCGCTATGTTTCTCGCACATGGGCCTGGCGCAGAGCCAGGGCGACGAAAGCGAAGATGAGCGCTGGTTCACTGCAGACACGCTGAATGCCGGGCTGGGCGAAGCGCCGGAAGAGGTCAAGCGGCTAACGCCCAGGGAAGCGATTCGCAGCTTCCTGACGCTCACCGAGGAGGGGGACTACGCGGCCGCCGCGCATCTGCTCAACCTGGCGGATATCGACTCGGGTGAGCAGCCCGGCCGGGGGGCCGAACTGGCCGAGCAGCTGGCCGAAGTATTGCGGCGCGGCGAGTGGCTCAATGCCTCCAACTTGTCCGGGCGCCAGGATGCGGCCATTGAAGACCCGTCCGGCCAGAACCCGATGACCGGCCAACCCCGACGTAATATCGAGCTGGCCTCGTTGCAGATCAATGGCGATGCGTACGATGTGCGCCTGGGCCGTTACCGCATCCCCGACGAAGACCCCGTGTGGCTGGTGATGCCGGAAAGCGTGTCAGCGATTCCCGAGCTGTATGAAGAGTACGGGCCTTCGGTGATCGAGCAGTATATCCCCGAGCGGTTCAAGACCTCGTTCGGCATGCTGAAGGTCTGGGAGTGGCTGGCCATTCCGCTGTTTCTGCTGACGGTGAGCGGAGTGGGCGTCGTGGCCTACTATGCCGTGAGGCTCGTGGCGCGCCTGTTGCCCTCCGGCGTGTCGACCATCTTCGCCGACCAGATCGGGGTGCCCGTTGCGCTGATCGTGATGGCGCTGTTCACTCAGGCACTGCTGGATTACGTGGTGTCGTTTTCCGCCGTGGCCACTACCACCTTCCGGGTATTGCTGATTGCCGTGATGGCCTGGGGCGGGGGCACCATCGCGCTACGCCTGGTGGATACCATCATGCTGCGCATGACGCGTCACCTGGTGGGGGAAATCGACGATACCAAACCCCGCGACAAGCGCCGTTTGCTGACCAGCCTGTACGCCTTGCGGCGTGGCATCATTCTGGTCACGGTGGTGTCGGTATCGGTGTACGTGCTGGGGCAGATCAAGCTGTTCGAATCTCTGGGCCTTTCGCTGTTGGCCTCGGCCAGCGTACTGGCCGTGCTGGTGGGCATTGCGGGCCAGGCGGTGCTGGGCAACATTCTCTCCTCTTTTCAGCTTTCGCTGGCCAAGCCGGTGCGCATCGGTGACCTGGTGATCTTCGAGGGCCAGTGGTGCTACGTAGAGGGTATCTTCTATACCTTCATCCGCCTGCGCTCCTGGGATGAGCGTCGCTTGATCGTGCCGGTGACCTACTTCATCTCGAAGCCTTTCGAGAACCTGTCGGTCAAAAGTGCCAAGATGTATCGCTTTCTGGAGCTGACGCTGCACTTGAGTGCCGACATCTCCAAAATTCGTGAAAAGTTTATCGAGTTTGCCGAGGCCGAAGAGTCCGTAGTCGAGCACCACAAGCTGCTGTGCTACGTCACGGGGCAAACGGCACATGCGCAGACCGTCACCTGCTACCTGATGACCTCCGACCCGCTATCGGGCTGGACCGCCGAAATGAACATCCGCGAGCAGCTCATGGCCTACATCCGCGATGAGCACCCCGAATGGTGGCCCCGCGAGGTCATGGTCATCAGCCACCACGACGTTGCCAAGGGCCACGGCCAGCGCTCGGGAACCACACCCAGCGCAAGCCAGGAAACCCATGAACGCACCCCCCGCGGGCCCGGTGAAGGCAGCAGCGACAACCGCGGAGACGCCAGCAGCGAAAGCAGCGCAGAAACCGGAGGCAACAGCGCCCCCGACTAGGGGCCCATTTGCCTGTGCCTGTGCCTGTGTCTGTGAAAGTCCTTGCCGTTTGCCCCGCTGTCGGCCGCGCTACTGAGCATCACGGCTCACTGAGCTGCTGCTCTGCCAACCGCTTGGCGCCCGCGAAGTCGGCTTTGCCGGAGCCGAGGCGGGGCAGGGCAGCCGTTGTGAGCCAGTGGTCTGGAATCATCAGGTTGGGGGTGCCTTGGCTGCGCATGGCCGAGGCGGTTGCCTGGCGGTCCAGGGGTGTTTCCGATAGCAGTACCAGCCGCTCGCCTTTGCGTGCGTCGGGTAGGCTGACTGCCATCAAGGGGGTGTCGGCCTCTTCGAGGGCTGCGCGGACGGCGTTCTCCACGGCGGTCAGGCTGACCATCTCTCCGGCGATCTTGGCAAAGCGCGTGTAGCGGTCGATGAGGGTCAAGAAGCCGTCTTCGTCCATGTATCCTTTATCACCCGTGACGTACCACCGTTGCCCATCCAGCGTCTTGAGCGCCGAGGCAGTGCGTTCGGGGTCATGGAGGTAGCCCTGCATGACCTGAGGGCCACTGACGATCACCATACCGGCTTGCCCGGTGGGCAGTTCATCCAGGCTTTCCGGGTCGACCACTTTCACGCTGGTGCCCGGCAGCGGCATGCCCACCGTGCCCGGCTGATGCCCCTTTTGCAGCGGCTGCGAACGGGAGCCTAGCGTATCGGGCAAGTTGACCGAGACCACCGGAGCGGTTTCGGTGGCCCCGTAACCTTCATAAATGGGCTTGCCGAACCTGGCCATGAAGCCTTCTCGCACGCGCTCATCCAGCTTCTCGGCACCGGCGACCACGATGCGCAGGCTGTGCAACTGCTCGGCTTGCACTTTGGGGTGACGGTTGAACAGCCGCAGCAGGCTGGAGGTGCCGAACATGATGGTGGCCCGGTGCTGGCTGACGGCCTTGGCAACCCCGGATACGTCGGTCGGGTCGGCGTGGCAGACCAGGGGCAGCCCTTCCACCAGTGGCAGCAGCTGAGTCACCGTGAACCCAAACGCATGAAATGTCGGCAGCGAGGCCATCACCACATCATCATGCTGGGTGTTCAGTACGTCGGAGGTTTGCTTGATATTGGCCATCAGGTTGCGGTGGCTGAGCATGACACCCTTGGGCATTCCTTCGCTGCCGCTGGAGAACAGGATAGCCGCCGTGGCGTTGGCATCCTGTGCGCGGCAGAAGAGCGTTTGCAGCAGCCAACCGGGGAGGCAGCGAACGGCTAGCCAGGTCATCAGCCGCTCCCGGCGCGTCATGCTGGCCTGCAGGTCTTCCAGGTAAAGAACGCGAAGGCTGGTCAACAGCGGTGTGACGTCGAGGCCGCGCTGCTCCAGCCTGGTGACAAAGCGTCGGGAGGTGAGCAGCGTGCGTACCTCTGTCTGCTGAAGTGCAAAGGCCAGGGCCTCCTGGCTGGCCGTATAGTTCAGGTTGACCAGCGTTTTACCCGCCAACAGCGTCGCCATATTGGCCAATACTCCCGCCGAGCTGGTGGGCAGCAACACCCCGACGACGGGCTCCTGGGCACTGTGGCGCATCAGACGCTTGGCGATCAACAGGCTGCCCGTGAGCGCCTGGCCGGCATTCAATGCGCTACCCAACGTATCTGCCACAGCAGGCGCGCCGGGGCGGCATTTGACGCTTTTGATCCAGGCGCAGGGCAGGCTGGGCAAGGTATCCATGGCGTGCAGCCAGGAGTGGGTAGCCTGTTCGAAAATGCGCCGCTTGAGCACATCGGCGGAGGTGTCTTTCGGCAGCGGCTTGCCAAAGGCGACCACCACGGCGCGGTGCAGCGGCGCGTTGCGCAGCTCCTTCAGCTTGCTGGAGGAGCGGGAGAACTGACTGCCCCACAGCCCACGCAGATAGAAGGGCACGATGCACACACTCGGGTCGGCTTGCTGGCAGGCGCGCTGGTAGCCTCGGCGCAGCTCGCCCAGTTGGCCGTTATAGCTGATGGCACCCTCTGGAAACAGGCACACGACCTCGCCTGCATTGAGCATGTTGGCCACTTTGGCCAGCGCAATGTCGGCCTGCTCGCCGCGTTCGATGGGGATGCAGCCCAGGGCCTTGAAAAACCAGCGCAGGTACCAGCGTTGATAAATGGAACGCAGCATCACGAAGCGCACGGGGCGTGGGCTGGCAATCTGCACCATGGCCCAGTCGATCCAACTGATATGGTTGCCCAGCAGCAGCACGCCCCCCTGGGCAGGCAGGTTCTCCAGGCCATGCACTTCAACCCGGTAGCGGCGGGTGAGCAGAAATCCCAATACGAAGCGCACCAGGCTCTGCGGCAGTTTCAAGATAGTGTAAGCGCCGCCCGCCATGGCAACGCTGGCAATCAACAGCAGCAGATAGTGGCTATCGACCCCTGCCAGAGCGAACAGCGCGGTGAGCGCCAGAAAGCCCAGCATGGCCAGGTTCTGGATCCAGTTATTGGCAGCCATCACGGTGCCCAATTGGTGGTCGGCCGCATGGAACTGAATCAGTGCGTTCAGCGGCACGATGAACAGCCCGCCCATGATGCCGATGAACACGAAGTTCAACGCCTGGCTGGTGGGCGTCGTGAACAGGGGAAGGCACCACAGGCCGATGGCGACCCCAACGGCTCCCACCGGAATCAGCCCGGTTTCGATGCGGTTGCGGGACAGCGAGCTGGCCAGCAGCGACCCCAGCGCAATCCCGATCCCGCTGGCGGCCAGGATGGCTTGCAGCACCAGCGTGTTATCGATGGAAAGCACATCCTTGGCATAGGACGGAAAGGCGGCCAGCAGCACCTGGCCCACCGACCAGAACGTGGCCAGGCCGATGATCGACAACCGCAGTACGGGCTGCTGGGCAATCAGTCGCAGGTTTTCCCTGAGGGCGGTGCCACTGCGGTAGCGCGCCCAGGTCAAGGGGGTAGGCGCGGGACGCGGTGGGTCCAGCGGCAAGCGGTACAGAGCGACCACCTGCAGGACGCTGTTGAGGACCAGCAGCCAACCCAGCGGAGCAATGTGGCGCAGCAGCTCGTCAGGGGAGCCGCCGCCCGCAGGCACCCAGTATTCGAACAGCGCGGTAAAGGCCACCGTGCCTGCCAGTATCGCGGCGATAGTGACGGCTTGCACCAGCCCATTGGCCTCGGCCAAACGTGGCTTGCCAAACAGCCCTTTCACCAACCCGTACTTGGCAGGGGAGTAGAAGGCCGACTGAATGGCCAGCAGCAGCGTCATGGCAAACGCCAGCCAGAACCAGCCCTGGTAGTAAGCCGCCGTGATACCGAGCGACACCGCCACGGCCGCCCAGGCCGAGACGCGCAACACGCTGACGCGGGGGATCCGGTCGGAAAGATGGCCCGCAGGGCTGAACAGCAGAATGAACGGCAGCAGAATCAGGCCATTCACCAGCGCCGTCAGCACCACCTGTTGCGTACCGTCGTAGCTTTTGAAAATCGTGTTCTGGATAACGATCTTGTGCCCTAGATCCACAAACGCATTGAGGAAAATGGCCATCAGGTAGGGCCAAGCGCCCGCGCTGCGCAGCAATGCTTGCATGGTGTCTCGCCTTGTTTGCCGGATGCTTGATACACCTGCGCGCATTGTGTTGTGCGGGCTTTCCGGTATCGTGGTCGGTTTTGAAACTGATCGTCTTGCAGGGTGATGCAGTATAGCGTGCTTGCGCATACGCTCGACAAGGCTGCCAAGAGAATCCCCATTGATGAATAGCACCCCCTTTCAGGCGTTGGCCTGCCCGCTCGATGGCGAACCGCTCTATCTGGAAGGCAATACGTGGCGATGTGCCGCCCGCCACGCTTTCGATGTGGCCAGGCAGGGCTATGTGAACCTGCTGCCGGTGCAGCAGAAGCGCTCGACGGACCCTGGCGATAGCAAGCCCATGGTGGCTGCCCGCCAGCGTTTTCTGGCGGCGGGGCATTATCGGCCGATTGCCGAGTCGGTGAGCGAGATCCTCCAGCGCCATGCGCATGGGCAGGAGGCGTACCACTGCCTGGATGCGGGGTGTGGCGAGGGGTACTACCTGCGTGAACTGGCGGGGCGATGGCCTGCCGAACAGTCGCTGGCGCTGATGGGGTTGGATATTTCCAAGTGGGCGGTGCTGGCGGCTGCCAGGCAGGGGGCCGAGACGTGCCGTTGGGTGGTGGGAAGCAATGCGCAGCTGCCGGTACAGTCGGCCACGCTGGACAGCGTGCTGTGCCTGTTCGGCTTTCCGGTGCATGCGGAGTTTGCGCGGGTGCTCAAGCCGGGTGGGCAGCTGCTGCAGGTGGAAGCGGGGCCTGAGCATTTGCGAGAGCTGCGTGAAGTCATCTACCTGACCCTGAAGCCCGCCCGTGAAAAGTCTCCCGAGATGCCCGCAGGCTTTGTGGCGCATTCAGCGCATGAGCTGCGCTATGTGGTCACTTTGAAGGGGGCCGAGTCGATTGGCGATTTGCTGGCCATGACGCCTCACCTTTACCGCGCCAGTGCCGAAGGCCGTGAGCGAGCGGCGAATCTGGAGGCGCTGTCGTTGACCGTGGATGCACGACTCATCGTCTGGGAGCGAGTGTAGTTTGCAGATGACGCTCAAACGCAAAAAGGCCCGCCGAAGCGGGCCTTTCTGGTGGAACCCATCACACGAGGCGTGGGTTCCAGCAAATGCTCAAGTCCGAAGACTTAGGAGATTTGCTTGATGTTAGAAGCCTGCAGGCCTTTTTTACCCTGGGTAACGTCGAAAGAGACGTTAGCGCCTTCTTGCAGGGTTTTGAAGCCGTCAGACTGGATTTCGGAGAAGTGTGCAAACAGATCGTCGCCACCGTCAGAAGGAGCGATGAAACCGAAGCCTTTGGTGTCGTTAAACCATTTAACTGTGCCAGTTGCCATTGTGTAGATCCTTTGCGCTGATGCGCCTTAATAAAATTCCTGGTATGACCCAGATGAAGTAGCGGGTGAAACAAGGAATACAATATTCAGGCTAACGAAAAAGATCGTACGCAACTGAAACCATGCTGCTTGCTTACTAACCAACTGACGCTACAGTGTCATGCTTGCGCTGCCGGGTCAAAGCCTTTCGTGATTATTTTTTGAGTCTTGCCATGGGAAGCGCTATTTCCAGCCCATTTTCCACGTCTGGTCATCCTTGAGCGCCTGCCAGGGCAGCGTGGTTTCACGGTGGGAATGCACGGCTTCCAGCACGACATCGACGACCTGCTCTGCCTCGTCGCGCAGCAGTTGGGTCACGATGAAATGTTTTTCCTTGTTGCAAGGCGTGACCGCGGTCCATTTGCTGTGGTGTAGCTTGTTGGGGTTGATGCTGTTCATGGGAGCTCCGGCAATCGAAGAGAAAACCTGTGGCGTGGCTAGGGTGGTGGAGAACGGGGCCTTCATGCGCGTTGTAAAATGAGGCCCATGCGCCATGCTAAGCTAGGCCACGTCATGATGTTGCGACGCACGATGTAGACCGCTGATTTCTATCGCTGATTCCTACCAACGATTCACACCCACTATTTACATCAACCATTTACACCAACAGGGCACTCAATGAAATATCTATGGAAGCGCTATCTTCAGGCGTCGCTTATTTTACGCGTGACCATTGCGCTGGTTCTGGGCGTGCTGGTCGGCCTGGTGGGCGGCGAGTGGGTCGCCACATGGCTAGGCCCGGTCGGGGATTTGCTGCTGCGTCTGTTGACCTTTCTCATTGTGCCCATCGTGCTGTTCACGCTCATGGTGGGGGTGAATCAATCGCGTGAGGGGAGCGCCGGTCGGGTAGGGGGCAAGGTGTTCTTCTACTATTTGGGGTCCTCCGCCTTGGCGATCATGGTGGGCTTGAGCGTGGCGACGCTGTTCAGTCCTGGCAGCGGCATGACGCTGAATGATAGTGCGAGCTTTTCGGTTCCCGAGAGCCCTGGCGTGGTCGATGCTTTGCTGAACATCGTGCCCAGAAATATCGTGACGGCTTTTGCCGAGCTGAACATGCTGGGCATCATTTTTACCGCCTTGGTCTTTGGCATTGCCCTGCTGAAGTTGCGCCAATCCGAGCAACAGCATGCGCTGGGAGAACAGCTTTATCAGGTGATCGAAGGGCTGAACGAAGTCACCCTCAAGGTCATGGCTGGCGTGCTGCATTTCGTACCGATAGGGGTCTTTGCCATTGTCGCCAAGACGGTCAGCCAGCAGGGAATGGCAACCCTGGTATCGCTGGGGGATATGGTGATGGTGCTCTATATCGCCCTGGGGGTACAGCTGCTGATTTATTGCCTGATCATGATGCTTTTCGGAGTGAAGTTACGCACCTTCTTTCGTGAGGCGCGCACGCCCATGGCGACTGCTTTTGCGACGCAAAGCAGTGCAGGCACGCTACCCTTGACCATCAATGCAGCCCAACGCATGGGCATCCCGAAAAGCATCTATGGCTTCAGCTTGCCGCTTGGGGCAACGCTGAACATGGATGGCGCGGCAATTCGTATTGCCATTTCGGCGGTGTTTGCCGCCAACGTCATTGGTGCCCCGCTCGATTTCATGAGCATGGCCCAGATCGTGCTGATCGGCACGTTAGTGACCGTCGGGACGGCGGGTGTGCCCGGGGCGGGTATCATCATGATCGCGACGGTATTTGCTCAAGTGGGCCTGCCCATTGAAACCGTGGCGCTATTGACGGCAATCGATGCGTTGGTCGGCATGGGGGCCACGGCACTGAACGTGACGGGAGACCTGGTCGGCTCGTCCGTGATCAGCCGCAGTGAAGGGAACGACCTGAGCGAAGCGCCACCCGAAACGGATAGCCCCGCTGTTAACAAGCAGGCATGACCTTCGGAAAGAACCTCTGGAAAGAACTGCTGGAAAGATAAAGGGCGGGTGCAAAAACGCCGCCTTGCACGAGGCAAGGCGGCGTTTGTCAGACGGGGTGATACGAGCGGGCTAGTGCTTCAAGATGACATAGAACGCATGAAGGATGCCCGGTATGAAACCAAACAGGGTCAGCAGGATATTGAGCCAGAAATGTCCTTTTAGCCCGACTTCGAGAAACACCCCGAGAGGGGGGAAGATCACCGCAAAAATCATCTTGATCGGGTCTGTCGCTGTCAACGCCATAAAGCCTCCTTTGCTTTTTTAGCTAACCTATAAGACCAACCACTTACACTATCGTTCAGCTTAGGCTGAGCGCCAATCATTGGGAAGGGAATCCATGCATCGTTTTCAACTACCGTTTTCACGTACACCGCTGGCTCTGTTGTTGGGGTCGGTGGTGATGACCCCGGCGGCGGCGGAAACTGCGCCCGAGGCCAGTACCGTGCTGCCTGCCGTGGAGGTCAGCGCTCCCCGTTTGGCCCGTGAACTCTATGCGACCCCAGCGGCTGTTTCGACCCTCGACGCCCAGGAGATCCAGCAGGGGCAGCAGCGGGTGCGGCTGGATGAGTCGCTGAACAGGGTGCCCGGGGTATCGCTGCAGAACCGCGATAATTTTGCCCAGGGCCAGCGTATCGCCATTCGTGGTTTTGGTGCCCGGGCGCCGTTTGGCGTACGGGGGATTACGGTGATGGTGGATGGCATTCCGTATACCCTGCCGGATGGTCAAGCGCAGCTGGATGCCATCGACCTGGACAGCGCCGAACGGATCGAGGTGATTCGCGGCCCCTCATCGGTGCTCTACGGTAATGCTGCCGGGGGCGTGATCGACGTGACCACGGCCGATGGGCGCGACAACCCTGGCACTCGCATCCGCCTGGGGGCGGGCAGCCATGGCTATCAGAAAGTGGCGCTGCAGCACGGTGGCGCGCAGGGGGATTGGTCGCATCATGTCAGCTTGACGGCCCTCAACGTGGATGGTTATCGCGAGCAGAGCGCCACGGAAAAGTACCTGCTGAATGCCAAGCTGCGCCGTGAGTTGGGCAGTGAACGGGCACTGACGGCCATCATCAACGTGCTGGATAACCCGCGCTCGGAAGATCCCGGTGCCCTGACGGCCACCGAGGTTGCGCAGGGGCGCGATCAGGCTGCGCCCAACGCCCTGGCGCTGGATGCCCGGCAGCAGGCCGAACAGCAGGTGCTGGGGCTGCAATACGAAGACTTGGCGCTGGGGGACGGCGCCTTGTACCTGCGCGGTTTTGTGGCTCGTCGTGATTTCGAACAGCAGCTGCCGTTTGTCGGTGACAGCCGTTTGGGCTATCGCCGTGATTACATGGGGGCCAGCGCCGAGTATCACCAGGCAGCCATGCTGGGCGAGCTGCCCCTCGATTACGTGGTCGGCGTCGACCTTGCTCGCCAGGAGGATGACCGCTACCGCAATCGGGTCAATGCCGTGGGCGCGGTGGGGGATGCCTCGGCTGACGAAACCCAGCGTGCCACCTCCAGCGGCGTCTTTGCTCAGGGGGATCTGGCGCTTTCCGAGCAGGTGACGTTTTCGCTGGGCGCGCGCTTCGATCGTGTGGCGCTCAGGGTAGACGATGACTTTCTGGCAGATGGCGACCAGAGTGGCCGACGCTCCTTCAACGAATGGAGCGGCTCGGCCGGGGTGAGCTACCGTTACCTGCCGCAGCATCAACTCTATTTGAACACCGGCACCGCGTTCGAAACCCCCACCTTTGCCGAATTCGCCAACCCTGCGGGCGGGGGCTTCAACCCAGCCATCGAGCCGCAAAAAGCCTGGAATCGAGAAATCGGGATGCGCGGGTATGTCGAACCGCTGGCCCTGGATTACGATCTGGCGCTGTTTTCCGTGCGGGTGCGCGATGAGCTGGTGCCTTTCGATGAAGGAGGGCGCACCTTCTACGAGAACGCCAGCGATACCCAGCGTGACGGGATCGAGTTGGCACTGGGCTGGCAGCTGGCCGATGCATGGCGGGTGAACAGTGCCTTGACGCTGGCGCGCTACGAGTTCGATAACTTTGACGATTCAGGGGCGAATTTTGATGGCAATCGGCTCCCCGGCTTGCCCGAGCAGACCTGGATCAACCAGTTGACCTGGCAGCAACAGGAACGTTTTGCCACGCTGGAAACCGAATATATCGGTAGCCTGATGGCCGACAACGCCAATGCCACCCAAGTCGACAGCTATTGGCTGGTCAACCTGCGTGTAGGCGATGAGTGGCAGCTCAGTGGTGATACGCGGCTGAGCGCTTATCTGGGGCTACGTAACCTGTTCGACGAAGAGTACAACGACAACGTGCGCATCAACGGCACCTTTGGGCGTTTTTACGAGCCTGCGCCGGGGCGCAGTGTTCATGGCGGCGTCGAGCTGAGCTTTTAAGCCAAACCGATCGCTAAGCCAACACGATAGCGCTGTAGATAGCAGGGGGCAGCCTGGGCTGCCCCCTGAGCATAAGAGGGGGTGGTAGCGAAGCTTGGTGAGTTACAGCTTCACCAGCATCTTGCCCGTGTTGGCGCCTGAGAAGAGTGCCAGAAACGCCTCCGGGGTACTTTCCAGGCCTTCCTTGATGGTCTCCTGGTAGACGATGCGACCATCGGCCACCTGAGGCGTCACTTCATTCAGGAAGTAGCGATAGCTGGCCCAGTGATCCGCCACGATGAAGCCTTGCATCCTGGCCTTGCGGACCACCAGTTGTGACAGGTTGCGGGGGCCAGGCGCAGGTGCCTCGGCATTGTAGCCTTCGATCATGCCGCAGACGGCGATACGCGCCCCTTCGTTGAGCTGAGCCAACGCGGCTTCCAGGCAGATGCCCCCCACGTTTTCGAAATAGACATCGATGCCGTTCGGGCTGGCAAGCTTGATGGCGTCGCTGAGCTCCTGCGCAGTGCGGTCCTGATAGGTGACTGGCTCGACGCCGATGGACTCCAGCCAGGCCAGCTTGTGGGCCGCCCCGGCAATGCCCACCACATGGCACCCCTTGGCCTTGGCCAGCTGTACCGCCAGTGACCCCACGGCACCGCTGGCGGCACTGACCAGCACGTTATCGCTGGGTTTGCATTCGGCAATCAGGTTCAGGCCTGTCCAGGCGGTCATGCCCGGCATGCCCAGCACGCCCAGATAGGCTTGCTCGGGGGCGTCGCCTTCCGGCAGCGGGGTGACGCTTTCGCCCGGCAGTTGGGCAATGTCTCGCCAGCCGCCCATGTGGCTGACGCGCTGGCCTTCCTTGATATCGGGATGCCTCGACGCGATGACCTCACCAATGGCGCCGCCTTCCATGGGCTTGCCCAGCTCGAAAGGGGCAATGTAAGTGCGCATGCCCGTCATTCTGCCGCGCATGTAAGGGTCGACCGATAGCCAGCGATTCTGGATGCGAACCTCGCCCTCTTCCAGTTCCGGCAGCTCGGCACTTTCCAGCGCGAACGTAGAGAGGTCGGGTAGACCTGCGGGGTAGGTCGTGAGCGTGTAGAAACGAGAAATCATCATAGCCTCCTGCTGTCAGGGAATGCGGTAATCCTTGCCTCATAAAGACCATTAGCCTGCTTTCAGGTTCATTAGGCCATAAAAAAGCGGCCCCGCTGGGGGCCGCTTTTAGTCAGCAGGTTGCATGGCAACGCTGATCGTTTAAGGGGTAGCACACGCTCGCGGGTGTGTTATCCGTTAATCTACCAGAGTGATCATCACTGGGGCGGTGCCTCGGCGTACCATGCCTAGTGCGCGCGCCGCTCGCTTTGAAAGATCGATGACTCGTCCCTGAACGAAGGGACCACGATCATTGATCATCACTTCTACTTCCTGCCCTGTATCGGGGCGAGTGACCAGCACTTTGGTACCGAACGGGAGGCTTGGGTGAGCCGCCGTGAGGGCTTGCTGATCAAAGGTTTCACCGCTAGCGGTAAGGGCTCCCTGGAAGCGGTCACTGTAGAAAGACGCAACGCCTTCTTCTAGCTCCAGGTTTACTGCTGATTGACTGGCAACTGCTTGGTGAGCGGTAGAAAATACCAGCAGTGTGGCCAGGCAACTCGTTCGTACCAGGTGTTTTAGGGCTCCCATTGGAGTACCTCAGAGGTTCGTGTCGCGGACTCCGCTTTCATCGATGAGGCGCCAAATTGGCCAGGTGATAGTAGCCCGCGTATGGCGAGTCGGCAAGCTTTAAGAAGATCGGTGCAAATAGCTCCATAATTGCGTTTTTTGTAACGAATCATTATGCCTTTGTGTTTCAGTAAGTTAACGGAGGCGGTGCAAGGTGGAAACGAGCGTCAAAAGCGTGGGTTATTTTTATTGAAACGCTCACTTTAATGGATCGAAGCGCCTTATAATCCGATGACGCTATATCGGCGTTTTTGCCTACGATCAAGGATGCACCTATGGCCAAATCCTCTCCTGTTACTCTGCTGCTGGTCGCCGTGGGCGGCGTTGCGGTGGGTTACTTCGCAGCACAGTCTCTCTCTCAAACCCCCTCCACACCGGACACGGTGGAAGTTTTGGATGAGGTTGCCAGTGATTCAGGCTCCAGGTTCGAAGGGTTGGAGACCCTGGCGCTTGGCGAGCGTGGCCGAGGCGAAATTACCTCCGCCAATGAGCTGAATGGCAATGACGGTAGCCGCTTTGCCCGCTACGTCATCCAACTGGATGAAGATGCCCTGGTGGAAGTGTCGCTGCGCGGCGCTTTGCAGGGCATCGTGGCGCTGTACGATGATCAGTTGGAGCTGCTGTCCAGTGCCGATACCGTACGCTATCGGGTGAAAGAGAGCGGCGACTACATGGTGGTGGTTAGCGGTGCCGATGCCCAGAGCTATGGCCCTTACAGCGTCGAGGCCCGCACCATCGAGCTGAGCGATTCTGACACGCTGGCCGTGGGTACGCCCATGGATAGCTGGCTGGAAAGCACCCCCCGCGAAGTAACCTTGACCATCGAAGAAGCAGGCATGTACCAGATCGAGATGCGTGCCGATGAGTTCGATGCTTACCTGGAGCTACGCGGCCCCAACGGCTATTACCGGGAAGACGATGACAGCGCCGGTAACCTGAATGCCCGCATTGCCGATTTTCTGGAGCCGGGTGATTACACCGTGACCGCAAGAAGCGCCTTTGGTGATGGCAGTGGCCTGTTCACGCTGGTCGCAGAACCGCGTGAGCTGCCAGGCGAGGGCGAGCTGCGCAATGACGGTGCCATTCAGCCGGGTGAGTCGTTGAATGGCTGGTTCAGCGGGCAGCCCTTGAGCTACGAGCTGGAGATCGAAGAAGCGGGCATGTACCAGATCGAGATGAATTCCAGCGATGTGGATGCGTACCTGGTGCTGGAAGGCGACAGCGGCTATTACCGCGAAGATGACGACAGTGCCGGTCATCTGGACGCCCGTATTGCTGACTTCCTTGCGCCCGGCAACTACCAGATCACGGCCCGCACGGCGTACGGTACCGACAGCGGCCTGTTTACCCTCTCCGTGGCGTCACGTGAGCTGCCTGAAGACGTAGAGCTGCGCAACGAAGGCGAATTGACTCCCGATGAAACCATCAATGGTTGGTACAGCGGCGAACCGTTGACCTATCAGCTAACCTTGACGGAGAGTTCGCGGGTTACGCTGGCCATGAACTCCACTGACTTCGATACCTATCTCGAGCTGTATGGCGAAGGCGTCTCCTACAGTGACGACGACGGCGGTCAGGGAACCAACGCCCTGCTGGAGCAGGCACTGCTACCGGGCACTTACACCGTGAGCGCCCGTGGTTTCAGCGCCAGTGGCAGCGGCATGTTCGAGCTGGAGGTAAGCGCAGAGCCTACGGAAATGCAGCCTGATACATAAGTGGGCCAGTAGGTAACGCAATGATTATGCCTCTGCTCTACGCAGGGGCTTTTTTGTGCTGACATGAACAGCATCGCATTCACAAGGAGGTTGATATGGTACGTCTGACAACGGTAATGAGCGCGGGCGCGGTGATCGCGGGCAGTGTCTGGCTAAGTGGCTGCCACACCTCATCGCCCTCCCATGAACAGGAGGAGCCGCTGGCCCTGGCGACGCTGGCCGTAGAGCAGCAGTTCGTGGCGCCCGGCTGTGAGGGAGAGCGCTGCTCGACGGTGCGTATTTCAGCACTGGAGTTCCCCCAGGATGAAGCACTGACGCAGCAGTTGCAGGAGCGTCTGTTGACGCTGGGCATGGGGGTTACCGAAGAGCAGGCCGAGCCAGCCGCTTCCTGGGAGGCGTATGCCCAGCACTTTTTCGAACTGGCCGAAGAGGGCAACCGCTTGACGCCCCCGGAAATGACCAGTGAGGCCATGCTCGAAGCCACGGTTCATGCCCATCACGACGACCTGCTGGTGTTGGAGCTGAACAGCTATGTCTACCATGCCGGGCAAGCCCATGGATTGCCCATGACGGCGTTCATGGTGATCGATGAGCGCCGCCGAGCAGTGGTCGAAGCCGAGGATATGTTGCTGGATGGGCAGGAGGCGGCCTTCGATACGTTGCTGACGGAGGCTCACCAGCGCTGGGCAAGCGAGATGGGGCAGGATGAACAGTTCCTGGCGAACTGGCCGCTATCCCCCAGCCGCAACATTGCCCCGCTGGAGGAGGCATGGGAGGTCAAGTACAACGTATACGATATCGCACCTTACGCCGTAGGTCAGCCCACCTTGACGATCCCCGTTGAAGCCCTCGACGGCGTGGCCAAGCCGCGTTTTATCGGCGCAGAGTAAGGGCTGCTAGCGGCCTGCTTTCAAACAGCCGACCACCACCAGTAGGGCGGCGCTGGGCAGCCGCCAGTCCAACACGCTGACGCCAGCCATGACCAGTAACAGGGCCGCCAGAATGGGTACCCCATAGGCCAGGCTGCCCACCAGGCTGGCATGGCCGAAGCGCAGCGCTCTATCCCAGGCCACCATGGCGATGCCGTAAGGCCCGAGGCCCAGGGCAATACCCGCAAGCAGCGCTTCTTGCTGGGGCAGCGCCGTGCTGCCTTCCAGCAGCATGCTGGCGGCGAAGGTCATGGCGCAGGCAATCAACAGCAGGCGGGGCAGTAGCGGCGTCAGCGAGACCGGCGCTGCCTGGCCTGTCCAGGAGTAGAGTGCCCAGCAGCAGGCAGCCAGTAGGGCCAGGGCGTAGCCCGATGCGGCCCCGCCAACACCGCTACCCAGCGCTTGTGGCACCAGCAGTAGCGCGGCCCCCATGAAGGCGATCAGCGCTCCCGATACGCTGGCCAACGTCAAGCGGCCCGTGCGGTACCACTGGCTCAACAGGACGAACAGCACCGGCCAGGTATAGGTAATCAAGGCGGCTTCTGCCGCTGGTGCCCAACGCATGCCGATGAAGTAACTGCTTACCGCCCCGACGATCAGCAGCGGAACGCCCAGCCAGATACCGGCCTGCCAGCGCCGCGGGCAGTGGCTCAGCGGCACCTTACGGCTCAAGGGCAGGGTGGCTAGCGCACCTGCCAGCAGGGTCAGAGCGGTGAGCTGCAGCGGAGCGACCGTGCGTGCCAGTTCCGCCAGTAACGGGGCGATGCTCCATAGCGCGACGGCCACCAGCGCGGCGGCAACACTGTATTTGGGGGAAACCACGACCGGGGAGTGAAGGGGCTGCATCACGCGTCTCCTTGAACCTTGAAATTGACCTCTTGTGCGCAGCATACTCATGGCTCATTCATCAAGATAACGATCTTTTGTGATGGTTTTCATCAAGGATGGTGATGTATGCGTGCGCCCACGTTTGACCTGACGCTACTGCGAACGCTGGTGGCCATTGCCGACACCGGAAGCGTCACCGCGGCGGCGACGCGGCTCGCCTACACTCAATCGACGGTCAGCATGCAGTTGCAGCGTCTTGAGGCCCAGCTGGAGATGCGCCTGCATGAGCGTGATGGGCGGCGGCTGCGCTTTACGGCGGAAGGAGAGCGTCTGTTGGCCCATGCACGGCACTTGTTGACCGTCAATGACGAGGCGTGGAGCGACATGCAGGCCCGTCAGGTGACGGGCGATTTGACGCTGGGGATTCCCGAGGATTATGCGTCGTTGCTGCCGTCGGTATTCGCCTATTTCCACCAGCTCTATCCCGCCGTGGGGCTGACCGTGCAGTGTGGTACCAGCGCCCACCTGGTGGAGCAGGTGAAAACGGCGGAGCTGGACTTGGCGCTGGTGACGCGCCAGCGCCATTCGCCGGGTGGGGAGGTCATTCGTCGAGAACCGCTGGTGTGGGCCGTGGGGGTGAATCAACAACCGCTGCTCAGCGACCCGGTACCTTTGGCACTTTATACCCCGGGGGCCGATGTGTTCAGGGAAGTGGCGGAACAGGCGCTTCAGGCCGCAGGGCGCCACTGGCGTGTGGCGTATACCAGCCAGTCCATGGCCGGGCTGGCGCCCATCGTCACCGCTGGGCTTGCCGTGGTGGTGGTCACCCGCAGTATGCTGACGCCCTCACTGCGCCCGCTGGATGAAAGCAGCGGGCTGCCCGCCTTGCCGATGATTGAACTGGCGCTGCACCGAGCGCCGCACCGGCCCACCGAGCCTGCCCGGCGGTTGGCAGAGCTGATTCGAGAACAGCTGGCCGTGCCCAGTGAGGGTTGATTTGACGTGAGAAACAGGCGGTAGGCTATTTCATGCAGTACGCTATTCCATGACTATAGTAATTTAACGTCGTGCCGCGAAGGTGGCAGGCTGATGATAACGATGAGACGGGGCAGGGAGTCATGAATGCACGAGCTTGATCACTATATCTACCCCCACCGTGTGCTGCATTGGCTGGTGGCGGGGGCCGTTCTGCTGGGACTGGCCACCGGGCTGACGCTGGGCTTTCTGGGCTACGAGCGGACGCTGGGCCTGCTGGGCAATACGCTGACCAACCTGCTGTATACCAGCCACAAGACGCTAGGCGTGGCCGTTCTGCTGCTGATGACACTGCGTATCGTAACGCGACTGGCATTCGTCGTGCCCGACCATGACCCGCCGCTGTCGACCTTCGAGCGTCTGGTAAGTACCAGCGTGCATCATCTGCTGTATGCGGCGCTGGTCGTCATGCCGCTGCTGGGCTGGGCCGCCACGGCCACGGGCGGCTTTCCTGTGGAGTTTTTCCACTGGCACTTGCCGGGCCTTCTGGGGCGCCACGAAGCGCTTTCGCAAACGCTGTTCATGTGGCACGAGCGGGTGGGCTGGGCGCTGGTAGTGTTGATTACGCTGCACGTGGCTGGAGCGCTGTTCCACTGGCGCATCAAGCGCGACAACGTGATGAAGCGCATGAGTCTATTCGACTAAACGAGTTCTCACCGCGTCACAAGGAGTGTGATCACCATGGCCCAGCAGCTTGCTTTCGCCCTGGGATTGGCGGCCATCCATCTATACGCTGGCAAGCTGCAGCGGCTCAATGCCCTGCCGCGCAGCGCCTGGCTCTCGTTTGCGGGCGGTGTGTCGGTAGGCTATGTCTTTATCCATATCTTTCCCGCCTTGAGTGACGCTCACGACACCATCACCGAGCATGGGCCGCTGTTCATTCTCGAGCACAATGCCTACCTGACGGCCCTGGTGGGGCTTGGCGTGTTCTATGGGCTGGAACAGTTGGCCAAGGTCTACTCCCATCGAGACATGCCTCAGAAACGGGTATCGCTGGGCAAGCTGCGGGGCGTGTTCTGGATCCATATTGGCTCCTTTGCGCTCTATAACCTGTTGATCGGTTATCTGCTGGTGTACCGCGACAACCAGCTGCCGGAAGCCCTGTTCTTCTTCCTGGCCATGGGGTTTCACTTTCTGGTCAACGACCACGGGCTGGTTCAGCACCATCGTCAGCGCTATCTGATGAAGGGCCGGTGGGTATTGGCGGCGGCGGTGTTCGCGGGTTGGCTGATTGGCCACGCCATTCAGCTCACGGATGCCTTGATCAGCCTGCTGTACGCCTTCGTGGCGGGGGGGCTGGTGTTAAATGTGCTGAAAGAGGAGCTGCCGGAAGATCGTCACAGCCGTTTTTTACCCTTCGCCGGTGGGGCGGCGGTATGCGCGGGGTTATTGATGTTTGCCTGAGCGTGGCTAACCTCTGGCAGAGTAGCGATAAGCGGCAGCGTCAGTGCGTGCCTTGGCAGCGTACATATGCTGGTCGGCCTCGTGAATCATGCGCTCCAGCAGCGCGTCGTGGCCCTGTTCGTCGCTGCGCTGATAGCAATGCAGCCCGCTAACGCCAAGGCTGATGCCGACGCAGACGCTGACCCCACAAGGCAGTTTGATGGGGGAGCGGATGGAGTGCTCGATGCGTTGGCATACGCTGTCCAGGATGTCCGGTTGCTGGACACTTTTCAGCAGGACGATGAACTCATCGCCCCCGAACCGAGCGCAGTGGTCGCCCAGTCGCGCTGCATGGGCGAGCCGCTTGGCCACCTGTTGCAGCACGAAATCCCCGGCATCGTGGCCGTACTGGTCATTGATGGGCTTGAACCGGTCGAGATCGCACATGATCAGTGCCACTGGCTCGTGGGTGCGATAGCTCTGATTAAAGGCAGCCGCTGCGCAGCGTGTCAGTCCGTTGCGGTTCAATAGGCCCGTCAGCATGTCATGGTTGGCAAGCTGTTCCAGCGCCTGAGTGCGTAAGGCTACTTTGGCTTCCAGGATGGCCTCCTGCTTTTTGAGCATGGCTACCGTATCGGCCTGTGCCTGCTCCTTCTGGCGTTTGAGCTTGTTGAAGCGGGCGGCCAGGGCAAACGATAGCAGCAGCATTTCCAGTGCCGAGCCGATTTGAATGCCGTGCAAAGTAATGAAGTTGGCGGGCAGAACGCCCATGTTGCGTAGTGCAAACACCGCCGCACCCAGCAGAAAAATGCTCCACGCCAACACGAAGAGACGGGCACTGGGCACACGCCGCCAACTGCCGTAGATGCCGCATATCAATAGCAACAGCGAGGCGCTCAGGCCCGTGACATCAGTCAATACCAAAGCCAGTGGGATGGGTAACACCAGTGACGCTGCCAAGGCCAACCAGCAGTAGACCCGAAACAGTGAAATGACGCGATGCCATCGAGGGGTATAGTGCGCCGTGTTCAAGAAGCTCTGGGCGAACAGGGTCGCCATGGCGGACGCGAAGGTAAAACCAATGGCCACCAGTCGCGGGGTCTGCTCGGCCAGAAAGCTCCAGAACATCAGTGTCCCAAGGCCGTTGAAGGTCAGAATGGCCAGGGTGAAGCCGAAAGCAAACAGGGCGTAGTGCAAAAAGACCCGTTCTTTCAGGCCAAAGAACAGCAAAAAGTTGTAAAGCCCCAAGGCGAGCAGCATGCCAAAGTAGGTGGCCAGCCAGAAGTTGTAACGATCGTTCTGCGCATGGAACGCATCAGGGGTCATTAGGCTGTAGCTCAAGAACTTGCTGCCGGAGGTATTGGCTTGCAGGTACAGCGTGACGCTTTCTCCTCCTTCCAGATGAATGGGAAAGACGATCTGGCGATGGGCCAGGGCACGCTCATCCACGGGCAGAGTGCTGCCCCCGAGCTGTACTTCGCTGAACTGGTCGCGCAGCGTATAGAGCGCAATCCTGTCGATGAACGGATACTCGAATTTGAGTAGCCATTGGACCGGATGCGGTGAGGCGTTATGTAGGCGAGTGGTTAGCCAGGACTCTTCGGCGGTATAGCCAAAATGCAGGTCAGACGTTTGCGATACCGGCGTGAAGGCCGGGTCAAGTGCCAGCAGCTCGCGCAGCGTCAACGACTCCGGTGTGTGCCAGTAGCGAGTGTTGCTATTGAGCGAGTAAAACGGCTGGTCCGGTGAAACAGACAGTGCCGGTGCCGCGACCGCCCACGAGCTTGTGCTCAGGAGGCACAGCAGCAGGACGGCCAGCAGGCGCTTTACCCAACAGAGAGGACCCATAAGCATCGCTTTTTTGATTTTTCTTCTTTTCTCGACAGGCCTCTGTAGGGTTCCCTTGGCCCGGGCGAGCGCTATACGTTGTCACTGGGTGTGTCGATGACAGTAGTAGCAAATTAATCACGTCGCGACCAGTGCTTTGCCCCGTTGGCTACGTTTGATCATCCAACGATACACACGTGAGTGTAGCCAGCTTTGAAGATGCAGGCATGAAGGTAAAGCCAGATTGGTGCTAAAGCGTGAAATGGTTCAGTCTTTCGGTTAGTCGATGCAGCAGGTCGCCACTGTGCCGCCAGAAGTGCCAGTAAAGCGGTACCGAGAGCGAACTGTCTGGTGCAATACTCACCAGTTGCCCACTGGTCAGCTGAGCAGCGGCCTGTAATTGGGGCACCATGCCATACCCCATGCCTGCCGTGGCCAGCTGCACGAAACCTTCGGAAGAAGGGCACAAGTGATAGGGAAAATGCCCATGGTAGCCACACTGCGCCAGAAAGCGATGCTGCAGCTGGTCGTGCGGGCCAAACACGATGGCCGGTGCGTGTTGAAAGGCCGTGGCCGTTGGGCCATCCGGGAAGAAACGTGCCACATAGCCCGGGGAGGCCAGCGGTAGGTACACCATCTCGCCCACTTTGATGCAGCGCGCACCTGCCATGGGCGTAGGCGTTGAACACAGGCAGGCCGCCACATCGCCATCCTTCAGGCGTTTCAAGCCGATTTCCTGATCTTCGATCACCAGATCCAGCAGTATACCTTCGGCAAGGCAGATGGGGGCGACGGCATCGGCCCACCAGGTACCGACGCTATCGGCATTGACGGCGATTCTCAATCGGGAGGCTTGTTGATCCAGTGTCGGGAGGGTTTGTCGGAGGTCGCGTTCGAGCAGCCGTACCTGCTGATAGTGGGTCAGCAGGCGCTGCCCTGCGGGGGTAGGGGCCAGCTCAGGGTGGCGTATCAGTACCGGTTGACCCAGGCGGGTTTCCAACGATTTTATGCGTTGTGACACGGCAGATTGGGACAGGCCGAGAAGATCGCCTGCGCGCTCGAACCCGCCGCCTTCCATGACCGCTGCCAGTGCTTGAAGAGATTTGTAGTCCACCATGGCCGCTCTATTGGGGGTAAGGTAACCAGCCTATCTTCCCCCAATGTACGGCGGACTTGCCAGCACTCAATGTGGCTGACTGGCCTGGCCGCCCCTACTGGGCGACGGCAATCCGGTGCTCCCCATTGGGGTGGGGCATCACCTGCATGGGGAGCCCGTAAATAGCTTCCAGAGTGGCATTTTGCATCAGTGCTTCGGGGGCGCCATGGGCCAGCAGGCGCCCGCTGTGCAGCGCCATGAGGTCATCGCAGTAACGCGAGGCCATGTTGATATCATGGAGCACGATGATAACGCCCAGGTTCAGTTCGTCGCACAGCTGGCGCACCAGTGCCAGCACTTCCACCTGGTGGGCAATGTCCAGGGCGGCCAGTGGCTCGTCCAGTAATAAAAAGCGGCTGCCTTGGGCAATCAGCATGGCGAGCCATACGCGCTGGCGTTCGCCGCCGGAGAGCGTGTCTACCAGGCGGTCGGCAAAGGCTTCCGTATGCGTCAGGGCAATGGCACGCTCGATGGCTTCCTTGTCCTGCTGGTTGTGACGCCCCAGCAGCCCGTGCCACGGGTAGCGGCCAAAGGCCACCAGCTCACGGCCTGTGAGGTTTTCAGCGCTGGGCAAATGCTGCGGCAGGTAGGCCACCTGGCGTGCAAATTCGCGGCTACCCCAGGCGCTCAAGGGGTGCTGGTCGAAGTAAATATCGCCTTCGGTGATGGGCTGCTGCTGCGCCATCAGTTTGATCAGTGTCGACTTGCCCGAACCGTTGTGGCCTATCAGACCGTATACCTTGCCCTCATGAAAGGTGTGCTCAATGGGAGCAAGAATGCGCTTACCATTGATTTCAAAGGTGGCGCCTTTGACCTCGAACATGAATGACTCCTGACGATGAATAGACCGGAAGGTGCCATTCTAGTGCTAATGGTTCTCATTTTAATAGGGAGGGTGAAAAGATTTTACGATCACGCCCATGCACTTCGTACACATGATCTGTACATGGTTGCCAACATGGAACGCGTGGACACAGCTGCTACCGGTCTCTTGCCTCCACCATTCGCGCCAATACGTTGTCTTTCAGCCAGTAGCGGTGGATCAGTGCCATCGCGATATGGCCGACGACGAGCCCGCATAATAGCCATGAAAGCGGACCATGCAGTAGGTCGGCAGGGGAGATCATCCAGCCAATGGGTGTTCGATCCGGCGCGCTCGTGCCGCCGTTATTCAGTGCTTCGTTGTGAGCCATTCCTTTAACCATTGGCTTTGTCCTGACGCCAGTAACCCATGCTGGTGACGTACTGTTTGGGTAGCCCGCGTTCGTTGACCAGATAGCGGCGTAGCCTCATGGCGACTTTGGTTTCAGCAGCGATCCAGGCGTAGAAGGGCGCGCTATCGTCCAGTGTGGCGGGTTCCCAGAGAGGACCGTCCTCATCGTCGTATTCGTCGTTGGTAACGCCGGGCATGCCAGTGCCGCCCAGCGCTTGAATTTCCTTATGCAAATCGATATCGCGCAGCGCTCTCATCAGTAGTTCACCGTGTTGGTAGTCGGGTTCGGCATCGCGGGGCAGCCAGTGCAGTTTGGCGGCCTGAGGCAGCGGCTGAACGTCGTCACTGCGGGGCACTTCGAGCAGCGCTTCGACCCTGGGTTTGAGCGGCAGGCCATCGAGGGTTTCCAGAATACCGGCGGCAGCGGGGAGAGCGGTTTCGTCGGCAATGATCAAAATACGGCGTACGCCTTGAGGCGGCTTCCACTCGTAGCCCTGCTTTGGGCCTTCTGCATTGGCGTCGGGGGCGGTCATGGCAAGCCGGTCGCCTGGCTGGGCATGCATGGCCCAGCGTGAGGCAGGGCCGTTGTCGCCATGCAGCACGAACTCTACATCCACTTCAGCTTGTTCTGGGCGCAGGGCACGGATGGTGTGGGTGCGTGCAGCGGGCCGTTGGGCGTCTGGCAGCGCGCGATAAGCGCCGTACCAGTCGTGCTCTTCCAGCTTGGCGATCTCGAACAGTGGGTCGAGACTGCCGCCCCCCTTGGGGAAGAACAGTTTGACGCGTTGGTCAGGAGCGTAGGTTGCCATGTGGCCAACCTCTGGGCCGGTAAAAGTGAATCGGACTAACGAGGCACTGACATGGGTGCGCCGGGCGAGGGTGATATCGAAAAGCCGGTAATTTGGTTTAGCCGCCATCGGAAGGTCTCCTGTGTATGAAAGGTCAATTGTAGTGCTAATTATTATCATTTAGAATCGCTGTTAATGATCTATGCAGCAATTTCCGTTCACGCGTTTTCATGCAGGTAAGGGTAAGACCATGAGGGTGTTGGCTATCACGTCCAGTGTTGCGAGCGGCATGAGTCCCGCCAAAGAGGCCTCGCTATGTTAAGTACCGCGGGGCGCCTGGGCGGAGTGTCACCTGCCAAGGCCTGCCTATTGCTTAGCCTGCCCATGATGGTGCTGTTTTGGGTAGGCCTGGAGAGTCAGGGGGGAATTGCGCTGGGCTGGAAAGCGTTGGTAGCCCCCTCTTTCGACACCGTCGATGAGCTGCTGCTGCACTACGCCTGGTGGCCGCGTTTATCGATTGCGCTGCTTGCCGGGGCCGGTTTGGGGTTGGCAGGCGTGCTCATGCAGCAGGTGCTGCGCAACCCTCTGGCGTCGCCGACAACGTTGGGCGTGGCGTCGGGTGCTAATTTGGCGTTGATGACCGCCACGTTAATGCCTCCTGGCTTATTAGTGGTGGGGCGTGAATGGGTGGCTCTGCTGGGCGGCGCGCTGGCCGTGGGGCTGGTTTTTCTGCTTTCCTGGCGTCGGGGGCTGGCGCCTATCGTGGTGGTGTTGGCGGGCCTGGTCGTCAATTTGTACCTGGGCGCGCTCTCGACAGCGCTACTGCTGTTCAACCATGAGGCGCTGTCGGGGCTGCTGATCTGGGGGGCGGGGTCGCTGGCGCAAAATGGCTGGGACGGCGTGGCCGTGCTCTGGCCTCGGTTGGCGATTAGCTGCGTTGCTGCCTGGTTCTTGCTGCGCCCGCTAGCAGTGCTGGAACTGGACGATGCCAGCGCCAAAAGCCTAGGGGTGTCGCTTGCCTATCTACGCTTTGCGGGGATGGGATTGGCGGTATTCATTACCGGCAGTATCGTCAGCGTGGTGGGCATCATTGGCTTTATCGGCCTGGCGGCACCCAATATCGTGCGCATGGCCGGGGCACGTCGGTTAGGTCCACGACTAATATGGTCCACGCTACTGGGCGCGGTGCTGCTGGCGACCACGGACCTGCTGCTGCAGCAGTTCGGTGGTATGGGGGCAGCCTTCATTCCCACCGGGGCGGTTACCGGTGCCCTGGGGGCACCGCTACTGATGTGGCTGATTCCGCGCCTGAAACTGCAGGGCGATCAGCCGCCCAGAGGAGCGAGTGTCGTTGCCCGCCGCCATGCTGCGCCGTCACGCTTGGTCACCGGATTGATCCTCGCACTCTTGGCTGCCACGTTGCTGGGGCTGCTCGTAGGCCAGGGGGTCGATGGCTGGTACCTGCTCTCGCCAGAGAGCTGGAATGTGATGCAGTGGCGCTTGCCGCGGGTGATGGCGGCCGCTGCCAGCGGGTTGATGCTGGCCATTGCCGGGACGATACTCCAGCGCCTTTCCGCCAACCCCATGGCCAGCCCGGAAGTGCTGGGTATCAGCGGTGGCTGTGCCATCGCGCTGATTCTGGGGATTTTCCTGCTGCCCGCACCCACCAATATGATGCTGATTGGCGTGGGTACCCTGGGCGCTTTCGCAACGCTGGTGGTGTTGGTGGGCATCAACCGCAATAGCGGCTATCTCCCTGAACGTTTGCTGCTCACCGGGGTGGCGGTGAGTGCGCTGTTTGACGCCGTACGCAGCGTGATGCTGGCGGGCGGCGACCCGCGTGGTCAGCAGGTGATCGCCTGGCTGGCGGGGTCTACCTATTACGTGGATATCACCCATGCGGTGGTGGTAGGGGGGATTGCCGCGGTATTGGCACTGATTACGCTGCCCTTTACCCGCTGGCTGGATATCTTGCCATTAGGCCCAGCGACGGCCAGAGCGCTGGGGGTAACGCTTAACCGCGCCCGCCTGGCGCTGCTGTTGCTGGTGGCGCTACTCACTGCCTGCGCCACCCTGGTGGTTGGGCCACTGTCGTTCATTGGCCTGTTGGCACCGCACATGGCGCGCCTGGTCGGCTTCTCTCGGGCAGGGCAGCATCTGTTGGGCGCGGCGTTGATCGGCATGCTGCTGATGGTGCTGGCGGACTGGGTAGGGCGCCAGATTATTTTTCCCTATGAGATACCGGCGGGCCTGGTGGCGTCCTTGATCGGCGGCGCCTATTTCATGTGGGGGCTGCGGCGGTTGTGATTGCCCTCTCTATTGGTGGTGATAAGAAAAAAGCCCAGGAGTCGTGGTGATGGAGCTGTTGAAGATCGTATGGCGTGATTACCGCTGGCCCTTCGTCGCCGTGTTGCTACTGAGTCTGGCCAGTGCAGGCCTGGGCATTGGCGTCATCGCGTTTATCAATCAGCGCCTGCTGGGTTCCTTCGTTGATCCCTGGCGTATTCTGCCCGAGTTTCTGGGGCTTATCGCGCTGCTGCTGGTGATTACCCTGGCATCGCAATTGGCGCTGACCACGCTGGGCCACCAGTTCGTTTATCGGCTGCGGGGGCAGTTGATCAAGCGCATTCTGGATACCCATCTCGAGCGTGCCGAGCAAATCGGCAGTGCGCGCCTGTTGGCGAGCCTCTCCACCGATGTGAACTCGGTCACCGTTGCCTTCATACGTTTGCCGGAGCTGGTGCAAGGCGGGGTGCTGACGGTGGGTGCCACGCTTTACCTGTGGTGGCTTTCGCCTGCCATGCTGGGGATCTCCGCATTGTGGGTGATCGTGACGGTGGTCATCGGTATGCGTCTGGTGGCGAGGGTGTATGGGCACATGGCCAAACTGCGCGAGATACAGGACCGTCTCTATGCGGATTACCAGTCCGTTATCGAGGGGCGCAAAGAGCTGGCGCTCAACCGCGACCGCGCCGAATGGCTGTACCGCGATGTCTATACGCCCAACGCCAAGGATTGTCGCCGTCATTACATTCTGGGCGATACCTATCATCTCAGCGCCGTGAACTGGTTCAACATCATGATGCTAGGGGCGATTGGCATCACCTTCTTTTTGGCCAATGGCCTTGGCTGGGCATCGGTGCAGGTGGCCACCACCTTTTCGCTGACTCTGCTGTTTCTGCGCGCGCCGCTGATACAGGCGATAGGCGCTTTCCCGACGCTGATCAACGCCCGAGTCGCGTTTGAAAAGATTCGTAGTCTGGAGCTGGCCGAGCACAGTGAGACCTTCGGCCACGCGGCCCTGCGCCACGATTGGCAGGAACTGACCCTGGAGCAGGTCTGCTATCGCTATCCGGATGAGGAGTCGCGCTCGGGCTTTGCCATTGGTCCTATCGATCTGACCTTGAAGCGTGGCGAAGTGGTCTTTCTGATTGGCGGAAACGGCAGCGGAAAATCGACCCTGGCGAGGCTACTGACCGGGCTTTACCACCCGCAGCGTGGCTGTGTCCGCGTCGATGGCAAGCCGCTGCGCGACCAAGACTGGACACGCTATCGACAGCACTTTTCGGCCATTTACACAGACTTGCACTTGTTTGACCGGTTGATGGGGCCAGGGGGCGATGCACCCGACCCGGCCCTGGTGGAACAGTGGCTGGCCGCCTTGGCCATGCAGAACAAGCTCGATTTCGACGGCGACCGCGTCACTAATGCCAACCTCTCCCAGGGCCAGCGCAAGCGCCTCGCCATGCTGCTGGCGGTAGCCGAACAGCGCGATGTATTGCTGCTGGACGAGTGGGCTGCCGACCAGGACCCTCAGTTTCGGCGCGTCTTCTACCGCGAGCTACTGCCGCAGCTCAGGGCACTGGGCAAAACGCTGGTCGTGATCAGCCACGATGACCACTATTTCGACCAGGCCGACCGACTGCTGGAAATGCGCGGCGGGCAGCTCGTCGAACTCACCGGTGAGCAGCGCGCAGCGGCCAGCCGCGACGCGGTGGCCCGAGTGAGCGGATGAAAGCACCATGACGATCCCACCCGCTGCCGCGCACTCGGTTTGGTGTCGCTTTTCTTGAGATCCCGGCACGCATGAGGTGCCTTGAGCAGCAGGGTGGTGTTGCTCCTGCGTGGCAAGCGAGACGTCACGCCTATAAGAAAAGCTAATGGCCTATTCGCAGTATGATTTTTATTTATTGACGTTGCCGCCTATCGTAGCGCTTCACTTCTTGCAGCGGCGATAGGGATAGGTCATGTGGCAGAGCTATATAACGGGGCTCGTGGTATGCGGCGGGATCATCATGGCCATTGGGGCACAAAATGCCTATGTGCTGGGGTTGGCCATTCGTCGTGAGTACCACTGGTGGTCGGCGGGCGTGTGCATGAGTGCGGACATAGTGCTGTTGACCGCGGGCATGTTTGGCGTCAGTGCGTTTCTGCTGACCATGCCCAATGCCATGGAAGTCCTGCGCTGGGTAGGGGTGCTGTTTCTGGGCTGGCTGGCCGCCCAGGCTTTGTGGCGTGCAGGTAGTGGCCGAGAGGGGCTGACCGCCAACCACGCACGCACACGCAGTTTACGCGGCGTGCTGTTGGCGACCCTGGCTGTCACGGTGCTCAATCCACAAGTGTATCTGGATACGCTGCTGTTGATTCCTGCCGTCGGGGCCCAGCAGGAGAGCGCCGGCGTGTTCGTGGCGGGCGCCGCGACGGCCTCGGTTCTCTGGTTCAGCTTGCTGGCCTGGGGTGGCTCGGCGCTTTCCCCCTGGCTCTCTCGCCCCGGCGCCTGGCGCGTCATCGATGGCGCCATTGGCGTGATGATGCTGGTGATTGCCGTGCACCTGGCCTTGGGGTCGACACTGCTATCGTGATGCCGCCGCGTCGAAGTAGCGCCCCATGACCTCCAGCACACGCTCGACAGCGGCGTCATCGATATCGCGATGGATCACCAGTCGCGTGGCGTAAAGCAGCTGGATCAGAATGTCGTGCTCTTTCAGCCAGGCAGCCAGCGGGGCCACGTGGGCCTGATCGACGCGCAAGAACACCATGTTGGTGGCGTGAGAGGTGACCTCGAGCCCGGACAGCGCTGCCAACCCTTCTGCCAAACGCGCCGCGCGGCGATGATCATGGGCCAGGTCGGCCACGTGATGGTCGAGGGCATGCTGGCAGGCCGCAGCGATGATGCCCGCCTGGCGCATGCCGCCGCCTACCATCTTGCGCCAGCGCCGTGCGCGCTCAATTAACGCGTGTGACCCTACCAGCGCTGAGCCCATGGGCGTGCCCAGCCCTTTCGAAAAGCAGAGTGACACGCTGTCGAACGGTTGGCACAGCTGCTTCAGCGAGGTATCCGTGGCGACGGCGGCATTGAAGAGCCGAGCGCCGTCCAGGTGTGTTGCCAGCCCGTGAGCGCGCGCCAGCTCGGTGGCCTGCTGAACGTACTCGGCGGGCAGCACTTTTCCACCGATGGTGTTTTCCAGCGCCAGGAGCCGCGTACGGGCAAAGTGAACGTCGTCGGCTTTGACGGCGGCAGCGATTTTGTCGAGTGGCAGGCTGCCGTCTGCGGCGTTTTCTATCGGCTGTGGCTGGATGCTGCCCAACACGGCGGCGCCGCCGCCTTCGTAGCGGTAAGTATGAGCATTCTGGCCCACGATGTACTCATCGCCGCGTTCGCAGTGCGCCATGAGCGCCACCAGGTTGCTTTGGGTGCCACTGGGGAACAGCAGGGCAGCCTCCTTGCTCGTGCGCTCGGCAAGGGTCGCTTGAAAGGCGTTGACCGTCGGGTCGTCGCCCCAGACATCGTCGCCCAGAGGCGCTTCCAGCATCGCTGCCCGCATCGCGGAGGTGGGGCGAGTGACCGTATCGCTACGTAAATCGATCATCGTGACTCCTTGTTCACAGCGTGGCCGTCGGGCAGATCACCGATAAACCACTATGGTTAATGGGTGACAGGATCACCCAGCATAGGCGAAAAAATGGATCTTAAAAGTGGCTACCCCTTCTGGACGGTCAGCAATGGCTTGTTGACCCGTTATCCTCAGCTTACCCATGATCTTCAGGTAAACATAGCCATCATCGGCGGCGGTATCACCGGGGCGTTGATCGCCGACGAGCTGACACGTCATGGGCATGACGTGGCCGTCCTCGAGCGTCGTGACGTGGGGTGGGGCAGCACGGCGGCCAGTACGGCGCTGTTGCAGTACGAAATCGATACACACTTGTACCACCTGGCACAGCAATACGGTGAAGCGAGTGCCGTCATGGCCTATCAGGGGTGTGCCGAGGCGGTTCATGCATTGGCCGCCCGTGCGGCAGAGCTGGGCGATATCGCCTTTCGTCGTCAACAGAGCCTTTATTTTGCCAGTGAAGCGGACCATCTCTCTTCTCTTCGGGACGAGTTTGCCATTCGCAAGCGGTGGGGGTTCGATGTGCAGTGGTGTTCGCCCGAGCAGTTGCAGGAGGCGTATGGCTTTAACGCACCCGGCGGTATCCTCTCGCATCTGGCGGCTACCGTGGACCCTTACCGCATGGCTTACCAACTGCTCGATGAGGTCGTTGCCAGAGGTGGGCACGTATACGATCGAACGGCGGTGGAGTCGTTGGAGGCAGACGGAGCGACCATGGGGGTTCGTTTGCGCAACGGCGCCCTGGTACGCTGTCAGCAGGTGATCATTGCGGCCGGTTATGAAAGCCAGACATGGCTGCCAGAGCCGGTCGCCAGCAACCGCAGCAGTTACGCGTTCGTCACCGACCCTTTGCCATGCGGCATGCTCGGCAAGCTTCGCGATACCATGGTCTGGGAATCGGCGCGCCCCTACCTCTATTTACGCTCCACCCATGATGGGCGTTTGCTGGTGGGTGGTGAGGATGACGAGGAGGATCTTCCTGAACGCAGGGACGCCCGAGTGCTTGAAAAAGCGGCATCGCTGGCCGAAAGGGTCTTCTCGTTATGGCCTTCTCTGCGTATGACGCCTGCCTTCAGTTGGGGAGGTACCTTTGCTGAAACCGAGGACGGGCTGCCTTATTTCGGGACCCATGAGGCGCTGGGGCCGAACGTGCACTTTGCCATGGCCTATGGCGGAAATGGTATTACGTACAGCATGATAGGTGCACATCTCTTGAGAGCCCATCTCGAAGGCAGGCGGCATCCGCTGAGCGACCTGTTTTCTTTCGAACGGGGCCAGCGGGCACGCTGAACTTATCGCTCATCCACCAGACAAAGCCCGGTAACCCACTGAGTCAACGCGATTGAATGAGACACCTATCATGAGCCCAGTACTGTATCTAAGGGCGCTGGAGCGCAACGACCTGCGCTTCGTGCATGAGTTGAACAATAACCAGAGCATCATGTCGTACTGGTTCGAAGAGCCCTACGAGTCCTTCGATGAGCTGGAAGAGCTCTATAACAAGCATATTCATGATAACGCAGAGCGCCGCTTTGTTGCCGAAGACAGTAGTGGTAGTGCGATTGGCCTGGTGGAGTTGATCGAAATCGATTACATCCACCGTAGCGCCGAGTTTCAGATCATCATTACGCCAGAGCATCAGGGCAAAGGATTCGCACGTTCGCTGATACGGCAAGCGCTACACTACTCTTTCACCATATTGAATTTGCACAAGGTCTATCTGATCGTCGCGGTAGAGAACGTCAAGGCCATTCACTTATACGAGGAAAGCGGTTTTATAGAAGAGGGACATTTGGTGCAGGAGTTTTTCATCAATGGTAAATATCGTGATGTAAAGCGTATGTACATCTTGCAAGAGCGCTATCTGGCCGAACTCGAAGCGCAACAACCGAAGGATTGAGCCAGAACTCGGCCTCCATGATCGTTACCGAGGTCATGAGGTCGATGCTAGAGATGGCGCCTTCCTTCTTGTTACCCGATAGACGAGAACGGTCATACCCGCGTGCTGTTCGGACACGACCACAAAAATATGCGGTTAGAAAAATGCCAGTCAGACTTAACTGACTGGCATTAGAGCATACTGACTGTTTTTTTAAAGCGAGGCAATGTTAAATGAATTTTTGACGCGTCTCTACCCATAGCCATCTTTATTGTGCTCTGTGCGAATTCATGACAGGTCAATGAACCTGATGATCGGAGGTTCAAAATGAATAAAGAGGCGTCACGGGCAACGTGCTGGTAATGAGAAAAAGGGAAGTGCGGTAAAAGAAAACGCTCCTGCGTGACGTATCTATATATACGCACTGGCGGAGCGTTTTGGGGAGCCGTATGGCAAGGGTTATTGCTGGCGCATATAGTCGGCCAGGGCATCGAAGGCGGCACGCTGTTGCAGTGCGCGGGTTGCCCATACTTCCATGACATCGGGGTTGGCTTGGCTACGGGTAGTCGGCATGGCACTTACTCCTGGAGCAGAGGTTAATGAGTCGTTTTTGTTATACACAGCCTGCGTTGTGCGTTGCAGCAAGTTAGCTGTGATATGAATATTATTCGCTTTTGAACGAGCTGGCTAGTCCAAAGGGTGTAGGTGTTTTGCCATAGCCTGTAAGCGATTGCTTACAGGCCAGTCTAAAATTCTCCTATTTGACTGAATGGAAAAGGTTTTCATAGAAAAAGAAGCCGACAGGTCATGTCGGCTTGGGGTGTTATCTTTTCGTCTAAGGGAGGGAGAGAAATACAGAAAAGTCGGGCGGCCGCGTGCTACTGATCGGACTGACGCTGATCGACATAAGCACTGACGGCTTCGTTGGCGGCCTGCTGCCACTGTGCGTATTGGCACCAGAAGTTGACTACTTCCGTATCCTCGTTCGTTAGATCCGTTGATAGTGTCATTGCGTACTCCTCTTGGGATACCGCCTATTCATTATAGACGTCTTTTGCTGCAATGCAGCATTTGCTTTGCGTTCATCCATTCGGCAAAGCCGCGTCACAGCAGCTAGGCTGAAAGGAGTGCCTAAATGTCATCGTCGCGAAAGGAGTCGCAAATGAGCGCAAATGTAGCTGAAATCATTGTCGAAACACTGCAAGACGCCGGTGCCAAACGTTGTTATGGCGTGGTAGGGGATACGCTGAATCACTTTACCGATGCCCTCCGGCAGAGCGATATCGAATGGATAGGCGTTCGCCATGAGGAAACGGGCGGCTTTGCAGCAGGAGGAGAGGCTTATATTACTCAGGAGCTGGCGCTATGTGCCGGTTCCTGTGGGCCTGGCAGCCTGCACTTTGTCAATGGCCTGTTCGATGCCCACCGTAATGGCTCCCCCGTGGTATTGATTGCCTCGCAGATATCACTGGGTGAAACCGGCAGCCAGTTTCCTCAGGAAGTCGATCAGAGCGCCATTTTTCAGCAGTACAGCGTGTTTTGTGAAACCGTGGTATCGCCGGAGCAGGCGCGCCGCATGGCTGCCTTGGCGGCCCAGGCCGCCCTTACCAAGCGCGGGGTGGCGGTGTTGATCGTGCCCGGCGATATCATGACGCAAACGCCCGACAGCACCTTGGGCTACCGTACCCACCGTTTCAGCTACTCCGTGCGCCCCAGTGCCGAGGCGCTGGTGCCCGCCGTCGAGCAGCTCAACAAGGGGGGCAATATCACCATCTTTGCAGGCGCAGGCTGTGAAGACGCCCGCGAGCAGGTCATGGCGCTGGCAGAAAAGCTCCAGGCGCCGATTGCTTGGACCTCCCGTGCCAAGGACTTCATGGAGTACGATAACCCTCATCAGGTAGGCATGACCGGCGTATATGGTCTGGAAGGTGGCTACCATGCCGTCGCGGAGTGCGACACGCTGTTGCTGCTGGGATGCAATTTTGCCTTCAGCCAGTTCTACCCGGAGCGCGCCTGTATTCTTCAGGTAGATGTGGACCCCGCCCAGATAGGCAAACGTTACCCGGTGGATGTGGGCATCGTCGGCAGCACTCGGGACACCTGTGAAGCGCTGTGCCAGGTGGTGCAACCCAATACGCACACCCGGTGGCTGGAAAAATGCCGCAAGCGTTATGCCAAGTCGCTGGAAAAGTCGGCTCATCAAACCAGGGATAACGATACGATCCACCCACAAGAGCTGACCCTGGCCATCGACCGGCACGCGGCCGACAACGCCGTGCTGACCGCAGACACCGGCAGTGTCAACGTGTGGATGCTGCGCCATATCCGTGCCCTGGAGGGCCGCCGCACCCACTCCAGCCTTCAGCATGGCACCATGGCGAACGCTTACCCGCAGGCCTTGGGGATTCAGTTGGCCTACCCCCATCGCCAGGTGATTGCCATGTGTGGCGATGGTGGCCTGACGATGCTCATGGGCGATTTACTCACCCTGGTCCAGCAACGAATCCCGCTCAAGATCGTGGTGTACAACAACAGCTCCCTGAGCTTCGTGGAGCTGGAGCAGAAAGTGGAGGGGCTGTTGGATAGCTACACAGAGCTGCAGAACCCCGACTTTGGAGAAGTAGCCAGGGCCATGGGGCTGTGGGGGCGCCGGGTAGAGCAGCAGTCGGAGCTGGACGTGGCCATCAGCCAGTGGCTGGCTCAACCTGGCCCCGCGCTGCTGGACGTAGTGGTCAACCCCATGGAGCTGGTCATGCCGCCCAAGGTAGAAGCAGGGCAGGTCGCCTCGACCGCGCTGTACTCGGCCAAGGCGGTGTTGAGCGGACGGATGGATGATGTGGTGCATCTGGTCAAAAGCAATTTCCTGAAGCGCTAGCACGGCAGTGGCATGCTATGTTGTCAGCAGCTCACACAACACTGACAACACAAAGAGCCATGCCATGACCTCACACTCGGATGCAGTGACCGTTCATGACCGCTGGGTAGATACCCCCAGCGGTCGTCTGTTTACCCGCACCTGGCAGCCGCGCCATGCACGCTCGGCGGTGCCGATTCTGCTGTTTCACGACTCGCTTGGCTGTGTGGAACTATGGCGCAGCTTTCCCGCCGCCCTTTGCCAGGCCACGCAGCACCCAGTCGTTGCCTACGACCGTGCGGGCTTCGGGCGTTCTGACGCTCGATTGGCGAAACCGCCCCATACCTTCATCGAGGACGAATACCGTCAAGCGGTTGCAGCACTGCTGGAGGCGTTGGCAATCACCCACTTCATCGCCCTGGGGCACAGCGTAGGAGGCTGCATGGCCGTTCACTGTGCAGGCCAACAGCCGGAGCGTTGCCGAGGCTTGATCACGATCGCCGCGCAGGCGTTCAACGAACCGCGCACTCGTCAGGGTATCGAAGCGGCCAAGGAAGCGTTTCAACAGCCCGACCAGTTTGCCAAGCTAGCCAGGTACCATGGCGACAAAGCCCGCTGGGTACTCAACGCCTGGGTGGACACATGGCTAAGCCCCGCGTTTGCAGAGTGGTCACTCATCCCAGCGCTTGAACAAGTACAGTGCCCGACACTCGTGCTGCATGGCGAAAAAGATGAGTACGGGTCTCATCGTCAGCCAGAGCGTATTGCCCGCTATACCCAAGGCCCCGCTCACTGCGAAATGCTGCCCGGCATCGGTCATATTCCTCACCGGGAAGCCGAAGCTGTGGTGGTCGAGTTTGCCCGCCAATTTATCGCTCGCCTTGCCTATTAACGGCTTAAGCCCAAGTCCAAGTAAGCACCATGAGAGACGTTCTATGCGTTTAAGAGTTTTATCCGATCTTCATTTAGAGCATTTTGACGGACACCGTGAACTGCCGCCTGCCGAGGCGGATGTGGTGGTGTTGGCAGGGGATATTCATCGCAGAGCAGAAGGGTTGGCATGGGCACGGAAGCAGTTTCCCGACCTGCCGATTCTCTACGTGCCGGGCAACCATGAGTTCTACGGCACCTGCATGCCGCTGCTGCGCCAAGAGCTAGCGCTAGAAGCTGCTCGGTATGATATTGAGCTGCTAGATAATCGCAGCGTGACCATTGGCGAAGTACGCTTTTACGGCACGACGCTCTGGACAGATTTTGCGCTCTATGCCGACGACCCCACCCGCAATCCATTAGAGACCGAAGCGAAAGCACTGCGCTACATGCCCGATTTTCGCATCATTACCACGGCTCCCGGCCAAGTGTTCACTCCCCAAGCCAGCCAAGACATGCACCGTGAGGCGCTGGAGTGGTTGAGTCGCGAGCTTCAACAACCTTTCGATGGCCCCCGCGTCGTGGTGAGCCATCATGCCCCACTGCACGGTTGCATTCCCGAACAGTATATAGGCGACGCGCTCTCGCCCGCCTTTGCCTCCCACCTACCGCAACTGATGGGCAAGATGGACTTGTGGATTCACGGCCACGTTCACGAACCGGTGGATACACGACACAGCGGCACCCGCATTATCGCCAACCCGGGCGGTTATCCAGAGGAGTTTTCGCCGCCGCTGTTTCGACCTGATTGGGTGGTCACGGTAGGTGAATAAGGGCTGAAATGACGCGCTGCTCTATAACCTAGCTACACTCCTACCTGTGATGATAACAGTTGCTCATACAACTACAGGGAGTGATAGGCGATGGAATTTTTAGTTAGAGTACTTTTTCACTAACAGCCCACAAGAGGGCGCTGCCCAGCGGTTGTCAGCGGTGAACACCACGTCGCACACCACTGGCGAGTAGTAGCGGCGTACTTCTTCATCGATGCGCTGACGCAGCGCGTCTTGGTTTGCCAGTGTCGCCTCTGGGAGGTCTTTGGGGAGTACCACGTGGACGATGACGTAAAGCAGGCGGCCGGGGCGCACCATACGCACGCGCACCTCCAGGGTGTCGATATCGGCAAGGCCACGGGCTACGGCTTGGCGCACCGGTTCGGCGACGGCTTCTTCCGGAGTTTTGTTGAGCAGCTCTCTGAGCGCTTGCGATGCCATGCGCACGGGGACCCCCAGGCAGAGAACGACGACCGCAATGACCAAGACCGAATCGATGTAGGGAAGAACAGCCCGCCAGCCGAGACGATCAAATAGCATCACTAGGCAAAAAGCCACCAGTACGGCCCCTGAAATCACGCTATTGACCAGCCAGTTGAGTTTGTCGGCGGCCACCAAGGGGCTATTCACATGACGTTGACTACGCTGCATGACCCAGGCAGTGAGCGAGCAAGCGGCGGTCGCGAACAGCGCATAAATCACCGCAAGCCCTGCGGAAATTTCTCGCCCACCGGTAAGCAGTGCGGCCACGGCATCCACCAGTGCGAATATCGATACCCCCAAAATCAGCAAACCTTTGCATAAATTAACCAACGACTCGAAGTAGCTGTAGCCAAAGGGGTACGACTCGCTATCTGGGCGGCTGGCAAGCTTGCTGACCTTGATGGTCACCAGCGCTACGCTAAAGTAGATAAGGTTGAACAGGCCGTCCAACAGAATGGCTTGAGAATTCGAGGCCAGCGTGGCGATGATGCCTGCACAGCCGATCAAGAGGGCCATGAAGGCGGAAAAAGCCAGGGTCGAGGCTTCTGTTTTCATGAACTGATGGCTCCCATGCCTACCTAATCAAGAGGCTGGCAAGCATAGCAACAGGTTGGCCGGCAATGTCAGCGATTTCTTGCGGAATTGCCCGTACGCCCCCAGGGAAGGTGATACTCATGCAACATGCCCATGACGTGGCCTTTGATCTGCTCACCCCAGAAGATGCAATCGACTTGCTGCATTTCGAGCTAGCCGAGCGCGTCTGGTTCGAGCAGCATATCGAAGCGCGTCCAGAGCGCTTTTACACGCCGCAAGGCGTGGCTCAGCACATCGTCGAGTGTCTGGCGCTCCATGCTCAGCGGCGGATGAGCCCCTTGATCGTCCGTTGGCGCGGCAGGATCGTAGGCCGGGCCAATCTGCGTGATATCGACAACGGCCAAGCCCGCGTCGGGTATCGCATTGCGCAAGCGGCCTGCGGTCAGGGGCTTGCCCATAAAGCGCTCCACCGCCTGATCGAGGATGCCCGCTGCCTGTATGGCATCACCCGCCTGGAGGCCATCGTGGCGGAGGAGAACGCTGCCTCCAGGCGGGTGCTGGAGAAGGCGGGTTTCCGTGCGGAACAGCGTTTGACGGCTTACTCGACCGTATTGGGCAGCCCTCGGGATTGCCAGGTGTTTTGCCGCCGTTGGTGAAGCGTGTGGCTCACCTTACCCCTTTATCCACACCTCCTCCCCCTGGAAGCGTACCTGCCAGGTACGCAGCCTGATGGTGTCATCTTCCACGCACAGGCCATCCTCCAGGCGGAAGTGCTGTTTATACAGCGGGGAGGCCACGACGGGCTTGCCCTGCAGGTCGCCGACGATACCTCGGGCGATGACATAGGCGCCTGAGAAGGGGTCGCGGTGGTCCAGGGCGTAGAGTTCGTGCTCGTGGCCGGGTACGTAGAAAAGCGCCACCTGGGCGGGGCCTTCCGGCGTGTCCAGCCAGGCGGCCACGCCTGAAAAAGCGACCAGGTCGGCCCTGGTGCACAATGGCTGCCAGGTATTCGCGCTGGCAGTGGTGCTTATATCAGTGCTGGTGTCTGTATTCGACATGGTGTCTGTACTGGACATTGTGTGCTGTGCAGTCGCGGTCATGGCGATTCTCGTGGCGGATGGGCGAAGTTATACGGGGCGCAGCTGGCCACGCTCGGAAGTCATGATGATCGACGGGTCGGGGCGCTGGTCGTTGACGAAACTGCGGAAGCGCTTGAGCTTTTCCGGGTCGCTGATGGCGTTGGCCCACTCGCACTGGTAGCTGTCCACCACGTGCTGCATCTGGCGCTCCAGCTCAGCACCGATGCCGAGGCTGTCTTCCAGAATCACGTCTTTCAGGTAGTCCAGCCCGCCCTCCAGGTTTTCACGCCATACCGACGTGCGCTGCAAGCGGTCGGCCGTGCGGACGTAGAACATCAGCAAGCGGTCGATGGTGCGGTAGAGCTGTTCGTCATCCAGGTCGGTGGCGAAGAGTTCCGCGTGGCGTGGGCGCATGCCGCCATTTCCGCACACGTAGAGGTTCCAGCCGTTCTCGGTGGCGATGATACCGATGTCCTTGCTCTGGGCTTCCGCACACTCCCGGGTGCAGCCGGAGACGCCGAACTTGATCTTGTGCGGCGCGCGCAGGCCCTTGTAGCGGTTCTCCAGCTGAATCGCCATGCCGACGCTGTCCTGAACGCCGTAGCGGCACCAGGTGCTGCCCACGCAAGACTTCACGGTGCGCAGGGATTTGCCGTACGCGTGGCCGGTCTCGAACCCTGCTTCGATCAGTTCACCCCAGATGGCGGGCAGGTCCTCCAGCCGGGCGCCGAACAGGTCGATACGCTGGCCGCCGGTGATTTTGGTGTAGAGCTGATATTTCTGGGCCACTTGACCCAATACCACCAGCTTGTCAGGCGTGATTTCCCCGCCCGCAATGCGTGGCACCACCGAGTAGGTGCCGTTTTTCTGCATATTGGCCATGAAGGTGTCGTTGGTGTCCTGCAGCGGCACGTGGGCGGCATCGGTAATCGGTTCGTTGAAGCAGGAGGCGAGAATCGAGGCCACCGCTGGTTTGCAGATATCGCAGCCGAGGCGATGCGTCTCGACATTGCCGTGCTTATCCATTAGCTCGCTAAACGTCTTGATGCCTTCGACTCTTACAATGTCGTAAAGCCCTTGGCGGGTATGAGCGAAGTGCTCGCAGATCGATGTATCCACCTCGACGCCGCGGGCCACCAGTTCGTGGTCCACCACGCTTTTGAGCAGCGCCGCACAGCCGCCGCAGCCGGTGCTGGCTTTGGTGGCACCTTTAACGCTGCCAAGGTCAGCCGCGCCCGCGTCGATGGCACTGCAGATGCTACCTTTGGTCACGTTGTGGCAGGAGCAGATCATCGCCGTTTCCGGCAAGGCATCCGGCCCCAGCGCCGGGGCAGCACCGCTTTGTTGCGGCAGAATGAGCGATGCGGGTTCCTTAGGCAGCTCGATGCCGTTGGCGTAGTACTGCAACAGCGTGTCATACGCGCTGTTATCTCCCACCAGCATGGCCCCCAGCAGCTTCTTACCGTCGCTGGTGACGACCAGTTTGCGGTAGACCTGAGTGAGCGGGTCAAGGTATCGGAACATGCGGGCGCCAGGATTTTGGTTGCCGTGGGCATCGCCAATGGAGCCGACATCCACACCCAGCAGTTTTAGTTTGGTGCTCATATCGGCGCCGCTAAAACAAATATCGCCCCCCGTCAGCGTGGCGACGGCCGTTTTGGCCATTTGGTAGCCAGGCGCCACGAGGCCAAAGATACTCTGATTCCACAGCGCTACCTCGCCGATGGCGAGGATGTTCGGGTCGCTGGTGCGACATTGGTCGTCGATCACCACGCCGCCGCGCTCGCCGATGCTCAAGCCGCACTCTCGGGCGAGCGTATCCTGGGGGCGAATACCGGCGGAAAAGACGATCAGGTCGGTTTCCAGCACCTTGTCGTCTTGGAAGACCATACGCAGACGGCTGGTGTCGCCGGGTTCGATACGTTGAGTCGCACGCTCGGTGAGTACCTGAACCCCCAGGGCCTCGATTTTTTCTTTCAGCAGCTCGCCGCCTTCGCTATCCACCTGCATGGGCATCAGTCGTGGGGCGAACTCCACCACGGCGGTGTCCAGGTTCAGCCCGCGCAGCGCGTTGGCGGCTTCCAAACCGAGCAAGCCGCCACCCACGACCACGCCGTTGGTGGCGTTTTTGGCCGCTGCCTGAATGGCATCCAAGTCATCCAGGGTGCGGTAAACCAAGCAGCCTTCGCTGTCGTTGCCGGGAATGGGCGGCACAAAGGGAAAGGAGCCGGTGGCCAGCACGAGCTGGTCATACGCGTAGTGGCCCTGTTCGGTCACCACCAGCTGCTGTTCGCGGTCAATCGCGGTGACCGCTTCGCCGCTGCGTAATTGAATGCCGTGGGTGTGGTAGTAATCGGCGTCGCACAGCGCAAGCGACTCCGCATCGCGGCCGCTAAAGTACTCGGATAAGTGCACGCGGTCGTAGGCGCGGTGGCGCTCTTCGCCAAATATCGTCACCTCAAACCCCGCCAGCGCGCCGCTTTCCACGAGCTGCTCGGCAAAATGGTGGCCGACCATGCCGTTGCCTACAATGATCAGCTTTTGCTTGTTGGAAGACGTGGTTGGAGTAGACATTGTGTGATTCACCATAGCTAAGCCGCCTCACGGGTGAGAGATAAAGGGGATGACAGGGTGTCGAGAGGGTTATCGAAATGGTTATCGAGCGCTGTTTGGGCATCGGTTGCGCCAAACAGCAACAGGTGGCGGCACGCGGTTAGGTCGGTCGCGGCCAGCGCCTGCTCGAAATACCAGGGGCCGTGGCGGGTATCGCCATACAGCACCGCGCCGATAAGGCGGCCTTGATGGAGCAGCAGGCGGCAGTAGTCGCCGGTTTCCGGGTCTTGGTAACGAAGCTCTTCGTGCTTAGCGGCGGCCTCGGTGGGGCCAAAGGCAAACAGGCTGACACCGCTGACCTTGAGTTTGGTGGCCACGGGGGCTTCTTGATACGCCGCTGGCGTTTCACCACACAGCACGGCAGCAAGCACCTCCACCTGCCGCCAAATGGGTTCCACCAGCCCGTAAGTGTGCTGCTCGAACTGGCAGCATTCGCCCAGCGCATAAATGTGGTCGTCTGAGGTGGTGAGGTGCCCATCCACCACAATGGCGCGGTCGAATATAAGCCCGCTTTGCTGGCCTAGCTCCGCATTGGGGGTAATACCCGCCGCGACAATCACGCTGTCGGCAGCTAGCTTCCGGCCATCGCTCAGTGTGACCGACTGCACCTGCCCGTGGCCGTTACCCTCCAAGGCAGCAAGCGATGCGCCGGTTTCAATGATGATGCCACGCTCGCGCAGCGTGGCTTCCAGCAATTGGGCGGCGGTGGTGTCTAGCTGGCGGTTCATCAACCGCTCGCTGCGCTGTAAAACGCTGACGGTGAGCGCGCTACCGCCCCGTTTGCGCAGCCCTTCAGCAGCTTCCAATCCAAGTAAGCCGCCGCCAATCACCACGGCGTTGCCGCCTTGCTGAGCAATAGCTTCTAAGGCGTCGGCATCGCGTAGGTCACGAAACGTATGAACACCGTCAAGCGTGATGCCAGGCACCGCTGGCAGCGTGGGGCGCGAGCCAGTGGCCATCACTAATCGGTCATAGCTTAAGATGTCGCCGCGATGCGTGAGGAGCAGGCGGCGTTCGCGGTCGATGGAGGTCACGCGGTCGCCAAGCGTCAGTGTGATGTTGTTATCGGCGTACCAGGAGGCGTCTTGCAGAGTGAGCGCCTCAGGCGCCAGCTCGCCCGCCAGTAAAGGAGAGAGCAAAATGCGGTTATAGGCAGGTACCGGCTCCTCACCCACCACTGTGATACGGCGGGGGCGCTGCGGATGGTTAACCAGCGCTTCAAGTAGTCGGTGGCAAGCCATGCCGTTACCGATAATGACGAGGTGTTCGTTCTGTGAGCACCGGGAAGCGGTTTCCATAGGTAGCTCCTGTGGTTGAAGCATATGTGGTTGAAACATAATGCTCAGCAAATAAAAAACGCCCCTGACACAGCCCTTTCAAGAAGGGGGTATCAGGGGCGTCGTTGCCCGTTGGCGTCGTTGATAACGCGCAGCAACCGCCGTTGGCTGCCGAACTGTCTTGTCTTATGGTGAGCAAAAAGCCCGCCAGCTTTTGCCGTCGGTGGATTTAATTCAGCCTAATCAGGGTATTAAGCGTTTTTGAGGAGGTGGCAGGCCGCTCATGGTTAGCTAGGCTTGCCCCACTTTGGTGCTTAAGCGGCGGTTAATGCACTCTCTTCAACCGCTTATTCGACAAAGAGCATTCCTTTGGCGAGGAGTAGAAATGCAGAGTGTGTTTTTAAGTTATTGTTTCTTAAATGCTTTAATGGTTATGGCGCAGCGTGGGCGCAGGGTTTGCAGTTATTCTAGTAACAAGTAACAACGGCTCAGTGCAGGGTCTTTGCCCATAACGATCACAACGACTAATTGCGTCGAATAATACCAACTGCAGCAAATCACTGATGAGTACGGCACCCGGTAAGCGGTGCCCCTGAGACAACGGCGTCCAGGCAGGCTTCTTTCGAGGCTGGCTTGGGCGTTTTTTGCTTTTTAACGCCGGAGGAAACTGCCATGCCACAGGCCAATCGGCTCGCCCGAACCACCTGCCCCTACTGCGGCGTCGGCTGCGGCGTGACTGCAACGCTTAAAAGCGGCCAGCTCATCGCCGTCAAAGGAGACCGCGAGCACCCAGCCAACTATGGCCGTCTGTGCGTGAAAGGCACCGCGCTGCACGAAACGCTGGGAGAGCAGGGGCGCTTGCTGAAGCCGCGCGTGGACGGCCAGGAGGTCTCTTGGGAGCAGGCGCTCACCACCACCGCCGAACGCTTGCAGGCGCAGCGCACTGCCCATGGCCCGCAGACGGTGGCAGCGTACTTATCCGGCCAGCTGCTGACCGAAGATTATTACGTCGCCAACAAGCTGTTCAAAGGTTTCTTGGGCACCCCGCATCTGGATACCAACTCACGGCTATGCATGGCGTCGGCCGTGGCGGGCTACAAGCGTGCCTTCGGAGCGGATGCCGTGCCCTGCCAGTATGAGGACCTGGAAGAGGCCGAGCTGGTGGTGCTGGTGGGCTCCAATCTGGCCTGGAATCACCCTGTGCTGTATCAGCGCCTGAAAGTCGCCAAGGAGCGTAATCCACTGATGCGCGTGGTGGTGGTGGACCCGCGAGTCACGGACACCTGTGATATCGCCGATCTGTACCTGGGCATCGCGCCAGGCAGCGACGCCTTTCTGTTCAACGGGCTGCTGGCCTGGATGGCGGCCCAGCAGAAGCTGGACGATGTCTATTTGCAGCGGCACACCGAAGGTATCGAGCAGGCGCTGGCCGCCGCCCAGCAGAGCGCCGGTAGCCTGCAAGCGGTTGCGAAGGCCTGCGACGTCGATGAAGAGCGGCTGGAGACCTTCTACTACTGGTTTGCCAGCCAGCTGCATGTGGTCACTCTGTACTCTCAGGGCGTCAATCAATCCTCCAGTGGTACCGACAAGTGCAATGCGATCATCAATTGCCACCTGGCGGGCGGCAAGATTGGCCTGCCAGGGGCCGGGCCCTTTTCGATCACGGGCCAGCCCAATGCCATGGGCGGGCGCGAAGTGGGCGGGTTGGCGAACCAGCTGGCGGCGCATATGGATTACCACACGCCCGGGGCACGCCAGCGTGTCAGCCGCTTCTGGTCCACGGAACACCTGTCAGCCTCGTTGCCTGACGGGCCGGGCCACAAGGCGGTGGAGCTGTTCGAGGCCATCGAGCGAGGCGACGTCACGGCGCTGTGGGTCATGGCCACCAACCCGGCAGTGAGTCTGCCGAACGGTGAACAGGTGCGTCGCGCCCTGGCCAAGTGCCCGCTGGTCATCGTTTCGGAGTGTGTGGCCCATACCGACCTGCTGCCCTTTGCCGATATCGTGCTGCCCGCGTCGGGTTGGTCGGAAAAGGATGGCACGGTCACCAACTCCGAGCGGCGCATTTCCCGCCAGCGGGGAATGCTGCCTCCGCCGGGCGAGGCTCAACACGACTGGTGGATCATCTGCGAGGTGGCCAAGCGGTTGGGGTTCGCAGAAGCGTTCGATTATGCCCACCCCTGGGAAATCTTCGATGAGCATGCGCGGCTTTCCGGCTATGAAAATAGCGGTGCCTCTGCGCGGTTGTTCGACATCTCAGGCCTGAGCGGCCTGGGCCAGGCGGCGTATGATGCGCTGGCCCCCATTCAGTGGCCGGTCACTCGGCAAGCGCCCCACGGCACCCCGCGGCTGTTCGTGGATGGCCAGTTTGCCACGCCCAACGGTCGTGCACGGCTGCTGCCGATCGATCCGCGTTTGCCCCAGCAGGCGCTTTGCGAGCGCTACCCGCTGCGCCTCAACACTGGCCGCGTGCGCGACCAGTGGCACACCATGACCCGCACGGCCCGTGCGCCTCGCTTGATGAACCATCGCGCCGAACCCTTCATCGAGCTGCATCCCGAGGACGCCGCCGAGCATGGGCTCGAAGCGCAGTCGCTGGCTCAGTTGAGCGCGGCCACGGGGGAGTATCGGGGGCGTGTGCGCCTTGCCCACGGGCAGCGGCGGGGGGAAGTGTTCGTGCCCATGCACTGGACCGACTGCTTTACGGGCCAGGGGCGCAGTGGCGCCTTGCTGCAAGGCATCACCGACCCGGTCTCGGGCCAGCCAGAATCCAAACAGGGCGCCGTGGCCCTGCGTCGGTTACCCATCGCCTGGCAGGCCACCTTGCTGGTGGCCCAGGCAGACGAGTCGCCCGCGTGGTGCGACAGCGATTATTGGGCGCGTATTCCCTTGTCAGGCTGTACGCGCTGGCAACTGGCGGGCTGCCAGCCGAGGGAGGATTGGATGGCCACGCTCGCCCACTGGTGTGGAACCCCGGCCTCGCTATGGTGTGAAGACGCCGCCACGGGGCGCTTGCGAGCAGCCAGCGTGATCGATGGGCAGCTGCGCTGGTGGCTGATGGTCGGGCCGCCTGACGAGCTGCCAGGGCTTGCCTGGTTGGCTGAAAGATTTACCGATACCGCGCTCTCCAACGCTCAGCGGCGACGCCTGCTGGCCGGTTGTGACGATGGCGCAGCGGATGCTGGCCCGGTGGTGTGCAGCTGCCATCAGGTGGGGCAGGCCAGCATCGTCAAGGCTATTCATCAAGGGGATACCAGCCTCGAGGCGCTGGGCGCACGGCTGGCCTGCGGTACCCAGTGCGGGAGCTGTATCCCTGAATTAAACGCGTTACTCGAACAGGAGCGGCCACATGCGCACACTCGCCAAGCAACTGACCCAGAAATGGCCTGAGGCCCTCATGCGTTTTGGCCTGCGGGCCCTGGCGCCGCTGCAAGACGACGCTACAGCGAGCGTTCGCTTGCCGCTCAGCGGCGAGTGCCGGGCAGGCACGGTTTACCTGGTGGGCGCTGGCAGCGGAGACGTCGAGCTGTTGACGCTGAAGGCGGCGCGGTTATTGATGCAGGCCGATGCCGTGGTCTACGACCGTCTGGTCGGGGATGACGTGCTGGCGCTGATTCCCCCAGGCACCGAGCGCTACTACGTCGGGAAAGCCCGAGGTCACCACAGCGTGCCACAGGCCGACATCGGCCATTTGCTGGTGTCACTGGCTCAGGCGGGCAAGTCGGTGGTGCGCCTGAAAGGCGGTGACCCGAGCGTGTTCGGGCGCATGGGCGAAGAGCTGGCAGCGCTGGCGCAAGCCGCGTTACCGGCACACATCGTCCCGGGTATTACCGCCGCGTCGGCGGCCGCGGCGGGAATGGGAATTCCTTTGACCGACCGCAGCCATGCCCAGCAACTGCGCTTCATTACCGCGCAGCTGTGCCGAGAAGGCGGCACCCCTGACTGGGCAGCGCTGGCCCGACAGGATGAAACGCTGGTGTTCTATATGGGGTTATCCAAGGTGGAGGCCATTTGCCACAGCTTGCGCCAGGCAGGACTGCCAGACACCTGGCCCATCATGCTGGTCGCCAATGCCAGCCAGCCCGACCAGCAATCGCTGACCGGCACCCTGGCGAGCATGCCTGGCCAATTGAGGGACCGGCCGCTGCCATCGCCTTGCCTGATCATGGTCGGCAGCGTGGTCAGCATGGTGGCCCACAGCCCTGCGGCCCGGGGGGCGACGTTGGCGCGCTGACGCTTTCTCTTCAGCGCTTTCTTGTTGACGCTTTGGCTGGTGTTCACTGGGGGGAGCTGCAATCATGAGCCACGCTTATGAGGCAGGGAGCCACTCTTGCAACGCCGCACTCGACTCGTTTTCTATACCAGCTGCGTAGTAGCCGCTCTCTTCATGGTGGGCAGCGTGCTGTATCACAATGCTCAGCCGTCACCCAAGCGGCTGCTGGAGCCCGTATCGATAGACATGAGCACGCAGGACGAGGCGTTCTACGAGTATCAGCCAGCCATGTATCACGCCAAGCTGATCAGTGTCGACGATCGCTTTGCCAGCATCGGGTCGACCAACCTCGACAATCGCTTGTTCAGGATCAACCAGGAAGGCAATCTCAACGTCTACGATGAGGAATTTGCCCGGTATGTGCGCCTGTTGGTGGGGGCGCATCTTTAGCAGCCATTTCCAGCAGACATTTCCAGTAGCGATTGCCGCTCCAGGGAACCAACCTGCCGCTTGTCTGTCCAGAAGCGGACCAATGCTCGTTTGCAAGTCCGAAGGAATTTACATAGGTAAACGTATGAAAAAGCGACACGGTATCAAGGACAATGCCTTGAAAGCACAGCTGCGAACACCCATGTTCAAACTGCAGCAGCAAACGCCCAAGAAGGGCAAGGGCAGCTACTCGCGTAAAGGACGGGGAAGGTTGACTCGATCAACCGACAGAGGGCATCGCCAAGCCGCTTGACGCAGGCAGTTTGGCGATGCTTTCCCCAAGCATCACTGCACACGCTGGCGCGTGATTGCAGACTCTCATCAGCTTCGCCGACCCAGGCACCTCGGGGTGTCGGTCGGCTTTTTTAACTGGCCACCTTCTCTACGGGTGTCATATGACAGGTCTCCAGGCGATAGCCTGACTGGTAGATACTGCGCAACCGAAGGCCGTGCGCCCATCCAGTTCCAGCTTGTGACGCAAACGGCTGACATGGGTATCCACCGTGCGGGTCGAGACATCCCCTTTGATCCCCCACACTAGTTCGAGCAGATGTGCACGGCTCAGCAACTCGCCGACTTTTGAGAAGAACAGCGTCGCCAGACGGTACTCTCGCTCGGTGAGCTCCACCATATGCCCATCGACACTGATCGTATTGCAGCAGCCCGAAGGTTTTAGTGACCAGTGCCAACGGGCGTGTCGAGGCCTCTCGGCGAGCGCGGGTCAGCTTGTCGTAAAGCTCCGAATCCTCAAACTGGCCCAGCGACAGCGTGCCCGCTTTTCCAGAATCATGACGTTCACTTTCTGGCCCAGCAATGCACGAAGTAGCGCCTGCTGCGCCGAGAGGCCCCGCTGAGCGAGCGCGATGAGGGCAATGGTCGCGCCTTCCAGCGCCACCAGGCCCAGCACGGGGGTAATGGCTTCCCAAAGGCTCGGCGCCTCGGAGGCTTGGTAAGCTTCCATGGCCGCCAGCACGCCATCCCCGATCAGTTGGCCAACGTAGGCCGCCACGGCCGGCAGTACACCCGCCACCAGCGTACACAGCGCAAGCCCCAGCATCATCCAGCGTGACGTCTCCTATACCAGGCGCAGGGCATGCTGGCTGTAACGAAAGACGTTGAAAAACCCGCTTGATAGCGCGGGAGAGGAGGAGGGGGCAGGTTTCATGGAGACATCGCTGGGTGGCCAGAAGAAGAAACATCGGTGCCCATGATGCGTGGATTTGCCTGCAAGAGCCAGCCCGCCCTGGGAAGGGCGGGTGGGCAAGAAGCGCCAACGCGGAAATGCGTTAGAGCGGCAGCACGGCGCCGTCGGTACGAGGCTCTGTGCCCCCCTGAAGCACCCCGGTGTCCGAGTTGCGCAGGATGATCTGGCCACGGCCAAAGCTGAGTGAGTCAGCGACCTTGACGATGTGGTGCCCTCGTCGTGCCAGCGCCAGGGCCAGGTGGTTGGGGAAGTCGGCTTCGACTTCGACGGTTTTGCCGGCGGTCCATTTCCAGCGCGGCATATCCAGCGCTGCCTGCGGGTTCAAGTGGTCTTCCAGCATGGCCGTGACGACCTGAACATGGCCCTGAGGCTGCATGTAGCCACCCATCACGCCAAACGGTCCTACCGCCTGATCACCCTTGGTGATGAACCCGGGAATGATGGTGTGATAGGTGCGCTTGCCCGGCGCCAGTGCATTGGCATGCTCGGGGTCCAGCGAGAAGGACCAGCCGCGGTTCTGCAGGCTGATCCCCGTACCCGGCACGACGATGCCAGACCCGAAGCCTTCAAAATTACTTTGGATGAAGGACACCATGTTGCCTTGATTATCAGCCGTTGCCAGATACACCGTGCCGCCTTTGATAGGATTACCGTGCACGGGATCCAGAGCATAATGCCCAATCGTGGCAGCACGCTGCGACAAATACTCACGAGCAAGCATTTGCTCTACGCTTGGGCGCATGCTCGAAGGCTCGGTGATATATTTCAGTCCGTCTACATAGCCAAGCTTGGTTGCTTCGATGCGTTGGTGCAGGGTTTCAATGGGATCATGGCGCTCATTGGAGAGCTGCTCCAGCATTCCCAGAGCTTGCAAGACGATCAAGCCGCTCCCATTGGGAGGAATTTCCCAAATATCGTGGCCCTTATAACGAACACTGACAGGCGTGATCCACTCAGGCTCAAAAGCAGCCAAATCCTCTTTGCGCAAAAAACCACCATGCTGTTGCGCGAAGTCGTCCATGGCCTCTGCCAAGTGGCCTTGATAGAAAGCGTTAGCTCGAGAGGCACCGATGGCCTTGAGCGTAGCGGCCATATCGGCTGATCGCCACACTTCACCGGCGTTGGGAGCACGGCCATCTGCAGCAAAGTGATCGAACCATGGCTGGAACTCTGGGGATGAGTATTGGCGATACCGCGATATCGCGCTTTGCCAGAGTTGACTCACGGTAGGGGAGATAGCAAAACCCTCTTCCGCCAGTTTTACGGCAGGAGCTAGCAGTTGCTCGAACGGCAGGGTGCCGAACCGCTCCGAGAGCGCAGCCCATGCTCCTGGTGCTCCGGGCACCGTGACGGGCGTCAATCCATGGGCCGGCATGGAATCGTGGCCAAGAGAGTTGACGGCATCGATTGTCAGCTTTTTTGGCGCAGGCCCGCTGGCATTCAAGCCGTGAAGTTCACCCTTGACCCACACCAGGGCAAAGGCATCACTGCCGATGCCGTTAGAGGTAGGTTCTACAACGGTCAAAGCAGCTGCGGTCGCAATGGCAGCATCAATGGCGTTGCCCCCTTGCTTCAATATGTCGACACCCACTTGGGCAGCCAGACTTTGGGAAGTGGCCACCATGCCATTCTTCCCATAAGTGACCGTACGTCGCGAGGAGGAAGGATAGTAGTGAGGATCCAGGTTCATGGTCGAGATTCCTTCTTGTAAGAATGACATGTACGGATGTTAAGTGCTTAATCTAATGTTTTCGTGTATTATCGATGCAAGGATCTCGGGCACGGATGGAACCATGGCAAGAAGGCGCTTTATTGTTCCACTTTCTGACTCTGAACAGCAGACGCTGACCTCCGCCTATCACCATAGCGAGAAGCGCGCTCTCCGTCGTCGTGCTCATGCCATCCTGTTAAGCAATCAAGGCCATACCATCAATCAAATCAGCGAGATACTGCAGGTTCGTCGCGATGCCGTATCACGATGGCTCAAGCAATGGGAAGCGTCGGGCCTTGATGGTCTAATCGATAAGCCGCGCAGTGGTCGAACGCCTGCCTTGGATGACAATGACCATCAGCGACTGCAGGAGCTGGTCGCAGAACAGCCCCATCAGCTCCGCTCCTTGCACGCCCGCTTTCAGGAGGAGACGGGGAAAAAGGTCAGCATGGTGACGCTCCGCAGGGCGCTTAAAAAAAATAGGCTCAGCTTCAAGCGTATTCGGCATTCATTGAAGGCACGCCGTGACGAAACTGATTTTCGCAACACTCAGGGCCTCCTCAAGGCGCTTCACCAGCGGGAAGACCAGGGCGAACATGAGCTCTATTACTTTGATGAATCAGGCTTTTCACAATCATCGTCGGTGCCATACGCGTGGAGCCCCATTGGTAAACCCTGCGAAGTGCCCGCCTACTCACATAGCCGAAGGCTGAACGTACTGGGATTTCTCAGCCGAGCAGGGAAGCTGATCTATCACACCGCCACCGAGTCCGTGACCACCGATACGGTCATCGACGCGTTTGACCATTTTGTAGCCCAGAAAGCCCCCGACACCTTCGCCGTGGTGGTGCTCGACAATGCCAGCATGCATCGCTCCAAGGCCTTCAGGCGGAAAATACTCGAGTGGATGTCGCATCGTGTTCATCTGGTCTACTTATCGGCTTACTCGAGCTGAATCTGATTGAGATTCTGTGGCGGCAGATGAAGTATGCATGGCTGCCGCTGAGTGCGTATCTTTCGTTTGATAACCTCTGTGATGAGGTACACCGGCTACTCGATGGCTATGGCACTGAGTGCGCGATTAAATTTTGAATAGGTACTTAGATCTCGATATCTTCAGCCCAGAAAGAGCCCTCCATAAACCAGTGCGCCGATGACAACGAAAGCGGGGTGGGTGTTGAATCGCACGAGGGCGATGGCCGCGACGATACCGATGATCAGGGTGTGAACGATGCCGCTACTGGCGGTGCTTTCCAGCAGGAAACTGAGCGTGAGCCACGCCATCATGATGGCAATGACCGGGCGTACCCACTGGCTCATGCGCTTGACCCTGGGCGATTCACGGTGGCGGTAGAGCAGCCCCAGTGCCCCGATCATCAGCAGCAGGGAAGGAACCACTGTCGCGGCCACGGCAACGGCGGCGCCTCCCAGGCCAGCGACTTCATAGCCGATATAGCCCGCCATCTTGGTGGCGATAGGGCTGGGAAGCGCGTTACCCAGGGCCAGGGTTTCGGCAAACCCCTGCGAACTCATCCAGCCGTAGCGGCCAACCACTTCTGCCTCGATGAGCGGGATGATGGCCGGCCCGCCACCGTAACCCACGATGTTGGGAATAAAGAACGCCAGAAACAGCTCCCAGTAGATCATGCGGCCTCCTTCGAGCGCGCTTGGCGGTTTGGCCGCAGCAGCGCTGCCAGCAGAATGGCGCCGATGACGAAGCCTGGGTGAACGCCAAGCCAGTAGATGACGCCACCCGCGACGACGGCCATGACAATACTGACCAGCCAGCCCAGCGCGGCGCGTGATTTATCGAAGAAATCCCAGGTGAGCTGGCCCATCATGACCATCACCACCGGGATCACGGCCTGGCCCATGCCCTGTATCCAGCCAATGTCGCGATAGCGACTGAAAGCACCCAGCATCGCGACCATGGCGATCAGCATGGGCAACACCACTGCCAGCACGGAGAGCACGCACCCACTGATGCCCGCCACGCGGTAGCCAATGTAGCCTGGCATCTTGGTGGCGATGGGCCCCGGCAGGGTATTGCCAATCGCCAGCACATCGGCAAACTCCTCGTCGGTGAGCCACTGATGGCGTGTCACGACTTCTGCATGCACCAGCGGTATCATGGAGGGGCCACCGCCAAAGCCAAAAATGCCTACCCTGAAAAAAGCCCAGAAGAGCGCGGTTTGTTTCATGTGTCGAACGCCTGTGTAAACGTCTTCGAGGACGGCGTGGCAACGGCCGAAGCGGGGTCGAATGGCATGCGGATGACTCTTTGATCGTTTGTAGGTTAAAAAATCGATTATCTTGTCTAAAATAGAATATAGGTGAGCCTGTCGAGGGGCGTCAACACTTGGTCTCATCATCTCCGCCAACCGATGCAGAGAAAAACCTGCCTGAGGACTCGGTAATGAACAAACATATTCAGCTCTCCGCAGAGAAAGTGCCTGGCTCCATTTACGACGTTTTGCGCCGTGATTTGGTCGCGGGGCGTTTTGCGGCAGGGGAGAAGCTGGCCATCAATACGCTCAAGGAGCAGTATCAGGTGGGGCTGAGCCCACTACGTGAAGCCTTGAACAAGCTGGCAGCCTATGGCCTGCTGATTCAGGAGAATCAGCGTGGTTTCAGAGTACCCAAGCTCTCCCGAGAAGAGCTGGACGACATTGCTCGCATGCGCACCGAACTCGAAGGCATGGCGCTGGAGCGTGCCATCGCCCACGGAGATGCGGTATGGGAGGCCGACCTGCTGGCGGCGGCACACCGCCTCAAACGCGCCGATCTCACGCTGGAAAACGTCGAAGAGTGGGAGCGGCTGCACACCCAGTTTCATCGTACGCTGGTGGCGCCCTGCGGTTCGGTGTGGCTGCTGCGCTTCATCGAGCAGTTGCACGACCAGTTCGATCGCTACCGTCGGCTAGGCCCGAAAATGCCCACCATCCGTCAGGAACTGGACGATCAGCACCATCAGCTGGTAGCGCTTGCCCTGAAACGTGATGCGGTTGCTGCGCGGGCATTAATGGACGACCATATCCACAAATCCTATGAAGTCGCGCTGGCGCGATACCACCAGCATGCCTGATGGCTGGGTCCCAAAAGAGTGTTAGGGATCGTTTTTAGGGATGGTTTTAGAGATAGTTTTTAGTAATCGTTTTTAGGAATAGCTTTATGGATACCGCTTCCTCTGCTTCGCATCACGCTGACGATGCCTTGGTCGTTGCCCAGACGCTCACTTGGGTGGCCAACTTCATCGTCGGGCACAATATCTGCCCCTTTGCCAAGCGTGAACTGGAGCGCGAGGCGGTGCGTGTGGAAGTCGTGCGCTCCAAAAAGGTGGATATTGCGCTGGAGGAGCTGGTCGCCGAGTTCGAGTGGCTGGATGCCCACTCAGAGGCAGAAACCAGCCTGCTGGTGTTTCCCACGCTGTTCAAAAACTTCGACCACTACCTGGACTTCGTGGAACTGGCGGAACAGCTATTGGAACAGCTGGGCTATGAGGGCGTGTATCAACTGGCGACGTTTCACCCCGATTACTGCTTCGCCGATGCCGACCCCGACGAGGCCGCCAACTACTCCAACCGTTCGCCGCACCCGATGATCCACGTATTACGTGAAGCCAGCGTGGAAAAAGCCATCGAGTTCTACGGCGATACGGCGGCCATTCCAGAACGCAACATCACTTACCTCACCGAGATGGGCACGGACGCGCTGGAGCAGCAGTGGCAGCGCTGTTTCACACTCCCGGTCGATAAATGACCAGGCGATGTTTGCCCTGATGCTTGGCCTGATACAGCGCGTTGTCGGCATGGCGTATGACCTGTTGAATGTCCATGCCATGTTCGGGCCACACCGCAGCGCCCAGGCTGCAACCGACTTGGGCGGTCATGTTGCCGGGCAGTTCGATAGGCAGTGCGATTTGAGTGAGTAAGCGCTGGCTTACTTCCTCGGCCAGAGAGTGACTGTTTTCTGGCGTGCTCTTGATGACCATGAGGAACTCATCGCCGCCCAGCCTGGCGATCACATCACCACTGCGCAGGGTGGTCTTCAAGCGCTGAGTGATTTCGATCAGCAATAGATCACCCGCATGATGCCCCAGTGTATCGTTGATGTTCTTGAAGCCGTCCAGGTCGAACATCAGCATGATCAGGTTCTGCTGTTGGCGCTGGGCTTCCGGCTGAGCATGTTGCAAGTACTGATTCAGAAAGGCGCGATTGGGCAGGCCGGTCAGTGGGTCGGTATTCACCAGGTCCGCCAGTTGATTGATGGTCTGGCGCTGGTCCTGCAGGCGCTCGACCATTTTGCGGATCGAGGTGGAGAGGCGCTCCAGCTCAGGTGAGCCCGTTTCGATCTCGATGGCACAGCGGCTTTGGGCGGTTTGAATATGATCGGCTGAACGGGCCAAGCGCGTTAACGGGGCCACCAGGCGTGCTGCAAAAATCCAGCCGATAATCGAGAACATCAGCGCCATCAGTAAACCGGCGCCTAGAATGAGCTCCTGTACCCGCGCCACAGGGGCAAAGGCCGTGTCCACCGGCTGACGGCTAATGGCGATCCAGCCCAAGCCAGGAAAGGCACCAAAGGCTTGGCTTGGTGCCATGCCGGTCATGTAATCTTCACCATCGGGCCAGGTTTCAATGTCCCAAGTAGCACTGGACATCGTGCCACTTGCCGAGGCAAACGTGAGCGTTTCGCCCAGCAGGTCAGAGGGCCCCAGAATCACAGAACCCTCTTCAGAAAGCAGTAGTAGCTCCGTTTGCTGCTCACGCAGGGCGGGGGTGAACATCGAGGCTTTTACCTGTGCCGCCCAATCCCAACTGAGGTGCACGGCCAAGACTCCAAGCAACTGGTCTTGCCTATTGAGCAGCGGTGCCGCGATATCCACGAATTTGATCGGCTCGCCGCTGGGGTTGGGCAGCAGTTGGGCCAGCAGGACAGCCTCATGTACGTCGCCAATCCAGAGGGCTTGTCGGCCTTCCATGAACACCGGTCGAGCCGCGATGGACTGGCCTTCGAGAATGCCCCCTGTGGCGGCGACAACGATTCCTTCCGCGTCGGTCACGCCAATCCATGAGGTCACCTCGTAGTTGCGCTGTAGCTGTTCGAGTTGGAGGCGGGTCAACGGGGCATCGGGATTCCCCATGGCGTCACGAATGCCCAGGAGCAACTGCACCTCCTTGATGCGAGCATCCATGCTGCGGCTCAACTTATCTGCCATTTGATACGCCGTGTTGGCACTGGCGTCACCAATCTGATGTTCCAGATGAAACGCGGCTTCGCGAGAGGCGACCCAGCTCAGCAACAGCGTGATGGTAAAGACGAGCGCCGTAATCAAGCCGATGATGCGTGTGCGAAGCGGCAGGCGGCGTAACGAAGTATAGGGTGTCGGCATGGGGAGGCCAGGGAGGCAGTCAGCAGCGGAAAAGGGCTACCCTATCGCAATTTTAATTTTTGTACGATAGAGCAGGGCAATAACGCAGGCCTACCTGGCCTGCGTCATGGGGTTATCGATAGCGCGATGCCGCTAGAGCGCCATCGGCAATGCGCGAAGAGATATCCTCGATCATGGTGCGAATCTCATGGCAAAGGCATGCCCACCCAAGTTCAGGTCGTCAAGAACCTGCGTTTCCCCGATACCAATATGCATACCGTGATGGGGAAGGAGGACATGCTGCAAATAGGCAAGCTGGAAGGCGTGGTTCACCCCCGTGAATACGGGATAGAGCTCAAATCGTAAGCATCCACCCGAAGTTGTACTAGGCATCTTTCACCAGCCGCTTGTGCATGACGTAGGTGTCCACCAGTCCCAGCGACGGATGGCGAAACGCCTGGGGTACGGTGCCGACAATGGCAAACCCCAGCCGCTGCCACAGGGCGACTGCGACGTGATTGCTGGCCACGACGGCATTGAACTGCATCGCCTCGAAGCCAGCGTCACCGGCCAGTACCTGAGAGTGTTCGCACATGGCGCGGGCCACGCCTTTGCCGCGTGCATGGGGTGTCACCATATAGCCGCAGTTGCAGACATGCTTGCCGGGGCCTGCGGCATTGGCCTTGAGGTAATAAGCCCCCAGCAGTTGACCTTGCTCGTCCTTGACGGCCAGGCTGTGCAGCGGCAGCGTACACCATAGGTGGTAGGCATCATCAAAGGTGATGTCGGGGTCTATCGCGTACGTTTCCTGTGCCGCTACAATACTCTGGAACGTTGGCCAGAACAGGGCGAAATCGTCGCGGGTCATCGGGGTAAATGCAAAACGCTGCATGAGTATTCCTGCATACAAGACATGGCATACGCTAGCATAAGCGGATGCCTGAAAGCGTCAACCGAAAGATGGGGAGCCGTCACATGACCCTCGAGAGTGCCCTGACCTATTTCGTGGCGATCTTCGTCTTCGCCATTACTCCTGGCCCCGGTATCTTTGCGCTGCTGGCCAAGGGGATGTCCCAAGGCGTGCGCGCCTGCTGGCCGCTGGCTGTGGGCATGACCGTGAGTGATGTCATCTATCTGATGCTGGCCTTCTATGGGCTGGCTGCCTTGGCAGAAAACTGGGGTGAAGCCTTCACCGTGTTGCGCTACGTGGGCGCGGCTTACCTGTTTTATCTGGGCTGGAAAATGTGGACGGCCAGCGTCACGCCCCCGAGCCTGGAAGGCGGTGCGCCCGTGGCGGCCACATCCGCTCGTGAGGCCCTCAAGGGGCTGACCCAAGGGTTCCTGATCTCGGCCTCCAACCCGAAGGTCATCCTGTTTTATATCGCGTTTCTACCCACTTTCATCGACCTGACCACGCTGAACCATGGCGACATGTTGCTGGTGGTTGGGCTTACCCTGGTGGGTTTGATGATGGGGCTGATGCTGGTGGCGTCGTTTGCCTCGTCGGCACGGCGCTTTTTCCAATCCGAACGCGCCCAGAAAGGCACCAACCGCACAGCAGGTTCCTTGATGCTGGCGGCGGGTGCTTTCTTGATTGCCAAAGGCTGAAGGTCACCAGGTGAACGTGTCAGGCGTCCTTGACGACTGACGCGACGATCTCATAACTGCGCAGGCGGTCCGCGTGCTGATAGAAGTCACTGTTGATCATCAGCTCGTTGGCCCCGGTACGTGCCTGGAAATCGGCCAGCTGCTCCTTGACCGTTTCAGGGCCACCAATGATGGCCGCGCCAAGAAACTGGGCGACCTGGGCGCGCTCCATGGGGCTCCAGTCCAGATGATCGACCGGGGGTTGTGACTGCGTCGGACGGCCGCGAATCAAATTGAGAAACTTCTGCTGGGCAGTTGTGGCCAGATAGTGGGCCAGGTCGTCGCTGTCGGCCGCCATCACGGGTAATCCTACCATGGCGTAGGGTTCTGCCAGATGCTCGGAGGGCTGGAATTGGTCGCGGTACAGGCGCAGCGCTTCGAAGAGATAGCCCGGCGCAAACTGCGCAGCAAAGGCGAAGGGGAGCCCTAGCCTGGCGGCCAATTGGGCGCTGTAGCCACTGGACCCGAGCAGCCAGATGGGCACATGGGTGCCCTGGCCCGGCACGGCCTTGACGGCTTGCTGGGGCTGGGCTTCGCCCAGGTAGCGGCGCAGCTCTTCCAGCTGTTCTGGAAAGTCATCGACACCCGACTGGGCGTGCCGCCGCATGGCACGCATGGTCGCGCCATCCGAGCCGGGGGCACGGCCCAGCCCCAGGTCGATCCGGCCGGGGTAGAGTGTCTCCAGGGTGCCGAACTGCTCGGCCACTACCAGCGGGGGGTGGTTGGGCAGCATGATGCCGCCGCTGCCAACGCGAATGGTGGACGTTTGCCCTGCCACGTGGCCAATCAGCACGGCCGTGGCGGCGCTGGCGATACCCGCAATATTGTGATGCTCGGCCAGCCAGTAGCGCTGGTAGCCCAGTCGCTCCGTGTGCTGGGCCAGGGCCACGCTGTCTTGAAAGGTCTCGGCGGCACTGCCCCCTTGACGAATGGGCGCCAGGTCCAGAACAGACAGCGCAGTGTTGGCAAGTTGGCTCATGGTGACACCTGCTTAAACGGTCATGGTCAAGCGGCTCGATTTATTAGCACGCTTTCGAACACACCGTTTATGCGGGTGCCCCTGGCAAATTGCAAGGTGCCAGACGGCCATCAATGGCGCTGGCGCTTGTCATCTTTACGCTGCAGCATCGCGGAAAGGTCGAGAATCGACTGAGCCATGTCGGCCATGCTACGGCTCTGGTCCATGGAGGTCTTGCGTAGAAAACGGTACGCCTCCTCTTCGCTCATGCCCTGGTGGGCCATGATCAGCCCCTTGGCACGCTCGATCAGCTTTCGTTCCCGCAGGGCCTTGCGGGTATTTTCCAGCTCGTCGCTCAAGCCCTGCAGCCGGCTGGACTGAGCCTGAGCCAGCTCGATCAGCGACCGGCTGAGCGGTGAGTGAAGCGCGCTGGCCGTCAGGTCGCCCAAGGATTGCGAGGGGGCCAGCATGAGCAGTTGTTCGCAGGGAGCGGGCAGCGGATGGCCCGGCGTGCTGGTGGCGTGTTCCAGGGCCCTGCGGGCCTCGGCGATTTTGAGATGGCACAGGGCGGTCAGCTGCGTGTTGAGCGTATCTTCCACTGCCTTGATGGTATCCAGCCGCAGCGTGGTGAGTTCGTACCAGGTTTCGCCCAGCGAGTCGCTGACGCCCATGGGCGCGTTGGCGCGCTGGCAGGCGATATCGCGAAGCTCGCGGATGCCCGCCAACGTCTTGGGCGAAAGCGCCTGCTGCCAGGTGGCCAACGCCTCGGCGGTGGCAAATTCGGCAAAGGTGTCGAAACAACGCTGCTGCGCGGCCATCAGCTGGTTGAGCAGTTCACGGTGCGCGTCATCGAAGTGCCCCAGGGTAAACCCGAAGGCGCCGCAGGCGCGCTCTTGCCCGGCCAGCTCCTTGCCCTGCATCAGGTGGAAGATGGCCACCAGTGCCCGCGTAATGTCGGGGTCTACGGCCGTGTCGGCGGCTTCGAAAACGATGGCCAGCAACCCGCTGATCAAGTGGTTGAACGCCTGCGTGGCCGCATCCGGCGAAATCGTGAACTGATCGATGGCGCGGCGCAGCGCCGGAAGTTCATCCAGGGCTTGCCACACACCCGCTATGCGGCGAAGCAGCCTGGCCTCTGCCTGTGAGCGAACTTCCTGGCCCAGCGCTTCCAGCCGCTGGCGCATGGCCGCCTCGGCACTTTGGCTATGTTCGAGGTAGGTGGCGCGGCGTGCCTTGAAGCGCTTCCCCTGGGAAGCCAGATAAATGGTCGAAGCGCCCCGTTCGCGCTGCAGAACGTGGATGAACTGACTGATATCGCTGACGATATCGGCGGTGGTGGCCAAATGATGAAGGTTGTCGATATCACAGCGCAGCGCGGTCAAAAGTAGCTGTTGGGCAGAAGACATAATAGTTCCTTGTTACTCGCCGCCTGAAAAGACGGCGCCTCACTGGATGACCAGAGACGCGCCTGCTTAACTGCTAGCGTAAAGAGAGAGCGCCCTGTTCATGACGATCACCGGCGGCCTCACGGTAGGCCTTGGCTTCCTCGGCCTCGGTGGCATCGCTAAAGCGTACCACCAACACGCAAGAAGCCAGCAGCAGTACGGTAATGCCCAGATAAAAGAGCCCTTGCTGGTAGCTGAGGCTTTCATTGCGAAACAAGAACGCGGCGGAGACGGCGCCAATGTTGCCCCCAGCGCCAACGATGCCGGCCACGGCTCCCAGCGCCTTCTTGTTGATGAAGGGGACGACCCCGTAAGTGGCACCCTCCGCCATCTGCACGAACAGGCTGAACACCAGCATGATGCCAATCGCCATGCTGAGCACGTGCATCTGCGAAAACGCAATCAGCGCAATGCCTTCGCAGATCAGAGCAATGAAGAGCCAGCGCACACGCCCCTTGAGGCCCGACTGTTTGGCGAACAGATCGGAAAAGACGCCGCCCAGAGTGCGGGCAAAGATATTCATCAGCCCGAACAGGCCCGCAATGAGCCCCGCCGTGGCCAGAGTGAGATCAAAGGTATCGAAAAAATAGATGGCGGCGATGTTGTTGATGGTCAGCTCTACTCCGAAGCAGAGCCCGTACACTACAAACAGCGCCCAGACACGAATATCCTTGGCGGCAGCCATGAAACTTTGCGCGGCGCCATATTCGCCGCTGGCTTCCGGTAGCTCGCCGCGGGCGCGCAGCTCGCTGAAATTGCCATCCGGGGCATCCTGGGTAAAGTACCAATAGGCGATACCCGTCAAAAACAGCACGACCCCTGGTACCAGCATGGCAAGCCGCCAGCCCAGCGCTTCGTTGACGCCCAGCATGAGTATTCCAGAGAAGATGAGCGGCATCAGGATTTGCGTCGTACCGCCCCCCAGGTTGCCCCATCCGGCGCTGGTGGCATTCGCGGTGCCCACCACATTGGGGGCGAACATCATGGTGGTGTGGTACTGGGTAATCACGAACGAGGCGCCAATGGCACCAATGGCCAGACGAGCCAGCAGAAAGGTTTCAAAGCTGTTGGCCAGGCTGATCCCCATGACGGGAATGGAGCCCAGCAGCAGCAAACCCGTATAGGTCTTGCGCGGCCCGATGCGGTCGCAGAGCACCCCGATCAGCAGCCTGACCACCACGGTGATCGCCACGGACGCAATGATGGTGTTGCCAATTTGGGTTTGGGTCAGTGATAGGTCTTCACGCACGACAGCCATCAGCGGGGCAATGCCGAACCAGCCAAAAAAACAGATATGAAAGGCAAACCAGGACATGTGGAATGCCCGCATCTGCGGCGTGGAGAAATTGAGCAGCCGAATACGATTGGCTTTGTGGCGGATATTCATGGGTGGCCTCGATGAGCATGGAACGAGTTCGTCAACGCACAACGCCAAGGGCGCTGCACAGAGACGGGAACATGCCTTCATCGTTGAAGGTCAGGTTCGACGCACTCGTACCCGGCTGGGCCTGGTCCACGCCTATAACACTGGAAATCACCAAGCAAATAATTCGCCACTAGCCATTTTTTAAATATAAAACATTGGTTTAATGAATAACGATGGGTGCGCTGGGGGGGTGGTGCCAAGGGGAGGGAGCAGGGGCGCACTCGATTGGGGCAGTAGCGCCGAGTCGAGTGCGCCAAGTTGGCGCAATATCAGAGGGTGCCTGCTCTTGAAGGACTAGCCATGCAGGTACACGGCGTCGATATCTAGCGTCGAGCGCTCACCAATCGCCTCGAAGTGCTCGTTGAGCCATAGCTCTGCAGCCGCTTTGCCCTGGTCGAACAGGTGGCACAGGAACGGCCATTCGGCATTGAGCTTACTGGATACCGACAGGCTCTCCAGTGCCTTGTCGCCACTGATGCGATGAAACAGAGCCTGCTGGTAGCAGTTTTCGATGCCTTGCTCCTCCAGTGCATGCTTGAGCAGGGCAATCATGCGGACTTCCTTGATCAGCGCAGCGTTGAAGGTGATCTCGTTCAGCCGGTTCATGATGGCCGAGGCCGTGGTGGGCAGCTCATCGCGGCGGATGGGGTTGATTTGTACCAGCAGTATGTCGCGCGCGCTGCACTCTTCCATCAAGGGAAACAGTGCGGGGTTACCCATGTAGCCGCCATCCCAAAAGGCTTCGCCGTCAATTTCGACGGCCTGAAACATGAACGGCAGGCATGCCGACGCCATGACGGCATCGACGCTCATCTCTTCACGACGAAACACGCGCTGCTTGCCGGTACGGACGTTGGTCGCCGCGACGAAGAGTTTCAGCTGGTCGCACTGGCGCACGCGGTCGAAGTCGATATGCGACGCCACGATGTCTCGCAAGGGGTTCAGGTTCAGCGGATTGAGCTGATAAGGGGAAACCAGACGAGTCATCAGGTCCATGGCGACATAGCCCGGTGAATTATCCAGGCTCCAGTTGCCGATCAGTACGTCCATGGGGGAGCGGCGGATGGGGCTCGCCATGCCGGCTCGGCTGACGGCTTTCCAGAAATCTCGCAACGCTTGCCGAGCCGTCTCCTTGCCGCCCCGAGTCAGCGCGTCGGCCATGACGACGCCGTTCATGGCCCCCGCGCTGGTGCCGCTGATGCCCTCGATGTCGATTCGGTCATCTTCGAGTAGTCGGTCCAGCACGCCCCATGTATAAGCGCCGTGAGCACCGCCGCCTTGAAGCGCCAGGTCGAGCTTTTTTGCTGATGCCATGTGATCCTTCCCATAGTGGCTAATAACCTGCCCCTAAGCATGGCATAAATGAGCACGTTCGGTAGCCTGGCTATCCACGCTGGGATCGATTATGGCATTCCCGTCAATGGCGTAGGGGAGGGCAAGGGCGTGTCATAGACCGCTTCTTCCATGAGCCGATCCAGCTGTTCGGCCAACGTGATACTCGCTTCTTCCATGAGGGCCAGAGCGGCCAATTGCCCCGTGTGGTCCCCCTGCCTGGCCAGCCGCAGTGCTTCCAGGCCGCTTTCGTGGAAGCGCCGGTGCGGGACGGCCAAGGCGCGGTAGGCGTCCATCCGCTGATAGCGCTGGCCTTCGCCCGTAAAGTACCAGCAGCCCAAGGCGCAGTGCTGGTGGTCGCTCGGGTGTTCATCGACACTGGCTGACAGCAGTTGATGGTAGATATGACTTTTCCAGACGGCGTGTTCCAGCTTGGCGGCCTCCAGACAAGCCGTGGTGGTGCCGTGATGTATGACTTTATAGAGATGCCGAGCACGGTCACTGAGCTGTGTGATCACACGCTCGGCTGTGTCGGCCGTGCAGGCCAGGGCATTGGCTACTTCCCGCTGATGGGCAAGTACTCGGGCGTCCTCTTTCAGGCTGTGGCCTGCCTGCTCCAGCCATTGCTCCAACTGCTGGGCAAGCCGCTGAGTTTGCTCGGAGATATGCTGTATGTCCTGAGCAATCACCGGCCATATCGGCGTTGGCTGCGTTGAGGCAGGGTGATGGGCTGCTTCCAGTGAGGCGTTGACCGATAGAGCATGAGCATGACCAGCGCTGCGCGCCAGTTCCACCGCAATCTTGCGCAGGGACTGGAGTGCGGCTTCGCTGGCAAACGGCGCGGCATAATGCGCATCGGCCTGCGCCAGGCGTTGCCGCTGTTGGTGCAGTGTCTGGGTTGTCTGTTCGGCCACATGAAGCTGCTCGAACATATCGTTCAGCGTGGCTCGCTCACTGGCGAGCTGTTGAGCATGATCGGCAGCCCCTTTGCTGAGAGACTCCAGCATGCGAGCCCCTTTGGTTTGCAGCAGGCTGATGGCTTCGAAAGGCGTCATCAAGCTGAGGGTGCGGCAGCTTTGAGCACTGCGAGCAATGGCCAGCTCGGCCCGCAGGGCGGCGTTTTCCTGTTCCAGACGACGGATGGTTTGGTAAGGGTGCATGAAGGCAAACATGAGACACCTGCCGTGCAATGGTTTGTGATCTTTTGTATCAAATTATTGCAGGAGATGGCCTGTTTGCCTGGGAAAAAGCGTGTCTCGCGATGAAAATCACGCTTTAGGCGCCATAAAGGAGTAAGCGGGTCGTCTGGCCGTAACGGGTTATCTCATCTGTGCGAGCTGCAGGTGGTCATCTTGGCCGCAGCGCAGGAAGGAAGAGGTCGCCAGCCACTCTTCATCGGGATAGTAGGCAAATACGTACTGCTCTTCCTTGAGGCTGTCGATAAGCGGGTAGGTGATGTCTTCGCGAACGGCAGGGCAGCCATGGCTACGCCCGAGTCGTCCCGTCTGGGCTATGAACTCTTCGCTCACATACTCTGCCCCGTGAATCACGATCGCGCGTTGGAAAGCGAGGTCGTTCACCTCTGGCTCCAGGCCCTCCAGGCGCAGCGAGTAGCCATTGCGCCCGTAATAGCTGTTCATGGTGCGAAACAGCCCAATGCTGGATTGAAAGCTTTCCGGGACGTTCGAAAACACTTCTGCCACGGCATCACCCGACCCTCGGCCATGGGACACCAGCTCTTCGAACAGCAAGGCGTGCTGGTGCAGGTCGAAGACCCACAAGCGAGGCTCCGTGGAGGGCAGCGAGTAGTCGATGACGGCCAGGCGCTCGGCGTAGGGGTCGGCACAAGCGATGGCTTGTGCGGCCAGGCGGAGCGCCTCACCGGAGGCGCCAGGCGCCAGTTGTTGCAACTGATGATGAAGGGGCGACACGCCGATGGGGGGCTGGGAAGAGACCTGGGTATAAAAGCTGGCAGCCTGGAGTGGAGAAGCGCCAAGTAACAGGCTCGTGGCGGTCATCAGGGTCAAAAAACGGGGGGTATCAGAGCGGAAACGGGTATACAAGCGTGAGAGCATCGAGTGTCATCCTGCCAAAAGTGCGATAAGCCCCCACCAGAAACGACCACGAACAGGCGCAAGCAGCTATGCTGAAAGGGAGCGTCAGGCTATTCGGTCGGTAATGGGAACTGCCGATATCATTGGGCATCAGCGCCGTACAGCGCTGCATCATAACGCAAGGAGAGGCGATGAACGATCATCCGCGACTAAGACAATGGGCGATAGGCGCTCTGCTTGGCCTTGTCCTGCCCGGCCCCTTGCTGGCGGTGGCAGCGGAGCCTGCTCCCCCTGGGATGCAACAAGCCTTGTCACAGCAGGTCGAGCGGGCAGGGGAGTCGCTGCCGGTGGCAGCGTTTTATCAGCTCAATGGCGGGCAGCCGGTATGGCAGGATGAAGCCCGCGTGGTGGCCCTGGTGCAGGGCCTGAATAGCTTGCTGGATGATGGCCTGACACCCGAGGATTACCGTGCGACGACGCTGCTGGAGGAGTTCCGTGCCAGCCGCGAATGGGACGCTGCCGCCCAGGCACGCTTCGATGTCGATGCCACCCGAGCCCTGTTGCTGGCGCTGGAGCATCTATCGTCGGGCAAGGTCAATCCTCGGCAGGTCGAACCTGGCTGGGATGCCTCGCGCCCAGAGCGCAGTTATGCGCTGCCTCGGGTACTGAGCGCCGTGGAGCGCCACGATGTCGAGTCGGCGCTGGCCATGGCCCGGCCCAGCTCACCCGAGTACGCCCAGCTTCGTCAGGCATTGAGCACCTACCGTCACTTGGCTGAGCAAGGCAGCGTGCCTTACCTGCCCGGCAGAGAGGTTTCGCTGCGCCCCGGCGACCGAGACCCGGATGTGGTCACGCTGCGCCAACGACTGACCCTGTGGGGTGCCTCGGGGCTGTTGGGAGCCGACAGCGGCGCCTACCCGATGATTGGCGTGCAGGGGGCGCAGCGTGACCAGCAGCTGTTCGATGACACCCTGGTGCAAGCAGTGAAGCATTTTCAGCGCCGCCACCAGTTGCAGGAAGATGGTGTCGTGGGGGAGCGTACCCGGCTGGCGCTGAACATGCCGGTGGCTTCACGGGTCGATCAGTTGCGGGTCAACCTGGAACGTGCGCGCTGGATACGCCCCTCCTTGCAGCGCGAGCCTCGGGTGTGGGTCGATATTGCGGGCTACCGGCTGCATTATTTGCGGCCTGACGGTCAGCAGTGGGATGCGCGAGTGGTTGTGGGCACACCGCGTCGTGAAACGCCGGTCATTCACTCCACGATCAGTCATCTGACCATCAACCCCAGCTGGACCATACCGCCTACCATCATGCGGGAAGACGTGTTGCCACGGGTACGTGAGGATGTCGGTTATCTGGCCCAGCAGAACATCCAGGTGTTGAGCCCCTCAGGAGAAGCGCTGGATGCCCAGAGCATCGATTGGCAGCGCCCTGGAGGCGTCATGCTGCGTCAGGTGGCGGGTAGCCGTAACCCTCTCGGGAGGGTCGTGGTACGCTTTCCCAATAACGACATGATTTATCTGCACGACACGCCGGCACGCGGCTTGTTTCAGCGGGATCAACGGGCGTTGAGTTCTGGCTGCGTCAGGGTGGAAGGCGTGGCGGAGTTCGCCCAGATGCTGCTACAGGACAGCGGCAGTCGTCATCAGCTCAATGCGCTGATGAACAGTGGGCGCAGCGATCAGAACGTCAACCTGCCTCAGCGCATTCCCGTGGCGCTGCATTACCTCACCGCCTGGCCCAACCCCCAGGGGGAGGTAGAGTTTCGAGATGATATCTACCGCCGAGACCCGGCACTGCTATCGGCGCTCTCCGCACGCGACGCCTGATCCCCTCTTCCACGTATGCTACATAAGCGACAGGCCGCCCCTTGGGGCGGCCTGTCGAACGGCGTATCACGATGAGTTATTGAACGGTGTCGCTATCGTCGTCACTGCTCCGGTTGCTAGCCACGCTGATGGTGCCCGTCTCGCCACTCTCCAGTGCTGCCAATACCGGTTCTGCCTGGCGCTGGAAGGCGATCAGGGTATCGCCACTCAGGCTGGTGTTTTCAGGCAGCTCGACGGTCATGGCGTTGACCGGCGAATTGTTGACGATGACCTCATAATGCAGGTGAGGGCCGGTACTGCGGCCCGTATTGCCGGAAAGGGCAATGCGCTCACCCATGTCGACACGCTGGCCCTGGCTCACCATCGGCTGCGAAAGGTGCAGGTAGCGCGTGCGGTAGCCGTTATCATGGCGAATCACGATATAGCGTCCTGCCGCGTGGTGATTGCCCACGCGCTCCACACGTCCATTGGCCGGCGCGATGATCGGCGTGCCGATCGGCATGGCAAAGTCGGTGCCGTTATGCGGGCTGACCCGCCCTGTCACCGGGTGAAGGCGGCGCGGGTTGAAATTAGAGCTCAGGCGGTAGTTGCCTTCGAACGGGCGACGGGCAAAGGCCGGGTCCAAGCTGTTGCCTTCCGGGGTGTAGAAGTTGTCGTCAGAAGGGTTGCGCACCACGGTCAGATCCATGCGCTCGCCGTCGTATTTGACCGCCAGAACCCGTGAGTCCAGCGTTTCACCATCGATCATGTCAGACTCGACCAACACCTGAAACTGATCCCCCCGGCGGCTGTCGCGACGGAAATCGAGTTTCTTCTCCAACAGGCGGGTCAGCTCGGTGACCGAGCTGCTGCTCAGGCCGGTAGCCTGGGCAGAGCGTGCAAAGCTGCCGCTCACGCTGCCTGCGTAAAGCCGCTGTACCGGCTCGCCCTGGCGTTCGATGGTGGTGATGGCAAAGTGTTCGCTGTCTCGTTCCAGCAAAATGCCATCGCGGGTGTTGCGCATCATGCGCAGCGACAGCAGTCGGCCTTCTTCATCCAACTGGTAATCGAAGCTGTTGCCGGCGCGCCAGTTGGTCAGCAGGCGCTGGTCGGGCATGTCTTCCAGCAGCGCCAGTACTTCGCTGTAGCCTAGCCCCAGCTCGTTCTGAGCAACCACGGCAAAGGTTTCACCAGACTCGACGATGTGCGTCTGCCATTCGGGCACGAAGGGCTCTTCAGCGGCCAGCTCGCGCTCGAGAAAGGAAATATCGTCGAACAGCTCGATATCGTAATCTTCGTAGGAAGTAGCATCAGCAATGTCGACGGTCGGGTCGGTATTGAGCATGCCGCTTGCAAGCGTGCCCACGATCACGGCCATGTGCAGCGCGCCGTCATCGAGCGCAACGGCCAGGGGAGGCACGCTGGCCATGGAGGCTTCGGCACTGGTGATCACGTCGAGGTCGACGATCTCGGCTGCTGCCAATTCGCTGAGGGGAATATGGTCACGGGTGGCGTCGAGGGCGCGGGAGGCGCGATCGATCGCTTCTGCAACAGGCGTTCGCTCTTGCCGCAGCGAGGGGACACCGGGAGCAGAGTCGCTGGGGAGAGGAACAAGTACGCTCTCCAGCGGTGTGTGAGGTTGATTCAGGTCGTTATACGTCGTCACCAGCTTTTGTGCGCCCAGCACAGTGACCATGGTGGCCACTGGTAATAGTAACAATTTATGCGTGCGGGGCAGCGAATGGAGGATTCGCAACATGGGTAAATGGACCGCCGAATTTGTGAAGTAAACGTAACAAGAAAGTGAGCAAACTCGGGAACCATACCCCAAGGAGGCAGGGGTGAATAGACTGTATATCCGTACACAAAACATACTTCCGTCGAAATATGCAAATATTCGACAATGAGAACCGCTCTCGAACGCCGTTCGCTAACAAAAGTAACGGCGTAAACTGCCTTCGATGACCGCCGCATGGCGCGATCATCTTCTTAACCATAGACGCAAATGAATGGTTATTAAAGATGTGCGTAAGTTGTGTCTAATTAAAACGGCATTTTTAGCACTTACCGACCAAAATGAGCGCTTGAAACGGACGTTTTTCACGGGCCAGAAAAGCGTATCGCCCAAAACGCCCCCCCGACCTCGCAAACGTGGCTTTTTGCGGGTAATTGCTAACATTTAAAATGTGTTTTTTTGTTTCTGTGTGTATGTTTTTTGAAACATGGCGATGTTCCTGTGAGCCCGCGTATTAGCCCTTGGTGCAAAATTTGCTGTCAGGCCACGTACTCTCGACGTTTTACTGGCATCCTATGTGTTGTTTTTTCGAAGGTGAAGCGGTTTGTTTCGCTGTTTAGCGTCGAGGAAATCGAAATGTCTCGGGTAACACTTGCACAGTGGCAGATGCTCGCCGCCGTGGTCGACCACGGTGGCTTTGCAAGGGCGGCAGAGGCGATCCATAAAAGCCCCTCTACGCTCAACCATGCGGTACACAAATTGGAAGAGCAGCTGGGTATCCAGGTGCTGGAGCCCGTGGGGCGGCAAGTGCGGCTGACGGAAGCCGGCGAACTGTTGCTGCGCCGTGCGCGACAATTGATCGAGAGTGCGGCGTCGCTGGAGGACGTGGCCTCGCGTTTGGCCGCAGGCCTGGAAGCGGAAATCGTCGTCGCCATCGATCAGATCTTTCCCGCAGCGGCCCAGGCCAGGGCGCTGGAGCGCTTTTCGGAAACGTATCCTCAAGTGCGCGTACAGCTGCATGAGAGCGTGCTCAATGGCGGCACCGAAATGCTCTATGACGGACGTGCCGACCTGGTGGTCACCGCCATCGAAGCCCAGGGGTTTCTCGGCGAGCCGCTGGTCAATGTGCGCTTTGTGGCGGTCGCTCATCCGCGCCACCCGCTGCATCAGTTGGGGCGCGCGCTGGATCTGCGTGACCTGGCCCAGCATCGCCAGCTGGTAGTGCGTGACTCGGCGCTGCGCCAGTCCACCAATGCCGGCTGGCTAAAGGCTGAGCAGCGCTGGACGGTCAGCCATGTGGGCACGTCATTGGACATGCTCAAGCGAGGGCTGGGCTTCGCCTGGATACCCGAAACGCGTATCCTCGAAGAGCTGACCAGTGGTGCGCTGAAGCCGCTGCCGCTGAGTGCAGGAGCCGTGCGGGAAGTGCCGGTGCAGCTTATCTTCCGTGATCGTGACCGCGCAGGGCCTGCGGCTCATGCCATGGCCGCTGCGTTGAGGCAGTCCGTCAAGGAGACGTGCAGCCAACATTCGATTCCCTCGAATGAAAGGCGGTAAAACATCCGCTTGAGCCCTCACTCGTCGAGCGTATGCTGTAAACATGCCATTTCATACGTTCGTAACGGGAGAAACGCCATGGGGTTATTGGTCAACGGCGAGTGGGTCGATCAGTGGTACGACACCAAAAAGCACGGCGGGGAATTCGTCCGTGAATCGGCACAGCTGCGTCACTGGGTAGGAAATCCTGCCGACAGTGGCAGCGTGCTGGAGGGCGAGGCCCAGCGCTATCCTGCCGAGGCGGATCGTTACCACCTTTATATCTCCCTGGCATGCCCTTGGGCACACCGCGTATTGATCATGCGTCAACTGAAAGGCCTGGAGCCCCTGATCGGCGTCTCCCATGTCAGCCCGCTCATGCTGGACAAGGGCTGGACCTATCACCAGGACGAGGGCTCCAGCGGCGACCCGATCAATCACGTCGAGTTTCATCACCAGCTCTATACCATGACCGACGCGCAGTACACGGGGCGAGTGACCGTGCCGGTGCTGTGGGACAAGCAGCGCAGCGCCATCGTCAATAATGAGTCGGCTGAACTCCTGCGCATCTTCAACCATGCCTTTGACGAGCTGACCGGCAATACGCTGGATTTCTATCCCTCCGACCTGCGTGCTGTCATCGATGAGGTCAACGCCGATGTGTACGACCACATCAACAACGGGGTTTACAAGTCAGGCTTTGCCACTGAGCAGAAGGTGTACGAGAAGCATGTCACTGCGCTGTTCGACGCGCTGGACCGCATGGAAAAGCGCCTGGGAGAGCAGCGTTACCTGGCGGGAGAATGGCTGACCGAGGCCGATATTCGCCTGTTTACCACGCTGGTGCGTTTCGACGCGGTCTACTACGGCCACTTCAAGTGCAATTTCAAACGCATCGAGGATTATCCGAACCTGTCCAACTACGTGCGTGAGCTCTATCAGTGGCCGGGCATTGCCGAGACCGTCAACCTGGACCACATCAAGCGCCACTACTATTACAGTCACGACACCATCAACCCGACTCGTATCGTCCCCGCCGGGCCAGCGTTGGACTTTCAGCGCCCGCATGACCGTGAGCGCCTGCCTGGGCAGGGAGTACGCCGTCGCTGAATCCGTGCGACCACTCACGAAAATGGCCACCCGATGGGGTGGCCATTGCGTACGTATCGCTAAACGGCAAACGTATCAGTTGGAGTTAACGGCGTCACGGGCGGACTGCCAGGCGCTTTGCGCGCCATCGCGCGTGGTTTCCCATGCATCGCGTGCGCCTGCCTTGGTTTGTTCCCACCAGTCGTGGTTGTAAGTAGGAAAGGCTTCCACTTCTTCGGACGTGGCTTGGAGCATGATCCGGTGCTCGGTATCGCCATCCGCTTCGGTGTGGGTTTCCAGCGTGAAGTGGTCGGTATCGACGACGATTTCACGTCCGCCCAGGCCCAGTACGGCACCACTTTCGACGACGAGTGCAGTGATGCGCATTTCCTCATCGAAAAGAATGTTTTCCACCTCACCGATCTCTTCGCCGGAACCACCCGCGAAGTAGACGTCAGCATCCAGAATGTCTTCGGCTGAATACATGCCCTGTGGCTCGGTCTGTGCGTGGGCGCCCATTGCCATGCTGCCCAGAAGTACCGTGCCGATAGCCGTTGTCAGTAGTGATTTACGCATAGCTTCTCTCCATGTCGCTGTTGAATCAGCCAAATAGTCATCTATTGGAAAATGGATACGCATTGGCCTGCCTGTACAGCGCCAATGCCGAAACGATCAGAGGCCGTCGGCCCACTCGTCTGCACGGCGCTCGGCTTCTTCACGGGCTAGCCCGTATTTCTGCTGAAGCTTGCCCACGAGCTGGTCTTTCTTGCCGCCGATTTGCGTTAGCTCATCGTCGGTCAATTCGCCCCAGCTGGAACGCGCCTTGCCTTTTACTTCGGTCCATTTGCCTTCGATCTGATCCCAGTTCATATGCATCACTCCTTGAAGTTCGTGAACAACGTGAGGCACCTCTCAGATTAGACCAATAGTGAACAAGTGCAAGCTTCCGGATGATATTGGTTAAATTAAAAAAGCTGGTCAGCTCACCAGTGGGGTGGTAGGATGCGCGCTCCTCGCATGTGTTGACCCCTCCATCACGACGGCAAGCGTTGATTCGGTGGCCTTGTGGCACTGAGCAGAACGTTTGCAGGAACATCCCCTCGACTGGATGTTCATTGCTGTGAAGATGGCGCGCCTCCAGCATTTCACCAGACGGGTGAAATCGGCGCAGTAAGGTCGCCACAGCGGTTGGCCCGCAGCGTGCGGTACTGCCAGCCGAATGCCAGGTGCGACCGGCGTCTCCGACTCCACTGATGACGATATCCGCTATGCGGAGCCTTGTTCTTTTGCTGCGCACCGTGACGTGCGGCATATGACAGAGTCAGAGACGCTTACGATGTTTTTTGCCGGTGATACCGGCCTACCAAGGTGTGATTAATGACCTCGATTTCTGTCACCTCGCCGAGCTTCGGTGATCTGGCTCTTTTGCCTGCCGTTCTGTCTGCTGTAGAAGCGCAGGGCTACGAAACTCCTTCGCCCATCCAGGCGCAGACCATTCCAGCATTGCTGGAAGGCCGCGATATGCTGGGTCAGGCACAAACGGGTACCGGTAAAACGGCTGCCTTTGCACTGCCGCTGCTGTCGCGTCTCGACATGCAGCGTCGCGAGCCCCAGGTACTGGTGCTGGCGCCGACCCGCGAACTGGCTCAACAGGTCGCCGTCTCTTTTAGCCGTTATGGCCAAAACCTTCAGGGGTTGGAAGTGGCTACCCTCTGCGGTGGTCAAGAGTACCGTGAGCAGTTAGGCGCGCTGAAGCGTGGTGCCCAAGTGGTAGTGGGCACGCCGGGCCGCGTGATTGACCACCTGGATCGTGGCAGCCTGAAGTTAGATGGCCTATCTGCGCTGGTGCTGGACGAAGCCGACGAAATGCTGCGCATGGGCTTTATCGATGACGTAAAACGCGTGGTTGCCGATACCCCGAAAGATGCTCAGCGTGTGTTTTTCTCGGCGACCCTGCCGACGGAAATCGAGCGCATCGTCAACCGTTATTTGGTCAACCCGGTGAAGGTGGCGATCGAGTCGCGCACCACCACAGGTGAAAACATCGAGCAGCGCCTCGTGCGTGTCGACGGTGGTGCCAAGCTGGAAGCGCTGTCGCGTATTCTCGAAGTCGAGCCGGTCGACGCGGCGATCGTTTTCGTGCGCACCCGTGCTGCCTGTACCACGCTGGTCGAGCAGTTGACTGCTCGTGGCGTCAACGCCGCTGGCCTATCGGGTGATCTAGATCAGAGCCTGCGTGAGCGCACGATTACCCGCTTGAAGCGTGGCAAAGTGGACGTGCTGATTGCGACTGACGTTGCTGCCCGTGGTCTTGACGTTCCGCGTATTACGCACGTCATCAACTACGACCTGCCGCAAGATGCTGAAGCCTACACCCACCGTATCGGTCGTACTGGCCGTGCGGGCCGCAGCGGTATCGCGATCACCTTCGCGGGCTTCCGTGAAGGCCGCAAGGTAGGCTGGATGGAGCAGGCAACGGGTCAGAAAATGACCGAAATGCCGCTGCCTGACGAAGCCGCTATCCGTGCGCACCGTGATGAAGTATTCCACCATCGCGTCGTGGCAGCCCTGACCAAGGGTGCCGAAGAGCAGCGTGCGCTGGTCGAGCGTCTGGTGGAAGAAGGTCACGACGCCGTCGAGCTGGCCTGTGCCTTTGCTGCCATGGCACGCGCCGACGAAGCGCCGATTGGTCGTCTTCAGGCACCGCGCAAAGAGCGTGCCCCGCGCGATGGCGCACCGGGCAAGCCGGGTGGTGCCCGCCGCGATCGCTCCAGCGCGCCCAGCGAAGGCATGACCCGCTACCGTGTTTCCGTTGGCCATAAAGATGGTGTGAAGCCGGGTCAACTGGTCGGCGCGCTGGCGAACGAAGGTGGCATTGAAGGCGCGCGTATCGGTCGTATCGATATTCGCAACGCTTTCTCGGTGGTCGAGCTGCCCAGCGGCCTGCCGTCTACCATTCTGGCCAAGATGGCACGTGCCCGTGTGGCCGGTCGCCCGCTGGAAATCAGCGAAGACCGTGCGCCCGAGCGTGCACCGCGCCGTCGTCGTGACGATGGCGATGCGCCGGTTCGCCGTCGCGAACGTGCGTAAACGCCTGCCGGGCGACTGATGTCGCCCTGGCTACCATCCCCCCATGCCCTTGGCATGGGGGGATTTTTTTTTGGCTATCCTGAAAGTCGTCCTGGTGGCTCAGCGTCTGCTGGGCGCCAACCTCGAACCACCCGCAAGGAGGCCGCATGGGCGCCGCATTACACGATTGGAACCTGACTCCCCAGCAGGCCATCGCACTCCAGTCCCAGCTTGCCAAGCAATTGGAAGCCGACGACCGTATCGACCCTGTGACGCACATCGCGGGGGTCGATATCGGTTTCGAAGAAGAAGGAAGCATTACCCGGGCGGCGGTGGTCGTGCTGGCGTGGTCGCCGGAGCAGGCGCCGCAGCTGACGCCGCCACTGACTGTGGTTGAGCAGGTGATTCACCGGGAACCCACGCGCATGCCCTACATCCCGGGCCTGCTGTCGTTTCGGGAAATTCCGGCGGCGCTGGGAGCCTTTGCCAAATTGAAAACACGCCCGCAGCTGGTCATGGTGGATGGGCAGGGCATCGCTCACCCTCGGCGGCTGGGCGTGGCAGCGCATTTGGGGCTGTGGCTGGACCTGCCGACCATCGGGATTGCCAAGTCGCGCCTCACTGGGTGCCATGCCGACGTGGGGGAGGCCCGAGGCGATTGGGTGCCGCTCATGGCCGGGCAGGAAGTGATCGGTGCCGTGCTGCGCTCCCGTGCTCAGGTCAAGCCAGTGTTCGTGTCGCCGGGGCATCGGCTGTCGCTGGCGACCTCACTGGACTGGGTCATGCGCTGCTTGGGCAAGACCAAGCTGCCAGAGCCAACCCGCCTGGCCGACCGACTGGCATCGCGGCGCGATCAAAAGCGCACGACAGCATCGCAAACGCGCACTACAGCATCGCAATGAACCGGGTCAGCAGGCGCGTGGCGTCGGGGGTCTCCGCGACGCCTTGCAGCAGTTGATCCGGGTCTTCACCCTGGTCGCGCAAGGCCGCTCGCTGGCGTTCGATATAAGCGCGCATCACCGGCGGTGAAAACTCGGGATGGAACTGAACGCTCCACTGGCGTGGCCCATAGCGCAGCGCCTGGTGGGCATCGTGGCAATTGTGCGCCAGGATGCTGGTGTCGGGGGGAAGCTGCATGACCGCCTGGGCATGGGTCAAGTGAGCCACGAAACACTCCGGGAGTTGCCCGAACAGCGGGTCCTGGCGACCTGCCTGGGTCAGGCGCACGCTGCGCGTGCCGGATTCACGCCCCGCCGGGTGGTAATCACTCACACCGCCAAAAGCCGCGGCCATCAGCTGGTGGCCGTAGCATACGCCCAGCAGCGGCAGGTCGTCCGCAAGCGCCTGCTGTAACCAGGGCTTCAGCGCCTCGCTCCAGGGGAGCTGCTCACTGACCATGCTGTGGGAGCCGGTAATGATGGCTGCCACGATATCTTTCGGCGGCTGGCTGGTGAGGCGTGCATCCCATACGTCGAGGGTCAGGTGGTCGGGCAGGGCGTCCTGCACCTGGTCGATGAACAGCTGTTCGAAATCCCCGTGCTGATCCATCACTTCGGGGAAGGCATCGCCGGTTTTGATAATGACTACAGAGGCCATGGTGTTCTCGCTAGCGTGTCGCGATGGATGAGGGATAGCCGAATCAGGGAGTTCCACGGTAAGCTGGTCCACTGATCGTCATTCCCCTTTTACCATACATTAGGAGCTTGATATGCAACAGATTACTCGTGCAGGGCAGCCGATAGATGTAGCAGGTACTCTACCTGTCGTTGGGCAAACTGCCCCAGCGATGACGCTGACCAACAGCGACCTGGAAGATGTCACGCTGGACACCTACCAAGGCAAACGTAAAGTGTTGAACATTATACCCAGTGTGGACACGCCCACCTGTGCGATGTCTACCCGGCGGTTTAATGAGCTGGCCTCCAGCCTGCAAGATACCGTTGTACTGGTAGTCTCGGCTGACCTGCCGTTCGCCGCCAAGCGCTTCTGCGGAGCCGAAGGGCTGGATAACGTTGAGATGCTCTCCACCTTCCGCCATCGGGAATTCCAGGAAGCCTGGGGCGTGGCGCTGTGTAACAACAGCATGGAAGGGCTGTGTGCCCGCGCGGTCGTTGTACTGGATGCGGACAACCGCGTGCTGCACAGCGAGCTGGTCAGCGAGTTGAAGAACGAGCCTGATTACGACGCGGCATTGGCTGCACTGAAAGGCTAGCGGGGCGCCGTGGCCGCCTTCACCAGCGCACGTATCAAGCGCTGCTGGGGGCGGTTGAAGATTAGCCATTCGGGATGCCACTGCACGCCAATCAGAAAGTCGTGGGCTTCGGACTCAATCCCCTGCACTAGCCCATCTCTGTCTCTCGCGACGATTTTAATGCCTTTTCCCGCCTGGTTAACGGCCTGGTGATGCAGGCTGTTCACCCGACACCAAGTGACGCCCAGCAGTTGATACAGTTGGCTGCCGCCGACGATATCGACCGTTTTACGGGGCAGCACGGTACGACGCCGCTTCAAGCCTTCATGGGTGGTATAGATATCGGGATCCAGCGTGCCGCCCAGATGCACGTTGATCAGCTGCGCACCTCGGCAGATGCCCAGTACTGGCGTATGGCGAGGTATGAAGCGCTTCAGCAGGTCGAGTTCCAGCTCGTCACGAGCCGGGTCCAAGCGCACGTCCAGCTGCACTTCGCCGCCGTACAGGTGGGCTTGAATGTCGTCCCCGCCGCCAATGATCAGGCCGTCCAGATGCTCTGGCAAGGGGCGGGAAGGGGAAAGCCGCAGCGGCCTGCCGCCGTGACGCCAGACGGCAAACCAGTCGAAGCACCAGGCAAGCTGGCTTTTGTAATCCGAGGTCGTGATGCCGATCAGGGGTCTAGACATGGCCAAACAGTCTGCGCTTGAGGCGCTGCCACCAGGGCTGGCGCTGTTCGGCCATGTACTCCTGGCAGCGGGCGTGAAGGTTGTCCTGATCGTGGGCCAGCTTCTCTACCTCCACCCAGCGGTTCCACTCCATCACGCTGCCCCAGCCCGGCTGCGACAGCTGCGCATTGGGCAACCGATAATGGAAGGTGGGCCGTGGCTTGGTCAACTGGCCGTGCAGTAGCGGATGAGGGTGTTCCGGGCGCAGGTGGGCAAACAGCGGCAGCAGGTCCAGCTCGCGGTTACGGGTAGGGTTATCGGCCAGGTAGTCGTCGATGAAGGTGTCGAGGTCTGGCTGGTAACGCAGATCCAGCACCTTGCGGGCGTACTCCTTGGGAAACGGGTTGGCGTGCGGCAGCATCTCTCGGGTGATATCCACCTTGATTTCCTGGCGTAGCCAACTGGCCAGCAGCAAATAGGCGCGTAGCATGGCGAGCAGGTAATCGACCTCGCCGCGCTCGATCTCAGGGTTCAGGTGCAGGCCGAAGCCGTACAGCAGGCTGGCATCGGTGCCTTTGGCGCCTTTTTCCCGCAAGGTGTCGAACAGAGTGTCCAGCGCTTCGAGCTCTTCCCAGGGGATGGGAGGGCAGACGATTTCGGTGGGCACCAGGCCGGTCACCATGTCACCGATCAGTTCACGGGTCTTTTGGTGAAATTCCAGCCGTCGCTGATGCTGTTGGCGAGCCCACTCGCTGTCACTGTCCTGCTGTGCGTCCAACAACGTCTGGTCTGGATGGGCGTATTGAGTATCCAGTTCGATCTCGAACGCTCCCCAGCGTGTGTCGGCCACCTGTAGCCGATGGGGGCTGACCACGTTAAGCTCACCACCAAACAGTGCCTGCACCACCTCGGCCGTCTCGCGAGGGGGGAGCCCGGCAAACTCGATTTCGACGCCTACGCGTCGGGTCTGGCCGTCCGGGTTCAAGCGTTGGGGAGGAGCCTGCAGCGTCATCTCGATGTCCTGGAGGTGAACGTTTGTACGTTTAGCCTATCATAATCACACGCTTAGGCTGAGCAAGAGAAGAGAAGAGACACGATTCAACAGTCACTTTCCACGGGAGTCACGCGTGCGACAGCACTGGATAACCAGCATCGTTCTAGGGGCGCTACTCAGCCTGATGATCAGCGTCACCGCAAACGCCCAGAGCGTCTCGCTTCCCACGCTGGGGGGCAGTAGTGACAGCGAAGAGCAGCCGGACGTCACCAGCGAAAATTTCCAGCGCTCCCTGAGCGACGTCATTGGCATGCTCGAAAGCGAGGATCAGCGCCGTGCGCTGCTGGACTCGCTGCGCGAGCTGCAGCTGAGTACCGAGGCCGTGGAAGACGAAGGCGTGGTGCGCCAGGGGTTGCTGGGCGCCCTGGCCGATACGCTTTCCGACATCGGTGAGCATGCCCAAGCCGGAGATTCGCCCATCGACGAGTGGTCACGGCAGCTGGTCCAGGGCGTCGAGGATCTGCGCGCCCTGAATGCCGGGGCTGACCAGGGCGACGCCATCCGGGCCGTGGCGGAAGGGGCCTTGCTGGCCGTGATCTGGAGCGGCCTGCTGGTCACGATGATTGCCTTTGGGCGGGTGGTGGCCACCCGCCGCGATTGGCCGCTGGACCTGCCTCGGGACCCCAAGGCCTGGCTGCTGGCGGTTCACTTCTTGCGGCGCATGCTTCCCTGGATACTGGCCTTCGTCATTACCTTGGGCGTTGGCCAACTGCTGCCCTACAGTCCTGGCCGTGCCCTGGTGCTGGTGGTGGCCTATATCTGCCTGTGTGGCCGAGCGTTGTCGGTGGTGTTCGAAACGGTGGTGGCGTTCTTTAGTCGCGGGCACCGTTTTACCGCCGTGCAAGTATTACAGCACAAGGCGTTGCGGGGACTGTTCGTCATCGGCGCGCTGATTGCCTTGGGAGATGCCGTCAACTCTACCCGCCTGATGGAGCTGCTGGGGACCGAGCTGTCGGGGCTGGTGTCGGTGCTGGCCAACATGCTGGCGGCGCTGCTGTCGGCGCGTTTCATCTTCAAATTCCAGCGCCCCATTCGTCATCTCATCTGTAACCGGCCTTACAAGCAGCGCCGCGATGCCAGTACGGCCGTGGAAATGATCCGTGCGCTGGGTGGGCTATGGCACATTCCTGCCCTGCTGATGGTGGGCGGCTCGCTGCTGGCCATTTTCATTACCGTCGGGGATGTGGGCACGGCGCTGGCTCGCTCGATCATTTCCGCCAGTCTGCTGGTGCTGACCCTGGTGATTACCGGGCTGCTGCGTCGCCAGGAAGAGCGCTTGGGCAAGCGGCGCCATCGCCGCCGCTTTAGCCAATATCGCAAGCGACTCGAGCGGTTCGGCTTCGTACTGGCGCACCTGAGCGCCTGGATGATTTTTGCCGAGCTTTCCATGCAGGTATGGGGAGGCTCGCTGTTTGGGCTTGGCCAGCAGGCCGTGGCCAGTGCGCGTATTGGCCAGGCGTTGGTCAGCCTGGGGGCCACCGTGCTGTTGGCATGGCTGGTGTGGATTTTTGCCGATACCGCCATTCAACGGGCGCTGACTTCCTCCGCGCGTTCACGGGGGCGGCGCGTCAACCAGGCTCGCGCACAAACCATCACGCCGATGATCCGTAACGTGATTTTCGTCACCATCCTGATCATTGCGGTGATTGCTGGCTTGGCCAACCTTGGGGTCAACGTCACGCCGCTGCTGGCCGGTGCCGGTGTGATCGGCCTGGCGGTGGGGTTTGGCGCGCAAACCTTGGTGCAGGATTTGATCACCGGCATCTTCATCCTCATCGAGGACTCCTTGGCGGTGGATGACTTCGTCACCATCAATACGCACATGGGTACCGTCGAAGGGCTGACGTTGCGGACGGTCAGGCTGCGTGACCTGGACGGCGTGCTGCACATCATCACCTTCAGTCGTATCGAATCGATCCACAACATGTCGCGCCAGTTCGGTATTGCCTTGATGCGGATTCGCATTCCTTATGACATGAAAATCGATGACGCCATCACGCTGATGCAGGAAACGGCTCAGGAATTGCGCAAGGACCCGATGATGCGTCACTACATCTGGTCGCCGCTGGAGATGCAGGGGGTACAGGCCTTCGAAGATGGCTGCCCGATATTACGGATGCGCTTCCGCACCGCTCCTGAAATGCAGTGGGACGTGTCACGCGCCTTCAATCTGCTGCTGAAGCAGCGCATGGAAGCCCAGGAAATCGACTTGGGTGTACCGCGGCTCAGCGTGCGCATGGAGGCTCGCTCCGAGGCCCGTGGTGACGAGCCCCATGGTACCGACATGACGCTGCAGCACCGCCAGCAGGGCGACCTGGATGCGCCGCAGCATACCCCTGAGCCCCCTAAACCAGCGCCCAGGCCCACCGAGGCCGAAATCCGCCGTGACGAGCGGCAGCGCCCTGAAGGCTCAACGACTGCGCCGCCGCTATCTCGATCCCAGCCCAAGCCCCAGACTTAGGGCAATGCCAATGGCCAGCCCCAGGCCTGTGCCCAGCGCAAATAGCGTGACCAGCAGCCAGGGGCCACGCAGCCCTCGCCAACGGTTATATAGCGAGACGGCGTGGCTGACTCGGTCGACCAGTTCGTCATGGCGTGAAATGGCGTGGTCAGGGGGCAGCGAGAAATCATTGGCCACGTCACCTTGCCAGTGTGCTCCGTGGGTCAATCCAAGGCGCGCGCGCAGGCGGCCGATGTCGCTCAAGGTGCCGTGCAGCGCATCGTAGGTTTCACGGTGCGGGGTCACCGTCAGCACCGAGGTGGCGTCCTGGCGCAGGGCGCTGTTGGGGCAGCGCGCCACGGCGGTGTCGATCTGCTGCTCATTGGCATTGGGGGGCAGGCTCAGGCGTTGATAAAGGTCGCGCATAATCCGGCGTCGGTCTCGTCACAATGGACACAGTGGAAGGTCGTGGTTTCAGCATGGCGGGCAGCATACGTCGCTGCCCCGTGACGCTTAGTAAGTTTGCATCAGATAATCATACGCGTTTTTGATGCGCTGAAAACGTGCCGAGGCCAGCGCCACCTGATGTTCGCTTTCCGAATAGAACCGGTCGGGGTGATGCAGTTGCGCCATGCGCCGGTAGGCCTTGCGCACTTCTGTCTTGCTGGCGCCTGGCATCAGCCCCAGCACGGCCAGCGCTCGGGTGGTGCGGTCGGGCGGTGGCGGAGGATTGGTCGCGCGCTGGTAACGCTCGCGGCGTGCCTGTTCTGCCCGGGCCTGCTCCTGCTGTCGGCGGGCGTGCTCACGACGCGCCTGTTCGGCGCGAGCCTGCTCCTGGCGCTGCTGCTCTGCACGTGCGTGCTCCTGGGCTTGCTCGGCACGCTGCTTGGCCTGACGCGCCTCCTCCTTGCGCTGCTGTTTTTGCTGTTGGCGCTGGGCGCGCGCGTGCTGCTTGTCGGCCTTGGCACGCTGCTGCTGTTCTGCCTGCGCCTGGGCGGCCTGTTCTCGCTCGGCGGCTTGGGCCTCCTGCTCGGCCTTGTGGGTGTAATACGCCGGGTCGTGCACCTGCCAGTAGGCATCGCGGCTGGGGTCTTCCGGGGCTCGCAGCGGCTTGCCGGTCAGTTCCTGAAACAGGGTGTTCAAGGTGGCGGGCACCACGTTCAGCAGGTCGGCCAGAAAGCGCAGGATATAGTGATTGGCCAGCGACAGCTCGCCATCGTCGGTGGCCACCGTGATGGCTTGATGCATCACGCTGAGGCTGCGCTCCCTGGAGCACTCCTTGCGCACGACTTCGGCGGCCAGTTGAATGGCGTGAAGGTCCTGGCTATGGGCAATGCTCATGACCGGGCCCAGCTCGTGCCCATGGCGAAACTGCGCGCTGACCTGGGCCAGCCGGCGTCGGCGTTGCCCCTCGGAAACGTGCTGGCGATGCACGAGCACCCAGCCAAGCAGCAATAGCGTGGCCGTATCCACTTGGCTACGGCTTTTTAGCAGCAGCAGCTCAAAGGGTGAAAAACGGGCGATGGGCATCCCTGGGCTCCAAGGCGAAGAAGTAAAGCGCTGATCCATGCCATGCGCTTCATGGCGCGGTCTTCACGGCACAGTCCTCATGGTACAGTCCTCATGGCGCAGTCTTGATGGTATGGCTCTGTGGTATCAAGGTGCGCTGGCAGACGACGCTCTGCCAGCCGTACTCGCGAGCTCACCATGGTATATCATCGAGTCTGGCATGAAAGCAGGAGATAAGTGAGGGTGATCAACGTTGAACGTAAAAATAGCTTCCAACTGCGCCTGTCTCGACGGCTGAAGGAAGAGACCTCACATACGCTGGATGTGTACTTGTTCGTGCCTCAGGAGCTGGGGCTGAGTACGCACATCATCTCCGAAGAAGCATTTTATCACGCTGCCATCAACGTCTCGCGCACTTACTACAGCGACGAGTACCATCTGCCGCTGGTGCATAGCCGCCTGGCCAGCCGTAACCAGCTGGGCAGCGACTCCTACCGCTTGAGCCTCAGTCTCTACGCCTACCAGTACGTAGTGGCCCTGGAGCGAACCACCCAGGGCATGCTCTCCACGGCCCGTAAACTGCGTCGCCTGCAGGGTGAGGAGAAGAGCAGCACCCACGACAAGGCGAGCGAGCTTTACGATCAGCTGGTCGAGATGAGCGACCTGAGTGACGGCATTCTCAAGCGCTTGCGGCGTAACCCGCCCACCGATGAACGGCTCTATAAATACTTTGCCAACATCGACAACTATCTTTCCTGGTTCACCGAGCAGCAGCTGTTGGCGCTGGTGGCCCACATGCCCAAGGGTGGGGAGTTCAGCGAGGTCAAACGACGCCTGGTGACCATCTGCCACCGCGAAGGCGAGTACCGTGAGCAGCAGGAGTACAACGCCGAGCGCGTACGCGATGACCCCACCCGCATGTCCAACAAGATGCGCCTGCTGCGTCGGCTGATCGAGTACCCGATCACGCTGAAGCAGCGTGCGCTGGAGCTGGGTAGCGGCGAACAGAAAGCCGTCAAGGCCCTGGCCACCGCGGTGGTCATGGCCTTCGTGTCGCTGGGGGTACTGCACCTGCGCGACGTGATTGGCGACATCACCGCACTGTTCGTGCTGGCCATGGCGCTGCTCTACGCCATGCGCGAAGTGTTCAAGGACGACCTGCGCAATACCCTATGGCGATGGCTGAGAAGAGGCCGGCCCAAGTGGCGGCGACAATACATCGACCCTACCCGCAATGCGCTGGTCGGACGGCAGCTCGAATGGTTCGACTACAAGCGCTATACCGCCCTCGACCAGGACATACAGCAGATGCGACGGCGCACGGTGGCCCAGCGTGAAGAGGTGGTCATGCACTATCGCTCCAGCTCGCGCATGTCCCCCACACGCTTCTTGAGTGGTTATGAGCATACCCGCGAAACCCTGAGCATTGACCTCTCCATGCTGACCCGCCTGATGAGCAAGGATAAGCACCATATCTATCGCCTGAAAGAGGGGCAGGCGGTGCGGGAAAGCGTCGAGCGCCGCCACCTGTTCAACCTGGTGGTGCGCGAAACGGGCAGCGAAGATGCCCCTTACCTGGCGCGCTGGAAAGTCGTGGTCAGCCGCTCGGGCATCGTGGATGTCGAGCGCGTCGCCGAGAATCGCCCCGACGAAGCCCCGGTCTGAACAGCAATAGAACCTGACGCCAGCGCGTAGGTGGTGTTCGACTAAAATCCAATAAGTAAACGTTTACTCTTTTTAAGTAAACGTTTACTTTTTTCCTCAGCGCTCACACCCGTGAGCAAGTACCTCTCAACGCTGAGGAGAACCACATGACACTCCGAGTCACCGTGTGGGGCGAAAACGTCCACGAACAAACCAACGACGTAGTAGCGCGTATTTACCCTACCGGCATGCACCAGTGCATCGCCGATGGGTTGAATGAAGCGGAAGCGCTAACGGCCACGGCGGTCACGCTGCAAGACCCGGCGCAGGGGCTTGACGAAGAGACGCTGGAGAATACCGACGTGCTGCTGTGGTGGAGCCACGCCGCCCACGGCGACGTGCTGGAAGAGACCGTCGACCGCGTGCAAAAGCGCGTGCTGCAGGGAATGGGCTTGATCGTGCTGCACTCCGGCCACTACTCGAAAATCTTCAAACGCTTGATGGGCACTACCTGCTCACTGAAATGGCGGGAAGCCGGTGAGCGTGAGCGGCTCTGGGTAGTGAATCCTGGCCACCCCATCGTGCAAGGGCTCGGCGATTACATCGAACTGCCCCATACCGAAATGTACGGCGAACCCTTTGCGGTACCCAACCCGGACGAAGTGATTTTCATCAGTGCCTTTGAAGGCGGCGAAGTGTTCCGCTCCGGCCTGACCTACAAGCGTGGCAACGGCAAGATTTTCTACTTCCGCCCCGGCCACGAAACCTACCCGATCTACTACGACGAGCAGGTAAGGCGGGTGCTCAAGAACGCCGTGGTCTGGGCGCAGCCGGAAGGCTCCCGGTGGATCGATAGCTGCCCCAACGTCCCCGCCGACCAGGCGCCCAACCCGGTCGAGATCAAGGGCGAAAGCCTGCACAAACCCGGTGAGGAGGGCTTCAAATGATCCGTATCGCGATTATTGGCGCGGGCAGCATGGCGGGGGAGCACGCCAAGCACTATGGCCGACTCGAAGGCGTCGAAGTGGTTGCCGTATGCGACCGCGATTACCCCAAGGCGCAGGCCTTCGCCGAGCGCCATGGCATTGCCGATGTCTACCAGTCGCTGGACGACATGCTGGCCCGGGACGATATCCACGCGGTGAGCAATGTCACTCCGGATGGCGTGCACAAGGCCACGTCGCTGGCGGCCATCGCGGCGGGTAAACACATCCTGTGTGAAAAGCCCTTGGCCACCAATGCCGAGGATGCCCATGAGATGGCCGCCGCCGCCCAGGCCGCCAACGTCATCAACATGGTCAACTTGAGCTACCGGGACACCCCTGCCATTCAGCACGCCCGCGCGCTGATTACCGGCGGCGCGATTGGCACCGTGCGCCATGTGGACGCCAGCTACCGCCAAAGCTGGCTGGTTAGCAACGCCTGGGGCCGCTGGGACCAGGATAGCCAGTGGCTATGGCGGCTCTCTGAAGCCCACGGCAGCAAAGGCGTGCTGGGCGATGTGGGCGTGCATATCGTCGATTTCGCCAGCTTCCCGGTGGGCGATATCACTCGCGTCAACTGCGAACTCACCTGCTTCGACAAAGCCCCGGACAACCGCATTGGCGACTACGTGCTGGATGCCAACGACACGGCGCTGATGCGCGTGCGCTTTGCCAACGGCGCCATGGGAACGATTCAGGCGACCCGCTGGGCCACCGGCCACCACAACTCGCTGACGCTGAGCGTTCACGGCGACAAGGGTGCGATTCGTGTGGATCTGGATGTCTCTAAAGACGACGTACAGGTATGCCTGAACGATGACGTGCATCCTGCCCGCTGGAGCACCGTTAAAGCGCCGCCCACGCCCAGCATTTACCAACGCTTTATCGAGAGCATTCGCACGGGCGAGAACGACCAGCCCGACTTTGCCCGCGGTGCGGCCATTCAAACCGTGCTGGACGCCTGTTTCGTTTCCAGCCTGGAGGACCGCAGCCTGGCAATTGCCAGTTGATCAGCAGATTTCATCGAGCATCTCTGACCGCAAGACACCCAATAACAAGATGAGGATTCCACGATGCGCTCAACATTGAAAACACCGTTGCTGCTGATGACGTTACTGCCTGTGGCACTGCCTGCTCTGGCCGCCGAGATCACCGTGGCCTGTGGCGATGGCGGGGCGGCGGATTTCTGCCCGGCGCTTGCCCAGCGCTGGGCAGAAGCCAACGGCCATCAGGTCAATATCGTCACCACGCCAGCCTCACCTACGGAAAAGCTTTCGCTGTATCAACAGCTGCTGGGCAGCCAATCCCAAGATGTCGACGTGCTGATGGTGGATATCGTCTGGCCGGGCCTGCTGGCAGAGCACTTGGTGGATTTGCACGATTACCTGCCGGAAGGCGCAGCAGCAGGATTTATTCCCTCGCTGATGGAGAACAACACCGTGCAGGAAAAACTGGTCGCGCTGCCCTGGTTTACCGATGCCGGGCTGCTCTACTACCGCCACGACCTGCTGGAGCAGTACGGTGAAGAGGTGCCGCAGACGTGGCAAGCGCTGACCGACACCGCCCGACGCATTCAAAACGCCGAACGGGAAGCGGGCAACGAGCGCATGCATGGTTTCGTCTTTCAAGGGCGCGCTTACGAAGGGCTGACCACTAACGCGCTGGAGTGGGTGGCCAGCTACGGCGGTGGTACGTTCGTGGATGCCGAGGGGCAGGTGACGGTTAACAACCCCCAGGCGGTGGAAGCCCTGGCGCTAGCGGCCTCTTGGGTGGGGGATATCAGTCCAGAAGGTGTGCGTAACTACATGGAGGAGCAGGCTCGCGGCGTTTTCCAGGCGGGCAACGCGGTGTTTATGCGCAACTGGCCCTACGTGTGGTCACTGGGGCAAGCGGACGGCACGCCGATCCAGAACAAGTTTAGCGTAGCGCCGCTGCCCAGCGGGCCAGAAGGGCAGTCGGTGGCAACGCTGGGCGGTTGGAACTGGGCGGTGTCCCGTTACTCGGATGAGCCGCAGGCGGCCGCTGATCTGGTGGCTTATCTCACCGCCGAAGCCCAGCAAAAAGCCCACGCCATTGAGTTTGGCCGTAACCCCACGCGCCCAGCGCTCTATGAGGACGAAGACGTGCTGGCCGCGCAGCCGTTTATCGGCGAGCTATATGAGACGGTGATGAACGGCGTGCCGCGCCCGGCCAGCATTACCGGCGATGCCTATCCGCGGGTCTCCAACGCGATCTTCAACCGCGTGCACGATGCGCTGTCCGGCAGTATCACGCCGGAGCAGGCGGTGCAGCAGTTGGATAGCGAGCTGGCGCGACTGGGGCGGCGTGGCTGGTAGCGCTGATTGCTCGGCAGCCTGTGTATTCAGCGCTTTTCGGCCCCGCTTTTTGTACAATCAGGGCCCGACTGGCTGAGGCATGGCATGAAACAGAACAAACCGAGCGCGCAAACCGCCACCATTCGTGAAATTGCCCGGCGTGCCGAGGTCTCGATTGCCTCGGTAAGCCGGGCGCTGAACGGCAAGCCGGGGATCAGCGACGCGCTGCGCGACAAGATTCTCACCATCAGCCGCGAAGTGGCCTATCAGCCCAGCGCAGCGGCCCGGCAGCTCATCAGCGGCAAAGCCGCCGTCGTAGGAATCTCCCTTGGGCGGCAAGATATCGAGCTGCGCCCTTACTATATTCTGCTCTACCAGCACCTGACCGTCGCGCTGCACCAGCAGGGCATGGTGCCGATCTTTTTCCACCACGACCAAACCCATGAGCTGCCAGAACGGGCGGGCGCGGCGATTTTGCTAGGGGAAACGGGTGAAGACGAGCGCCCAGGCGTACTGCGCGCGGCGGGCATACCGTTTGTACGCATTGGGCGTGCGGGGGAAGGCTTTTCGGTGGCTCCGGACGATGTCTCCGGGCTATACCAGATCACTCAGCATCTGATTCAACAAGGGCGAACGCGGATTGCCTTTGTGGGCGGAGAGTTGGACGTACCGCGCCCCCACAGCCGCCTTTCCGGTTACCAGCAAGCGATGGCAGAAGCAGCGCTTAGCGAGCAGCTACTCAGCCTGCCCTATCGGTTTACGTCCGACTCGCTCACTAGCTACCGCTACCTTAACCGTATTCTCAACCATGACGACCCACTATCGTTCGATGCGCTGGTCTGCGCTACCGACGAGCTGGCGCTCGGCTGTGTCGCCGCGCTGGAAGATCGCGATATTCGTGTGCCCGAAGACGTGGCCGTTACCGGCTTTGACGACCTGCCTACCTTAGCTACAGGCTTAACCACCGTGCGCCAGGATATTGCGGCCATTGCGGCGATGAGTGTCGAGCTATTGAGCGAAGCACTGGCGGGAAAAGCGCCCCGGCACGTGTCGCTGCCGGTGGCGCTGGTGCTGCGAGAAACGAGCTAAGAAGACCCCGATTTACTATTACGCTTGTCCATACTGCGTTGAAATTAACCTCAAAATGCTCATTTACTATCTGTAAACTCCGCTTTTTCGGTTAATTTCGCCTTGTCTGGCCTGCGCTCATAACGTAAATCATGGCCTTCTAACGCCCCGGCAGCTGCTCCGGCCCAAAGGCATCGGGCAGCAGGCTGTCCATGGTGTAGGTTTTCAACACCTCACCCTGCTTGGAGAGCACCATGATCTGCGTGCTGGGGGTGGCGAACTCGCGAATGCGCTGGCGGCAGTCGCCGCAGGGCGTGCAGAGATGCTCGCCGGGGCCCATGACGTATACCTTGGCTAGCTTGCGCTGACCAGCGGTGACCATCGCGGAAATGGCCGAGGCTTCGGCGCATAGCCCTTTGTAGTGGGCCACTTCCACGTTACTACCGGCGAACTGCTGGCCGTCTGGGCACTCCATCACCGCCGCAACCGGGTGGTTGGAGTAGGGCGCGTAGGCGTTGCCCAGGGTGGTCAGCAGCGTGTCGACCAAGGCCGGATCCGCTCGATTCATGCTGTTATCCTCTCAGTGGGCGCTTGATTCCAAGCGATTAAGCGTTGGCAGCGTCGTCGCGTAAAACGGTGTCGAGCGCAATCACCATCATGTCGTTGAAGGTGGTTTGACGGTCGGCGCTGGAGAGCGAGTCGCCTTTCAGAATGTGGTCAGACACGGTGCAGATGGTCAGTGCGCGGGCACCGAACTCAGCTGCCACGCCGTACAGGCCTGCGGCTTCCATCTCGACGCCGAGGATGCCGTAGCGCTTCATCAGCTCGGCCATGTCGGTTTGCGGGTTGTAGAACAGGTCCGCCGAGAAGATGTTGCCGACTTTCACGGCGACGTTCTGCGCTTTGGCGGCCGCCACGGCGTGGCTGGCCAGCTCGAAGTCGGCAATGGCGGCCAGGTCGTGGTCATTGAAGCGCATGCGGTTCACTTTGGAGTCGGTGCTGGCACCCAGCCCGATCACCACGTCGCGCACGTTGACATCGTCACGTACCGCGCCGCAGGAGCCCACGCGGATGATCGACTTCACGCCGTAATCGGTAATCAGCTCTTTGGCATAGATCGACACGGAAGGAATACCCATGCCGTGGCCCATGACGGAAATCTCGCGGCCTTTGTAGGTGCCGGTGTAGCCGAACATATTGCGCACGTCATTCACCTGGCGCACGTTCTCCAGGTAAGTATCCGCGATGTACTTGGCGCGCAGCGGGTCGCCGGGCATCAGGACGGTATCGGCGAAATCGCCCATTTCGGCGTTGATATGCGGGGTAGCCATGAAACTCTCCTCTCTGAACAGGGAGCCTGAACCCCGCCCTGCGGGGTTCAGGCCGTGCACGTTGACGTGCCAGTGATGCGTTATCGGCGCTTAGGCCGCGTCAGGTAAAAAGCTCTCGCCATCGGCCATGGCGTCTACGGCGAAGAACGCCGCAAGGGTTTGGCCAATGTCGGCGAAGGTGCCGCGCTCGCCCAGCGGGCCGGGGGCGAAACCTGCGCCGCGTACCATGATCGGCACGTATTCGCGGGTGTGCTCGGTGCCTTCCCAGCTGGGGTCGCAGCCGTGGTCGGCGGTGAGTAGCAGCAGGTCGTCGTCGTTGAGGGCGGCGAGCAGCTCCGGCAGGCGGGAGTCAAAGTGCTCAAGGGCCGCAGCGTAGCCCGGCACATCCCGGCGGTGGCCATAGACCGAATCGAAATCCACGAAGTTGGTCATGATCATGGTCGGGCGGTCGCTGGTCTCTTTAGCGGTGCGTGCTACTTCGGCCAGGGTGGCTTCCATTAGCGCGTCGTGGCCGCTGGCTTTGACCTTGTGGGTAATGCCGCAGTGGGCGTAGATGTCGGCGATCTTGCCAATCGACACCACTTCGCCACCGGCGTCGGCAAGCTTTTGCAGCACGGTGGGGCTGGGCGGCTCAACGCTGTAGTCGCGGCGATTGCCGGTGCGGGCAAAGCTTTCACGGTCCTCGCCGATAAACGGGCGGGCGATTACACGGCCAATGTTGTAGGGCTCCAGCAGCTCGCGCACGGTTTCGCACAGGGCATAGAGACGCTCTAGGCCAAAGTGCTCTTCGTGGGCGGCAATCTGGAACACGGAGTCCGCAGAGGTATACACAATCGGTTTGCCGGTGGCGATATGCTCTTCGCCCAGGCGGGCAATAATCTCGGTGCCTGAGGCGTGGCAGTTGCCGATCACGCCCGTTAAATCCGCCTCTTGAACGATGGCATCCAGCAGCTCCAGGGGGAAACTGTTGGTTTTGTCGAGAAAGTAGCCCCAGTCAAAGCGCACCGGCACACCGGCAATTTCCCAGTGGCCGGAAGGGGTGTCTTTCCCGCTGGAGATCTCTTTGGCGTGGGCGTAAGCGCCGTTCAACTGCTCGGGCAGGCTGACGCCTTCCGCGACGTTGCCGGTGGCATCCCGGTGGGCGTGGAACAGGCCGAGCGCGGCCATGTTAGGCAGCTTCAACGGGCCGGAGCGCTCGGCGGTATCCGCTTCGCCACGGGCGCAAGCAGCGGCGATGTGGCCCAGGGTGTCGGCACCTTGGTCGCCAAAGGTAGCGGCGTCCGGCGCGCTACCGATTCCAAAAGAGTCCAGAACTAAGACAACGGCACGACGCATTAGGCTTCTCCTCGGAAGGTCTCTTGCAGCAGGGTGTCGGCGGTGGCTTCAGCGTCACCGATGGTGACCGCCGCACGTAGCTGGGCGGCGGCGCGGGCGGCGGCCTCTTCGGTGCGGGCGTGGACGACAGCCAGCGGGCGCTGGCTATCCACACGGTCGCCGATTTCGACGATATCGCTAAAGCCGACGCTGTGATCGATGCTGGCGTCGTTACGCAGGCGACCGCCGCCCAGTTCCACCACGCTCATGCCCACGGCGCGGGTATCGAAGCGCTGGACGATGCCGCTCTGCTCGGGATACACCGCTTGAGTCACCGGGGCGGTGGCCAGGTAGCTGTCCGAGCGCTCCATAAAGTCGGCAGGGCCGCCCAGCTCGCACACCATGCGGGCGAAGATTTCTGCGGCCGCGCCGGAGGTGAGCGCTTTGTCCAGCTTGGTAAGGGCTTCTTCGCGGTTAGCCACCAGTTTGCCCGCCATCAGCATCTCAACGGCCAGTTCGCGGGTGACCTGCATCACGCGGCTGTTGGCGCGCTCGCCGCGCAGCAGCGCCAGGGTTTCGACGATTTCTACCGCGTTACCGGCACATGGAGCCAGTGGCTGGCTCATATCGGTGAGCAGGGCGGTGGTGGGTGTGCCTGCCTGGGTGGCCACGTTGGCGATACTTTTCGCCAGCTCGCGGGATTTTTCCGGGGTGGGCATAAACGCGCCGCTGCCGACTTTGACGTCCATCACCAGGGCATCCAGGCCAGAGGCCAGCTTCTTGCCCAAAATAGACGCGGTGATCAGCGGAATAGATTCCACGGTGGCGGTCACGTCGCGCACGCCGTAGATGCGCTTATCCGCCGGGGCGAGGTTGCCGGTTTGGCCGATAATCGCCACACCGGTGGATTTTACGACATCGCTGAAGCGCTCGGGCGCGGGGTAGGGGTCGTAGCCGGGGATTGATTCCAGCTTATCCAGCGTGCCGCCGGTGTGGCCCAGGCCACGGCCAGAAATCATCGGCACGAACGCGCCGCAGGCAGCGACCCAGGGGCCGAGCACCAGCGATACCAGGTCACCCACGCCGCCGGTGGAGTGCTTGTCCACAATGGGGCCGGGCAGGTTGAGGGAATCCCACTGCATGACGTGGCCAGAATCGCGCGTCGCGGTGGTCAATGCCACGACTTCTTCGCGGCTCATGCCATTCAGAAAGACCGACATGGTGAAGGCGCCGATCTGCGCATCGCTGATGCGGTCATCGGCGATGCCTTGCACGAACGCCTTGATCTCTTCAGCGGGCAGCGGCTGGCCGTCGCGCTTCAAGCGAATCAGTTCTTGGGGAAGCAGGGCGTGGTGAGATGCGTTTGACGACATTTAGTAGCCTCCATTGGTCGCGGCATCGGCATTGCCGTTGAGCGTGTTCAGTAGGTTCTTCAGTAGGCTGGACGCACCGAACCGGAAGTGCTCGGGCGTCACCCACTGCGGGCCCATGATGTCGGCAGCCAGCGCCAGATACTGGGCCGCTTCTTCGGCGGTGCGAACGCCTCCAGCGGCTTTAAAACCGACATTTTTACCGCTGGCCTTGATGGCTTTGAGCATGATCTCGGCGGCTTCCAGCGTGGCATTGACCGGCACTTTTCCGGTCGAGGTCTTGATGAAATCTGCGCCGCCTTCGATGGCCAGCTCACTGGCACGTTGAATCAGCGCAGGCTCTTTGAGTTCGCCGGATTCGATGATGACTTTCAGCAATGCCTGGCCACCACAGGCGGCCTTGCACATTTCCACCAGCTCGCGGCCAGTCTCTTCATCGCCTGCCATCAAGGCGCGGTAGGGAAACACCACGTCGACTTCGTGAGCACCAGACGCCACGGCTTCGCGGGTTTCACGGGCAGCGCCCATGATGTCGTCGCTTCCATGGGGGAAGTTGGTGACCGTGGCGATCTTGACCTGATCATCCAGCTTGTGGGCGCCCAGCGCGCGGGCTGCCGTGACGATGAACGAGGGGTAAACGCACACCGCTGCCGGGTGGCCGTAGGGGGTCTTGACCTGCTGACACAGCGCTTCGATCACGCTGTCGGTGTCGCTGTCGTTCAGGCTGGTGAGGTCCATTAACGTCAGGGCGTGACGGGCGGCCTGGATAAGCTGGGGGGGAGCGGTGGCAGTCATGAAGTTCTCATCAATCGGTAAAAGACAAAACGGGCACTGCGTACTAAAGCAGCGCCCGTTGCGTTATCGCGTACTCGCTGCGTCAGGCGGTGAGGCTGCTCAACGCCAGGAAGAAACCGGCAATCGAGGCAGACATCAGGTTGGAGAGCGTGCCTGCCAGCACGGCTTTCACACCAAACCGGGCAATCTCCTTGCGGCGGGTCGGGGCAATGCTGCCCAGGCCACCGAGCAGAATGGCAATCGACGACAGGTTGGCAAAACCACACAAGGCAAATGACAGGATGGCCATGGTGTGAGGCGTCATCAATTGACCCGTGGCAGCCACCACCTGTTCCCCTTCAATGTAGGGAGCCAGGTTGATAAAGGCCACGAATTCGTTGACCACCAGCTTCTGGCCGATGAACGAGCCCGCCAGGGTGGCTTCTTCCCAGGGCACGCCCAGCAGGAAGGCCAGCGGGGCAAACAGCCAACCCAGAATCAGCTCCAGGCTCAATGCCTCGAAACCGAACCAGCCGCCCACGCCGCCCAGAATACCGTTGACCAGCGCGATCAAGCCGATGAAGGCCAGCAGCATGGCACCCACGTTGGCTGCCAGCATCAGGCCGGAAGTCGCGCCAGAAGCCGCTGCATCCAGCACGTTGGCGGGCTTGTCGTCCTGCTCTTTCAGCTCTTCATCGACCTTGGAAACGCTGTCGCTATCTTCCACGTTCTGGGTTTCCGGCATGATCAGCTTGGCGAACAGCAGGCCGCCAGGCGCCGCCATGAACGAGGCCGCCACCAGATACTCCATGGGAATGCCCAGCGCTGCGTAGCCCGCCAGAACGGAACCGGCTACCGATGCTAAGCCGCCACACATCACCGCAAATAGCTGCGAAGGGGTCATGCGGGCAATGAACGGACGTACCACCAGCGGTGCCTCGGTCTGGCCCACGAAGATGTTGGCCGTGGCCGAAAGCGACTCGGTGCGCGAGGTGCCCAGTGCTTTCTGCAATGCGCCACCCAGAATTCGGATGACCCACTGCATGATGCCGACATAGTAGAGCACGGCAATCAGCGAGGAGAAAAAGATGATGACCGGCAGGACTTTGATGGCGAAGACGAAGCCGACATTGTCCACGTCAGCCAGCCCGCCAAACAAAAAGCCGATACCGTCATTGGCGTAGACCAGCACCTGGCTGACGCCTGCCGAAATGGCCTGCAGAACGGCCTGGCCAAACGGTACGTAGAGCACGAACGCACCGATACCCGCCTGGATCGCGAAGGCACCCAGCACGGTACGCAGCCGAATCGCCTTGCGGTCATAGGAGAAAACAAGCGCAATGGCCACCAGAGTGACCATGCCAACCAGGCTCATGATGAGGGTCATGGGAGTACCTTCGGAGCGTGAGAAGTGGGAGCGATTACAGCAAGTTTAGCTTGACTGAGTAAATCATCGCGTTCTGATAGGCGTCGGGTGTACCCAGCTTGTTCTCTGAGTAGCGATACTGCACGCCGGTGGTGATCAAGTCAGACGGGTGCCACCAAAGGCTCAATGCGCCGTTGGTCCCCACGCTCCCTGCGGTACCGTTGACGTAGTTCTGGGAAAGGTAGTCGCTGTCGCGACCGAAGGTCTGCTCGTGCCAGTTGGTCACACTGAAGTTCTGGTCCAGCGCGGTGAAGTCATAGCCCGCGACCCAGCCAGCCATGTAGCCGTTCATGCCCGTGTAGCCATCACTCTGAACCCTGGCGGCACCGATGAAGGGCTTGAACCACAGGCCGTTGGCGAACGTCGTGCGGTAGCCCAGGCCGAGAATCTGGTCCTGCTCGCGGCCATTGAAGCCGTAGTCGCGGAAATCGTACAGGTGGGCGTAAATCGACAGCGGGCTGTCGCCCAGGTAGATGTGCGACGTCACTTTACCGGCGGTGCGGAAATTGTCTTTACCACCGCTGGCTTGGTCGAACTGGTCGTTGGTGGGGTTCTCGAAATCGAAGAAGCCGTAGAACTCGCCCCAACTAAAGCCGACGCCGCCTTCGATTTCAACAAACGTGAAGTCGCTTTTCGCGGCATTGCTAGCCGTGCGCGCTTCGGTGCCGTTGGACCAGTCCAGGTAGTTCAGGGAAACGTTGGCAAATGACCAGTGCGGGGTCATTGGGCCACTCGCTGCGTCATTGGCAACGGCCGGGGCTGCGGCCAGCGCACCAGCCAGGAAAACGCCAGCGCCAAGCGTGACGAGCGAAGAAACGTAAGAGGGGGATAAAGCGGTCATGAAAGCCTCAACAAAGGTTATTACGGTGCCACGAGAGGTGGCATACCGACGTTGTGGGTCGTGCGGGCTGGCGTTGATGTTAAAATTATAACATCGAGTGTTATTTTTTTAACGTTGATTTGCAAGTATTGTCACATCAACGCTGCCAGGGTGTTTCATGCGCCTCATGGCGGCACACAGAGTGTCGGGGGAGTGGAAATTCGCGGGGCGCTGGCTCAGCATAAGCGTTACCTGAGCGCTGAAACCCGATAACAAGATGAATCACAAGGAGATGCCTGTGAATGACCGGAGTGCCCAGCGCCTGGCCATGCTGCAAGAAGCCCTGGCAAGCGGGGGAACCTTGCACCTGCGCGATGCCGCCGAGCTGTGCGGAGTGTCGGAAATGACCATTCGCCGAGACCTCGCCACGCAGCCATCTCCCTTGAGCCTGCTGGGGGGACGGCTGGTGATGGCCAGCTACCCCGGCGTGACGCCGGTCTACGACCTCACCGAGCAGCAGGCCAGCCACTACCATGTCAAACATCGCCTGTGCCAGCGTGCCGCCAGTTTCATCGACGAAGGCGACACGCTGTTCATCGACTGTGGCTCCACGCTGATTCCCCTGCTGAGCCAGCTCAGCCACTTCCGCGAGCTGACCGTGGTGACCTACGCGCTGAACGTGGCCAACACGGTCGCCGCGTTGCCCAACGTGCGGCTGGTGCTGCTGGGGGGGCTGTTTCACGCCTCGTCGCAATCCTTCGGCAGCGACGGCATGCGGGACGCCATCGAACGCCTGGGCATCAACAAGGCGCTGATTTCAGCGGCAGGGGTAGACTGCGAACGTGGAGTGAGCTGTTTTCACTTCCATGAAGTAGCCCCGAAGCAAGCGGCGATTGCTACCGCCATGCAGCGGTTGCTGGTGGTCGATGCCAGCAAGTTCGGCATCGTGCGGCCCGCCTATTTTGCCTCGCTGGCCGATTTCGACGTGGTGATCACCGACGACGAACGCGCCCCTGGCCTGCTGGAAAACCATCCCGCCAGCTCCCTCAGCATCAGCGTTGCCTAACACATTTGGCCGCACCTGGGGTGCGGCAAAGCGCCTCTTTCTGATTGACGGAGATCAATAGAAAATACTTTAGTCTTAATTTATACACGCAACGTGTGGTTAAGACTCGCTACCTACCCCTCCCGGTAGCGCATACCTTTCCCGGAGCATGTCAACCCTCGACGGTTTTGGGAAATGTATGGGGTAATAGTTAGCTTGCTACTTAGCTGGCTAGTTAGCCAGCCAGCAGCAGGCTGTATCAGCCACTCTCTCACGAGACTACACCCATGCAATTACCTACCCTTTGGCGCAGACGAGGCATTCTTGTGCTCGTTGTGCTGTGCCTGCTGTTGGCGGGCTGCAGTTCTGCATTGCTGGACCCAAAGGGGCAGATTGGCGTCGAGCAGCGCTCGCTGATTCTGACCTCCTTTGGGCTGATGCTGATTGTGGTGATCCCGGTGATCGTCATGACGCTGCTGTTTGGCTGGCGTTACCGGCGCAGCAACAGCGTTGCCAAGTACCTGCCTGACTGGGCCCACTCCAATGCCATCGAGGCAGCGGTGTGGAGCGTGCCTTGCGTGATCATCGCCGTTCTCGCCTTTCTTACCTGGAAAACCTCGCACTCCCTTGACCCCCATAAACCCATCGAAAGCAGCGTAGCGCCCATGGAAATACAGGCGGTGGCGCTGGACTGGAAATGGCTGTTCATCTACCCCGAGCAGGGCATTGCCAGTGTCAATGAAGTGGCTTTCCCGGTGGATACGCCGGTGCGCTTCAGGGTCAGCTCTGGTTCGGTGATGAATGCGTTCTTCATTCCCCACCTGGGTAGCCAGATTTACGCCATGGCGGGCATGGACAACGACGTGCACCTGATCGCCGATGAAGTGGGCGTCTACCCAGGCCGTTCCACCAATTACAGCGGAGCCGGTTTCTCCGGCATGACCTTCGACGCCCACGTGACCTCGCCAGCCGACTTCGATGCCTGGGTGGCCAACGTGCGTGAAGCAGGTCAGACCCTGACCTACCCCGAGGGCTACAACGCCCTGGCGGCCCCCAGTGAATACCACCCGGTCGAACACTACTCGGCAGTGGCACCCGCCCTGTACGAAACGATTCTGACCAGCTTCCACGGGGGTGGTGAAGGCCACGGCGGCCATGGTGGCCACAGTGACCATGCGGCACATAGCGACGCCGTAGGTGAAGCCCACGACAGCCATGGCGAAAGCGGTGAACTCGAGAGTGCCCAGGTGGCCTCCCATCACGCTGCCTATGGCCACGTTACCAATCAGCACGCTAGCGATGAGCACGCCATGGGCGGCCATCCTGACAGCGTAGAAGCCGGGGGTTGAACATGTTTGGAAAATTGACGCTCGACGCCATTCCGTATCACGAACCGATCATCATGGTCGTGGCGGCGTTCATGGCGATTGGCGGTGCGGCGCTGCTTGGCGCGCTCACCTATTACCGCAAGTGGGGCTGGCTGTGGAACGAGTGGTTTACCTCCGTCGACCACAAGAAGCTCGGTATCATGTATTTTGTGGTGGCCCTGGTCATGCTGCTGCGTGGCTTTGCCGATGCCATCATGATGCGTACCCAACTGGCCATGGCGGCCGGGGGTGCCGCAGGTTATCTCCCTCCTGAACATTACGATCAGATCTTTACCGCCCACGGCGTGATCATGATCTTCTTCGTTGCGATGCCCATGGTCATCGGCCTGATGAACCTGGTGGTGCCACTCCAGATCGGCGCCCGCGACGTGGCTTTTCCGTTTCTCAACAACTTGAGCTTCTGGCTGTTTGCGGTCTCTGCGGTGCTGGTGAACATCTCACTGGTGGTGGGGGAGTTCGCCAAGACCGGCTGGCTCGCGTATGCGCCTTTATCGGGGATAGAGTTCAGCCCTGGGGTGGGGGTCGATTACTGGATATGGGCCTTGCAGATATCAGGGATAGGCACGACGCTCACCGGTATCAACTTCTTCGTCACGATCCTGAAAATGCGCACCAAAGGCATGACGCTGTTCCGCATGCCGATCTTCACCTGGACATCTCTGTGCGCCAATATCCTGATCATTGCCTCGTTTCCCATTTTGACCGCGACCATTGCCCTGCTGACGCTGGATCGCTACTTCGGCATGCACTTCTTCACCAATGACTTTGGCGGCAACATGATGATGTACGTCAACCTCATCTGGGCCTGGGGCCACCCGGAAGTGTACATTCTGATCCTGCCCGCCTTTGGCGTGTTCTCGGAAGTCATCGCGACCTTCGCCCGTAAGCGCCTGTTCGGTTACAAGACCATGGTGTGGGCCACCGTGGCCATCACGCTGCTGTCGTTCATCGTCTGGTTGCACCACTTCTTCACCATGGGTGCCGGAGCCAACGTCAACGCCTTCTTCGGCATCATGACCATGGTCATCGCCATCCCCACCGGGGTGAAAGTGTTCAACTGGCTGTTCACCATCTTCCGTGGCAGCCTGGAGCTGACCTCGCCGGTGCTATGGACCCTGGGGTTCATCATCACCTTTACCCTGGGCGGCATGACCGGCGTGATGCTGGCGCTGCCAGCAGCCAACTTCGTCCTGCACAACAGCCTGTTCGTGATTGCTCACTTCCACAACGTCATCATCGGCGGCGTGGTGTTCGGCATGATGGCAGGCCTGACCTACTGGTTCCCCAAAGCGTTCGGCTTCACGCTGAGCGAAAAGTGGGGCAAGCGTTCGTTCTGGTGCTGGTTCATCGGTTTCTACGTCGCCTTCATGCCGCTTTACGTGCTGAGCTTCTTCGGTGCCGTGCGTCGCATGCAGTCCTACGCCAACCCCGAATGGCAGCCCTGGATGATTCTGGCCTGGGTGGGTGCCGTGATCATCATGATGGGCATTGCCTGTACCGTGATTCAGTTCTGGGTCAGCGTGCGCGACCGCAAGCTCAATGCCGACCTGACCGGCGACCCCTGGGATGGCCGTACGCTGGAGTGGTCCACGTCTTCCCCCGCGCCGTTCTACAACTTTGCCCGTTTGCCGGAAGTGGGCGACATCGACAGCTTCTGGTCGCAAAAACAGCGCAGTAACGAACAGCTCGAAGACGCGCCCTACACCGATATCCACATGCCCCGTAATACCGTGGCCGGTCCGGTGATCAGCCTCTTCGCACTGGTGCTGGGTTTTGCGCTGGTGTGGCACATCTGGTGGCTGGCGGGCGTCGGTGCGCTGGGCGTGGTGGTGAGTTTCCTCGCCCGTGTGTTCAACGATGACATCGACTACTACGTGCCCGCTGCCGAAGTGGAGCGTATCGAGCGTGAACATCAGCGCCGCAAAACCTCGGCACCCAGCAGCGCTGTCGATAGCGAACAAACCAACTATGTGGAGGCGCGAGCGTAATGGCCACGGATACCTTGCATCACGGGGCCACTGCAGAGCCCCACGAACACCACGATGCCGCAGGCACCAAGGTCTTCGGCTTCTGGGTCTACCTGATGAGCGATCTGGTGATCTTCGGGTCACTGTTTGCCACTTATGCCGTGCTCATGAAGGGCACGGCGGCGGGGCCTACGGCTGCCGATATTTTCGAGCTGCCGTTCGTGCTGGTCGAAACCTTTCTGCTGCTGTTCAGCAGTTTCACTTTTGGCATGGGCGTTTTGGCCATGAATGCCGAGCGGGTGGGGCAGGTCAAGGCGTGGCTGGCGGTCACCTTTGCCCTGGGGGCTGCCTTCGTCGGCATGGAAGTGTATGAGTTTCATCACCTGATTCATCAAGGGTATGGGCCAGACCAGAGCGCGTTTCTGTCGTCTTTCTTTACCCTGGTGGGCACCCATGGCCTGCACGTCACGGTGGGGCTGGTATGGATTCTGGTGATGCTGGTGCAGCTTTCCACCAAGGGCCTGACGCCCATGACGCGCCCGCGTATCCTGTGTCTCAGCCTGTTCTGGCACTTCCTGGATATCGTGTGGATCTGTGTGTTCTCGTTCGTCTACCTGATGGGGGTGCTTTGACATGAGCCAATCGTCATCACATTCAGCAGCGCATTCAACGACTTCCCATGGAAGCGTTAAATCGTATGTTGTCGGGCTTCTGCTATCTTTAGTGCTAACCGTGATTCCGTTTGCGGTTGTCATGAGCGGTGCGCTAAGCACCGCCGCGACGGTGGTGGTCATCGCTGTAACAGCCGTGCTGCAGATTCTGGTCCAGCTGGTCATGTTTATGCATATGAATACCAAAGCCGACGAGGGGTGGAATCTGATGTCCTTCGTTTTCACACTGACGATACTCGTCCTGGTGGTAGGGGGCTCTTTATGGATCATGCAGCATCTGCATCTCAGCATGATGATCGGCTGAACGTGGCACCGAGCCGCTGGCGAGACCTGCTGGCGCTCACCAAGCCGGGCATCATTGGTGGTAACTTGATCGCCACGCTGGGGGGCTATTTTCTGGCCGCCCACGGCACCTTCGATGTCGTCACGTTTGCCTCGGTGATGCTGGGCATTGCGCTGGTGATTGCCTCGGGCTGTGCCTGCAACAACGTCATCGACCGGGATATCGATGCACTGATGGCGCGTACGCGCCATCGCCCGCTCGCCAAGGGGCGTATCTCGATTACTCAGGCACTGGGTATTTCGGCGCTGCTGGGCGTGGCGGGGGTCGTGTGCCTGGCATTGGGCACCAATGGCTTGACGGTGGCGCTGGCGGTGATTGGCTGGGGCGTGTATGTCGGGGTCTACAGCCTCTACATGAAGCGCCACTCCGAGTACGGCACGCTGGTGGGCAGCCTTTCCGGGGCCATGCCCCCGGTGGTGGGCTACTGTGCCGTCACGGGGCAGTTCGATAGCGGTGCGCTGATGCTACTGGTGATTTTCTGCCTGTGGCAGATGCCGCACTCCTATGCCATTGCGATTTTCCGCTATGCGGATTATCAGCGGGCATCAATCCCGGTACTGCCGGTGGTGCACGGAATCAAAATGGCCAAGCATCACATCCTGGGTTACATCGTGGCGTTCATTCCCGCCTCGCTGGCGCTGGTCCTGGCCAGTCAGGCGGGGATGGGGTATCTGTGTGTGGCGCTGGTCATGGGCGGCTACTGGCTCTACCTGGCACTACGCGGCTATCGGTTAGATGACGATGTTCGCTGGGCCAGGAAAGTGTTTGGGGTCTCCATTCTGACGATCACCGCGATGAGTTTGGTGATGGTGCTGGAAGCCATGGTGCCCATGTGGGTGTAATGCCTCCCAACGATTGAACCTGACGCAAAACCTGAAACGCCCCGAACAGTGAACTGTTCGGGGCGTTCTTTTTAGTGTGGCTTTCAGCGGATACGTATACAGGGCTCGGCGAGTGCCTAGCTTTCCCGCTGGCTGGCCTGGATTGCGGTGAGGGCGATGGTGTAGACGATGTCATCCACCAGGGCACCGCGGGACAGGTCGTTCACCGGCTTGTTCAAACCTTGCAGCATCGGGCCAACGCTGACTACCCGGGCGCTACGCTGAACGGCCTTGTAGGTCGTGTTGCCGGTATTGAGGTCGGGGAACACGAACACGGTGGCCTTGCCCGCCACGGGGGAGTCGGGGGCTTTCTGTTTGCCCACGCTTTCGATGGCGGCGGCGTCGTACTGCAGCGGGCCGTCGATGGCCAGGTGCGGTGCGCGCTCCTTGGCGATGCGGGTCGCTTCGCGGACTTTATCCACGTCGGCGCCGGTGCCGGAGTCGCCGGTGGAGTAGCTGATCATCGCCACCCGGGGCTCGATACCGAAGGCCTCGGCAGAGCGCGCGCTCTGCAGGGCGATTTCCGCCAGGGTTTCGGCATCCGGGTCCGGGTTCACCGCGCAGTCGCCGTACACCACCACCTGCTCGGGCAGCAGCATGAAGAAGATCGACGAGACCTGATTGTACTCCGGGGCCGTCTTGATCAGCTGAAACGCCGGGCGAACCGTGTTGGCTGTGGTATGTACTGCGCCCGACACCAGGCCGTCCACCTCATCCAGCTGCAGCATCATGGTGCCCAGCACCACGTTGTCCTGAAGCTGCGCTTCGGCGGTCAGCTCGTTGAGCTTGCCTCGGCGGCGTTCGACCATGGGGTCGATGTAGCTGGCGCGGGTGCTTTCCGGGTCGATGATGGTCAGCGTATCCGGCAGCGTCAGGCCACGGTGATGGGCCACGCTTTCGATATCTTCCCGCTTGCCCAGCAGGACGCAGTCGGCAATGCCACGGCGCTGGCAGATGATGGCGGCTTCGATGGTGCGCGGCTCGTCGCCTTCCGGCAGCACGATGCGCTTTTTGGCCTGTTGGGCCAGCTTCACCAACTGATGGCGGAACGCCGACGGCGAGAGGCGTCGGGTATAGCCACGGCTCAGCTTGGCTTTCAGCCACTCCAGGTCCATGTGTGCCGCTACGTAGCGTGCCACCTGCTCGGCGCGCTCGAAGTCGTCCATGGGAATTTCGCTGCTGAGCTGGCTGAGGTTCTGGGCCGTGGTCAGGCTGTCGGTTTCCACCGCCAGCACCGGCAGGCCGGTCTTCAGCGCCGGGCGGCACATCTCGATCATGCCGTCGTTGGGAATGAACCCGTTGGTGAGCAGCACGCCCGCCAGCTGGGTGCCGTTCATGGTGGCCAGTGCCGAGGCCAGCACCACGTCGTCACGGTCGCCGGAGGCCACCACCAGGCTGCCGGGCGTGAAAATATGCAGCGCGTTGGCGGCGCTGCGGGCACACAGGCTGGTCGACAGCACGCGGCGCTGTGCGGCGTCCCCTTCGTTGAGCACCTTGGCGTTCAGTGCCCGCGCGACGTCCAGCGTGCGCGGGGCGCTCAGGGTCTTGCTGTAGGGCACCACGCCAATCAGGTGGAAGCTGTCGGTGGCCAGCGCCGGGGAGTAGCGGCGCAGCTCGTTGAGTACCGGCTCTTCCAACTGCGGCTTGATGGTGCCGGGGGCGGCGGAAAGGTCGTCCTCCTGCCCATAGGGCAGGTTTTTCATGCGCATCAGAATGCCGCCCAGGGTGCGGCTGGAGCTGACGCCGCCAAAGCTGCGGGCGTGCATGTCCAGCTCTTCCGCCAGGTGTTGGGGCTCGTTCAAGTCGCCGGTGCCCACCAGGATGATGCGGGCGTTCAGGGCATGCGCCAACTGCGCGTTGGTCTGGGTCGCGTAGGTAGTGTGCTGAGTCGGCACGACGCCTTCCACCACCACCAGGTCCAGAGCGCTGCCGTCACGGTACGCCTGCTGGGTGACCTGCTCGTAAAGCTCGACGACGTTTTCCATCAGCTCGTCGGTCTGGTCGTCGCGTAGCAGCCGCTCCAGGCGTGCCTGGGAAATAGGCGAGGGCGGGCGCTGGTTCAGCGTCCGCGAGACCAGCGCCGTCGAGCGGTCAAGGCCAGGGCCGTTCAGCTCGTTCTGCATGAACGGCTTCAGAAAGCCGGCTTTCAGGCCAATGGTGTCCAGCGCCTGAATCAGGCCCAGACAGGCCGAGGTCAAGCCTGCCCCCATGCTGGTGGGGACAAGCAGAATGGCTTGGGGTTGCTCGGAAGAGCTGTTCATTCAAGGGGTCTCCACGCAGTAGCGGGTTTCCATGGCAATGCGGCCCTCTTCATCGGTGGGGATCACCCACACTTCAGGGCCGTTATGGCTCGCGGTGTCCAATTTGCCTTCCTTGCCGCGAATGGTCGCTTCGTTGGCGGCTTCGTCCATGCTGAAACCGAAGTGGGGCAGCAGCGCCAGCACTTCACGACGTACGATAGGCGAGTTTTCGCCAATACCGCCAGTGAAGATCACGCCGTCTAACTTAGGTAATGCACAGGACAGCGCCGCCAGCGACTTGGCGATGCGGTAGCAGAACACGTCCAGCGCCAGCTTGGCACCGGGGTGGCCAGCCACGGCCTGGTCTTCCACTTCACGCATGTCGTTGGTCAGGCCGGAAAGGCCCAGCAGGCCGCTTTGCTTGTTCAGGACGTTATCGATCTCTTCCACCGACCAGCCCAGTTGGCGATGCAGGTGGGCATGCAGGCCGGGGTCGACGTCACCGCTGCGGGTGCCCATCACCAGGCCTTCCAGCGGGGTAAGGCCCATGCTGGTATCCAGGCTCTGGTTGTTCCACACGGCGCTGGTGGAGCAGCCGTTGCCCAGGTGGGCGGTCAGCCAGCCGCCTGCACCACGGCTGCTCAGTTCCCCGGCGCGCTGGCTGACGAACGCATGGCTGGTGCCGTGAAAGCCGTAGCGGCGAATGCCATGTTCGGTGTACAGCGCTTCCGGCAGCGCGTAGCGGTAAGCACGGGGCGGCAGTGTCTGATGGAAGGCGGTGTCGAAGACGGCCACCTGGGGCAGCTCGGGAAACACCTTGCGCGTGGCGGCAATACCCGCCAGATTGGCAGGGTTGTGCAACGGGGCCAGGGCTGCGGTGGTTTCGATGGCGGCAATCACGCTGTCGTCGATCAGCGCCGCCTGGGTGAAGTGCTCTCCTCCATGCACGATACGGTGGCCCACGGCACCGGGAACGCGGCCTTCCAGGCGCTCCAGAATGGCGTTTAGCGCTTCGGCGTGGTCGGCGCCGGGCAACGGCTGGGTGAAGCTCTCACCGGCGCTGTTCTTGCCTTTCAGGCGAGCGTCGCTGCTGCCCAGGCGTTCTGCCAAACCGGCTAGACGCGGTGCCTGAGGGTCTGAATCAATCAAAGCGTATTTAATGGAAGAAGAGCCACAGTTGATAACCAGCACCGGTGCGTTCATAACAACCTTTGTAAAGTAGTCAGGAGGAAAGGGGGATAGACTTTAGTTTAACATGCGGAGACTGAGAAAATCAGCGAAGAATTTAGTTAGCCTTCTATGTAAAATGTCGTCATCCTGTTCCTTATATAACCTAACGTGAGCCGTTTTGTTCCTATGTCGTCGATTTCCAGCCCCGCGCTTTTGCCCCGTCATCTCGCCATTCTGCTGATGATGTGTGTGGCCACCATGTTCGCCGCCAACCACGTGTCGGCGCGGCTGGCCTTCGATAACGGTACGGGGCTGCTGCTGGCGGTATTGATGCGTTCAGGGGTGGCCTGCGTCATCCTGCTGAGCCTGTTCGTGCTGCAGAAAAAGCGCTTCTGGCTGCCGCCCGGTGCCTGGCGCTGGCAGCTGGTGGTGGGGCTGTTGATCACCCTGCAAAGCGTCAGCCTCTATTCCGCCGTGGCTCGCCTGCCGGTGGTCATTGCCCTGCTGCTGGTCAACACCTTTCCCATTCAACTGGCGCTGCTTAGCTGGGCGCTGGGTGGCCCCAGGCCTTCGCTGCGCAGCTGCCTGATCATGGGCACCATACTGATTGGACTGCTGGTGGTGCTGGATATTCCCAGCTGGTTGGCCAACGCCGATGCCATGGGCCCCGAGTGGTTGGCAGGCATTGGCTTTGGGCTGCTGGCGGCGTTTGCGTTTGCCTGTGCGCTGTGGATCACTGAGCACCGCCTGGCAGGCGTAGGCAGTACCCTGCGTAGCCTGCTCACCATGCAGACCGTATTCGTGGCCATGATTCTTGGCGGGCTACTGGGGGCAGTGCCTGGCGGCATGAGCCTGCCCGACAACAGTAGTGGCTGGGCAGGGCTCATCATGCTGGCACTGCTTTACGGCAGTGCGTTTTCGGTGCTGTTCATCTTCGTGCCCCGCCTGGACATGGCGCGCAACGCCCCCGTGATGAACTTCGAGCCGGTGGCTTCGCTGCTGATCGGTTACCTGGTGCTGGGACAAATGCTCAGCCCCAGCCAGCTGCTGGGCGGCGCGGTGGTGGTGGGGGGCATCGTGGTGCTCAGCCTGTCGAAAGGCCGCTAGCCCACGCCACCGGGCGCCGAAAAAAGGAAATTATATGCAAAGCGTGGGGCGGCATTTGCGTTCTCTCGGGGGTTGAGCCACACTTGCTCAGCGTAAGGAAACGCTGTTTCTTAACTGAGGTGAACCCCATGAAAACGTCCGTTCTTTCCCTTGCCTCTGCGGCACTGCTGGTAGGCGCCGGTACTTTTGCGGCATCAGCTCAGGCCCAACAATCTTTCCAATACCCACAAGGATACGTGGGTGGCGATGCCATGTTCTGGAGCCTGGACCCCGACCGCGGCTCATCCCGCGACGACGTGGGCCTGCGCCTGCGCGGTGGTGCTCAGTTCAACGAGTTTTTCGCCCTGGAAGGCCACCTGGGCACAGGCGGCTCTGATGGCAACGTAGAGCTCGATTACCTGGCCGGTGTTTACGCCAAGGGTATCCTGCCCGTCTCGCCGGATGTACGCCTCTACGGCCTGGCCGGTGTCACCGAGGTCGATTTCGACCGTGACCGTGAAAGCGGCTTCTCCTATGGCGCTGGCGCGGAAGTGGACATTGCCGACAACCTGGCACTGGGCGCCGACTACATGCGCTACCTGGACAAATCCGCGTATGACTTCGATGCCGCCAGCATCGGCCTACGCTATCGTTTCTGACGCTACGGCTGCTGGCATCACCATGTACAGGTAACGACCCGACAAACTCGTATCAAGGGAACCCCGCCCCGCTGATCTGCCGACACAGGCAGACAGCGGGGCTTTTTATTGGTGGGTAGGCACTTTGCTGAGTATGGGCACAGTTTTTCAGAGTTTCGGCCAAATGCTGCACCTGCGTAAATGATAAGGTCAAAATAAAGACAACAACGAAAATGGCCAGCGAACAAACCCATAACGCTCCATTGCAGAGGAAAAATCATGAATAAAATCAGTAAATTGGCTTTGGTCGTAGGCCTTAACGCAGGGTTGGTGATGACGGCCGGAGCGGCCGAGATGAACTGGCGAATGGCGACCCCATGGAGTGGTGGCCCTTGGCTCGAACGCGACGCCCAGATGTTTGCAGATCGCGTCAGTGAGCTTTCCAACGGCGAGATCGCCATCGAAGTGTATCCTGGCGGTACCCTGGGAAGCGCCTTGCGCGTCACCAATACGGTCAAGTCCGGCGTGGCTCAAATTAGCCATAACTACATCAACTATGACTACGGCACTGACCCCACGACGGCGCTGTTGGCCGGACACTCCAGTGGCCTGACGCCGGAAGAGTTCATGCTGTGGATGTATGAAGGGGGCGGGGTAGAGCTTTACGAAGAGTACCGTAGAGACGTGTTCGATGTAGTGGCCTTCCCCTGCGCCATCCTGGGTACCGAAATTTTCCTTCACTCGAACAAGCCTGTGCGTACCCTCGAAGATTTCCAGGGCCTACGCCTGAGAACCTCTGGCGCCTGGGCCGAGATCGCCTCCAGGCTGGGGGCTTCCACGGTGGTCATGGCCGGTAGCGATATCTACAGCTCCCTGGAGCGTGGCGTGATCGATGCTGCCGAGTGGGGGAGCCCGGAGATGAACCGGCCGACGGGTTTCCAGGAAGTTGCCCAGTACGTGGTCATTCCTGGCGTTCATCAGTCGGGAGGCTTCCTGGAGTGCCAGGTAAACAGCAATACCTGGGAAAGCTTGAGCGAGCAGCAGCAACAGATGCTGCGGCTGGCGGGCAAGATGTCCGTGTTCGAAACATGGTTGGCCAGCTCTTTTGCTGACCTGGATGCCTACCAGGAACTGGTCGATGGGCCGAACGAAATCATCGAGCTGGATCAATCGTTCATCGATGCCATCTATGCCGAAACAGAGCTTTGGGAAGATGAATACGCCGCCGCAAACGAATGGTTTGCCCGTGTTCTCGAATCCCAGCGCGACTTCAAGAATGACATGAACAACTGGTCCCAGTATCGCCTGCCAATTGGTGTGATGGGCCGCTGATCCCTTGGCACATGCATGAAACAAGGAGGCCTGACCAGGCCTCCCTTTTCGTTTGGCTGCCTATACGCTGAGAGTTGGTCATGAAACTGATTAAAGCAATCGAAGCGCTGACCCGCCTGTCGGGATGGTTGGGCGCATTACTGGTGTTTCCTCTTATCGGTGCCCTGATCGTGGAAGTGTTCAGCCGATATGTGGCCGGCAGGCCCACGCTCTGGGCATTCGAGGTTAGTTACATGGTCATGGGGGCCATGTTCATGCTGGGCATGGCCAATGCCCTGAGAATTGGCCAACACGTCAGTGTCGATATCATGGCACTGAAGCTGAGCCCCAAGGCCAATGCGGCAATACGTGCGGTTGGCTACGTCATGTTCTTGCCCGTGCTGGTGTGGCTGGTATGGGAGCTATCGAAATACGCGCTGGGTGCGTTTGAAAGCAACGAGCGCTCAGGCCGTTCGGCCTGGAACCCGGTGGTATGGCCAATCTTCACCGTCTGGTTCATTGGCTTTGCCATCCTGGCCCTGCAAGTGGTTGCCGAGTTTCTGAAATCCGTCTGCTTGATCAGTGGCAAGGCACCCGTGGAGGGCGGCAACCATGAGTAGTTATCTCGCGCTGCTAATGTTTCCGGCGCTGATGGCGCTGATTATCTCGGGTTTTCCCATTGCCTTTTCCATGATTCTGGTAGCCACCGGGTTCGGGATCGTTCAGTTTGGTGATGTGGCGGCCTACCAGCTGTTGACCAAAATCGAAGATACCGCCTCGAACTCCATTCTGGCGGCGGTGCCTCTGTTCATCTTCATGGGCGCCATGCTGGAAAGGTCGGGAATCGCCGAGCGGCTGTTCGAAGCCATTCACATGTGGACCCGGCGGCTGCCCGGCGGGCTGGGCGTCGGTGCCATCATCATGGGCACCCTGTTTGCCGCATCGAGCGGTGTGGTCGGCGCCACGGAAGCCGTCATCGGCATGCTGGCCATTCCCGTCATGCTCAAGCATCACTACAGTAAAAGCCTCATATCGGGCACCATTTGTGCCAGTGGCTCCCTGGGAACGGCGATTCCGCCATCCATCACCGTGGTCGTGCTGGGCCCCGTGGCAGGCGTATCGGTGGGGTCGCTGTTCAGTGGCCTGTTGATTCCCGGCTTCTTGATGGCGGTGATGTTCCTGGTCTACATCGTCGGGGTGGCCTATCTGAAGCCTGACATGGCCCCCAGGGTGCAAGAGCAGGAGCCTGACGTGGCTTGGGGGGAAAAGATCAAGGTCACCCTGGTGGCGTTGGTGCCGACCATGCTGCTGATCTTCATCGTGCTGGGCACCATCCTGATGGGGCTGGCAACGCCCACGGAAGCCGCTGCATGCGGGGCGCTGGGGTCCATCGTGCTGGCGGCGGCGTATCGCAACCTGACGCTGGAAGTGCTGTGGAACTCCGCAATCAAGACGGTCAATATCTCGGCCATGATTCTCCTGATCGTTCTGGGGGGAAGCATGTTCGCAGGCGTGTTCTTCGCTTCTGGGGGGATGGCGACCGTACAAGCCTTGCTGATGGACACGGGACTCAGCCCATGGATGATTTTGGGCCTGATTCTGCTTATCGCGTTCATCGCCGGTTTCGTTCTCGACCTGATTTCCGTGGTGCTCATCATCATTCCCGTGGCCATGCCGATCGTGCGGATGCTTGGGTTCGATGAAATATGGTTCTGCGTTGCGTTCCTGGTCGTGTTGCAGACCAGCTACCTGACGCCACCGCTGGCGCCTGCCATCTTTTACTTGAGAGCCATTACGCCGCCGGAGGTCACCCTCAGGCACATGTACATAGGGGTCGTGCCATTCATTCTGGCGCAACTGGTCGTGTTGGCGCTGGTGTTGGCCTTCCCGCAGCTGGCGCTATGGCTGCCGGATGTCATGGGTGGACCCTCCTGGCGCTGAACGTTTGGCGCTGACCAAGCCACCTGCCATTGACTGCCGCCGTAAGGCGGCAGTGTCGTTGTGGGGCACCTGTATTCTGCCCGCATAGCTGTGTTGTTAGCCTGCTAATTATTTTGTTAGACTAAAGTATTCCTTCTGATGCTTTCCTTGGGGCTTCCCGAGGGGCAGTGAGTGAGTACGCCAATGACTCCTGATCAACGTTTCAGCCGCTGGGTACGTATTGCGCTGGCGGCGTTTGCGGTGCTGTTCGTCTATTTTCTGGTGGCTGACAGCTTCATGCCGATGACCCCAGAGGCACGGGTAATGCGGCCGGTGACCCAGATAGCCCCGGAACTGGGGGCGCCCGTGGAGGCGGTGCTGGTGAACGACCACCAGCGGGTAGCCGCAGGGGACGTGCTGTTCCGGCTGGAGCCCGCGCCGTTCGAGCTGGCCCGGCAGCAGGCCTTGCTGAACCGCGAGCAGGCCGAGCAAGAGAACGCGCGGCTGCGGGCAGAGCTGGCGGCGGCCAGGGCATCGCTGGTGTCTGCCCAGGCGACTCTGGAGGAGCGTAGCGGTGAGCGTCGCCGCGCCGAGGCGCTGCTGGGGCGGCAGGGCATCTCCCGCCAGCAGTACGACCAGCAGGTGGCCGCCGAGCATACCGCCCAGGCGGCCGTGACCTCTGCCCAAGCACAAATCGATAGCCTGGAGGTGCAGTTGGGAGAGGTGGGCGAGGCCAATCTTCGCCTGCGCCAGGCCAACAATGCGCTGGCCCGCGCCGAGCTGGATCTGGAAAGAACCCAGGTACGCGCCCGCGAGGCGGGCGTGGTGGCCAACCTGCAGCTTCAGCCGGGAGATTATGTGCCAGCGGGGCAGCCGGTGATTGCGCTGGTGGCCGACCGAGCAGAGATCGTCGCGGACTTTCGTGAAAAGAGCCTGCGCCATGTGAACGTGGGCGACGAGGCCCAGGTCGTGTTCGATGCCTTGCCAGGGCACATTGCCAAGGGCCGCGTTACCGCCCTGGAGGCGGGCGTGCGCGAAGGGCAGCTGGCAGCCGATGGTCAGTTGACCAGCATTCCTACCTCCGACCGCTGGGTAAGAGACGCCCAGCGCATGCGCCTGCACATCGCGCTGGACGATCCCTTGACCACTGCCCTGGCCTCACTACCCCCCAGCGGAGCACGGGCCACGGTGCAGCTATGGCCGGGCCAGCATGCCCTGGCGGCGCCCTTCGCCTGGCTGCAAGCGCACCTGGTGAGCTGGCTGCACTATGTCTACTGATATGTCTACTGACATGTCTACTGATACGCCTAGGGGCAGGTCTATGGATCGGTTTACCAAACGGCTGACTCACCGATTCAAACAGCGTTTCCGTCATCCGCCCAAGGCGCGGCCCGCGAGCCGCCTGGACCAGAACGGCTTGCGCCAGTGCGTGCGCGTGGCTGGGGGCGGGCTGCTGGGGTTCGTGGTCAGCCAGTTGATGGGCTGGAACTACGGGGTGTTTTTCACCGTGTTCCCGATGTTCCTGCTGGGCATGGTGCCTGTATTGAATGCTGGCATCATCCGTCAGTTTCTGGCCAATGGCAGCCTCAACGCGCTGGAGGTCAGTGTGGTGGTGGGGCTGTTGAAGCACATGCCGGTGGTGATGACGCTGGTGGTGCTGGGGCTGTTTCTGCTGCGCTTCTCCTTGATGGCCAGAGGGCCGCTGTTTCTGTTCGGTGCCAACGGCGTCTTGACGCTGAGCATACTGCTGCACTTTGCCAGCTACCCCAGCGTAGACCTGGGCGATTTGCTGGCCAGCAACCTGATGGCCAGCGTGCTGGCCGTGTTCATCGCCATGCTGATGCATACCCTGTTCCCCGATACCGAGCCCCGCCAGCCGCCGCCCAGGGTGGCCAAGCCGCTTGCCCAGGTGCGCCATGAAACCCTGCTGGGCGGGATCACGGCCACGCTCTCGTTCGTGGTGTTCCAGGTGTTCGACTTGCAGGGGTCGCTGTCGGCGCAAATGGCCACCATCCTGATTCTGTTCACGCTGGGGTATCAGGGCGCTCGGGTGTCGGCGGCCAAGCGCGCCGTGGGCACCTTGCTGGGATGCAACCTGGCGCTGGCCATGCAGCTCGTCCTCTATACCCAAAGCCACCATTTCCTGCTGGTGGTACTGCTCTATTGGCTGGGCCTGATGCTGTTCGCCCGCGAGCACATTCTGGAAGGCGGCGGCTCTGGCATCGGGTTTGGCGGCTTGACCACGCTGGGCATTCTGTTCGGGCAGTCGCTGGGGCCTCAGCAGGACCTGGTGTACAGCGCGCTGTACCGCTTCTCTTCCATGAGCGTGGCGCTGGTGGCAACGCTGGTGGTGATGGCGTGCGTGCAGCGGGTGCTGAACCGCTTTGCGGCCACTCGGCTTGCTTGAAGGCCGCTTGAACAGGCACCAGGCCTTTGCAAAAAAGAAAATGGGCAACTTTGGCAATACCCGCTACGCTGATAACAGGCCGCACGGTCAGGTAGACCCGCAGTACAGCGGCCGCTTCCCTACTAACGGATTAGAGGTGTTCGTCATGGCAGGTACTTCAGATAAAGCAAAAGGCACAGCCAACAAGGCAGCAGGCAAAGTGAAAGAGGCGGCTGGCAAGGCGACGGGTAGCACCAAAACCGAAGCCAAAGGCAAAGCGCAGCAGGCCAAGGGCGAACTGCAAAAAGGCAAGGGAGAAGCCAAGGACAAGCTCAAGAAGTAATACGACAGCCACCGAGTATGTATTCGTTGCCGGATGGCTAGCCCCAGGGCCAACCGTTCAGGTTATCGATCCGGCGGCCAATACTCTTTCAAAAACAACACCGGAGCCCTTGGGCTCCGGTGTTGTTTTGTGCGAGCCGTCAAAGGGGCCAGCAGGCTTAGGCTTTGTACGAAAACTGCCTACGCTCGCCCATACGGCGTTAAAAATCGGCTCAAAGTACTCATTTACACCTTGTAAACTCCGTCTTTTCGCCGATTTTTGCCTTGTCTGGCCATCGCTCGCCGACCTTTCGTACAAAGCCTAGTGCCCGTGAGAGACGCCGGTGCCGCCCACCGCGACGATATTGAACGGCTTGCCTTCCAGGGCCATCTCATCGACCTTTTCGAAGGTTTCCGCACTGACGAAGTGCAGCGTTTCGGTAGCAGGGTCGGTGACCACGATATGCTCACCCGCCACGGCAATGCGTGGGCGCGGGTCGTTCCAGTGGCCATCCATGGAGTAGGGCTCGGTCAGGCGCAGCGATTGGGTCAGCTCGCCGTTCAGCACATCCAGTTGATGCAGCTGGCCATCTTCGGTGAACACATAGGCGTAGCGGGCGCGAATCGGGTCCACCGCAAAGTGCACGCGACGGGTAGGCAGTTGCACCAGCTGGAAGCCTTCTTCACCTTCGGTGGGGTCGACCAGCAGCACGCGGTCTGGCCCGTAGTTACCCAGGAAGTACTGTAGCCCGGTGCCGCCCAGCAGGGTGGAAGCACTGCCTTCCGGCAGGGAACTCGGGTAGGGCAGATGGGTGATCTGGGGCGTGCCGTCTTCCGTGGCGATCAGCAGCAGGCCGGTGTGGCAAGCCAACGCATAGAGGCTGCCAGAGCCCGCCGAGCCGTGCAGCCCAGGGCAGGCCACTTCGTCGCCGACCAGGTGGCCATCGCTATCCAGCACCTTCGCACCGACCGGGCGTTGAGACGCATCTTCCGGGTTGACCACCGTCACCACCGCATGCTGGTGGAAAGGCACGGCCACTCCGTGGTGCGCCGCCTCCACCGGCACCGTACGGACCTCTGGGGAGTCTGCCAACAGGCTGCTTTCGGTGAACAGACGGGCTTCGTCTTCACCATCGAACCACTGGGCAATGTAGCCCTGGCGCTCGACGAAGTGGGCGGGGCGCTCTCCTTCCAGAACCGTGCTCAGCAGCGCCGGGTCGGCCACCTCGATATCGGCGTGGTCGCCGTGGTCATGGAAAGCGATGCCGGTATTGATCACCGACACCGTGTTTGCCGCTCCTTGTACGGCAAATACCGCCTCGCCGCTACGGGTGCGATGCAGCGCCGCCGGGCCTTCCAGCTCGAAGGTGTCCAGCAACGACTTCTCCGTGGCGTCGATGACGTGGACCACGGCATCCTGCTGGTCGGCGACCACCAGCCGCCAGGCCGTGACGTTTTCATCGTCGCCATGGCTGTGGCTATGGCTATGGGAGTGGTCGTGGGCCTGCACGGCGGCACTGCCTACCGCGAAAGCGAGCGCGGTCAACGCTTTGCCTACAAACATCGGGGTCATCGTTTCTCTCTCCTTGAGCCCAGAAGGGGCGTGGTTAATCACCTGGGTGGCTACTGCAGTGCCGTGACCAGGGTGTCGACGTTATGGCGCATCATGTCGAGGTAGCTGGCCGCCGGGCCATCCTCCCGCGACAGCGCGTCCGAGTAGAGGGTGCCGCTGAGCGACAGGCCGGCCTCCTGAGCGATTTGCTCGACCAGCCGAGGGTTGGAAATGTTTTCGGCAAATACCGCCACGGCGCTCTGCTGCTCGATGGCATCGATCAGCTTCGCCACATGGGCGGCGGTGGCTTCGGATTCGGTGGAGACCCCCTGCGGGGCCAGAAAGCGCACGCCGTAGGCCTCTTCGAAGTAGCGAAAGGCATGGTGAGCCACCACCACGGTACGCCGGGATTCGGGAATCGTGGCGATGCGCGCGTGGATTTCCTGCTCCAGCGCTTCCAGGTCCTGTTCGTAGCGCTGCTGGTTGGTGCGGTAGGTATCGCAGCCTTCCGGGTCCGCCTCGCAGAAGGCGTCGGCAATGCGCGCGACATATGCCTTGGCATTGGGCACCGACTGCCACGCGTGGGGGTCATAGGGCGCTTCATGGAACACCGCCCGGTCGCCATAAAAGTGGTAGTGCCTGCCCATGGGGTCTTCGAGATGCACCGCGTGCTCCGAGACGGTGACCACGCTGGCTTCGGTACCACTGGCCTCGATCAGACGGGTAAGAAAGCCCTCGAACATTAGGCCATTGATGAGCACCACGTCTGCCTGCGCCACCTGGCGAACGTCGGCGGGGGTGGGCTCGTAAACGTGGGCGTCGTCGTTGGCGCCCACGATGCTGGTCAGCGCGATGCGTTCACCACCGACCTGGCGGGCCAGGTCTTCGATGATCGAGAACGAGGCCACCACGTTCAGGGCGGGCTCATCGGCCATGGCGTTCAGGCTGCCCAGCGCCATCATGCCCGCCGCCAGCAGAGAAGGTACGCGTTTCAACAGACCCACGGTGAGGCTCCTTGATTGAATGTATATGTTATAACATAACAACAAAGGGGCCGAACATGAAAGAGGTCGAACATCCAGTGGGTTGCTCCCCCCGCCCGCAGGCGGGGGGAGAGCGGTCACACCTCCTGGTACAGCTCGCTGCCTTCCCGGCGGAATTTCTCCGCCTGCTCCTGCATGCCGCGCTTCACCGCCTCGGCGTCGCTTTCGCTGGCGTTTTCCGGGGTGCGGTCGCGGTAGGTGTCGCGCACTTCCTGGCTGATCTTCATCGAGCAGAACTTCGGCCCGCACATGGAGCAGAAGTGGGCCACCTTGGCGGAATCCTTCGGCAGGGTTTCATCGTGGAATTCCCGGGCGGTGTCCGGGTCCAGGCCCAGGTTGAACTGGTCTTCCCAGCGGAACTCGAAGCGCGCCTTGGAGAGCGCGTTATCGCGCCGCTGCGCCGCCGGGTGGCCCTTGGCCAAATCCGCCGCGTGGGCGGCAATCTTGTAGGTGATGATGCCGGTTTTCACGTCATCCTTGTTGGGCAGGCCCAGGTGCTCTTTCGGCGTTACGTAGCAGAGCATGGCGCAGCCAAACCAGCCAATCATCGCCGCCCCAATGCCAGAGGTAATGTGGTCGTAGCCGGGGGCGATATCCGTCACCAGCGGGCCGAGGGTATAGAAGGGCGCTTCGTCGCAGTACTCCAGCTGCTTGTCCATGTTCTCCTTCACCAGGTGCATGGGCACGTGGCCGGGGCCTTCGATCATCACCTGCACGTCGTGTTTCCAGGCAATGTGGGTGAGTTCGCCCAGGGTTTTCAGCTCCGCCATTTGCGCTTCGTCGTTGGCATCGGCAATGGAGCCGGGGCGCAGGCCGTCGCCCAGCGAGAACGCCACATCGTACTGCTTGCAGATCTCGCAGATCTCCTCGAAATGGGTGTACAGGAAGCTCTCCTGATGGTGATACAAGCACCACTTCGCCATGATGGAACCGCCACGGCTGACGATGCCGGTGACGCGGTTGGCGGTGAGCGGCACGTAGCGCAGCAGTACCCCGGCGTGGATAGTGAAGTAATCCACCCCCTGTTCCGCCTGCTCGATCAGCGTATCGCGGAAGATCTCCCAGGTGAGGTTCTCGGCAATGCCGTTGACCTTCTCCAGCGCCTGATAGATGGGCACCGTGCCAATCGGCACCGGCGAGTTGCGGATGATCCACTCGCGGGTTTCATGGATGTTCTGGCCGGTGGAGAGATCCATGATGGTATCCGCGCCCCAGCGGATGCCCCAGGTCATCTTGTCCACTTCCTCTTCGATGGAAGAGGTGACCGCCGAGTTGCCCAGGTTGCCGTTGATCTTCACCAGGAAGTTGCGGCCAATGATCATCGGCTCGCTTTCCGGGTGGTTGATGTTGTTGGGAATGATCGCCCGGCCACGGGCCACCTCATCGCGCACGAACTCCGGCGTGATCTCCTTGGGCAAGCTGGCGCCGAAGCTCTGGCCCGCATGCTGATGGCCCAGAATGCGCTCTACTTCTGCCGTTCCCAACGCCTGGCGGCGCTGGTTTTCCCGCAGGGCGATAAATTCCATTTCCGGCGTGATGATGCCCTGGCGGGCGTAGTGCAGCTGGGTCACGTTCTTGCCCGCTTTCGCCCGGCGGGGTGTGCGGGTCAAATCAAAGCGCAGCTGGGCAAGGGTAGGGTCGTTGGCGCGGCGCTGGCCATACTGGCTGGTGGGGCCATCCAAAAACTCGGTGTCATTGCGCTCTTCGATCCAGGCCCGGCGCAGCTCCGGCAGGCCCTGGCGCAAATCGATGCAGGCGTTGGGGTCGGTGTAGGGGCCGGAAGTGTCGTACACCAGCAGCGGCGGGTTCTGCTCATCCACGCCGCTGGTTTTGGTGGGCGAGAGGGTAATTTCCCGAAACGGCACGCGAATATCCGGCCGTGAGCCTTCCACGTACACCTTGCGCGAGCCGGGCAGTGGGGCCACGGCGGCGGCATCGACCTGGGCGGTTTCGGCTAAAAAGTGCGCGGTTCTGCTTTTGACGGTCTTGGTCATGACGGTTGCTCTGTGTTGTAGGAGGTTATTCAGAAAGGTCTAAACCCATCTGCCAGAAGTCGATTTCCAGGCGGGTGGCATCGCGGAAGATCTTGCTCAGCTCAGCAAAACGGGCAGGGGTGACATCCGCCAGGCGGGCATCGAGCCACGCAAGCTCGGCCTGCATGGCGGCCTGGAACTCCTCGCCTTCGTACATGGCGATCCAGGCATCGAAAGGATTCTGCTCGCCGCGCAGCGTAGAGGGCTGCGCGTTCAGCCAGTTGGCGATTTCGCCGTAGCCCACCAGGCACGGGGCCAGCGCCACGTGCAAATCGAGCAGGTCGCCGCGGTTGCCGGTGTCCAGCACATAGCGGGTGTAGGCCAGCGTAGCGCGGGCTTCGGGAAGTTCGGCAAGCTCCTGCTCGCTGATGCCCCACTCCTGGCAAAAGCCCACGTGCAGGCCCAGCTCCACATCCACGATGGCTTTCAGGCCCTCGTGGGCTTGGCGCAAATCCGCCAAGGTAGGGCTTTTGTAAGTGGCCAGCGCGTAGGCGCGGGCGAAGTGGATCAAGAACAGGTAATCCTGCTTCAGGTAGTGGCGAAACGACGCCTCAGGCAGCGTGGCGTTGCCCAGCTGACGCACGAAATCGTGCTCGATGTAAGCGCGCCAATCGTTCTGGCAAGCGGTGGTGAGATCGGTAAAGCGGTAGCCCATATTGAATGCCTCCGGTGGTACAGCGAACCGGCGCACGGGCGAAAGGAGAGTGAGTTGGGGCAAGGTATCAGGTGAACACGGCGCACCCCAACCACCGCTTGATTCCTACGCCGGTACTAGCCGGATCAGGTTCAACGGGCCCCGCCGTGACGACTTGCTGTAGCAGCCAGCCGTATAGCGATCTCAGCCGGTTCCACCGGCACCCCGTCAAGCAGTATTCAGCGCAGTGTAGGAGGCGGGTGGGGGAGATGCAAGGGGGCGTATTTTATTGGGCGCACAGAGGTGGTCTGCCGTGAGAGCAATAAACGACAAGAAAAAGGCGATGGCGTTGAGTGCTTGACCCCCATGGTTACCTTGACGCGTTCCATCAGTTTCATGAGGAAATGGCTCCATATTGCTGTTTATAAAAACAGTAATATTGAGGTGAGTAAAACGCGCAAGCCCGAGAATTTTGGCTACATCGCCAAAATTCTCTTTGCACGCTGTAGAATCAATGAGGTAGATTCAATTTGGTGGCTATGAAACCTCAGTCATTGTGATGTCACGTTCATTGAGGTTTCATGGCAGGACGTATAATCACTGTTAGGTGCGCGAGTATCAAAGTATGAGATGTTGTAGCAGAGAACTCAAAAATCCAGACATCGTTGACGGAACTGCATACTTTGTTTGCCCTGAATGCGGTGGTGTTCGAGAAGTTGAAAACTATCGAGTTTACACGCACGAAGAAGCTCTTAGTTACTTCAAGGAAAAATATGGATTCACACTACCTAAAGAGTATGTGAAATTCTCCGAATCAGAAGAAACTAAGGTAGTTAAACTCCCGTCTTGTGAAAACGAAACTCTACAATACTATTTTGGTGAAGGCTTTTACGAAATTGGCACGTTTGCAAGCGTAGATCCTAATTCGGAATACTCAATATATAGCTCCATAAGCTCTGGCAGAGAGTGGGGCCTTCCGGAAACATATGTGCCGCTAGAAGGTGATGGCCATACATGGTTGGCCCTAGACTATGGAGATTCTTTTACTGAACCCAAGGTTATTGTCACAGAGACGGATGAAGGCAATAGTCTAGTTGTGGCAAATACTTTTAATGAGTTTGTATCAAATCTCCTTCAATATGAAGAGGTTTATGATTTAAATGGTAATGTAATCTACAGTGAATAAAGCACCTAACAAGTCAAAGCACGCGGACTTGGTAAAGCTGTCACCTTTTTCGCTTGCGCAAAAAAGCCGCCAACTTCACTAATCCGGTGTTTGAGGCGTTAGCACTACAACCCAAAGGAGAGAGAATGGACACTTTTAAAGCATCAGTACAATACAATGACATGAAAGGTAGCGCAGCTGCCGACCGCGCGGATAAAGAGAATGCAGCAAAGTGGCTCAAAGACAATGACTTGATCAGCGACGAAGAGTTTGTTGTAGGCGTCAAAATGTGGGCTGGAGAGAATCATGGCACCCATAAGGATCCAGTTTACGTTACGTTCTTCGTGACCGACCTGAAGGGGCACCCTGATCTTCCTTCTTTGCTTGCTGCTAGTGGTGATGTAATAGAAGCAAGGCGCGTACGCGTGGATATGAACCTCGTTGACTTCTTCGGTCTGTTCAAACGACTGGAAATTACTTTGTCGAATGGCGGCATGCTAGAAGGAAAGTCTTATCCGTATGAATAGGCAGTGTGCTAACAAACGCGTTAAAGGCGACGCTCGTACCTCGCGCGCTTTACGCGGGCGTTAACACTCAAGGAGAGACTGTGCCTCTATACAAGTATTTGACACCTGAGAATACGTTGAGGGTTTTGGATGGGAGTGTCAGATTTACTCAACCTGGGGCTTTCAATGACCCGTTTGAAATGGTTCCAGAATTACATGTTCCGGAGGATTTCGAACCCAAAGATATCTCTATCAGCTTTGACGTACTTGCACCAAGAAGGCAGCCAAGTGTTGGAGAATTACCAATTGACTTTGAGTCTGACCATTGCAATGACATCAACTCCAGAAAGATTTTAAGCTCTCTGAATCAGTCCGTTGGTATTCTATGTTTATCTAAAAATGAGTCATCTCTGCTAATGTGGTCACATTATGCAGATGAGTACTCAGGAGCTGTTATTGAGTTTGACGAAGAACATGAATTTTTTACGGGCCTATTTAATATAGAGTATCGAGAGCAAAGACCTAAAAAGGACATTAGTGCTTATTTAAGTGGTGAATCTCCAATTCCTATAGCCGAGCTTTGTGTAAAGCCCAAAGATTGGGAATATGAGCAAGAATATAGAATTGTTAGAAATCTCTCTGATTGCAAGAAGGTTGGTGATTATAAGGGCTTTCCAGTTTATGTAATGAATGTCCCAATGGATGCGATAAAGTCCATCACTCTTGGTGAAAGAATGCCTCTAGAGCGCCAAAGAGAGATTTGGAACAAAATCAAGAATACAAAGATTGCATTGAATCTGGCTGCTATCGCCAACTGGGGTTACGAGTTTAGAAAAGAATCAATTAAGTATAATCTTCCTGCTTCTGAAATGAACCCTTTGATAAGTCCGAGAACAGCCCATGTATTTTCTGAACTTGAAAATGAGTTTGGTGAAATAGCTCGATGGATGATAAAAGAGCATAAGTTGAGCGATGTTGCTAACCATACATTGTAAAGTGTTAACAAACGCAAGCAGTCGGAAAATTTACTCGCTAGCGCTCCTAAATTTCCGCTGTTGCGGGCGTTAAATACCAAGGAGAGTGTAGGTGTACGAGTCAAATTTTTTAGATGCGCTGGAACGAACAACACGCTTTGGCCTGAACGCTCCGGGCGTTGAATTAAGTGATACCCGTTTTCTGACCCAAGAGGCCTTAAGCTGCCTTCCAATTGCGATACGAGACATTATGGGCGAGTTGAGCGAAGAGGATGTCGTGGCTCAGTGTCTCTCGCTTCATATGAGGCTAAAACCGGTTATCGAAAAAATTCTGCGTTGTGACGCCTACTACACCATCGGTTGGGTGAGCCTTGAAAAAAGCGAAATGTTCAAGCAGACAGAGGAAAGCTTGTCCGAGATGCTCAAGCGCGGTATCAACGGCCCTAGTATAAATATCCATGCGTGGCTGACCCTTCCCTCACTGGAGATATTGGACTTCTCTCTTCCAACGACTTACGCAAAGATTCATGGTCTTGAGGACGGCAAAGGTGCGGTAGTCTCAAAACATCCATCAGAGCTCACCGGTGGCATGATGTATCAGCCGATGTTAGTTGGTGAGGAGTTCCTATCGAAATCGGGCGCCATGAGGTTCTTCGCCACGTATAGTATTTAACAAGCGCATGTTGCCGGACTGGTTTTTCGCTGCGCTCCAAAGCAGCCGCAAATGCGAACGTTATGCCTCAGGAGACTAATCACCGATGGATCAAGATTGGATTCTTCAAAAGAAGAAGACCCGTCGTACATTTTCTAAATCGACTTGGGTACCTTTGCGAGCTTCTGTAGAGAACGAGAACGGCAACGTTAAAAACATAGGTTATAGCAACGAGTTCTTTGGATGTGGGTCCGTTGCGTTCTCGCCAGAAAACCGTGAAATAGCTGAGAAATTAAGCTGGGGGGACATCGGGCTTAGCAGAACGATTGCCCCTTATGCATACGAGGATGGCTTCTACTCGACTATTTATGAGTATCAATATAACGACAAAGAACCGATAGGCGTTCACTTAGTCCTGGAGTTACCTTTACCAGTTGTAGGAGGAAGGCAATGGATATTAAACCCGGACCTTGTTGCAGCCCTTCGCCTCATTAAAGAAGGGGATAATTGGGTTCGGCCTGAAGAGAATTTTGTGGTTGTCGCTCGTGAGACTCTCGACGAGAACGGTGAGCAGCGCCTCATAGAAATCAAGAGAGAATACTTACTTGATTACTTGGCCGCTAGGAACTTAGCGTTACGGCTCTCTTACTACCGTCAAAGAGTTGAAAATGTATCCTCTCTTGAAACTAGCGACTACGCAGGCATAGAAGGCCATCAAGAAGAGCGAGATGGCGGTCGATATGAGCTACTGGTTCGCGACATCAACGACGTTTTTGGCGGAAGCTGGGCAATGTTTCGCACTTGGCGAACTGACGTAGATGAAGAAGATGATGCACCCGTGATGGGACCAGAAACCAACGAAAACACTGATTATGAAAGCTCCCAAGGACAAAAAGGTGGCTATAAAGGTGTTCGAGTGGAGGGGGAGTTCTGGCGGGACGAATGGATAGATCACCAAGGGACTAGCACTCGCGTAAGAGGGGACGCAGATAACAACCTACCTCAGTTCATAGTGGAAACTGATGGTACTCGTTTGCCGTCTGCCGAATTAAATAGTGAAGACATTGGAAGATGGCTTTGGTTTCGTACCAGTATTATTAATGAGCTTCTTGAGCTGCGTGGATTTTCGCTCGGGTGGTATACAGCAGAAACTGGCGGAATCAAATCAACTTCCGGGTATTCGATTCACTTTGGGATAAACTCTTCAGATTTAATCACCGTCTACGCTGATGACATTGCTCGCCTTCCTGCATGGGAGCAGCATATCTGGGCGGCACATAATGTCGTTCCAGATGGGAAGGTATCAAGTGAGTTGTTGGAATCCCAAGTGAAGGCTCAACCGGCATCTACGCATGCCGTGGAGGATCTTTTCTTTGAGGTAATGGCTATGCTTGAAAACGGATTTCGTCACACCTTCGGCGTTCCGCTCTTCACACATGACATTAACCGCTCAGAAGTTTTGAAGCACATATCTCGTTTTGCCAGCAAGGATCAGGCATCTCTTCTTCGGCTCGCAAAAGAACTTGTTCGTGTATTTTCTGACAGATTGGATGTGTGTGAGCTTCGTAAACTTTCAACACATTCAAATAAAGACAAATTGGGTTCAAATAAACTACTAGAGGATGTGCTGGCTCAAAAAGTAGGGCCTGAAAAAGCTCGTAAAATATTTGGCCCAATCGCAGGGGCATACGATATGCGAGTAGGTGATGCTCATCCTACCAGTTCGAAGATCGGGGATGCGTTAAAGCTCGCGGGGATTGACGACAGCAGCTCATATTTGCGACAAGGAGAGCAGTTAATATCCAATTTTGGCCAATCAATTTGGTGGATTGGAAAGTTACTATTCGGAAAACCATAAAGTGAAATACGCGGGACATTGGCATAACAAGGCGCTGCTGCCGGACAAATTTTACGCTGCGCTCCAAATTTGCCGCAGAGCGCGGCGTTAGGCTCTATCATGGAACTCGTACAAGCATCTACACATCTACTTGATAGCAGCCCTCTAAAAGGAATTTCTAGGGGGCTAATTTATTACGTTCATACGGGAAGGAATGCTTGGCATAGTACATGGGTAACTCAGTATGCAAACGGCTGCATGCACACTACTTTCGAATCCGCTAAAGAATACGCAGAGAAGAGAAGAACTAGAGGAACTGTATTTTATATCAAGCAATTACCCTGCTTAATATTTCGTAGTCAAAACACCTGTGTATTGGTAACTGAAATCAACAACAGAAATCCTCTGTCCGGTTATTCTCCTGATGCAACAACCGATGACGTAGCCTACGGCCTTAATAAAATAGAGGGAGCGCTTAATAACTATTTGAAAATTGGTGCCCCAATCAATGGTGTAGTAATGTCGTTTCTTCCAAATAGTCGGTTTTGGAATGTGAGACCAAGCCCAAGAGATTCAGTAATTATTCTAGCGTCCAATAACCCAGCTATGCCAGTAGAAAAAGTTCCCAGTGATAGCTTATTGGCATATAAATCATACTCAATTGGCGGTAATTATTATCTTGGCTGGTCTGGCATAGAATCAGAAATAAAGAGGCTGGCAGTATTGCAGCTATATCGAAAAGCTAAGCCTAAAAAATCAAGTAAGAAGGACGCGCAAAAAACGCGCGCCTCTTCTTGAGGCTTTGTTAAATTTTTTGCCTACCCTCGCAGACTATGCTGTAATACATTGTAGTCACCCAGTATGAGGGGCATAATCATGAGCGTCACCACGGTTCGCCTTCAGGCAGAAGTTGAACAGCGTTTGGAAGCAATCGCCAGCAGGCTGCACCGTAGCAAAAGCTGGGTGATCAACCAGGCATTGTCGGAATACATAGAAAAGCAGCAGCTTGAGCAAGAGCGTTGGAAACAAACGCTAGATGCAATGGAGTCTGCTGCCCAAGGCAAGGTCGTTGATGCCAGCGAGGTTCACAATTGGCTTAATAGCTGGGGAACCGAAAACGAGCAGGATGCGCCGAGGTCAGGTAAGTGAAGCTGGTTTACACGGATGAAGCCATTGATGATTTGAAACGCCTCAGGGAGTTCGTTGCTGTGCACAACCCGTCGGCGGCAGCCAGGATTGCTACCGAGCTGGTTGGCAAAATCGAATTACTTCCCGACTTCCCCAGAATGGGCACACCAGTTGAAATGGCACCGGTGCCTGACTCTGTTCGAGATATGGTTTTCGGAAAATACGTTGTTCGATATTCAGTTCATGCCAGTGCCATCATTATTCTCCGGGTGTGGCATGGCCTTGAGGGCGAACGATAGCAATTTAACCAAACGCGGCACTTGGACGCCCTTGTCTCCGCTTCGCTACGTCCTGGTCACGGGGGCACTTTGGGGTTAGCCCATCACATTGAGGGTTGTGTTCACGTGATATTGCGCATCGCTGTTGGTTTCTTGATCCTGTTCTCGGCATCTGGCTTGGCGAGCGAGCCGCATGCCCCGGCGCAGCCCAGTGAACCGGATGTTCGTTTGGAAACCGCCACCGGCACCCTTTTTGGTTCTTTGCTCCTGCCGCCCTCTACCGGGCCACATCCGCTTGTGTTGCTGCATGCCGGTTCCGGTCCCACGGATCGCAATGGCAACAGTGCTATTTTACCGGGGGCAAACGATAGCCTGAAGCTGCTTGCCGAGGCGCTTGCTGTGCGGGGGATCGCCTCGGTCCGCTATGACAAGCGGGGAGTGGCGGCCAGTGCAGCCGCTGCACCTTTGGAGGATGAGCTACGCTTCGACACCTACGTAGAGGATGCCGCCGCATGGGTTCGTCAGCTTCGGACGGATTCTCGCTTTGGCACGATCACCATGCTCGGGCACAGTGAGGGGGCACTGATCGGTATGCTCGCAGCAAGGCAAGCGCGTGCAGATGCCTTCATTTCGGTTGCTGCACCGGCACGTTCCGCGCCAGAGATTATCCGCGATCAGTTGCGCCCGCAGCTTTCGGATGAGCTGTGGCAGGACAGTGAGCGCATTCTCTCCGAGCTGGAGCAAGGTCGCACGACAGAGGGCGTGCCGCCAGCGTTGGCCTCGTTGTTCCGTTCTAGCGTGCAACCTTACCTGATCTCTTGGTTTCGGTACGTGCCGACCCAGAAAATCCAGCATGCCCCCGGCGAGGTGCTGATCATCCACGGCACCACGGACGTACAGGTCAGTCCGAGCGAAGCGGAGGCGCTCAAGCAAGTGCGTCCAGATGCAGAACTGTTGCTCGTGGAGGGAATGAACCACGTGCTCAAGATGGTTTCGACCAATCCGGCGCAGCAAAGCGCTTCGTACTCAGACGCATCGCTGCCTGTAGCCCCACTGTTGGTGGAGCGCATCGTCGAATTCACCGACCGTGTGCAGCGTCTACCTTAGAAGCCCAACCAGCCTTATCGCCATTAAGGCGCTCCTGCCCTGGGCCGCTGGGGGCTGATATGTTAGGCCTTAAGTGGCTTATCCTAACAGCATCTGTTTGAAAAACTGGTTGGTGATCTTGCGAGGGCCTATCCACATTGAGGGAAAGCTCAGCGTTAAATCAGTAGTGATACCGCAGTTGGGCAATAAGCAAAGCGTCGTCCGTGACCTTGTAAACGATGCGGTGTTCTTCGTTGATTCGCCGAGACCAGTAACCCGCGAGGCTGTGTTTAAGGGGTTCTGGCTTGCCGACTCCTTCAAATGGCTCTCGCTTGATTTCTTTGATTAGCTTGTTGATTCGGTTGAGAATCTTTTTGTCAGTTTTCTGCCAGTACAAATAGTCTTCCCAGGCGTTCTCGGAAAAGATGAGCTTCATTCAAGAAGCTCCTTTTCCTGACCGCCCCCTTGCTCCAACTCGGCAACGGATTCCAGTAAACGGCGGGCGTTTTTGGGCGCGCGCAGGAGGTAGGCTGTCTCTTGCAGTGCTTCATAGTCTTCGAGAGAGATCATGACCACGGATTGCGCCTTATTGCGGGTGATGATCACAGGAGAGTGGTCTTCACAGACCTGCTCCATGGTTTTTGCTAGGTTGGTTCTAGCGGCGGTGTAGCTGATGGCATCCATAAAGGGTACTCCTGTACGCGATCTTGTTAATGTACAGAATAGCGTACAGGGTTGGGTTTGCCAATTGGCTTCGCCGCGTTCGGTTTTCTCCACTTTAAAACAGCGGTTGAGCCGGTGATACCCACGAATCGTATCCCACGCTAAGCCGTTGATAGGCGATTGCTCACACCATCATTAAGCTCTGCTTGCGTGTTGGCGGCGGATAGGCGGCATCCAGCTGTGCCAGGTCCTCGTCATCGAGCCGGACCTTATCTGCATCAGCGTTCTGTTTGAGGTGGTCCAGGCTCACGGCTTTCGGAATCGCGATCACGCCGGGGTGGCGCAGTGCCCAGGCAAGCGCGATTTGCGCAGAGGTGGCGCTGTGTTTGTCGGCGATGCGTTGCAGGGTGCCGTCTCGAAGTAGCGCGCCGCCTTGCCCAATGGGGCAGTAGGCCATAAGCGGCATGTTTTGCTGGGCTTGCCAGGGCAGCAGGTCGTATTCGATGCCCCGTGCTTCGGGGTTGTAGAGGACTTGGTTAGTGGCGCACGCGGGCGCTTTTAGCTCTTCCAGGTCGTCAACGTCGAAGTTCGATACGCCCCAGCGCAGGATCTTGCCTTGCTCGCGTAGCCGCTCAAACGCTTCCACGGTTTCGCTCAGCGGGTATTGGCCGCGCCAGTGCAGCAGGTAGAGATCAATCGTATCGGTGCCCAATCGGCGCAGGCTGCGTTCGCAGGCGGCTTGAACACCTTCGGTGCTGGCATTGTGGGGATAAACCTTGCTGACCAGATACGCCTGCTCGCGCCGCCCACGAATGGCTTCACCCACGATTTCTTCAGCGCCGCCCTCGGCATACATCTCGGCGGTATCGATCAGCGTCATCCCCAAATCCAGGCCTTCACGCAGCGCCCTGACCTCAGCCTGCCGCTGCCTGGTATCCTCGCCCATGTGCCAGGTCCCCTGACCAATACGGGGTACGCTCACGCCGCCTAGCTCAATCGTCTGCATATCTTGCTCTCCTGATGGCATTTCTGTTGCGATGTGGTTCTGACTGCCCGAGGCCATCGCCGTTCATGCACCCAGCGTAGACTATCCGTGCCTCGAAAATTTTCTATTTTGTCTCTTCAAGGATACGTTGCTATAGTCTATTGAAGTAACAGGCGTTAGAGATACCATGCCGGAAATTGATGCGTTGCTAGGCCTTTCTTTTTGCTTGTATTTTTTTGATAACAAGCAACATAAGCTACCCCACCTTCATGTGAAGTATGGTAGCTACGAACTGATCATTGCGATTGAAACGGGTGAGTGCCTGGAGGGGTATCTACCTAACAAGCAGCGTAAGAGAGCGGAGAGCCATATTTTCGAGCACCGTGAACAGTTGATGGTGATGTGGCACAAAGCAGTGAATGGCGAAAACCCGGGTAAGCTAGGTGATGTATGCTAAAAATCGTGGATGTTGATGTCATTTCAGGTCATGCCTTGGCGCTAACGTTCAGCGATGGCTACCTCGGCCGCGCTGATCTGACAGCTTACTTCAGTAAGCCTCCCTTTTCTGAGATCAAGGATTTCAAGCGTTTTTCCTTAACACCAGAAGGATCCCTCAATTGGAGTGGCAACGAGCTTTCTGCGGCAACACTGCGTGCTATTACCAAAGGTGAGCAAAAATCCGCAGACGTTTTTGTTAACGTTCAAGAAATGGAAGCCGTCATTAAGCAGGCTTCCTGGGAATCGATGAAAGAGGGACGCGCCGATATTTTGCAAGCCGCCATTCGCTCTTATGTGGAACAATTTGGTCACAGTCAAGTGATTGCCAAAGCAGGTATCAAAAGTCGCACCAGTGCTTATCGTTCCTTAAAACCTGAAACCAGGCCCAATTTTGATACGTTGGTTCAACTGGGGCACGCAGTGATTGAGCTCGCGCAAGAGCGTGCTGTCAGTATCAACGAGTCTTCCATTTAAGCTGTATTCTGCGTTTACGCATTGAAGGTATTCGCACCCAGCGATTGAGCTAAAGGAACCCCCATGGCCGAATACACCGCTTCCATTCACTGGGCCCGTGGGGCCGATGAAGCCTTTATAGATCAGCGCTATAGTCGTGGGCACGAGTGGGTGTTCGATGGGGGCGTCCGCGTGGCGGCGTCGTCATCGCCCCATGTGGTGCCGTTGCCCTACTCGGTGGAGGCCAACGTCGACCCGGAAGAGGCGTTCGTGGCCTCGCTTTCCAGCTGCCATATGCTGTTCTTCCTGGCCCTTGCCGCTCAGCAGGGCTTGGTGGTGGAAAGCTACGTGGACCACGCCGTGGGGGTGATGGAGAAGGGCAGCGACGGGAAAATTGCCATGACCAGGGTGACCCTACGGCCCAAAGCGCTGTTTGCAGCGGAAACACCTTCAGTCGAGACGCTCGAACAGCTCCATCACGCCGCCCATGAAAAGTGCTTTATCGCCAACTCCGTCAAGACCGAGGTCGTGACCGAGATTCAGCGTTGAAGCGGGGCTGTAGGGGCTGCGCAGGATGGCAAAACGTCCTGGCAGCGGTTAGCCTAAGCGGTTGATGGATACTCTCGTTAAGCGGATGGGCACTGCCATGGAACACTCCTCTAACGTCACGTTGGCGCTGGCCGACGCTTCGACATTCGATGCATTCAAGCAAGAACTCAAGGCCTCGTTCAGCGTGGCCGTGGAAGAGGCCTTTGGTGCGGTAGAGCCGGGACTGATTCCATCGGATGACGATATCGACCAATCCCTGACCGCCCCCGATGCCGTGGTGCATCACATCCTTCTGGATGGTGAGAAAGTGGGCGGTGCGATTGTCACCCTGGAGGCATCGACCCAGCGCAATACTCTGGATCTGTTCTACCTCTTGCCCAACTCCCTCGGGCGTGGGGTGGGCTACCGTGCCTGGCAGGCTATCGAGCAGGCGTACCCCGCCACGCGGGTATGGGTGACCCACACGCCGTACTTCGAAAAGCGCAACATCCACTTTTATGTCAACAAGTGTGGTTTCAAGATCGTCTCTTTTTACCACCGCGACTACCCCGCCCCAGGCGACGAGGCGCGGGGCAGCAAGGCACACAGGCTAGAGTTTTTTGGTTTTGAAAAAGTCATGATGTAAGCCCGCAAGAAAAGGATTTTAAAGTGACCGTAAGAGCAGCAGAAAGAAGCGATATTGCCGCCATGGCTGATGTGTATCAGGCCTGTTTCCCCCGCGAGAAGAACCATGTCCAGTGGATCGAGGCATCGTTTAACGCCTACCCGCGGGGCGTGTACTACGTGGTAGAAGTAGCGGGCGTGGTGCGTGGCTATATCCTGTGGTGCGTAAAGAACGGCTTTCGGGAAAAAAGCATCATCGAGCTGGAGCAGATCGGCATTCATCCCGACGCGGCGGGCCAGGGGCTGGGTAAGCGGCTCATCGTGGAGTCATTGGCTCCGTTCAAGGCCCACGTGCGTGGCCTGGGCTGCGGTGTCGGGGCGGTGATGGTAACCACCTCGGAAGGCAACTTCGCGGAAAAACTGTATCAATCGACCCTGGGGGTTTCCCGCGCGGCGGTGGTCAGCGGTTATGGTGCCGGGGATGAGGTGATTCTGTATAACCCCAGCATGGCGTAGCCAGCGATGGCGTGCGGAGAATTTTCAAGGAGCAGCACATGAAAGGCGAGTGCCTGTGTGGGGAAGTGGCGTTCACGATCGAGGGTGAGCTGCCTCACCTGTACCAGTGCCACTGTTCGTTATGTCGCAAGGCCACCGGCGCGGCGGCCAATGCGGCCACCTTCGTCCCGGGGGAGCAGTTTCAGTGGCGCTCGGGGCAGGAGAATGTCCGCTCGTATCAGCGGGAAAGCGGCTATCGCAGCGACTTTTGCGCCACCTGCGGTAGTCCAGTGCCGAATCAACTGCGCGGCAGCGACTGGATGTGGGTGCCTGCCGGGCTGTTGGAAGGCGAGACCGATGCCAGGGTGGCGGTGCATTTGCACGTGGCCTCGGCAGCTACCTGGGAGCAAGAAACCAACCACTGCCAGCGTATCCAGGGCTCTCCCGAGAGCCTTCAGGCACTTCACGCTCTGCTTCAGTAGGCGTGCGGATGAGTGGCCAGTGTCCTGGCTATCATCGTACCTTGCAAAAGTCGCGCTACACTCATGTTGTCTATTTTCCCTCACGGCCAGGAAGGTTACCCATGAATCACCGCCAACCACGCTGGATGCGTGCTGCGCTGTCGGCGTGCGTGCTGTTTGCTTCGTCTGTTGCGATGGCGCAAGACGATCCCATCAGCGCTGAGCTGGCGCGTATCGAACAGGCGCTGGACGCGCGCATTGGCTTTGCGGCGCATGATCTGGCCACGGGCAAGCGCTGGGAGGTGAACGCGGACGAGCGCTTTGCCATGTCCAGCACGTTCAAAACGCTGGCGTGTGGCGCGCTGCTGGAGCAAGTGGATGAAGGGCAGCTAGCGCTGGATACCGAGGTCAGTTTCGATGAGTCGGCGCTGGTGACTTACTCGCCGGTGACCGAGCAGTATGCTGGCCACCGGCCAATGACGCTGTTCGAGCTGTGCGATGCCACCATGACCACCAGCGACAACACGGCGGCCAACCTGATACTGGAAGCCCTGGACGGGCCGGAAGCCATCACGGCTTTTGCACGCCGCCTGGACGATTCCGTCACGCGGCTCGACCGTTTCGAAACCGAGCTGAACGAAGCCACGCCTGGGGACGAGCGCGACACCACCACGCCCAATGCGATGTTGGCCACGCTGGAAACGCTGGTGCTGGGCGATGTGCTCACCCCGGAATCTCGGCAGCAGTTGCAAGACTGGATGAAGGGCAACGCCGTGGCCGATGGGCTGTTTCGTGCCGCCATGCCTTTCGATTGGGTGATCGCCGATAGAACCGGTGCAGGTGGCTATGGCTCTCGTTCCATCACGGCCATCATCTGGCCTCCTGAGCAGGCGCCCACCGTGGCCGTGTTCTACCTCACCGAAACAGACGCAACGTTCGAAGCGCGCAACGAAGCCATTGCGTCGTTGGGGGAAGTGGTGCAAGCGTATCTGGATGAGCGCTGAACATCGCTCCTGAGCACCCGCAGGGTGGCTCATGGCTACCCTGCGGGTGATGTACATGAGGCTACGCAGGTTACAGTGCCTGTAGCATACTGGTAACGCCACCGCCGGTATGCTCTATCAGTACCATCACCCCAATCCCGATCAATACCACCCCGCCCATCAGCTCTGCCCAGTGGCCCACGTAGCGCCCCAGTTTGTGGCCGAGCAAGGTGCCCATCGAGGCCATGACGGTGGTCGCCAGGCCGATGGCCAAGCTGGTGGTAATGATATCCACGTCGATAAACGCCAAGCTGGCGCCGACGGCCATGGCATCCAGGCTGGTGGCAATGGCGGTCAGTACCAGTAGCCAGAGCGTTTGCTTGCGGTGGGCTACCTGCTCTTCTTTTTTTAGCCCTTCGTACATCATGTGCAGGCCAATGGCGGTCAGCAGTACAAACGCGACCCAGTGGTCCCAGGCTTCCACGTACTGTTGAGAAGCCTTGCCTGCTACCCAGCCCAGCACTGGGGTGATCGCTTCGATGGTGCCGAATATCAGGCCAATGCCCAGGGCATGTCGCCAGCGTGGTTTGGTCAGTTCGGCCCCTTTGCTGAGTGACGCAGCAAAGGCATCCGCCGACATGGAAACCGCTAAAAAGAGCAGGGCTACAGGTGTCATCGCAAACGGCTCACGTTATCTGAAGAACCAGTGAATACCTATACCCGAGTATGTGGGTCGGGTATTTGAATGGACGGAATCCTATCAGGTTTTAGAGTGATAACAAGCGCGTGATTAAAAAATAAAGTTTTCGTTAAGTAATAAATATAGCCTTGGCTAAGAATATGAATGTCAGCTTATTTTGTTGGTGTTTATTAATCTTGCAGGCAGGTTGAAACGAAGAAAAGGCCAAGCACGATGAACAGTCCGCTCTCATCGTGCTTGGTTCAGGGCTGAGCTTGTCAGATTAGCCCGCTAACCCCCACTCAATGGTGGGAAGTGCAGAGGCAAAGAAGGGGCGATCACCTTTTATCGTCACTCGCTCACCGCGACGTGCTTGCCCAGCGTAGTCGAAAATAGCGCGGTGCTGAGTGCAACGATTATCCCAGATGGCCAGGCTGTTGGGTGTCCAGTTCAAACGCACGGTCCATTCGGGGGCCTCTTGATGCTGGTAGAGAAACGCCAGCAAGGCTTGGCTTTCGGCATGGCCAAGCTCCACGATTTCCCGGGTGAAGCCACGGTTGACGAACAGGCTTTTGCGGCCTGTTTCCGGGTGTGTGCGTACCACGGGGTGAATGGCCTCCGGGTAGGTGGCCCCATTGTTGAAGCCAAACTGGCTGCGGTCTTTGGCCGCTTGATTGCCATAGTGCAGGCGGTAGGTTGCCTCTCCTGAGTGAACAGCGGTGAGGCCCTCCAGAAAACGCTGCAGGGCGGGAGAAAGCGCTTCGTAAGCAGCATAGCCACTGCTGAACAGAGTGTCTCCACCTCGTGCGGGAACTTCGCGCAGGTATAACAAACTGCCCAGCGGCGGCTCTTCGTCGCAGGAAACATCCGAGTGCCAGTGCCCGCCGTTGACAGCACGCTTGCCGCTTCGAATGGCTTTGGGGTCATTCGAGGAGTTGGCATCGGCTTCGATGGGGAATATCTCCGGGTATCCCTCGGGAGCCTTGGCCATGGGGTGAATATGCAACTCGCCAAAGCGCTTGCCCAAGGCAATATGCTGGTCTCGGGTAAGCACTTGATTGCGCAGTATCAAGACCTGGTACTCCAGAAACAGCGCTTTGAGTGTGGAAAATCCCTCTTGGTCGAGGTGTGCTGCGTCGAGCCCTTCGACTTCTGCGCCAATATGACCACTGAGTGGGCGTACCGACAGGCCAGTGTTTTTATTTCGATTAGTCAGCATGTGGTTAGTCTCCTGGCGTAGGTGGCCGAGCCTTTTTTTGAAAAGCATCGTTTTGAAAAGCGTCGTTTTGAAAAGAGTTGCGTTGCTGTCGTGACACTATTGAAGACCCTTGAAGAGATTTCCAAATAACAAAATCGGCTAACGTTTTTATACGATGCACATGGCGTTTTTTTGAATAACGTTTTCAGCCAGGGAGTGATAAGCGTGCTTAAAAGAGTCATTTCTGATGATGCCAGCCGCTCGTTAAGGTGGTGCCATCCATCACTTGGCTTGGAGCACTTTCATGAAACAACGACTGTTTTCTGCCGTTGGCGTATCAGGCACCCTATTGGCCGCCTCCTTGGCAACGGCGTCTCCGGTGTTTGCCGCCGAACCGCTGCGTATTGCCGAGCAGTTCGGCATTACCTATCTCTTGCTGCATGTTGCCCGTGACCAGTCGCTGATCGAAAAATACGCTGCCGAGCGAGGGGTAGACGTAGACGTTGAGTGGCTGCAGCTGTCAGGGGGTGCAGCGGTCAACGATGCGCTGTTGTCGGGCAGTATCGATATTGCCGGGGCGGGCGTTGGGCCGCTGTTGACCGTGTGGGACCGAACCCATGGCAATCAGAATGTGAAAGGCGTGGCGTCGCTGGGCGAGTTTCCCAATTTCCTGATCACCAACAACCCTGAGATACGCACGCTGGCCGACATTAGCGAGCGAGACCGCATTGCCGTGCCTGCCGTCGGCGTATCGGTGCAGTCACGTTTTTTGCAAAAGGCGGTGGCGGATGCCTTCGGCAATGATCAGTTCGATCGGTTGGAAGGCAACACCGTAGCGTTACCCAATCCCGATGCCACGGCTGCCTTGATCAGCGGTGGCACTGAAATCAACACCCACTTCTCAGCGATCCCTTTCCAGTATCAAGCGCTCGAACATGAAGGCGTGCACAAGATCACCGATTCGTACGAGATCATGGGCGGGCCGATTTCACCTACCGTTCTGTATGCCACGGAGGCATTCCGCGCTGACAACCCTGAGGTCTACGCAGCGTTTCTGGAGGCCCTGGAAGAGGCCAGAACCTTCATAGAAGAAGACCCTCGCGAAGCGGCTCACATCTATCAGCGCTTGAGCGGCACGCAGCTGGATATCGACTTTCTGGAATCGATCATTACCGATGAGCAAGTGAGTTTCTCGCTGGTGCCCCACAACACCTTCCCTCTGGCAGAGTTTCTGTTTGAGGTCGGCGCGATACGTAATGAGCCCACCTCATGGCAGGACTACTTCTTCGATGATATTCACGCTTGGGAGGGGAGCTGATGTCGATTGCACTGCGTAAACGCCATGTGCTGGGTGAGGCCTCGCTGGATCGTGAGGCTTACTCCCCAACGAAAACACCCGTTGCCGCTGCAGCCCCCAGGCTGGAAGTCGACAACGTCACTTTGGAATACCGCACGCGTCAGCATGTCGTGAAAGCCACGCAGCAGGTGAGCTTCAACGTGCAGGAAGGTGACCGGTTCGTACTGCTGGGGCCTTCGGGCTGTGGCAAGTCTACGCTGCTCAAGGCCATCGCGGGCTTTCTTACCCCTGTGGAGGGCAGTATTCGCCTGGATGGTCATACCTTGCATGGCCCTGGCCCCGACCGCATCGTGGTGTTTCAGGAGTTTGATCAGCTACCGCCCTGGAAGACTGTCAAACAGAACGTCATGTTCCCACTGCTGGCCTCTCGCACGTTGGGCCGCAAGGCGGCGGAGTCACGTGCGCTGGAAACACTGGATAAAGTCGGACTGAGGCAGTTTGCCGATGCCTACCCGCACACGCTTTCCGGTGGCATGAAACAGCGCGTGGCCATTGCCCGAGCGCTGGCCATGCGGCCACGGATATTGCTGATGGATGAACCCTTTGCAGCGCTCGATGCGCTCACTCGGCGCAAGATGCAGGAAGAGTTGCTGGCCCTGTGGGAGCAAGAGGGCTTTACGCTGCTGTTCGTGACCCACTCCATCGAAGAGGCACAGGTCATTGGCAACCGAGTGTTGCTGTTGTCGCCCCATCCCGGACGAGTGCGCGCCGAGCTGGGCTGCGCTGACGATAGCTTGCACAGCCTGGGCAGCGAAGCCACGAAAGCGCGCACGCAAACCATTCATCGGCTGCTATTCGAACATGAGGTGGCGCCATGAGTGTGTTAGCCAATCCTGTGGAAGAGACCCAGGTCACGTCTTCCACGACCACGCGTTACAGCTATGTGGAAGGGCTTTATTGCCCGCGCTGCGCGGCCGAGTACGCCCATCAGCACGTTCAACAGCTTTGCCAGTGTGGCTCGCCGCTACTGGTGCGCTATGACCTCGAGGCGCTTGGGCGTTCATGGTCGAAGGAGGCGCTTGCCCTGCGCCCCTGGAACCTGTGGCGTTATCACGAGCTGCTGCCCGTGACGACACCAAGTGCCATCGTCAGTTTGGGGGAAGTGGTCACACCGCTGATCGAGTTGCCTTCACTGGGTGCCGACATGCGCCTGCATAATCTGGTCATGAAAGACGAAGGCCTGTTACCCACGGGGTCGTTCAAGGCGCGCGGGGCGGCGGTGGGCATTTCCCGCGCCAAAGAATTGGGGGTGACGCACCTGGCCATGCCAACCAATGGCAATGCGGGTGCCGCGTGGTCGTTATATGCCGCTCGGGCAGGCATCAAGGCCACCATCAGCATGCCGCTGGATGCCCCCTTTATTACGCGCCAGGAGTGCGCTGCAGCAGGCGCCCGTCTAACGCTGGTCGATGGCGTGATCAGTGATTCGGGCAAACAAATTGCGGAGTGGGTAAACGCCACCGGTCATTACGATGCTTCCACTCTCAAAGAGCCATATCGCATCGAGGGCAAGAAAACCATGGGCCTGGAGTTGGCCGAGCAGCTCGGTTGGCAACTGCCCGATGTGATTCTGTACCCCACGGGCGGTGGCGTTGGGCTCATCGGTATTTATAAAGCCTTGCAGGAGCTTCAAGCACTGGGTTGGGTGACCGGCAAGCTGCCGCGCTTGATTGCCGTGCAAGCCAGTGGCTGTGCGCCCATCGTCAAGGCGTGGCAAGAAGGCGCTCGGGTATCCGAGTTTTGGGAGCGCAGCCATACCCATGCGTTTGGTATCAACGTACCGAAGGCGTTGGGGGATTTTCTGGTGTTGGATGCCCTGTATGCCACTGGTGGGCGTGCCATTGCGGTGAGTGAAACAGCCATTCGCTGGGAGCAAACCCGAGCAGCCCAATTAGAGGGCACCTTCGTATGTCCAGAGGGCGCCGCTGTGCTTGCCGCTGCCAGGGAGTTGAGCACGCTCGGCGAAATCGGCACTCATGAACGCGTGGTGGCGCTGAATACGGGCGCGGGCATCAAATACCCCGATAGCCAATCGTTTCAAGTCGACGTACTGGGTAAAGAAAGTGCTATTCCCGTTCTGGGAGAGACGACGGCCTCAGGAGATTCACATGAGCGTACATGACCTGCGTAGTTCCATCGACCCACGTGCTGATCGCTTCTTTGACTTGCCGCCTGTCGATGAACGCGATTTGAAAGTCACGCGCAGCGCTGGTCAACGACTATGGGATCAGAGTGTGGTGCGTAAAACCGTCATTCTGCTGTTGTTGGTGGCCGCTTGGGAGGTGGTGGCCAGGGTGCAGAACAATCCGCTGATGCTTCCCAGTGCCATGGAAACCGCGAGTGCCCTTTGGCATGGATTGGCATCAGGCGTGTTGCTGGCAAGGGTGGGGGCATCGCTGAGCGTACTGCTGAAAGGCTTTGCGCTAGGCGCATTTTTGGCCTTGGCGTTGACGACATTGGCGGTGTCCACCCGTATTGGTCGCGACTTGCTGACCACCTTGACGTCCATGTTTAGCCCGCTGCCCGCCATTGCCCTGTTGCCGCTGGCGCTGCTGTGGTTCGGCCTGGGCGAGGCCAGCTTGATTTTCGTGTTGGTGCACTCGGTGCTGTGGGCCATGGCGATCAATATTCACGCAGGCTTTCAAGGTGTGTCAGAAACGCTACGCATGGCCGGGCGCAATTATGGTCTCAAGGGATTGCGCTATGTGGCGTTCATTCTGATTCCCGCGGCGCTGCCTGCCTTGCTGGCGGGGTTGAAAATTGGCTGGGCGTTTGCCTGGCGTACCCTGATCGCCGCCGAGCTGGTGTTTGGTGCGTCGTCAGGCAAAGCTGGCCTTGGCTGGTACATTTTCCAGAACCGTAACGAGCTTTACACCGATAACGTCTTCGCAGGTTTGGTCGTCGTCATTGTGATTGGCCTGCTGGTGGAAAACATCTTCTTCGATAACGTCGAGCGCCTGACGGTGAAGCGCTGGGGCATGGTGCGCTGACATGTCTACCTAGCGAGCTGTTGGCTCTCCATGTCCCTTCAACGGCTGCCTTGAGCTATTGTATGTTTGGCCATTTCCATCAGGCGACATATATGAAAGACAGCAGCAACAGCATGACATCGCGCGGTGAGAGCTTCGTATTGACGCTTCGCGAGTTCAGTGGCGCCTTGGGGGACATGGGAACGCTGCTGCCGCTGATGTTGGGTGCGATTGCAATTGCGGGCATGGCCCCTGGGCCAGTGCTGCTGGGCTTTGCTCTCTTTTACCTGTTCACTGCCGGTTATTATCGGCTTCCTATCCCTGTTCAGCCCATGAAAGCAGTGGCGGCGGCCCTGTTGACGGCAGGCTTGGCGCCGTCCAGCCTGGCGGCTGCCGGTGTCATCATGGGCATCACGCTATTGGTGTTAGGGTTGACGGGCTGGATCAGCAAAGTGGCTCGCCTGGTGCCTCAATCTGTGTTGGCGGGTTTGCAGCTGGGCCTTGGGATCATGTTGGGCACGATGAGTCTGGGCTTGATGGCGTCAGCACCCTGGGTGGCTGGGGCCACGCTAGTGTTACTCGTCGGGCTGATGACGTTCACCCGTTGGCCAGCCGTGTTCATCGCGCTTTTGGCCGCTACGGGGTTGGCATACTTGCTGGGGGAATCGGGAGTCATGATCGAGCCTGATGGCATGGGTTGGGTGGCTGTACCTTCACTGCCTTCCATGTCGGAGTTGCACGAAGCGCTCTTTAGCCTCGTACTGCCGCAGCTATCCCTGACGTTTACAAATGCCATTCTGTTGACGGCCTTGTTGGCTAGCGATCATTTTGGTGATCGTGCTGCTCATGTGACCCCTGCACGTTTGTCGGTGACCAGTGGGTTGGCCAATACACTGTTGACGCCACTGGGTGCTTTTCCCATGTGCCACGGTGCCGGCGGCGTAACTGCGCATTACCGTTTTGGGGCGCGCAGTGGGGGAGCGCCATTGATGCTTGGTTTGCTGCTGTTGGGGTTGGTGGTGCTGCCGGGCAATGTGGGCCTGACATTACTGTCCTCCATACCGATGGCAGGTTTGGGGGCATTGCTGCTGGTGACTGCCTGGCAGTTGGCCATCACAAAGCGTTTGTTTGACTGTAGAGCGTCGTGTGTGCCGGTCATCGTGGTGACGGCTGCACTGACGGTGTGGGTCAATCCTTTCTGGGGGCTGCTTGCGGGGGGAGTGACGGAGTGGGGGCGCAAAATGGTGCTTCGTCGCTTGAGCGAACGCACAGCCTGACGCCGTTATGGCCCATCGATCCAGTCCATGATGTCCCGTGGACCGAACCATGATGCACGCGGTGGCTTGGGAGGCCGCGAGTGGGCTGACACGCGAAGTGTCGTTCGCGGGGGCTTGAGCCACCCGCGAACGCACTGATGTGCCAGGCGCTTAACCGTTTGAAACACGTTCATCAGGCAGGAACACGCGGCTGTAAGTAGGACGGATCCAGGCATCGCCCCCCTGTTGAAGGCCCAGCGAGCGGTAGCGGTGTTTGCTGAGTTCGGCATGTACGAGGGTTTCGCTGTTATCCGTGCGTAGTTCAAGCCGCACGGTGGGCCCCACGACCGATACCAGTTCTATCTTGGCATGCAGGGCGTCTGCATGTTCCGATCCCGCGAACACCTCGATTTCGTGAGGCCGAACGTAGGCTTGCCCCTGCTCGTTTTTGTACCCTTCGAACTCTGGAGCGGGCAGGTGTACCTCCCCGATCTTGGCGATGCCATCATGCACACGTGCATGGAACAAGTTGACGTTGCCCAAGAACTGATAGACGAACGGATTGGCCGGGTGGTCGTACACGTCTTCTGGTGAACCATCCTGCTCTACGCGGCCTTTGTTCATTACAACAACCCGGTCTGAGACTTCCAGCGCCTCTTCCTGGTCATGGGTCACGAACACGCTGGTCACGTGGATATCGTCGTGTAATCGACGCAGCCAGCGGCGCAGCTCGGCACGCACTTTGGCATCCAGGGCGCCAAACGGTTCATCGAGTAGCAGTACTTTAGGCTCTACCGCCAGAGCACGCGCCAGTGCAATCCGCTGGCGCTGGCCACCCGAGAGCTGATGAGGATAGCGGTGTGCCGTCCAATCGAGCTGTACCAGCTCAAGCAACCGCATGACTTTCTGTTTGATCTCGGCTTTGTTGGGTCGCGTTTTCCGAGGGCGTACCGTCAAGCCATAGGCAACGTTTTGAAACACGGTCATGTGCTTGAACAGGGCGTAGTGCTGGAAAACAAAGCCTACGCCTCGTTCACTGACGTGCAGGTCTGTGGTGTCTTCGCCGTGAAAGCGGATTCTGCCGGTGTCTGGCTGCTCCAGTCCTGCAATGATCCGCAGCAGGGTGGTCTTGCCCGAACCCGAAGGGCCCAGCAGGGCGGTCAGCTCACCATCGCGAAAGGTCAGGCTGACGTTGTCTACGGCCACGAAGTCGCGAAAGTGCTTGTTGACGTGATCGATCTCTATGCTCATGTGTCGTCTCTTGTAACGTAAGCGTTCGTGGTTCAGGCGGCGGCAAGCCGCTGCCGACGTTCTTCTTGCCACTCCACCACGCTCTTGATCGCAATGGTGACCAGGGCCAGGCCCGTGAGCAGAGAAGAGACGGCAAAGGCCGCGGTGAACATGTATTCGTTGTAAAGCACTTCGATATGCAGCGGCATGGTGTTGGTTTCACCACGGATGCGTCCCGACACCACCGCGACAGCGCCAAATTCGCCCATGGCGCGTGCATTACACAGAATCACGCCATAAATAAGGCCCCATTTGATATTGGGCAGTGTCACGTGCCAGAAGGTTTGCCAACCGTTGGCTCCCAGCGTCAGGGAGGCTTCTTCTTCCTCTTTTCCCTGCTGTTGCATGAGCGGAATCAGCTCGCGTGCGATGAAGGGCAGGGTGCCAAAGGCAATCACGATCACGATGCCGGGGACGGCAAAGATGATGCGCAGGTCATGGGCTGACAGCCACGGCCCCAGCCAGCCCTGTGAACCAAACAGGATGACGAAGATCAACCCGACCACCACGGGCGAAATGGCAAAAGGCATATCGATCAGCGAGATCAGGATGGGCTTGCCTCTGAACTCGAATTTGGCAATGGCCCAAGCGGCCGCCACGCCAAACAGCGTATTGAGGGGCACCACGATCGCGACGATCAACAGGGTCAGGCGGATGGCTGACATGGCATCGGGATCGCGAATGGCGTCGTACCACACGCTGATGCCTCGCTCGAAGGCGCCATAAAGCACGACCGAGAGAGGCAGCAACAGAAATAGCGCCACGAAGATCAGCGAGATCGTGATCAAGGTGACACGTATCCAGGCAGGCTCTTCGGTGGCTCTGCGCCAGCGTTTGGCTATGGTGTCGTTGGTATCTATTACAGTGCTTGATGTGGCCACGTCGTAGGCTCCTTTATCCATGGCGTCGGCTTGTCCACCACTGCAGGCCGTTGATGACCAGCAGCATCAGAAAAGCGGCCACCAGCATTACCGTGCCGATGGCAGCAGCGCCGTGGTAGTCGTACTGTTCGGTTTTCGCGACGATGAGAAGCGGTGTGATTTCAGTGCGAAAGGGGATGTTCCCCGAAATGAACACGACGGAACCGTACTCTCCCAAGGCGCGTGCAAACGCCAGCGCGTAGCCGGTCAACAGGGCTGGAAACAGCGCGGGGAAGATCACGCGACGAATCGTGGTGAGCCGGTCGGCCCCCAGGCTCGCTGATGCTTCTTCCAACTCGGCTTCCAGGTCCTCCAGCACGGGCTGCACCGTACGCACCACGAAGGGCAAGCCGATATAGGTCAATGCAATGATGACCCCCAGCTGCGTGTAGGCAACGCGAATACCGAACACGTCCAGGTATTGGCCCACCCAGCCGGTACTGGCATAGAGGGTGACGAGTGCGATGCCTGCAACCGCCGTCGGCAGAGCGAAAGGCAGGTCGACCAGGGCATCGATGAGCCGTTTGCCTGGAAAGCGGTAGCGTACCAATACCCAGGCAAGAAGCGCCCCGAAGACCAGATTGATGGTCGCGGCAATGAGTGATCCACCAAACGAAAGTTTGTAGGAGGCCACGACCTGGCGCTGGGTAATGGCGCTCCAGAAGGTGTCCCAGCTCATGGTCGTGGTGTAAAGAAGAAACGCGCCCACGGGAATGAAAAACACCAGCCCCATGTATAACAGCGTGAAGCCCATGGTGAGCCCAAAGCCGGGTATTACCCGTCGTTTGACCAGCGTAGCCGCCATAATCCCCCCTTGATGTAACGCCAGCAAGGAGCCACCGTGGGCTCCTTGCCAAAGGCCAGAACGAAAGATCAACGCGCGTTGATGTCTTCCAGAATACGGTCAAAAATGCCGCCATCGTTGAAGTGGGTTTCCTGGGCGTGCTGCCATCCCCCCAACGCTTCATCGATGGTGAAGAGCGTCAGTTCAGGGAAGCTATCGCTGTACTCAGCCAAAATGTCCGGATTGCTGGGACGATAGTAGTGCTTGGCTGCCAGATGCTGAGCGTCATCGGTGTAGAGAAACTCCAGGTAGGCTTCTGCCACCTCTCGGGTGCCTTTACGATCCACGTTCGCATCCACGACGGTGACCGGGGGTTCTGCCAGGATACTCTGGGAAGGCACGATGATTTCATATTCGCCTTGCCCCAACTGCTCCACCGATAGGAAAGCTTCGTTTTCCCAGGCAATGAAAACGTCCCCGATGCGACGCTGTACAAAGGTGTTCGTTGCACCGCGCGCTGCTGGGTCCAGAACGGGGACGTTTTCGTATACTTGACGAACGAATTCGTAGGTTTGCTCTTCATCGCCGTCAAACTTGTCCAGTCCATAGCCCCACAGTGCCAGGTAGTTCCAGCGGGCGCCTCCAGACGTTTTGGGGTTTGGCGTAATCACTTCTACGTCGTCACGTACCAGGTCATCCCAGTCTTGAATATTCTTGGGGTTACCGTCACGCACCAGCAGCACGATGGTAGACGTATAAGGAGAGCTGTTGTTGGGAAGGCGTGATTGCCAGTCTTCCGGGATCAGCTCACCGCGCTGGTGGAGAGCATCGACATCGTAGGCCAATGCCAGCGTCACCACATCGGCATCCAGGCCATCGATCACCGCACGACCTTGCGAACCTGAGCCGCCATGAGATTGGCGAACGTTGACCGCCTGGCCATGCTCGGCTTGCCAATGCTCAGCGAAAATCGTGTTGTACTCGCGGTAAAACTCGCGGGTAGGGTCATAAGAGACGTTGAGCAGCTCGACGCGGTCGCTTTGCGCATGGCTGGGGCTGCTGACCATCACGCCGGCGACCACTGCACTGCTGAACAGTACAGCGGCGGCCAGTTTGGTCAGCGGGTGTGCGTTGGAAAGCGTTTGACGGAATGACAAGATTGGCATGTTTGCGGCTCCCAGGATGATCATGATGATCGTTTGTTGTGTCGATCAATGGTGTTGATGAACACAGCGTAAGGGAGAGTCGTTATGCAAATTAACCAATAAAAAACGGATTGCTTATATTTTTTTGTGATTAAAGGGGCCGCCCTGCCAACACGCGCTGAACCGTCTCTTCGTCCAGGTTTTCGCGGCAGAGTTTCAAGAACTGATAGGCATATCCACGCAGGAAGTGGCCGCGGCGCAGGGCAAGATAGGTGGTGTTGCGAGGGAAGAGGGCGCTTGCATCCAGGAGTTTCAATCCTTGATCGCGCTGCTCGTGGTACGCCATGGAGGCAATGAGCCCAACGCCCATTCCCAGCTCTACGTAAGTTTTGATGACGTCTGCATCCAGCGCGGTAAGCACGATGTCCGGGTACACATCCGCGGCAGAAAAGGCGGTATCAATGCGTGCTCGGCCAGTGAAGCCTTCGTGGTAGGTCACGATCGGGTGCTCGGTAATGCGTGCCAGGGTGAGCGGCAGGCCATCGTTGAGGGGGTGTTCCTCAGGCACCACGACTCCATGGTACCAATGGTAGAACGGGAAACAGGCAAACAGCTGCCCCTCCTCGTGCAGTGCCTCTGTGGCGATACCGATATCCACCTTGCCCGCTTTGAGCAGCGAGACGATCTCTTCCGGACTGCACTGATGAAGCTCGAGATGCACTTTGGGAAAGGCCTGTTTGAAACGGGCAATGATCGGTGGCAACGCATAGCGTGCCTGGGTGTGGGTCGTGGCAATGGCCAGGCTGCCCTGGTCTTCGTGGGTGAGCTGATGGGCCGAGCGCTTGAGGTTTTCGACATCGAGCAGGATACGCTCGATGAAGTCCATCAGCGTACTGCCGGCAATGGTAAGCCCAAGAATGCGTTTGCCACGGCGCTCGAAAAGCTCGACGCCGAGCTCTTCTTCCAGATCCCGAATATGTTTACTGGCACCAGATTGCGAGGTGAAAAGGGCGTTGGAAGCCTCGGTCAGGTTGAAATGCTGGCGTACCGTCTCACGCACGATGCGCAGTTGCTGTAAGTTCATAGCGAGCGTTACCCAGTCCATATGTGATTTGATATTCGTGAAAAGAATATTAAATCAATGCTCTTATTCCATAATTATATTTTGCGATATCTTTATCGCTCGCAGCGGAATGGCGCCGCAGGGCAATCAGCCCGTGGTCGTGCGGCGCCGTTGATACAGCCACCATACGTCTACCCCAAAGGAGTAAGCCAGGCTGAGCAGGGCTCCCAGGGCCAGCAGGCTGGCGTAAAGGGGGGAGGTGAAGGGAGTCAGTGCCAACAGGAGTGCCGTGACCTGCCAGACACAGATCAGTTTGCGGCGGAAGCTGTCGTACAACGGCGCCTCTAGCCAGGGCAGCAGCCATCCTGCTGCCACGAAGCCATAGCGCATTGCGCCAATCAGCAATACCCAGGGCCCCAGGGCTTCTGCGCGCATCAGGGCCAGGCATAATAGCAGGATCAGCAGGGCATCCAGCTCCATGTCAAAGCGTGCGCCAAAGGGCGAGTGGCTGTGGGTGCGGCGGGCAATCCAGCCGTCCACGCCGTCCAGTAGCAGGGCAATCACGGCGACACCCAGCCATAGCCCAATGGCCTGTTGAAAGGCGCCGCCCACCAGGGCGCCAGCCACCAGTGCCACCAGTACACCACGCCCGAGGGTGACTCTATTCGCCCAGCCCAGCGCACCGTAGGGCCAAAACAACAGCACTAGCGCGCTCATCACGGCATATAAGCCGACGGCTAACCACCAGTTGGCGGCACTCGCCATGAGCGGACCCATGAGCCATCCCAGACCGCCCAGTAACAGGCCCCCCAGCAGCAGCTCCAGGCCGCTATGAAGCCGATTGAAGCGTGGCGATTCCGAAGTGTGTGAGGCTGGGGGCATGAAGGCTCTCGAAGCGGCATCGTCATCCGCAGTTGAAATTAGTGGTGCAATAATTTATCAATGTATCATTGTTGTATAGATATGGCGCGCTGCTTGTGCTTTCGTGGTCAGCTGTCGAGCCGCGTCACGAAGGTTAATAAACGTTAATAGACCGTTTTCTTTTCTAAGCTAAGCTATAGGTTAGCCCTTGAAAAGTCGCCAACTCTTGCAAAGGCTTGGGTCAACGCAGGGAACTTGCGCTTCAACGATAAGGAAATGTCATGTCAGTGCCTGATACCGCTCAGGCCTTTTGGGTCACCCGCCCAGGCCACGGTGCAATCCAGTCCGAATCTCTCCCTGCCATGGGCCAAGACGATGTGCGTGTGCGTGCGCTTTACAGCGGCGTCAGTCGAGGCACCGAGTCGCTGGTGTTTCATGGCCGTGTGCCGAGCAGCGAGACCCAGCGTATGCGCGCGCCCTTTCAGGTGGGGGAGTTCCCTGGCCCTGTCAAATATGGTTATTGCAGCGTAGGCCGCGTGACCCATGGCCCTCAGGCGCTGGTCGACCAGACCGTATTTTGTCTTCACCCCCACCAGGACCGCTATATCGTCCCGGCCACCATGGTGGTGCCGGTGCCCGCTGACGTACCGGCTTACCGGGCGGTGCTGGCCGCCAACATGGAAACCGCCATCAACGGCGTGTGGGATGCCAACCCCATGCTCGGTGAACGGGTATGTGTCGTGGGCGGCGGCGTCGTGGGTGCGCTGGTGGCTTACCTGTGCGCGCGTATTGCTGGGGTGCAGGTGCAGCTCATCGATATCAATGGCGAGCGTGAGGCGTTGGCCGATGCCCTGGGGGTGCCGTTTGCCCTGCCGGAGCAGGCCCCTGCGGATCAGGATTGCGTGATTCATGCCAGCGGTCATCCTGAGGGCCTTCGCCTGGCCATGTCATTGGTGGGCCAGGAAGGGCGCGTGATCGAAATGAGCTGGTTCGGGGAGGGTGACGTGGCGCTGCCCCTGGGCGGCGCGTTCCATTCCCAACGTTTGACCCTGCGCGCCAGCCAGGTGGGCCAGCTGCCTGCCAAGCTGCAACCTCGCTGGAACTACCAGCGTCGCCTGGCCCTGGCGTTGCGCCTGCTGGCCGATCCGACGCTGGATGTCTTGATCAGCGGTGAGAGCAATTTCATGGACTTGCCTGCCTTGGCGCCGGCGTTGTTTGGCCCGGGCAGCAAGGCATTGTGCCATCGCATTCGTTACCCCGTTCAGGATGAACCTGAATAACCCAAGGAGTTGCCATGTACCGTCTATGTGTTCGTGACCATTTCATGATTGCCCATAGCTTCAAAGGGGATATCTTCGGCCCTGCGCAGCGTACCCATGGGGCAACGTATGTGGTGGATGTCATCTTTCAGCGCCCTGCGCTGGATGAGGATGGGCTGGTCATCGATATCGGGCTGGCCAGTGAAACCGTCAAGGAAGTGTTGGCGGGATACAACTACCGCAACCTGGACGAGGTGAGCGAGTTTACCGGCCAGAACACCACCACCGAATTCATGGCCAAGGTGATTTTCGATCAGCTGGCCGAAGCGATTCGTGGCGGCAGGATGGGAGAGACTGCCAAGGGGCTGACCCGCATGGAAATCAAGCTGCATGAATCCCATGTGGCCTGGGCAAGCTACGAAGGCGAGCTATGAGCCAACGATTTAACCTGATCGTGGCCGGCGACCCTGGCCAGCGTACCGGCGGTTATCTTTATGATGCCCGCATCGTGGAGGCGCTGCGCGAGCAGGGCCACCAGGTGACGGTGGTGGGCCTGGAAGGGCGCTTCCCGCTGGCCGATGAGGTCGCGGCGAGCGCCCTGGCCCACGCGCTGGAGCAGCAGGCGTCAGGCGCCCGAGTGATTCTCGATGGCCTGGCCGTGGGCGCGCTGCCCGACGTGGTCGCACGACATGCCGACAGGCTGGACCTGACCGCGCTGCTGCATCACCCGCTGGGGGATGAGCAGGGGCTGTCCAGCGATGAGCAGCAGCATCTGCACCGCAGTGAGCTGACGGGGCTTGGCTGCGTGGCGCGTATCATCGTGACCAGCCGTTTCACCGCGCGGCGCTTGAAGGCGCTGGCCGAGCAGTACGCCGTGCCGCTCACTGCGCCGATCAGCGTGGTGGAGCCTGGCGTGGCGCATGCCCCTATCAGCCCGGCGCCGCGTGAGGGTGAACCCCTGCGCTTGCTGTGCGTTGCCACCCTGACGCCGCGCAAAGGGCAGGACGTGCTGGTGAAGGCGCTGGCAGGGCTGACCCATCTGCCCTGGCAGTGTGACTGCTATGGTGCCGAGCGAGACGCCGAGTTCAGCGCCAGCGTCCGCCAGCGCTTGGAAGAGCACCACCTGGGCGAGCGCATCGCGCTGCACGGTGAGTGTGATGCCGCCACCCTGGAAGCTGCCTATCACCGGGCTCACGCGCTGGTACTGCCTTCCTGGTACGAAGGTTACGGCATGGTGGTGACCGAAGCTTTGGCCCATGGCCTGCCCGTGATCACCACCACCGGTGGCGCCCTGAGCGATACGCTACCCGAAGGCGCTGGCTTGAGCGTTGCGCCTGGCGATGTGCCCGCATTGCAGGCGGCGCTGGAGCAGTTCTGCAGTGACCAGGCCCTACGCACGGCGCTGCGGGCAGGCGCTGCGGTCGCACGCGGAGAGCTCAATGACTGGCAGGCGGCGGGTGCCCAGTTTGCCAGCGCGCTGAACATGGGGGCCGCGCCGAACATGCCTGCAGGCAGCCAGTTTGCGGCCAGTTGGCTCAGCCAGCGCGAGCGCGTGGATAGCCAGTCGCGCAGCAGCGCGCTGTTGGCAGGTTTGAATGCCTGGCTGGCCAACCGTGACAGCGTCACCCTGGCAGATTTGGGCTGTGGGCGGGGCAGCAACGTACAGTTTTTGGTGCCCCGGCTGAGCGTTCCTCAGCGCTGGGCGTTGTTCGACCACGACCCTGAATTGCTCAAGGAAGCCCGTGGCCGTGCCATGCAGCTCCACGATGCCCGTGGCCAGCCCGTCCAGGTGGCAACCCACTGCACCTCGCTGGCGACGCTGGCGCACCCTGCCTTGCTGGAAGCCAATGTGGTCAGTGCCTCGGCGCTCATCGATCTGGTCTCCCAGCCGTGGATCGATGCGCTGGCCGCCCAGTGCGCCGAGCAGCGGCAGGCGCTGCTGGTCAGTCTCAGCGTGACGGGGGAGTGGTGCTTCATCGATGCGGAGCACCAGCCACTCGACCACCCCGAAGATCGCTTCGTACGGGGCCTGTTCAATGCCCACCAGCAGCGTGACAAGGGGCTGGGCGAGGCGCTGGGAGGCCACGCCCATGCTGCGCTCGCGGAGGCGCTCAAGCGCCGGGGGTATAGCCTTGAAGAGGCTGCCACGCCCTGGCAACTGGACGCAGGAGACACCACCCATGAGCCGCTGATTCGCTCGCTGATAGAGGGCTGGGCCGCCGCCGCCACGGAGCAGGCGCCGGAAGCGGCCACGCGTATTGCCGAATGGCGCACGGCCAGGCTGGACGCCGTGGAGCGTGGCCAATGGGGCGTGTGGGTAGGCCATCACGATCTGCTGGCGCTGCCAGCGGTGGCGGGGTAGCAAGGTGTTCGCGCGCGGCTGGCGTGCGCCCTGGGTACGACGTTGCCTGGTCAGTGGCATGCTGCTGCTGGCAGTTGCCTTGTGGGTCGAACCTGCCGATATCATGGCCGAAGTGCAGCGCTTCTCGCTGGGCTGGATGGTTCTGGCGCTGGCCATCAGCGTGCTGCAGGTCATGCTCAGTGCGTGGCGCTGGCAGCTTACGGCGGGGCTGATCGGCGTGCCGCTGCGTTTTGGCTACGCCCTGCGTGAATACTACCTGGCGTTGTTGGTCAATCAGCTGCTGCCAGGCGGGGTGCTGGGAGATGCCGGGCGCGCGCATCGCCATGCGGGCCAGACCACTTCCCGTGGCAGCGCCTGGCGAGCGGTGGTGATCGAGCGCGCGTCTGGTCAGGTGGCCGTGGCGCTGCTCACGCTGGCAGCACTGCTGGCATCGCCAACGTGGCACGCTGCGCTGGGGCCTGTGGTGTTGATGTCATTGGCGGCTGGTGCCCTGCTGGGCATGGCAGGGCTTGCGCTATTGATACATTGGGTGCGTCGCCAACGGCTGGCACTACCGCGCTGGTGCCAAAGCCTGGGGCGCGACCTGCGTCGTGGGCTGTTTCAGCGTCGCGTATGGCCCCTGCAACTGAGCTCGTCGCTGACCATCGTGATCAGCTATGGCGTGGTCATGCTGTGCGCGGCCAGGGCCATTGGTAGCCCAATACCTGCCTTTGAACTGCTGGCGTTGGCACCGGTGCTGCTGCTTTCCATGCTGGTGCCGCTCTCGGTAGCCGGGTGGGGCGTACGCGAAGGCGCCGCAGCAGGTTTATGGATGCTGGTGGGCATGCCGCCTGCGCAGGGCGTGGCCATTTCGCTGGCGTATGGCGTGCTGGTGCTGCTGTCCAGCCTGCCGGGTATTCCCGTGGCACTGGCTCGGCGCGGCCAAGCGAGCCCGGCAAGCTCCCCGGCCTCTTCGAGTGAAGGGGCCATGGGGGCTGCCGCGTCAGGAGCGGCGCAGCTCGACGTCGAACAGCGTGTCGGCGCCGCATCGGAACGAGCGCATCGTGGGGCGCAGCGCCTGCTCCAGGGTGTCGATGGGGGTCATCACCAGCCCGGGCCGCCCCGAACCAATCAACAGCGGGGCCACCAGCAGGTGCAGGCGATCCACGGCCTGGGCTTCGATGAACTGGGAAATGGTGATGCCGCCACCTTCCGCCAGAACGCGGTGCAATCCGCGCTCTGCCAGCAGCGCAATGACATCGTGGGGCTGAAATTGACCATGGGCATTCAGCGGCAGGCAGCACTGCTCGGCAGCGCTGTTCAGCGGGGCTACCTGAGGCCCGGTGATGTGCAGCGTCGCCACGTCGCCTGGTTGAAACAGCGCCAAGGTGGTGGGCACGCGACCGCGCGGGTCCAGCACCACGCGAACCGGGTTGGGCCCATCGACATGGCGCACGGTGAGCTGGGGGTTGTCGGCCGCAGCGGTGCCGGCGCCCACCACCACGGCATCGGCCAGGGCGCGCAGCCGGTGCAGGTGCACCAGGCTTTCAGGGCCGTTGATGTAATGGGAATGGCCGCTTTCCGTGGCGATACGCCCATCCAGGCTCTGGCCCAGCTGCGCGACCACCCATTGTGGGCTGGCGGCCAGCGGGGTCAGGCAATCGAGCCACTGCTGAACGTCCGGCCCAGCGGCCTGTGGCGTCTGGGCCTCAGGGGGAAGAGTAGACGCCTCGGTCATGCGCCGTGCCGTGGCACTCAACGCGATCAACCATTCCCAGGCCGCCTCATCATCGAGGGCCGGGGAGTATCGAGCAGAAGAACTGGAGTCGGGCATAACACTTCCCTATTGGATACACCCATTGATCATGCGGGGCCAGGTAGCGCAACGCAAGTGACCTTTGTTCAGACGACTAGGCAATCCGGAGGCCTACATGTATCACATTGAACGCGCCATTTTTGATATTCGCCGTGGTTTACCTGTCGTGATTCGCAGTGGTGAGCAGCGCTTGCTGGTGCAAGCGCTGGAGGGTAGCCGCTCGGTGGCGGCGCTGGCGGCGCTATCGGGCTCACGTCCGGCCATGGTGTTGACCCGCCATCGGCTGGAGGCCATGGGGTTGTCGCTCAAGGCCGACGCTGCCTGCCTGCCACTGGCCGAACAGATCGGCGAGCATGAGCTGCACCAGCTGGCCCTGGCGCCTGGTCAGGCGCGTTCGAGCGCGCTGCTGAGCGGCTTGAAACCCGCAGGCGCGGCCGAGCGCGGTGCCGTCACCCTGATGCGCCGGGCGCTGCTGGTGCCTGCAGCCCTCACCGCTGACGTGAGCGAGCAGGCCAGCCATGCCGTGGCCGAGCAGGTGCGCCAGGGGCAGCTGCTGGAAGTCAGTGCCGAAGAAGCCCTGCAGTGCCTAGCCGGTGCGCCCGGCATGCTCAAGCGGGTCAGTGAAGCCAGCATACCGCTGGAAGACGCGCCGCATAGCCGCTTCGTGCTGTTTCGCGAGCCCGATGGCCTGCGCGAGCACGTGGCAGTGGTGATCGGCCAGCCCGAAGCCCAGCAAGGCCCCGTGCCGCTACGCATGCACTCTGCCTGTTTGACCGGTGACCTGTTCGGTAGCTTGCGCTGTGACTGCGGTGAGCAGTTGCGTAATGCCGTGGCCGATATCCAGGGGATGGGCGGTGGCGTGCTGCTGTATCTGGCCCAGGAAGGGCGGGGTATCGGCCTGGCCAACAAGCTGCGCGCCTATACCCTGCAAGACAGTGGCCTGGATACCGTGGACGCCGACCAGGTGTTGGGATTTGGCGATGATGAGCGGCAATACGCGGTGGCGGTGGATATGCTCAATGCGTTGTCGATTCATCAGGTACAGCTATTGACCAACAACCCGCTGAAAATGGCGGCCTTGCGGGAAGGGGGGATCGAGGTAGTCTCGCGTCAGGCCCTGTATGGCAGCGTGACCGATCACAACCATCGCTACCTGAGTGCCAAGGCCAACCGGGCCGGACATTTTCTGGACGACGTGCTGGAGAGCCGTGGCCACTGAAGCATCAGGCGTCAACCGCTGAACACTTAATCGTTGCCGCTGAGCCAGCACCCGGCCAGCGGCATTTTATGGTCAAGAGAGTCAGTTCAGGGCGGGCAGTCGAGCGGTTTCTTCCACCACGCGGGCCAGCAGGCCCGCATAGTGGCGCACCAATCGTTCGCCCAGGTCGGCGCTGGCGCCACGGGCATCGCCCGCCACTCCGTGGGGGCTCAGGTCTTCTGCCAACCAGGCATAGGCCGCGCTGCCTTCGGCGCCCAGCAGGCCACCTTCGGGAGGCGTGGCGGGGGGCGTGGGCGTATACCCTTCGGTGTCTACCCATTGGGGGGCCAGGTGCAGCATCATCGAGGTCTCCAGCAGCCCTCCGTGCAGCCCATGGCGCAGCTCATCGGCGGCCAGGGCACCTTCCAGCGGCGGCAGCCGAGTATAGGTCGCCTTGACCACGCGCATGGCGTGGCGCTGGCGCAGAGTCAGGGCCGCCAGGTCCATCACGGCCTTGTTGCCGCCATGGCTGTTGATCATCACCAGCTTGTGGATGCCCGCCCGGGCAATGCTGTCGCCGTAGGCTTCCAACGTCTCGATGGCCAGCCTGGCGGGCAGGCTCAGGGTGCCTGAAAAGCTGGCGTGCTCATCGCTGGCTCCGATGGCCATGGGGGGCAGACAAAGCACCTCGATGTCGTCGGGGAGCTGCGCCAGCATGGCCGCCTGCAGGCCCTCGCCGATCATCAGGTCGGTGCCCAGGGGCAGGTGGGTGCCGTGCTGCTCGATGGCGCCCAGCGTGATGAGGGCGATGGGCTGATGCTGGGCCAGGGCCTGAAGTTTGGGTGCGGTCAGGTGTTGCCATTCATGAACCATAACAGTCTCTTCAAGGTGATCGGTACGGCTGAGTGCTAGGCGTCGGTGAGTATCGGATGGTCGTGGCGGCAGGCGTAGATATCCCCCGACGCCAACTGTCCCGCTCCTTGGGCGAGCCATTGTTGCATGGCCTCTGGGGTTAACCACTGCTCGAAGAGGAATCGGCGGCGCTCGCCTGCAATGGCGTTGAAGCGATACTCCCCCAGCCGCTGTATCTCTTCCAGGCAGGCGTGGCTGACCTCCAGCATGCCCGCCACGAACTCCACGGAGAGGGCCGCAACGGGGTGATGGAGCCCCTGCAGTACCTCGGCCTCGAAGCCTTCCACGTCGATCTTGATAAAGCGCGGAGTGCCATAACGTTCGATCAGTGCGTCCAGAGTGGTCATGTCGACCTGGAGAGTCTGCTCCCAGCGCACGTGATGAAAGCCGGGGTTGCGCTCGCCTACCTGATGGCGCCAGTCGTTGGCCAGCGTGGACAGGGTGGGGTTGCCTTCGCTGATGGCAATCTCGGCGACGCCGAGCTGAGGCCCCACGGCCAGCGGCAGCAGGGTGATGTCAGGGCGTTTCAGCAAGCGCTGAAACCACTTGGCTAGCGCTGGCTGGGGTTCCAGAGCAATGACCCTGGCCCCCAGGGCTTGAAATGCCGCGCTGCGATCTCCCAGGTGTGCACCCACATCGAAGGCAATGTCGCCAGGCGCGATGAAGGGGCGATAAAGGCGTTGCAGGCTGCGCTGCCGCCCCGGCCGCCAGTAAATGAACAGCGAGCGAGCCATGCCGCCTGCGCGGCGCAGCGGTGCCAGGGTCAATGAAGGCATTTAATGAGGCTCCTTGGCACGGGAAGCGGCGTTTCGGCGCGAGGACAAGGCCTTCAACGGTTGGCTGGGCATGTCACCGAACTGCTCCCGTGGCGGCTGGTTGGGGGTGGCCGAGCCACTGACGATCAGACTTTGGGAGTGACGTGCGCACAGGTCGGCGAAGTCTTGCAGCAGGGGTGGGGTCGGGCAGCCGGTGGGGATATGCAGCAACCCCAGCCGTTGGCTGGCCACCCCGCCCCAGGTGCCGCTGCTGGAGTACTTTACCAGCGGAGCTGCCGCGACCAGGCCAAGCCAGGCAGGTGTCAGCCAGCCAAAGGCCGAGGGTGAAAAAAGGATCATCAAGCCTGCCCAGAGGCTGCCGCACAGCGTCATCCAGCCAGTGTGCCGCCAGCTTTCCCGCCAGCTCAGCGAGCGCTCGCCCCGATGCTGGGTCTGCCAATCGATGGCGCGCCCGATCAACACATTGATGATGAACAGGCTATGCCACGCCATCATCAACGGTGCGATCAGGGCGGCGAAGAGCATTTCCAGCAGCGTGCTGGTGATGAGAGCCAGGCGGCCATTGAAGGCGCGGGGGGCTTGCCACAGCGCCAGCACAAGGCCGAGTATCTTGGGCGCCAGCAGCATGCCGAGCGTCACGCTGAGCAGGCCAAGGGAGAGACTGTGCGGCAAGAGCGGAGGCGCGCCGTTGTCGATGGCCTGATAACCCACCATGAAGCTGGTGCACAGCAAGAGCCCAAGCCATACCAGCGATGAGAGATAAGCGAAGGCACCAAACAGAAAGTGCAATCGGCTAATCGGGTGAAACCCGGCACCGGTCAGCAGCCGAAGGTGCTGGAGGTTGCCCTGCAGCCAGCGCCGATCACGCTTGGCAAAATCCAGCAGGTTGCTGGGCATCGCTTCGAGGCTGTGATTGCCTGCCAAGGGCAGGGGCGAGGCGGCGGAGGCCGTGGCCGAGGTATCCAGCAGCACTTGCCAGCCGCCCCGCTTGAGGAGGGCGGCCTCGACAAAGTCGTGGCTCAATAATTCACCGCCCAACGGGGGTTTGCCAGGCAGGGTCGGCAACCCGGCATGGGCCATGAAGGCATGGGTGCGGATAATGGCGTTGTGCCCCCAGTAGTTGGCGGCGTCGCCCTGCCAGAAACTTTGACCTGCCGCCAGCATGGGGCTGTACAGCGCCGACGCAAACTGAATGAAGCGGCCGAACAGGGTGCGCTGACCTACCGGCAAGGGGACGGTCTGGATCAGCCCTACGCCCGCGTAGCGCTGCATCTGATGCACCAGATGCAGCAAGGTGGTGCCGCTCATCAGGCTGTCGGCATCCAGCACGATCATGTAGTCGTAGCGCCGCCCCCAGCGACGGCAAAACTCGGCAATATTGCCCGCCTTGCGGCCGCGATTGTCCGGCCGCCGCCGATAGTGCACGGCCACCTGGCCAGCCAGCCGCTGCTGCAAGGCGGCCACATGGGCGGCCTCTTCGGCGGCCTGGTCAGCCTGCTGCGTGTCGCTGAGGATGAACACCTCGAAATGCGCTTGTAACGGGGTGGCTGCATAGTGAGGGTTGCTGCTCATTTCCTGGAGCAACGAGCGACAGGTGGCTTCGAGACCGGCCAGAGTGGGGATGGGGGGCTCGGCATAAATCGGCATGATCAAGGCCGTTTTGCTGGATAGCGCATTGAGGGCTGGCCTATGAGACTGACGTTTCAAGGTCAGAGGGTCCAGCCGCAGGCTGCACAAGATGAAGCCGCATACCGCTCCCCAGAAGGCCAGGGCGATCCAGCTGAAGGTCAGCCCAAACAGCACCAGCATGACGATGCGCCAGCCGAGCGCCAGGTTGGCGACCACGTTGGCCATGACCAGGCAGCCAACCACGCTGGTGCCGATGACCAGCGTGGCCAGCAGCGTACGGCGGGCATTCAGCCAGGGAATGAGGGGGCCAAGAGACGTCGAACTAGGCATCGGGATACCATACGTAGTTCCAGCTCTCGGTCAGTGGCTCCCCGTCGTGGGTCAGGCGCAGGCGTATATCGCTGGGGCGATCGGAGGGCAAACGGAAGGTGGCCCGCCAGCCATGGTCGGGTAGCCGCTTCACCTGGGGAAGCTGGGCTTCGCCGTCCAGTACGCTGATGTCCAGCTCCGGTACGACATCCTCGGCCAGCGTTTCCAGGGGGCCGCCCATGAAGTCGACCACCAGCTGGCGCTGGTCGGCAGACGCAGAATCGGCTTCTCCAGGGACGGCAGCACTGCCTTGGCGCGTGCGAATCACGCGGCCCAGAGCGTGCTGCTCGGGCTGAGTGTTCAGCGTATAGGTGCGGTAGTGAAGCCTGCGTGAATCACCCGCCTTCAGTGGCGCATCGGCTACCCAGTAGGCAACGATATTGTCGTGGGTTTCATCCGGCGTGGGGATCTCGACCAGCTCGACATGGCCCTCCCCCCAGTCGCCAATCGGTTCGACCCATTGGCTGGGGCGACGATGATAGTGAGCTTCCAGATCCAGATAACGATCGAAGTGGCGCTCTCGCTGCATCAGGCCAAACCCCTGTGGATCATGGTCCATGAACGCGGAGATACGCAGGGCCGAGGGGTTTTGCAGCGGGCGCCATATCCACTCATCCTGGCCGGTGTGAACCAGCAGCCCATCCGAGTCGTGTACCTGAGGGCGAAAGTCGTCGGGTCGTTGAGCCGTTGCCTCCCCAAAAGTGAACATGCTGGTCAGTGGGGCAACCCCCAGTTTGGCCACGTCGCTGCGAGCAAACAGCTCGGCTTCCACCTCGGCTTCGGTCTGTTCACCGGGTGTCAGCGTGATGCGATAGGCGCCGCTCAGCGATGGGCTATCCAGTAGCGCCATGAGCGTAACACTCTCGTCCTCCTGCCCGGGCTTGACCAGCCAGAATTCACGAAACGCCGGAAACTCCTCCCCCCGCTCGGAGGCGGTATCGATGGCCAGGCCCCGTGTGGAGAGCCCATACGCTTGCCCCTGGCCTACCAGCCTGAAGTAGCTGGCGCCCAGAAACACCGCAAATTCGTCCGCGTAGTCCGGGTCGTTGATAGGGTAGTGGAGCCTGAAGCCGGCATGACCGCTGCCGCTCAGGTCATGCTCCAGCAGTTCGCTGGCCGCACCGTCGTAGGTGAAGTCCTGTTTGGTGAATGCCAAGGGAGACAACGTCTCGCCATCCAGCACATTCAGCGTGATCGGCGTTTGAAACAGAAAGCCGCTGTGAAAAAGCTGCAGGCTGAACGGGCTTTCGTCTTTCCAGTAGGCGCGCTCCGGATCGAAGCGAATCTGCCGATAACCGTCATAGTCCAGCGATTGCAGCGCCTCCGGCAGGGTGGCTTCGGGTGCCTGATAGGGCGCTTCGGCCAACTGCTGGGCCTGCGCTATGATAGAGTCGAAAAGTACTTGTTCCTGGCTGGCCATGGCAGAGACAGAACACAACCAGCCCAGCGACATGATCCAGCTTGCAGCGGTACGACAGCCCATTATCGAGTTCCTTTCGTGGTCAACTCAAAGACGACAGCACAATGTGGTATGAAATAATTAAACAAAAGCTATACGCTTAACAAGTCATGTTTAGCAATGGGGTGTGACGGAGTGCGAGAATCCGTTGAGTGGGCCAAGTCCTACTGCCTCCATCCATTGATCGACCTTTCTTTAAACTGGCCATGAGGTATCAATGCTGCGTCTCCTGTTAGCTATCTGCGTGGTCAATACATTACTGGTCATGCCACTGTGGTGGCGCTTTGGCACTTGGGGGGCGCCACTGCTGGCCTGGGAAGCCTGGGTGCTCGTACCCGCCCTGTGGTTGCTTCCTGTTCGACGCTGGCGACGTGCCGCTGGCGTGACGGTCGTCAGCGCCTTGGCCCTGTTCACGCTCATCAATCTTGGGGATGCTGCTACCCACACCGCTTTTGGTCGTTCGTTGAACCTGTATCTCGACGTGCCGCTGGTGCGTTCCGTTTACCACCTGCTTGTAGGTAATGTAGGCCAACTTGCGGCTATTTGCTTGATGCTACTGGCATTGGTGGTGCTATTGGTGGGCGTGTGGGGGTTGCTGCGCTTGTTGCTGCCCAGAGTGCCGCTTTCGCTGGCGCGCGGTCAGGGCAAGCTTGCCCTGGGCGTTCTGGTGGTGGCTGCGGGCTTGTTGCTGCTGGAGGCAAACCGCTACCGCTGGGTGCCCCATTCTACGCTGCCAGTAGTGCATACGGCACGTTTTCAGTGGCAGCAGGTGATCTCGACCCATCAGGCAAGGTTGGCCTTCAGCGAACAGCTGCAGGCTTCGCCCATGGCCACCCAGGCGTTGCCTGGGCTGGAAGGGCGCGATGTGCTGCTGACCTTCATCGAGTCCTACGGCGTCACGGCGCTGGATGACCCGCGCTACAACCGTCAGATTCTGGCTACTCTGGCCGAGATCGAGACGCGCCTGGCACAACGCGGGCTATCGGTGGTGTCCGGATTGATGGATGCGCCGATTCGTGGCGGGCAGTCGTGGCTGGCCCACGCCACCACGCTCAGCGGCCGCTGGATCGACAACCAGCTGTGGTATCGGCTGATGCTCAATAGCGGCCACCCTACGTTGATCGATGACTTTCGCGCCACGGGCCAGCACACGCTGACCGTGATGCCTGCCATCACCCTGGCCTGGCCCGAAGGCGAAGCCTACGGTTTCGACCAGATCGTCGCTGCCAGGGACATGCCTTACGCCGGGCCTCCACTCAACTGGGTCACCATGCCCGACCAGTTCACGCTGGACTATACCCAGCGCCACTTGCTGGGGGGCTCCCCGGTGTTTGCCCAGATTGCGTTGATCTCCAGCCATGCCCCCTGGACGCCCATCCTGCCCGTGCTGGAGAACTGGTCGATGGTGGGGGATGGGTCGATTTTTGCCCCGTGGGAGAACGCGGCCGACCCGCCCGATGTGATCTGGCGCGATATCGAGCGTATTCGTGACCACTATGCCTGGTCTGTGGACTACGCTGTGAAAGTCACCGGGCGCTGGGCAGAGCGGGTGGCCGATGAGCAAACCCTGCTGATTGCCTTGGGCGACCACCAGGCGGCGCCTTTGATTACCGGAGAAAACGCCAGCGCGGCGGTGCCGGTGCATATCGTCAGCGGCGACCCTGAACTGTTGGCCCCTTTCATGGCGCGTGGCTTCGTGAACGGCATGCTGCCTGACCTGTCAGCCACCTTCGATGCCCCACCCATGAGCCAGTTACGCCACTGGCTGCAAGAAGATTTTGGCGCAGCGGAACCGTTACCAGGTACGACACCGGGGACGACACCAAGGACGACACCATGATTCAACCCGTCATTCTCAGCGGCGGTAGCGGTACACGGCTGTGGCCGCTTTCCCGGGAACAGATGCCCAAGCAGTTTTTGCGCCTGACCGGCGAGCAAAGCCTGTTACAGCAGACACTGGCTCGGCTTGCGGACATCACCGCACAGCCCGCCATGTTGATGGGCCATCATGCGCATCGCTTTTTGATGGCCGAGCAGCTTCGCGAAGCTGGCCAGCAGGGGCAGGTAGTGCTGGAACCGGAAGGGCGCAATACGGCCCCGGCCATCGCCTGTGCCGCGCTGCTGGCACGCCAGACGGGGGACGACCCGCTTTTGCTGGTGCTGCCCGCCGACCATGTGATTGGCGATGTGGCCGCGTTCACCGACAGCGTGCGGCGGGCCACGCCGTTGGCTGAGCAAGGTTATCTGGTGACCTTTGGCGTCGTGCCGACTCATCCGGAAACCGGTTACGGTTACATTGCTTGCGGCGCGGCGTTGGGAGATGGCCACCATCTGGACGCCTTCATCGAAAAGCCCCCTCTTGAAAAAGCCAAGGCCCTGCTGGCCGAAGGCAATACGCTGTGGAACAGCGGCATGTTCCTGCTGCGGACCTCGGATTATCTCGCCGAGCTGGCACGGCTACAGCCCGACATGCTGGCGGCCTGTCAGGCAGCGGTAGACGAGGCGCACCACGATCTCGATTTCCTGCGCTTGCACGAGGCCTCCTTCAAGCGCTGTCCCAGCGAGTCCATCGACTATGCGGTGATGGAGCACTGTGCCAGGGCCGCCGTCGTGCCGCTGGACGCGCGATGGAGCGACATCGGTAGCTTCGATGCGCTGATGGCCACGCACACCCCTGATGCGGCGGGCAACGTGGTGACCGGTGACGGCGTATTGCGGGATACCCAGCGCTCGCTGGTGGTGGCCAATCATCGCCTGGTGGCAACCCTGGGCGTCGAAGACCTGGTAGTAGTGGAAACGTCGGACAGCGTGCTGGTGGCTCGCCGCGATCATGCGCAGGGGGTCAAGCAACTGGTGGCGGCCTTGAGCGCGGCAGGACGGCGCGAGCCCTGCTCGTCACCGCTGGTGCACCGCCCCTGGGGCAGTTTTCAGGCCATGGACAGCGGCCAGCGCTATCAGGTCAAGCACATTACCGTGCGCCCCGGTGCACGGCTGTCGTTGCAGCGCCATCATCATCGCGCCGAGCACTGGGTGGTGGTGAGCGGCACTGCCAAGGTCACCGTGGAGGAGCGCACCTTTCTGGTCAGCGAGAACCAATCGACCTACATCCCGATAGGGGCGCTGCATCGCCTGGAGAACCCGGGCAAGATCCCGCTGGAGCTGATCGAGGTGCAGTCCGGCAGCTACCTGGGCGAAGATGACATCGAACGGCTGGACGATGTTTACGCGCGCCACAGCGACGACTGAGCCCGCCGTTACTTCTTCAACACAGCCAGATGCTTCTTCACCACAGCCAGCTGCCAGGCCTTGCCGGGGGCTGGCCCTTGCGTACCGCCAGCCAGCCAAGCGTGCAGCGCACGCCCAGCCAAAGGGCCAGCAGCGGCCACAGCAGCGCGCCGAGAAACAGCAGGGTCAAGGTGAACGTGACCAGGAAATAGAGGCTGCCGATCCAGAACGTGCGGATCAGGTAGCGGTAGTGGGCCTGCAGCCAGGGCGCTGCCTCGCGACGGTACACATACGCTACGATCACACCTATCAGCAGGGTGATGTTGGCGGTGACCAGCCCGGCCAGATACAGCGCATAGACGATCTGCGGCGGGCGCGTATCCTGTGGCGGGTTAGGCGGGTGGGGGGAAGATTCGGTCATGCCACTCTCGTTCAATAAAGGCGGAAATCGTTGGCGTTGGCGAGCCCTTGCTGCTCCTCCACGACCTTGCGGTAGCGCTTGTATTCCCATTGGTACTGGGGTGGGTCCAGGGCAATCGAAGCTTCCACGCTGGCGTTGACGCCGGTGGCTGACAGCGTGTCGTCCTCGCTGTAGACCCGTTCGTCGGCATCCAGAAAGTGAATCTCGAACCCCTTGCCGGGAATACGTCGTGCCACTCCCGTGACCACGCGAGCCTGGGTCCGAGCGACCAGCTTGGGTAGCAAGGTGGCCGTGTAGGCCTCGTGCCCGTAGAACGGCGCGAATACGCCACTGCCCCAGGCGGGTTCCTGGTCGGGCAGGATGCCGATGGCTTCGCTGCGCTTTAAGGCTTTCAGCAGGGCGGCGACGCCACGTGGGTTGGTCGGCACCAGCTGTGCGCCCATGCGCTCCCGGCCGTGGCGCGTAATGGCTTCCAGGTCAGCGATCTTGGGCGGTTCGTACATGGCCGTGAACGGGAAGTGGCTGGAGAGCCAGAAGTTGAGCACTTCCCAGTTGCCAAAGTGGGGCGCCAGTACGATGACGCCGCGCCCTTCGGCCCGTGCGCTGTCCAGCTTGTCGCGCCCGTGCACGGCCAGAATGCTGGCTTCCACCTTCTCGGGAGGCGCCATCCAGGCGTGGCCCAGCTCCAGCATGGTGGCCGTGGAGTGCTGCAGGCTCTGAATCGCAAACGCCTTGCGCTGCTGAGCGGACTGGTCTGGAAAAACCCGCGCCAGGTTCAGCTCGGTCACGCGTCGCTCACGCTTGCTGAAGCGGTAGATCTGAGGCCCCATGAAGGCTGCAATGCGCCATAGCCGAGTGACGGGCCAGCGGGAGAGCATGCGCCAAAGCCCGGCGATGGCACGGGCCTGATACTGCGCCCGGCGAGTGTGTAACGGTTCACTCATGGATCACAGCAACCAACTGTCGACGTTGGAGGGCGCGCGCTTCTCTTGCAGCCCTTTGAAGCCTTTGACGCAGCGCACGATAAACCACACGGCAAAGGCCAGCAGCAGCGGGAAGCCGATGAGGATGAGCGTCAGCAGCGTGGCGATGCTGCCGTACAGTAGCCCGATCCAGAACGTACGAATTTGATAACGGTAGTGTTCGTCCAGCCAGACAGGGCCCTTGCCACGATACACGTAGGCAATGATCACTCCGATGACCGAGGTGAAGCCCACCACGAAGCTGGCCAGATAAAGGGCATAGATCACCATGGCCATGGTGGTGTCGGGGGCCGGTGAGGGCATTTCAGGCGTGTCGGTGCGGTTGACCACTTCACCTTCGATGGGGGTGTCGTCACGCATGGGCGTTCCTTCTTTTCGATTCGACGATAGCATCCAGCGGATACCCTGTTAGCCCGCCATGATAGCGTGGGCAGGGCGACTTATCACCCGTCGACCCGCCCAGCATGGCGGTCTGGCTCAGGGCTGGCGTGCTGCTGGGCGACAGATTTCGAGCAGGTTGCCGTCGGGGTCGCGCAGGTAGAGGGATTCGATGGGGCCGTTGGCTCCCTGGCGGGCGACCGGACCCAGCTCCACATCGACTTCGAGCGCGTCCAGGTGCTGCTTGAACTCATCCAGCGGCAGCTGGCAGCGCAGGCACAAGTCCAGGCTGCCAGGCGTTGGGGTGGCCGACACCGGGGCAATGTCAGTGTCGGTTTGATGCAGGCGCAGGGCCGTATCACCCAGCAACAGGTCGACCCGTTGGGCATCCCGATAACGCACATCCAGACCCAGCACACGGGAATAAAAATCCACAGCGCGACCCATATCGGTCACGGTTACAACAAGATGGTCCAGACCTGAAAGCATGCCTCTTTCCTTAAATACAAACGTAAAACCAGAGAATACGATGATGCGACGCTGCCCGCCATGTCGGCGGCAGTCGCACGACCATCGCGCAGTCGCAAGGCCATGACTGGGTCATCGACAATGTCATCAGTTTGCCACGGTTGCATGGCTATGTGGGGTTTAAGGGACACATGGGTCGCGCGATGGGCGCCGGGCAGCTATTTTGGGAAGGGCACCAAACGTCATTCAATGGCTTGGAGCAGATGAATTTCCTGCCAAGGAAGCATTCAGTTATCAAAAACACCAGACTGCTGGGCATGGGGCTGAAAAAGCATTGACTTTATGCCACTGGCAGCAATAATTGCGCGCCCGTTTTCTGCCTGCCGGTGCGATAGGCGTACAAACGGCCATCGATTCATACTCAATGCAATGTGAGGTACGCATGTCGCGGCAACTGCTGGCCATGGCGCTGGCGCCCCTACTCGGGCTGTTCATTCTGGGCATTGGCAACGGTTTTCTCGCCACCTTGATCACCATTCGACTGGACGCTGCGGGCGAGTCGGCCACGGTGATCGGTATCGTGTCGTCTGCCTATTTCATTGGCCTGGCCTTGGGGGCCATGTTCAATGATCGCCTGTTGCTGCGCATTGGCCATATTCGTGCTTACGGCAGTTTTGCATCGCTGGTGGCCGTCACCGTGCTGTTGCAGGGGTTGTTCTTCGACCCTTGGGCGTGGTTTGCCCTGCGCCTGGTGGGCGGTTGGGCCACGGTAGGGGTCTATCTGGTCATCGAGAGCTGGCTGTTGACTGCGGGCGACCAGAAAGTGCGTGGCCGCCTGCTGGCACTGTACATGATCGCGCTCTATGCCGCGGGCGTACTGGGCCAGCTGATGCTGGGCGTGACCAGCGCCATGGGTGACACCGCGCCCTTCATGGTGATCGGCCTGCTGGCGTCGCTGTCGGTACTGCCGATGGCCATGATTCCCCGCGTATCGCCGCTCATAGAACACGCCGAGCCGCTACCCCCGCACCGGCTGATCACCATGACCCCGACCGGTGTGATGGGCAGCCTGGGGTCGGGCATGGTGGTGGCGGCGGCTTATACGCTGCTGCCGCTCTATCTCCAGCGTATCGGCATGAGTGTCAATCAGGTGGGGCAACTGATGGCGGTGGTGATTCTTGGCGCCATGCTGCTGCAATACCCCATTGGCCGCTGGTCGGACCGCCACGACCGCCAGATGGTGCTGATCGGCATCAGCGCGTTCTGCGTGGTGATCTCGGCAGCCATGCTCTGGCTACCGCTCTCTACTCCTTTGTTGGTCGCGCTGCTGTTCCTGCTGGGTGGGGGCGTATTTGCGCTTTACCCGGTGGCCGTGAGCCACGCCGCCGACCGTGCACCCGCAGGGGCGCTGGTGCGCATGAGCCAGGGCCTGTTGCTGATCAACTCCATCGGGGCCACCATCAGCCCGCTGATGATTTCGCCGGTGATGACCGCCATGGGCGATGCCGGACTGTTCTGGGCCTTTGGCTCGCTCAGCCTGTTCTTCGTGCTGTTCTTCACGTGGCGCCGCAGCGTGCGCCCGGCCCCGGTCCCCGTGGCGCCGTTTACCGCTACGACGCCCATGACCGCTGCCGGTGCTGAATTGGTGGTCACCGAAGAGCTAGTGCAGGGGGCGCTTGAGCATGAGCATCTGGAAGACCTTTCCGATGTGGTGCCGGAAGTAGAGGTCGCCGAGCCGGTAGTGGGGCCACCCCAGGAAGACGAAAGCCACATCACTTATTACGACGACGTAGAAACCGAGGTGCGCAAATAAGCCGCTGAAGCGGCTATCAGGTGAGACCTTGGGCTAATGGTGCGCTGGAAGTAGTGAAACTACTATCGACGATAGTGTTTTTACTATTTCTCCGTATTTGTCCGAGGTTTTGCCATGAATTACTACGCCGCGCCGGTCCGCGATCTGCGCTTTGTGCTGGAAGAGATGCTGGCGCACCGCTCCTTGGCGCTGCCTGGGTTTGAAGAAGCCACGCCGGATCTCGTTGAAGCCGTACTGGAAGAAGCTGCGAAGCTGGCAGGTGACGTCTGGGGGCCGCTCAATAGTACGGGAGACCGTCAGGGAGCCCAGCGTCACACCGATGGCAGCGTCACCACCCCCGAAGGCTTCGCGGCGGCTTACCTGGCGTATGTGGAGGGTGGTTGGAACGGCATTGGCGTGTCTGAAGCACTGGGCGGTCAGAACCTGCCCGAAGTAGTGGCCAGTGCGGTGCAGGAGATGCTCCACGGCGCGAACATGGCGTTAGGGCTGTGCCCGATGCTCACCGCCGGTGCCATCGAGGCGCTGGCCCATCACGGCAGCGATGCCTTAAAAGCGACCTACCTGCCCAAACTGGTCGAGGGCTCCTGGACCGGCACCATGAACCTCACCGAACCCCAGGCGGGGTCGGACCTTTCCAAGGTGCGTACCAAAGCCGTTCCAGAAGGCGATCACTACCGCATCAGCGGTCAAAAGATCTACATCACCTGGGGCGAGCACGACGCTGCCGAAAACATCATTCACCTCGTTCTTGCCCGTAAGCCCGATGCCCCGGAAGGCAATAAGGGTATCTCACTCTTTTTAGTGCCTAAGTTCCTGGTCAATGACGACGGCTCGCTGGGCGAGCGTAACGATGTCACCTGCGCCTCCATCGAGCACAAGCTCGGCATTCACGGGTCGCCCACCTGTACTCTCAGCTTTGGTGAAAACGGCGGCGCCGTGGGCTATCTGGTGGGGGAGGAGGGGCGCGGGCTCAACCACATGTTCACCATGATGAACGAGGCGCGTCATAAGGTCGGTATTCAGGGCATTGGTGTGGCCGAGCGCGCCTGCCTGCACGCGTTTGCCTACGCCAATGACCGCACCCAGGGGCGTTCACCCAAGCAGCGTGGCGGCAGCGACTGCACCATCAGCGACCACTTCGATGTGCGCCGTATGCTGCTGTCCATGCGTGCCCGTACCGATGCGCTGCGTGCGCTGGCCCTCTACTGCGCTGGCCAGCTGGATGTTGCCCGTCATGCGGCCGATGACGCCGAGCGCCAGTCGGCCCAGGCCTGTGTAGATGTACTGATTCCTATCGTCAAGAGTTTCTCTACCGACCAGGCCGTGGACATTGCTTCCATGGGGGTTCAGGTGCACGGCGGCATGGGCTATGTGGAAGAGACCGGTGCTGCCCAGCTGCTCCGAGATGCCCGCATCGCGCCCATCTATGAAGGCACCAACGGCATCCAGGCGCTGGACCTGGCAGGCCGCAAACTGCAGCGCGATGGTGGTGCCGCCTTGCTGGCCTTGTTGGCCGAGGTACGCAACACCGCTGACGACCTGGGCAAGAGTACGCGGCTGAATGCCATGGGGCCGCTGCTGAGCGATGCCGCTGACGACCTGCAGGCCGCCATGGAGATCGTGCTGGAGCAGGGTAGCCACCCTGAACAGGGGCCGGATGCCGTGCAAGCCTACGCCACGCCTCTCTTGAACCTGGCGGGCCATGTGCTGTGCGCTTGGCAGATGGGCCAGGCGGCGCTGCACGCCCAGCAAGCCATTACTCAAGGCAACGACGACCCGTTCTATCGCACCAAGCTGTGCAGCGCCGAATTCGTCATCCACCAGTGGCTGCCGGTCGGGCGTGCCCAGCGCGTGGTGATCGAGGCCGGCATGCAGTGTTTGAGCGACTTCGATAGTCAGCAGTGACGTTGACGCTTTGCTATCTACTTCCATGGCAACTTCGCCGACCGTTAAGGTCGGCGTTTAACTTTTAATAACAATGAAACGGTCGTTTTGATTTTCACTGAAAATCAATGCTTCATTCCGGCCTTGCATCTTAAAAATTAACAATATTTATAACCAAGGAGTTTTTATGCAGTTGAAACATCGCCAACATGGAGAAGAGCAGCCCTACTGGCCTTTAGGGCCATTTAAAGTCCGCCTACCATTTGTTCATTACCGATGGGAAATGGCTGAAATGATCCAAGGGCTAATAATGTTTGTGGTTAGCCTTGCCATGATACCGTTGCTGGAGCAGTACCTGGGCCTGCCTTACGATATAGCGTTAGCCTTCGTGGTGGTTTGTGGTATTGGATTTATGCTGCCAGCATTACTTGGGGTGCCTATGGTGCCAGGTTGGATTACCCCCGCAGTGCCGGTGGTGCTGGTCTTTTTAGGTGACTTTGAACCGGGTGATGAAGCCATTCAGGCTCTGTTTGCGCTACAGTTTTTAGTGTTTTTGATTTTCTTCTTTTTAGGTGTTACTGGGCTCGGGCGAAAGCTGGTGCACCTGGTGCCTAACTCACTACAGGCCGGGATCATTATCGGGGCTGGTATTGCAGCAATTACAGGCGAGATACAGCAAGGTGGGCGCTTGGCAGAAACGCCAGTTTCTTTGATTGCAGGTATGCTGATTGCTATTTTTATGCTGTTTTCCGTAGCGTTTAAACGCTGGGTTGCCGACCACCTGGTCGTACGCAGGATTGCTAATTATGGAATGGTGCCCGGCATGGTGGTCGCTATTTTGATTGCTTGGGCAATAGGCGAGTATCCACGTCCAAGCATTGAGTGGGGGGTGACGCAACCCAACTTTTCAGATATGTGGGCCTACCTGCCCTTTAGTGTCGGCTTTCCAGGCATTGATGTGTTTATGCTGGCGCTGCCTACCGCGGTGATTGCTTATGTCATTGCTTTTGGTGACATCGTCGTGGGTCGTACGCTGATGTCTCGTGTTGACCATATACGCACGGATGAAAAAATCGATTACAGCACGGATCGCATTCACCATGTCACTGCTATTCGTAATGGTATACATGCTTTCTTTGCTCCCTATCCTGGGTTGGCAGGCCCCATCTGGACAGCGGTGACAGCCACAATGGCTGAGCGTTACAAAAATGGTCGCAATGCCATGGAGTCGATTTACAGCGGAGGAGGTACTTTCTGGATTACGGGGTTCATTGCGCTCTTTACTCTACCGTTAGTAAGTATGTTTCAACCCGTGCTGCCGATAGCTTTATCTTTAACGTTACTGCTCACTGGGTATATTTGCTTGATGGTTGGTATAGAGCAAACTAAAAATACGGCAGAGCGCGGCGTGGCGGGCACTATGGCAGTTGTGCTTGCTGTGTATGGGGCAGGGTGGGGGTTGGCTGCTGGTGTCGTGCTTTATGTGCTTGTACAAAAGCAGAACATGTTCGGACGCGAGCCTCGTTCTGATAGCGACCTTGAACGTCATGACAACCACTAACAATAGGCCTTTTCAGGTTTTCGTTAATTAATGAGGTAATGTATGAGTCTTTCAATTTTCGAGCAGGACTTACCCCCCACACCGGCCAATCACGTGGCGCTTTCCCCTCTAACGTTCATCGAGCGTTCGGCGGCGGTGTATCCCGATTACCCGGCCGTGGTGCATGGCCAGACGCGCCGCACCTGGGCAGAGACCTGGGCACGCTGCCGTAGGCTCGCATCCGCGCTGGAAAAACGCGGTATTCAGCCGGGCCAGACAGTGGCGGCCATGCTGCCCAATGTACCCGCAATGTTCGAGGCCCACTTCGGTGTGCCGCTGGCGGGCTGCGTGCTGAATACCCTGAATATCCGCCTCGATGCCGATGCCATCCGCTATATGCTGGCCCATGGCGAAGCCAAGGCGATTCTGGTGGATCCTGAGTTTGCCGAGGTGATTCAAGCGGCGGTGGCCACGTTGGAGAGCAAGCCGCTGATCATCGACGTGGCCGACCCGGAGTTTTTGGGTGAGACCCAAGGCATTGGCGAGCTGGAGTACGAGGCGCTGCTGGTCGAGGGCGACCCGGAGTACGCTTACCAACTGCCCAGCGACGAGTGGCAGGCGATTTCATTGAATTACACGTCGGGGACTACGGGCAAACCCAAAGGGGTGGTATATCACCATCGCGGTGCCTACCTGAACGCGGTGAGCAATATTCTCGAGTGGGCCATGCCGCACCATCCTGTCTACCTGTGGACGCTACCGATGTTCCACTGCAATGGCTGGTGCTTCCCCTGGACCATTGCCGCCAATGCAGGCGTCAGCGTTTGCTTACGCAAGGTAGACCCCAAACGCATTACTGACCTGATCGCTGAAGAGGGCGTCACTCACTTTAGCGGTGCGCCGATCGTGCTCAATGGGTTGGTGAACCTGCCCGCCGAACAGAAGCGGGTGTTCGATCATCCGGTGAAGGTGACCACCGCCGGTGCCGCGCCGCCTGCCTCGGTGATTGCAGGGGTGGAAAAGCTGGGCATCGAAGTGACCCACGTTTACGGGCTTACCGAGGTGTACGGCCCGGTCACGGTATGTGCTTGGCGCGAGGCGTGGAACGAGCTGCCGCTGGAGTCGCGGGCCAAACTCAAGTCACGCCAAGGCGTGCGCTACCACATGCTGGAAGCGCTCTGCGTCGCCGATCCAGTCACGCTGGAACCCATTGCCAAGGATGGCCAAACCATCGGCGAAATCCTGATGCGCGGCAACAACGTGATGAAGGGATATCTCAAAAACGCCGAGGCGACGGAAAAAGCGCTGGAGGGCGGCTGGTACCACACGGGCGACTTGGCGGTATGGCACGCCGACGGCTATATCGAGATTAAAGACCGCTCGAAAGATATCATCATCTCGGGCGGTGAAAACATCTCCACCATTGAAGTCGAAGATGCCATTTACAGCCATCCAGCGGTGGAAGAGGCCGCCGTGGTCGCGAAGCCGGATGAAAAGTGGGGCGAAACGCCCTGCGCGTTCGTCAAACTGAAAATAGGCTACGGCGAAGTCACCGAGGCGGATATCATTGCCCACTGCCGTAAGCATCTTGCGAGCTTTAAAGTGCCGAAAACGGTGGTTTTTAGCGAACTGCCCAAAACGTCCACGGGCAAAATTCAAAAATTCGTGCTGCGTGAAGAAGCCAGACAGCACCAGTCAGGGGAACAGCGATGAGCGAACAGCGGATTGGCGTGGTAGGCGCAGGCACCATGGGGCAGGGGATTGCTCAAGTGGTGGCCGCGAGTGGCTTTAACGTGAGGCTCTACGATGTCGCCGATGAGCAGCTCACCCGCGCCAAAAATGCGATCGATAAAGGGCTCGAGAAGCTCGTTGCCAAAGAGAAGATGACGGCAGAGGACAAGCAGGAAGCGCTGGCTCGGCTTTCGACCACCACGGCGCTGGATGCGCTCAGCGACTGCAGCGTGATCATCGAGGCTGCCCCCGAGCAGCCCGCATTGAAAGAGAAGCTGTTTCGGGATCTCAGCCATTTGAGCAGCGACGCTATTCTGGCGTCGAACACGTCGTCTCTATCACTGACTCGGCTGGCGGCGGTCTGTGAGCGCCCTGAGCGGGTGGTAGGCATGCACTTCTTCAACCCGGTGCCGGTACTCAAGCTGGTCGAGGTGATCCGCGCCGAGCAGACCTCGGATGCCACCGTAGAGCGCATCGAAGCGCTGACCAAGGCGCTGGGCAAAACCGCAGTGCCGGTGGGCGATGCGCCAGGCTTTGCCGTGAACCGTTTGCTGGTGCCGATGATCAACGAGGCCGCGTTTATCGTGCAGGAAGGCACCGCCACGCCGGAAGCCATCGATGACGCCATGAAGCTGGGTGCCGCCCATCCCATGGGGCCGCTGGCGCTGGCGGATTTGATTGGCCTGGATGTGTGCTTGGCGATCATGGAAGTGCTGCAGGAAGGTTTTGGCGATCCCAAGTACCGCCCCTGCCCGCTGCTCAAGCGCATGGTGGCCGCAGGCTATCTGGGCCGCAAGAGTGGGCGTGGGTTCTATATCTACGAATAGCAGGCTGCGAGCTTAAGGGGCGACAAAAGAAGTGATTGCCACCCAACCAAGCGTTCGCTAGGGTTGAGTGGTAACCACTTCTACGCGCGATAACAATTAAGGAGCCGCCATGAGCGATGCAGTGATCGAGAAGGTTGATAACGATGGCGTGGTACGCCTGACCATTAATCGTCCCAAAGCCTTGAACGCGCTGAACAGCGAAGTGCTCAGCGCTTTGGAAACGCACCTGGTCGAGTTGGAAGCTCACCCCAGCCTGCGGGCGGTATTGATTACGGGGGCCGGAGAAAAATCTTTCGTGGCCGGGGCAGACATCACCGAGATGCGTGATAAAACCCCGGAAGAAGCGCGCGCCTTTGCCAGCCAGGCACTGCGCACCATCAAACGCCTGGAAACCTTGCCCGTGCCGGTGGTCGCGCTGGTCAACGGGTTTTGCCTTGGCGGCGGCTGCGAACTGGCGCTGGCCTGCGACTGGGCCGTCGCCAGCGACAACGCCATCTTCGGCCAGCCGGAAGTCCTGCTAGGCGTCATTCCCGGCTTTGGCGGCACCCAGCGTTTGCCGCGCCGAGTCGGTCCCGCCATGGCCATCGACCTGGTGACGACCGGGCGCAAGATCGATGCCCAGGAAGCGCTGCGCATCGGCCTCGTCAACCGGGTAATGCCCCAGGCCGAACTTGAGAGCTATGTTGAAGAGCTTACCAAGCAGCTGAAGGGGAACGGGCCGCAGTCGGTACGCGGCGCCAAGCAGGCTGTGCATGACGGCATGGATCAGGACCTCGATAGCGCCTTGGCCCTGGAAACCAGCCTGTTTGCCTTCTGCTTTGCAGGCCAGGAGCAGAAAGAGGGCATGAGCGCGTTTGTCGAGAAGCGTAAACCCAACTTCTAGGGTTTATTTTTAGTTCATCGCATTCTGGCGTGGCAGCGAAGCAATTCCCGGCCAGGTGCGATGAACCTTGTTTATCGCGGGCTAAAGCCCCCTCCCACAGTACCATTGCCCAGCCGCCATTGGCCCACTGAATCCCCCAGCCCTCCTGTGGGAGGCCAATTCCATTGGGCGACTGCCTGGGGAGGCACTTGTGCCTGAATCATCGCGGGCTAAAGACCCTTCCCACAGTCCCATTGCCCAGCCGCCGCTGGCCCACTGAATCCCCCAGGCTTACCTATGGGAGGCCAATGGATCCACGTCAGTCTGCGTAGAATCTCATTTTTCGAGTTTTACTTATTCAAGGGGTGGCGCATGCGTCGCCCCTTATTTTATTCTCAGGCTTACTATTTTTCAGAGAAAGGAGTCACCGCGATGCAGTGGGCCGCTTTTGTGGTTGCCGCGCTGGGGTTTGCCTACTTGCCTGGGCCTGCGATGCTGTATACCGCTGCGCAAACCCTGGGGCGTGGCCGACGCGCAGGCTGGCTGGCGGTGGCGGGAGTGCATCTAGGCTGCTACGTGCATGTAATAGCGGCCGCGCTTGGCCTGGCCCTGCTGTTTGCCGCCATTCCGCCTGCGTATCTCGCCATGAAGATCATCGGTGGGCTCTATCTGCTCTGGATGGGGGTGCGCTTGTGGCGGCAGGGCATTCGCACGATTGGCGATGAGCTGCCGTTGGCCACCACCCGGCGGGTGCTGCGCGATAGTTTCCTGGTAGAAGTGCTCAACCCCAAAACGGCGCTGTTCTTCGTGGCGTTCCTGCCCCAGTTCGTGCAGCCCGACAGCGCTCTGCCGGTGGCATGGCAACTGCTGTGGCTGGGGGTAGCCACCAACGTACTGTTTTCGTCGGCGGACGTGGTCGTGGTGTTGCTGGCCAGCCCGCTGCGCGCTTGGCTGCAAACGTCCAATAGCTCCACCCGTTGGGTACAGCGGATGGGCGGCGGCGTACTGATGGGGCTGGGCGGAAATACGCTGGTTCAGGCGGCACGCTAAAACGATCACTCGCAAGGCTATCAATCGCTAAAGCGATCAATGACGTGTTCACCACAAGGAGCGCACCATGTTTGATCTGTATATCGCCAACAAGAACTACTCTTCCTGGTCGCTGCGCCCTTGGGTGCTGCTGAAAACGCTGGAGATCCCCTTCAACGAGCATCTGATGCCGTTCGAAGGGGGCTTTGGCGAGAGCCTCGCGACCTTCAAGCGTTTTTCTCCTTCGGGGCTGGTGCCGTGCCTGGTCGATCGCGAACACGAGGTGGCCGTGTGGGACTCGCTGGCGATTGTCGAGTACGTGGCCGAAGCGCATCCTGACGTATGGCCACAGCAGCTTGCCGCACGGGCCTGGGCACGCTCCGCCAGTGCCGAGATGCATAGCGGCTTTGCAGCGCTGCGCGATGAGTGTTCGATGAACTGTGGTGTACGGGTAACGATGAACGCGATGTCCCCTGGGCTGAAAAGCAACCTGGCCCGGCTGGATGCGCTATGGCAGGAGGGGCTTGAGCGTTTTGGTGGCCCTTTTCTGGCGGGTGAGCACTTTACCGCCGTGGACGCGTTTTATGCCCCAGTGGCGTTTCGCGTGCAAACCTTTGGCCTTCCGCTGGGCGATGCCTCGCTGGCCTACGTGCAGCGCCTGTTGGCTCTGCCTGCCATGCAGGCGTGGTATGCGGCGGCGCTGAAAGAGACCTGGCGGGAGCCCATGCATGAACAAGAGACCCTGAAGCAGGCAACGCTGCTGAGCGACGAGCGGGCGACCGCATAGTACTTTAAAGAAAGTACTGTACAGAAAGTACTGTGCAGGAAGTTCCGGGCTAGAGGGGGGACGGCGCGGAGAGGGCGTAAATCCGCTACACTGACGCCTCTAATATTTCGCAACACGATTGAGAGTCATCAGATGGCGCTAAGTGCTACCCCCTACAAAGTGGATGTGAACCTGACCGACCTGGACCGCAACGTCTACGAAACGCTGCGGTTCACGGTGGCGCGCCACCCTTCCGAAACCGAAGAGCGCCTGTGCACACGGCTGATCGCTTACCTGCTGTGGTACAGCGAAGCGCTGGCCTTTGGACGCGGGCTCTCGGACGTGGACGAGCCAGCCTTGTGGGAGAAGAGCCTGGACGGGCGAGTGCTACACTGGATTGAAGTAGGGCTTCCCGATGCCGAACGCATGACCTGGTGTTCTCGGCGTGCCGAGCGGGTTTCCCTGCTGGCCTATGGCCGTGTCGACCTGTGGGAGAGCAAAGTGCTGCCTGCGGTCGCATCGCTGAAGAACGTTCACGTGGCCGGGTTACCCGCCGATGCGCTGTCTACGGTGGCGACGAACTTGCCCAGGGCCATCAACTGGGCCGTGATGATCAGTGATGGTGCGCTGTTCATTACCGATGAGAACGGCCAGCACGAAATCACCCCTGAATGGCTGCTGCGCGAACGCTGATCGAGGGTATTGGCGGTGAGGGATGACCGCCAGACTCCGCGCAAGTGGAAACAGCGTTGAGCGAGCCATAGGCGACTATAAAAGTAGCTTGCTATCTTTTTGCAAGATTACATACAATCAGCAATGTTTGTTACTCAAGGAACGAGCCATGAAACCCTTTGCTGTATTACGTGCCCTAGTATTGCCGTTTAGCCTGCTGCCTGCGCTAGCCATGGCCAGCGACAGCGCCTTGACCCTCAAGCTCGAAAACGATGGCCTGGCCAGCAGTGATGACGGCCACTTCACCAGTGGCTTCGAGCTGAACTGGATGACGACGCCCTCCGAACAGAACTGGCTGCAGCGGCTTGCCGTGGCGTTGCCAACGGGGTTGATGGGGCAGGCTGACCGGGTGGCGTATCGCTTCGTGCACCAGATTTATACGCCCGATAACATCGAACGGCGCTCCCTGATCGAAGATGACCGCCCCTATGCAGGGCTGGTATACGGCGGTGTGTCGCTATATGAAGATGTGCCGGTGGGGCAGTGGCAGCGGGCCACCGATCTGCACCTCGATGTGGGCTTGGTAGGGCCCTCTTCCTTGGCTGACAGTATCCAGCGTGAGGTACACCGCGTCACCAATAGCGACCGCCCGCGGGGCTGGCGTAATCAGCTGGGTGACGAAGCGCTGATCAATCTGACGCTGCGCCGCCAGTGGTGGCATGACACTCCGCTGGCGGGCAAACAGTTTGCTCACGGCCCCAGTGTCGGCGCGGCGTTGGGCAACCTGTACACCTACGCCAGCGCTGGCTACAGCGTGCGCTGGGGAGACGACGCTCAAGGCATTCCTACCCTGACCCCCAACCCCGGTACGCGCCATCTGATGAGCGAGAGCCGTGGCTGGCAGTGGTATCTGTTTGCCAGCGTCGAAGGCTATTACATGGCCCATAATCTGACCCTGGACGGTAATACCGTGCGCGATAGCCATTCGGTAGACCGCAAGGAGTGGGTCGCCGATGCCTCCACGGGCTTGGCGCTGGCCTGGGAAGACTGGCAGGTGACCTACGCCGTCGTACAGCGCACCCGCGAGTTCGAAGGGCAGGATGAGCAGGATGTGTTTGGCGCCATGACGCTGACCAAGCGTTTCTAGTGCAGTAGGCCGACGCGCAAACGACCGAGAGGGGCAGCATGAGCAGCAAGTACCCACAGACACCGGATGGACGCTACTTCGTTGCCAAGAACCGGCTGTGGCGCTGCACCGATCCGCGTCTCTCGGAAGACACCCGGCGTCTTAATGTCAAAGCGTTGATGAAGGCGCGGCGTGCGGTGCGCAGTGCCCAACAGCATGACGATGAGCACGCGCTTCGCCAGGCACGTCAGGCCGTGCAGGAAGCCAAGGAAGCACTGGGTGAGCGGGGGCCTGTCTGGTGGCAGGATGGAGCACCGGACGAAGGCGGTCTCGCTCCCCACAACAGCTCCTATGCCGACTGGTGGGCTTCGCGCTCCTGAATCCCGGCGTGTGGTAATCTGCACACCACTCTTACTGCATCGATAGGCACCCTGTGACCATCAAAGCCAATCTGTCCATTCTGGATATCGTGGGCCACCTGCTGGTGTGGCTGTTACTGACGATTTTTACGCTGGGGATCGCGCTGTTTTTCTTTCCGTACTCCTTTGCTCGCTTTGTCATCAATCGTACTAGCGTGGTCGACCATGCCAGTGGGGTAGAGCGAAAAATGGTCTGCGATATCAATATCTTCAGCAATATCGGCCATATCATCCTGTGGATGGTGATTTCGTTTATCACCTTGGGGATTGGCTATATCTTCTACTTTTACCGCGTTTGGAACTACGCGTTGAACAACTCACGCGTGCTGTAGTTCTGCCGGTTCCTCCGCCCGCTGCCTGTCAGCGGGCACCCCCTTTCACAGGTTCACGTTGGCAGCCATAGGTTCACGTTGACAACCCAACGTTCGGATTCTATATTTTGCGCGAATAAAAATTACTCTCATTAATATTACTATTCGCTCTGGGATCCAAGATGAACCATCTACCTACCTTTCGGCTGCGCACTTTAGGCGTGGCCGTTGCGCTGGCGGCGGTCACCACGTCGCTGCAGGCGCAAGAGAACCCCGTTGGCAATGTGAATCTGGAAACGGTGGAAGTCACCGCAGAGACGGCGGGCCGCTTCGGTTATATCGAAGCCGAACGCCAGCCTGGCGTCGGCAAGCTGGACGTGCCGATGGCCGAGCAACCCTTTTCGATGTCGGTGATCGACCAGGAATTCATTCAGGACAGCGGTGCGAAGAATATTCAGGACACGCTGCTCTACACCCCGGGCGTCTATGCGGGGAATTTCGGCTTCGATACCCGTGGTGACAGTGCCAAGGTGCGAGGGTTGGACGCAGGCCGCTATCTGGACGGGTTACGCCAGATCTATGGTTCATACAACACCGTGCGCACCAATGTCTATGCACTGGAGAGCGTCGAGGTTCTGCGCGGGCCCTCGTCGATGCTGTACGGGCAGGCAGATCTGGGTGGCATCATCAACGGTGTTTCCAAGTTTCCCCAGGAAGAGCGCAGCGGTGAGATATGGGCACAATACGGCACCTTCGATCGCAAGCAGCTGGCCTTTGATTTTACCGGGGCCGCCGACGAGGAGGGCGTATTTCTCTACCGGATTGTGGCACTCGTGCGTGACAGTGACACCCAAGTCGACCACGTCAGGGATGACGGGTATGTCCTGGCGCCTTCGTTTACCTGGCGCCCCAGTGACGATACCCGCGTGACGCTGCTGCTGAATCGCCAGGAGGACAGAAGCCAGGTATCTGCGCAGTTCCTGCCGCAGGTGGGCACTTTGCAGCCGGGCTCCTTGGGATTCATTGGCTCAGAGCGTTTCGTGGGTGAGCCCGGCTGGGACCGTTACGATAGCGAGAAAACCGAGACCACGCTGTTCGTTGATCAGCAGCTCAACGATGCATGGGCCTTCTCGGCCACGGCGCGCTACACCAACTCCAGCACCGAGACACGCGAGCACTGGGTCGATATTCCCAGCGTTCCGGATGCCAACGGTGAGGTCAACCGGACGATCTTCACGGCCGATGCCGACACCCGCATTTTGAACCTGGACGCTCGGCTTGCCGGTGAATTTGCCCTGGGGGCGACAGAACACACCCTGGTGGCAGGGATCGATCGTCAGGATGCCCGTTGGGCACAAGACAACTACAGCTCCGTGACGGGGGGGGGCGGTCGCTTCAACGTCTACCAGCCACGTTACGGTAATCTGCAATTGGATTCGCTGACGCCAACCGATCGGCCCGATAACCGGATCGAGCAGGTGGGAGTCTATCTGGCCGATCACATTGAAGTGGGGCCGGTGGTGATCTCTGCGGGCCTGCGTCGTGACTGGGCCGAGAACCGCACGCTGGCGCTGTCGGGGCCCGATACGGTCAGCGACGAAGCGCAGACGACAGGGCGTATCGGGCTGATGTATCGCTTTGATAACGGCTTTTCACCTTACGTCAGCTACTCCGAAGCGTTCTCGATGAACCTGGGCAGTGACGGGACGGCAAATCCGAGCCCGCTCAAGCCTACCACGGGTGACCAGGAAGAGATTGGCTTCAAGTATGTGTCGCCTGATCAGTCGTTGGCGGTCAGTGCGGCGTATTTCGACATTACCCAGCAGAACCGGATCAGCGATGGTGCCACGCCCGGTGGCGTCGAGCAGGTGGGTGCCGTGGTGGATGGTTGGGAGCTGCAGGTCAACAAGCGTTGGCAGCAGTTCGAGACGCAGCTGGCTTATACCAATCTCAATGCCACCAATGATGCTACCGGCGCGAGGCTGCCCTACGTGGCTGAAGAGCAGGTCTCCTGGTGGAATCGTTTGTACGTGGGCAACCACTGGCGCGTGGGCGCAGGCGTGCGCTATGTGGGTGATAACGTGGGCGCTGCCGAAGCACCGCTGGTGCCTTCCAGCACGTTGTACGATGCGATGGTGGGTTACACCCTGGGCGAGTGGGATTTCTCGGTCGACCTGAAAAACGCCACCGACGAAGAGTACATCTCCTGGTGCCGCTATGACGGAGGCGACTGTGGCTACGGTGATCGCCGCAGCGTCACGGCCAACGTGCGCTATCAGTTTTGATATACATGCCGCGTGAGATACGGTGGCATACCGCCACATGAACTCGCTACATGAACAACGGGGCCTGCGATGAGCAGGCCCTGTTGCCTTCCTGGGTCTCTTCGTGAGTCGATGCTTAGCGTGGCTGTTTGATCAGCAGCTTCACCAGCCGTCGCACGATAGGGGAGACCAGATTGATCACCGGCAGCGCGACGGCAAAGGCAAACAGCCACGCTTTGAGCCAAATCATCACGATCCCATCCACGAGTCCCACGTTATATAGCGTAATCACCAGTGACATGATGCATGACATGAACAGCGCCATGAGGCATGAAAATATCAGCTGGGCGTATTTCGGATCGAACATCGTACGTTTTCCTGATACGCGAATTAACGCTTGTCTTCGGTTTTTTCAGTGAAGTCGCTGGCATCGTGGCGTTCATGAAGCTGCTCATGGGGGTCACCCCAGGTGCGGTTGACCATGCGGCCTCGTTGCACGGCGGGACGGGCATCGATCTCTTCGGTCCAGCGCAGTACGTGGGTGTAGGTGTGGGCTTCCAGAAATTCGGCTGCCTCATACACACGGTTCTTGACCAGTGCGCCATACCAGGGGTGGATCGCCATGTCGGCAATCGTGTATTCGTCGCCCGCCATATAACGGTTGTCTGCCAGGTGGCGGTCGAGTACGTCCAGTTGGCGCTTCACTTCCATGGTGTAGCGGTCGATGGGGTACTGATACTTTTCCGGCGCATAGGCATAAAAATGCCCAAAGCCGCCGCCCAGCATCGGTGCGCTGCCCATCTGCCAGAACAGCCAGGAAAGGCATTCGGTACGCTTGGCGGGGTCGCTGGGCAGAAAGGCACCAAATTTTTCGGCCAGATAGAGCAGGATGGCCCCTGACTCGAAGACCCGCTGGGGTGGCTGAACGCTATGGTCCATCAGTGCCGGGATCTTCGAATTGGGGTTCACCTCCACGAACCCGCTGCCAAACTGGTCGCCTTCACCGATCTGAATCAGGTGGGCATCGTATTCGGCGTCGGTGATGCCTTTTTCCAGCAGCTCTTCGAGCATCACGGTGACCTTGACGCCGTTAGGCGTGGCCAGCGAGTAAAGCTGCAGCGGATGCTTGCCGACGGGTAGGTGTTTATCGTGGGTGGCACCTGCGACGGGGCGGTTGATATTGGCAAATTTGCCACCGTTGCCGGGTTCCCATTGCCATACCTTGGGCGGCGTATAGGTTGGATCGCTCATGAGGTCCTCGCGTTTAGCGGTCATGCGTTGTCGTAGTGAATCTATTGGGGCGCTTGAGCCTGGCTACAAGGGTATGTCGTTAGCGAGTTAATTAAATGGCAAGGGCAGAACAAAGGCAACGCTGGGAGAAGGGGGGCAGGCTGCCTCTGACCTGCGAGAGACAGGCCAGAGGCGTTTCAAGCATTTACACCAATGTCAGAGTGACGTCGATGTTGCCACGGGTGGCATTGGAGTAAGGGCACACGATGTGGGCTTTATCGACCAGCGACTGCGCAACATCTTTTTCCAGGCCCGGCAGGCTGATCTTGAGCTCCACTTCGATGCCAAACCCGGTAGGAATGGCACCAATACCCACGCTGCCATCGATCTGTGTGTCTGCAGGCAGCTTTACCTTCTCCTGGCTGGCAACGTGCTTCAAGGCACCCAGGAAGCAGGCGGAGTAGCCTGCGGCAAACAGCTGTTCCGGGTTGGTGCCAGCACCGCCAGCGCCCCCCAGTTCCTTCGGCGTGCTCAGCTTGACATCCAGAGCGCCGTCAGAAGACTTGGCGTGGCCTTCGCGGCCGCCAGTAGCGTGGGCATGGGCGCGATAAGCAATGGTTTCGATAGACATGGGCGTCTCCAAGGGTATGAGCGAGTTTGGAAAAAGAGATTTTAATTTAGCGCCATTTTAATTTGCACACAAGATAAATATGGAGTCACTCAAAAGACAGTGTCATTCGCGTTTACTGGTCCGACTGCAGGCGCTGACGAAGCGCAATCAAGTCGTCTTTCAGCTCACGCAAGGCGTCGGCAGAGTGTTCGCTGGCCTTGATGATGCAGCCCGGAATATGCTGCGCCTGGGCGCGTAGCGCGCGGCCCTTGTCGGTCAGCAACAGCTCGACCACACGCTCATCCTGGGTGCTGCGCTGGCGTTTGATCAACGCCTCGTTTTCCAGCCGTTTGAGCAGCGGAGTGAGCGAACCCGGATCGGTAAGCAAGCGCTTGCTCAATGTACCTACGGTAATCCCATCGTTTTCCCAGAGCACCAGCATGGCCAGGTATTGCGGGTAAGTGAGCCCTAGCTCCTTGAGCAGTGGCTTGTAGGTTTTGGTCATCATCAGCGACGTTGAGTACAGCGCGAAGCAGAGCTGCTGGTCCAGCTCCAGTTCGTTGCAGGGCTCAAGTTCTGTCATGTCTTCTCCGAGGTGTTGACGTGAAAGGTAATGTATCGTGCCCAGCGTCTACTTACTATCTGACTTTTTAGACAAACCCTAGACGTTGGTCGCAAATCACCATATTTGTTTTGACACGCTCAGAGGCCGCCGCTAGCCTTCATACACTCGATGTTACCGGTAACAAACAGCCTCTGGCCCGACACACGTTATCGGCAAGCCATCGAGCTACCGCATCGCTCGGCAGCCTGGTCATTCAAGCACTGGTCCTTCAAAAACTGGCCATGCACAACCCGGCCACTAACAACAATTCTGCGTGGAGAAACAACGATGACAACGATTTGGCGTAGCACATTGACCCTTTTGGGCGCCACCACTCTGACCTTTGGCATGGCGCATGCACAAGGCCCGGAGCTTTCCGCGCCGCCCGCCATCGAGGGCGAGGTTCTGGCAGACCATGGTAGCCATACGCTGCGCATGGGTATCGGGTTGTCCGAAACCTCCCCGCAGTTCTTGTCCAGCCAATATTTCGGCGAAATTCTGGCGCAGCGTACCGATGGTCGGATTACCGTCAATGTCTTCCCCAATAGCCAATTGGGGGATGACGTGCAGATGATGGAGATGCTGCAGACCGGAACGCTGGATATGACTTACCCTTCCAGCTCGGCCACGACCGGCTACGTGCAGGCGCTGTCGGTGTTCGATTTGCCGTTCCTGTTGCCCAGCCGTGAAGCCGCCATTGCCGTCATGCAGAGCGATGCGGCCCAGAACATGCTGGATGCTTTTGAAGGCACTGGCTTGAAAGCGCTGACGTTTTCCGAGAATGGCTACCGCCAGCTGTCGAACAGCGCCCGCCCGGTCGCGACCCCTGACGACGTGGCGGGCCTCAACGTGCGCGGCTTGAGCGTGCGCACCATGCAGAACCCGGTGCATCTGGCCATCTGGGAAGCGCTGGGCGCCAACCCGACGCCCATGGCCTTTGGTGAACTGTTCTCGGCGCTGGAGCAGGGCGTCGTGGATGGCCAGGAGAATCCCTGGAGCACCATCCTGACCTCGAACTTCAACGAAGTGCAGGATTACGGTACGGAAACGCGCCACGTCTATACGCCATTCATCATGATGCTCTCCGAGCGCACCTGGAACCGCATGGCGCCGGAGTATCAGGCACTGGTGCTGGAAGCTGCCCGCCAGTCTGCCGAGTATGAAATTCAGCTCTCTGCCGAATACGACGACTGGTCTCGTGAGCAGTTGGAAGCGCGTGGCATGCAGATCACTCGGTTGGACGATGAGCAGCTGGCCGCTTTCCAGGAAGCCGTTCAGCCCGTCTACACCCAGTGGGCACCGCGTATCGGGGAAGACCTGATTGCTGAAATTCAGCAGATCGTGGCAGACCATACGTCTCAGTAAGCCATTGCCGTGGGTTTTCGGGCAGGCCAGTGGCCTGCCCGATTCGATAGTGCCCCAGGAGCTTTTATGACATCCCCCTCGCATACTCCCCAAGCCGAGCCTGTGCTGGCAACGCCTGACCCGACAGACCCCTCTACCTATCTGGACGACCCTAACCGACGGTGCCTGGAAATCGACACCGATGCGGCTCAGGGGCCCGCCCTGTTTCGCTGGATCACGCTGGGCATGGAGTATCTGATCGGCGCCATTCTGGTTGCGCTGATCGTCTCGGTATCCAGCAACGTGGTGGGGCGCTCGCTGTTCAATCACTCGCTTCCCTGGGTCGATGAGCTGGCGCGCATGCTGTTCATCTGGCTGGTCTTCATTGGTGCGGCGGCGGCCTTTGCGCGCTATGAGCATATTGCGGTGGATGCATTGGTGCGCCGCCTGCCGCTGCGCCTGGCGCATCTGCTGTATGCGCTTCAGCACCTGATCATCACGGGGCTCATGCTGGTGATGGTGTGGGGCGGGTATCAGGTGCTGTCTCGCTCCAGTGGTCGTTCTGCCATTCTGGGCGTGCCGCTCAGTTGGGTCAGCCTGTCTCTGGTGCTGTGCGTGATCTTCATTGCCGCGGTGTCGCTGTGGCGGCTATGGGTCAGTTTGCGCCTGGTGCTCGCGCCGCGCGACCCATCCACCAATTCTGTGGGGGAGTAACCACTATGTTATGGATTTTTCTGGCGATCCTGTTCGCATCCATCGTGATGGGCCTGCCTATTGCCTTTGGGCTGGGAGTGGCGGCACTGGTCATGGCCATACTGTCGGACATTCCGCTGTCGATCATGATCGAGCAGTCCATCCGGGGCGTGAACAGCTTTCCCCTGCTGGCCATTCCGTTCTTCATTCTGGTGGGCGAAGTGATGAGCCAGGGAGGCATCGCGCGGCGCCTGATGGAGTTGGCAGGGGCGCTCGTCGGCTTCATGCGTGGTGGGCTGGGCCAGGTGGCCATCACCGGCTCGATGTTCTTCGGCGGAATCAGTGGCTCGGCGGTGGCGGACACGGCGGCGACCGGCTCCATGATGATTCCTTCCATGAAGCAGCAGGGCTACAGCGCAGCGGATGCCACGGCGATCAATACGGTCTCGTCGGTGATCGGGATCATCATCCCGCCCTCCATTCCTTTGATTCTCTACGGTATCGTCACGGAAACCTCGATCAGTCGCCTGTTCATTTCCGGTATCGTCCCGGGGCTGCTGATTGGCGGTGCGCTGATGGTGACGACGTTCCTGCTGGCCTCTCGGCAGGGCGGTGGCGTGCGCCAGTTCCGCTGGGACGTGCTGTGGCAGGCGTTCAAGGCGGCCTGGCTGGCACTGGTGCTGCCGGTGATCGTGATTGGCGGCATCATTGGCGGCGTCTTTACGGCCACGGAAGCGGCCGTGGCAGCGCTGCTCTATTCGCTGGCCATCTCCCTGCTGGTCTATCGGGAGTTCAAGCTGGCAGCGCTTGGCGGCATGCTGATTCGCACTGCCCGATTGACCGGCATGGTCATGATGTTGCTGGCGTTTGCCACCGTGATTGCGTGGTTCCTGACCATCAACATGGTGCCCCAGACGCTGGTGCGTCAGGTTCAGGCGATTACCCAGGAGCCTTTCCTGCTGCTGCTGATCGTGGCGGCGCTGCTGTTGCTGGTCGGGTTCGTCATGGATCTCACGCCCGCCATGGTGATCATGGCACCGATGCTGGCGCCCATCGTGACCTCGGTGGGGGTGGACGCGGCTTACTTTGGCGTTCTGATGGCCTTCGTTCTGGGTATCGGGTTGCTGACACCGCCGGTAGGCACCTGCCTGTACGTGGGGTGTGGCGTGGGCAAGGTGTCGATGGAATCGCTGGTCAAGGCCATGTTGCCGTATTACGCGGCGCTGCTGGTGGTGCTGGTGCTGTTGATTGCCTTCCCCGGGATCGTGACATGGTTACCCAACTTGACCGCCGTGCGCGGCAACTGACAGGAGAGCAGTGTGACGAGCACTTCACAGCGTATTCTTGTCATGGGGGTTTCGGGCTCCGGCAAGACTCATATTGGCCAGCAGTTGGCGTCTTCGCTGGGGGCCACGTTCATCGATGGAGATGACCATCACAGTGCCGCGAACGTGGCCAAGATGGCCAGCGGTACGCCGCTGAACGACGACGACCGCCAGGCGTGGCTGGCAACGCTATCGGCCCTGCTGCAAAGCTATCGCACTCGGGATGCCTCGGTAGTGGTTGCCTGTTCCGGGCTCAAACGGCGTTATCGCGACCGCTTGCGGCAGGGCGATGGTGACCTCTGTATCCTCTACCTGGAGGGGACGCCCGATGTGCTGCGCGAGCGGCTGGCCACTCGTGCCGGCCACTTCTTCAAGGGGGATGACATGCTGGCCAGCCAGCTGGCGGACCTGGAGCCGCCGCTGGCCGATGAGGCCGTCACGCTGTCGATTGAGCTGCCGCCTCGCGTGATTGTCGAGCGCTTTTGTGCCACGCTATCCTCGCAGCCGCAGCGCTCGTCAAGCTAAAGGAAGGGATAGGCGACGGGTCGCAGGATTCGTTATGGTAAGACCCGTGCCCATCCACGATATCAGGCAGTGACGCCATTGAAGAAAAAACGCCCCACCTTGCAAGACATCGCCGACCGCGTCGGCGCCACCAAAATGACCGTGAGCCGCTGCCTGCGCGACCCGGAAGCGGTCTCGGAAGGGCTGCGCGAGCGTATCTTCAGTGCCGCGGAACAGATTGGCTACATTCCCAACCGGGCGCCGGATCTGCTGTCGCGGGCCACGAGCCACTCCATTGGCGTGCTGGTTCCTTCCTTGACCAATCAGGTATTTGCCGATGTGATCGTGGGCATCGAAGCGTATACCGAGCCTGCGGGCTATCATCTGATGCTTTCCCACTACGGCTACAGCCCCGAGCTCGAAGAGCGTAGCCTGGCCTCGCTGCTCTCTTATAATGTCGATGGCGTGATTCTCTCGGATCGAGACCATACGCCGCGCAGCTTGCGCATGCTGGAAACCGCGGGTATTCCTATCGTGGAGATCATGGATACCCATCGCCCCCCGCTTCAGCAGGCCGTCGGGTACGACAACGTGAGTGCCGCCTACGAAATGGTCAGCGAGATGATCAGGCGTGGCCGCCGCCACATTCTCTATCTGGCCGTGCGTCTCGATGAGCGGACGCGCCAGCGTGAGCAAGGCTATCGACAGGCCATGCAGGCGCATGGGCTATCACCCGTCACCTTGCAGCGTAGCCAGCGCTCCTCTTACACCGTGGGCGCTGCATTGATGCAGCAGATTCAGCAGGATTACCCTCAGGCGGATGGGGTGTTCTGCACCAATGATGACGTGGCGGTGGGGGCGTACTTCGAGTGCCTGCGCCAAGGAGTTGCCGTCCCCCAACAGATGGCCATTGCCGGTTTTCACGGTCATGATGTGGGGCAGGCCATGACGCCGCGTCTGGCCAGCGTCGTGACTCCCCGCGAAGCCATCGGCGAAAGGGCGGCTCAGGCCTTGCTGGCACGTATCCGTGGCGAAGGAGTGGACCAGCCCGTCATTGACCTGGGCTACCGTATCGAAGCAGGCGATACGCTATAGCTAGTCTGTGTGAGCTAATCTGTGTGAGGTAGTCTGTATGAGGTGGTCTGTGTCTAGTCACCGCTGTTTTTTTATTCTTCAAATGAGGCTGCCGTGAACATTACTCAACTGACGGTCTATCCGGTCAAGTCGCTCAAGGGGATCGACCTGCAACAGAGCGAGCTCTACACCCACGGGTTGGCCTGTGATCGGCGCTGGATGCTGGTCGATGCGCAGCAGCGTTTCGTCACTCAGCGTCAGCTGCCCGCCCTGGCCACCATAGGCGTGGCTCTCGATGAGCGCTCGCTGGTGCTCTCGCATCCGTCACTGGCGCCTATCGCCATTTCACTGGATGAGCCCGAGGGGGAGCTACGCCAGGTGACCGTCTGGAAAGATCACTGCCAGGCCTATCCGGAAGGTGCAGAGGTGTCACGATGGCTGGAGGCTGCCTTGGGGGATACGGCCCGGGGCTTGAGTCTGGTGCGCTTTGCCAGCGACTTTCCACGGCCCGTGGAAGCGGACTTCCTGGCGGGCGACAGCGCGGATACTTTCTTCTCGGACGGCTACCCTTTCCTGGTTACCACCACCGGTTCGCTGGATGCGCTCAATCAGGCGCTGGTGGCTGCTGGGCAATCTCCCATCCCCATGAACCGGTTTCGGCCCAACATCGTGGTGGAGTGTGCCACCGCTTGGGCGGAAGACCGCTGGGCCGGGCTGCGAGTACCCACTGGTGGTATCGAACTCACCCTGCGCAAGCCTTGCCAGCGCTGCAAGATCACCACTGTGGATCAACAGACCGGTGCGGTCCCTGCCCAAGGCGAGCCACTCAAGACGCTGCTGTCACTCAATACCCAGCCGCATCTGAAAGGCGCTTTTTTTGGCCAGAATGCCACGCTGACCAAGGGGCAGGGCGCGACTATTCGTGTGGGGGACGCCGTAGAGGCATTACCACGCGAGGTTTGAAGCGCAGTAGCCCCGTGGCCACGGCGGTGCCCATCAATGTAATCACCATGCCGAGCACTACCTGCAGCGAGAGCGTTTCTTCCAGCAGCAGATAGCCCCACAGCAGCGCGCTCACCGGCACCAGAAAGGTGACCGTGGATGTGGCGGTGGCCCCGGCGCTGGCCAGCAGTCCGAAATAAAGTAGAAAGGCCACGGCGGTGCTCAGCACCGCCAGGGCCAAGGCGTTACCCCAGGCCAGCGTGCTGATGGGCTCGCTGGGCCATAGCAGCAGGCCGGGGATCAGCAGCACGAGCGCCGACATGGCGCTGCTGCCCGCGGCCAGTACCCGCGTGGGTAAATGGCCTAGCCGGGTTTTCGAATAATTGCCTGCGACCCCATAGCAGAGGGTGGCTCCCAGCACGGCCACGATGAACCAGCCGTCTCCCCCCAAACTGAAGTCCAGACGATGTGCCGACAGCACATAAACTCCCACCAGCGCCAACGTCAGCCCCAGGTATTGCTGACGTTTCACGGGCGTGGCAAAAAAAGCCGCCCCCAGCAGCGCGGTAAAAATAGGCGTGGTGGCGTTGAGCAGCGAGGTAAATCCCGCTTCCAGGCGCGTGGTTGCCAGTGCCAGCAGGGAAAAGGGCAGCACATGGCTGACCACGCCCAGCAGAAGTAGCGGCCCTTTGTGCTGCCAGATCAGCCGGGCGTAGTGCAGGCTCAGCAACAGTGGCACGAGCAGCAGGGCGCCAATAGTCATGCGTATCCACACCAAGGGGACAGAGCCGAATTCCGGTGCCGCCACGCGCATGAAAATAAACGAAAGCCCCCATAACGAAGAGAGCAATATTAAGCGCAGCGCGTCGGCTGTGGACATGGCAGTTCCTTGGAGTAAACACCGGTATAGAGAGCAACCGCTCAGCATAACCATAATATGAGCACATGCGAATACGTCTTAAGGGTTAGCAGTTTCATTTGTCAATAATGGTTACATCATGGTTTTGGTGTTGACGCTTGGGGGTTTGGTCTCTACTGTCTCAGAGAACGTTGGTGGCTAATATTGACACACTGAGGATACACCGTGGATCTCGCGACGCTGATTGGTCTTGTAGGTGCTGCTGTACTGGTAGGAGCTTCTGTGATGCTGGGCACCTCGCCCGAGGTATTCCTGAATCTTACTGGGCTACTGCTGGTCGTGGGGGGAAGCTTGTTCGTGGTGCTGGCCAAGTTCAGCATTACCCAGTTCAAGTTCGCGCTCAAGGCGGCGGCTCGGGCGTTCAAGTTTCAGCTACCCAGTACTCAAGACAGCATCGACGAACTCGTTGAGTTAGCCAAAGTGGCACGTCGCGAGGGCATGATCGCGCTGGAAAGCCGTGAAGTCAGCTCGCCTTTTCTCCAGCAGGGGTTGCAGATGCTGGCGGATGGCTTCAGCGCCGACATGATCAAGGAGATGATGGAAAAAGAGCGCCTGCTGACGCTGGAGCGCAACGAGGCCGGAGGCCAAGTGTTTTCCGCGCTAGGGGAAGTATCTCCGGCCATGGGCATGATTGGCACCCTGGTAGGACTGGTGCAGATGCTCGCCAATATGAACGACCCGTCACTGATTGGGCCCGCCATGGCCGTGGCGCTACTGACCACCATGTATGGCGCCATGATTGCCACCATGTTTGCCAACCCCATTGCTGAAAAGCTATGGGTACGCATGAATCAGGAAGCCAAGATGCAGGAGCTGTGGATCGACGCGCTGCTGGCCATCAAGGGCGACAAGAACCCCCGTGTACTGGAGCAAATGCTGGCCCTCTATTTGCCGCCAGAGCGTCGTGTAGAGTCCGACGAACGTAAGACAGCGAGCGAGCGGGGATAAGTCGGTGGCAAGAAGAAAGAGCAATATCCCAGCGTGGATGGTGACCTATGCGGACTTGATGTCACTGCTGCTGTGCTTTTTTGTGCTGCTGCTCTCCTTTGCTGAAATCGATGCGCAAAAATTTCGGCGCGTGGCCGAGTCGTTGTCTGAGGCCTTCGGTGTACAGCGGGATATCGAAGCGATGCAGATACCCATGGGCACCAGTGCGGCCATGCAGCACTTTTCGCCAGCGACGCCCGACCGTACCTTGATCGAGGAAGTGCGCCAGCGGACGCAACAGCCGCAACCCCAGTTGGAAACCATGCGCACCGTGCTGGAAAACCAGCAGCGTCAACGTACTCTGCAAATAGCTAACAGTATCGAAAAGTTGTTGGCTACTGCGTTATCTGAAGGGGGCGTGGAGATTGAAGTGGAAGAGGCGCGGATTATCATCCGAGTCGCCGAAAACGGCACTTTTGGTTCAGGCACCGCCACGGTGACGCCTGCGTTTGCCTCACTGCTGGTAGAACTTTCCAGTCTCCTCAGTGGTTTGAGTGGCACGCTATCAGTGCATGGGCATACCGATAACGTGCCTATCCGCACGGCGCAGTTTCGCAGCAATTGGGATCTTTCCGCCATGCGTGCTGCGTCCGTGGCTAATGTGCTGATCGAAGACGGCAATATGGCGCCTGAGCGTCTGATCATCCAAGGGTTTGCCGAAACACGGCCGGTGGCCAGTAACACCACCTCCGATGGCAGGGCGGCCAATCGGCGCGTCGAACTGCTCATCGATGCCAGTGCACCCGTCGAGTTGGCGGCGATGAGCAGCGAGTCCTCAGGTGATATCACGCCGTGACATTCGGCAAGCCCCGGAGAAATCAGCTACCCTGAAAAGGCTGAACGCTCTCTTGCGCTCAGTTCGCCATTAGCGAACTACCCTGGGAAAGGAGAACAGAATGGATAGCAAAGCAAGCGCACGTTGGGAAGGTGGTTTGAAGGACGGCCAAGGGCATGTATCCACCGAAAGTGGAGCGCTGGACGCCAACTACTCGTTCAAGCAGCGCTTCGAAGGCGCGCCGGGCACCAATCCAGAAGAGCTGATCGGTGCTGCCCATGCGGGCTGTTTCTCCATGGCGCTCTCCATGATTCTTGGCGAAAAAGGCTACACTGCGGAGTCCATCGATACACAGGCCAGCGTAACGCTGTCACAGGGCTCGAATGGTTTCGATATTTCGAAAATTCATCTTGAAGTAGAAGCCAGCGTGAGCGGAGCGGATGAAGCCGCTTTTAAAGAAGCCGCAGAGACGGCAAAAGAGAACTGCCCTGTTTCAAAAGTGTTGAATGCCGAGATTACCATGACCGCGAAGTTAAAAGGTTGATTTAATAACTTGTGTTATGGAAAAGGCGTCAAGTGCTTCTTTTGACTTTTGGTCGAGTTGGTTTTAAAGCTTAATGGAAGTGTTGCTTGGCGCCTTGCAGAGTGGCAAGGCTTTAGATGTCGCCTGAACGTATTGCTGTCTAGATGCTAAAAGGCCTTGGCAATTGCCAAGGCCTTTTTTAACGCTTACCGCTATCAGCGTTTAGTCACGCTCATACTCTTCGGCAGCTTCCAGTGCATCCTGTGATGCATTGACGCGAATCACATAGTCATCGCCGTCATCATCTTTCGTCAGTTCCAAAGAGTCCCATTCGACGGCAACGTCTTTTTCGCCCATGCCGAGGAACCCACCGATACCCATGACGACAGCCTGGATCTGACCATCTTCATCGATGACCAGGTCAGAAATGGTACCGATATCCTCATCTTCTTCTACGGTGCTTTTCACGTTGTTGCCGATCAGCGAATCAGCATGGAACGTGTTTTCAGGCTGCGTGGTGAGGTAGGTAGCTTCAGCTGCCACGGTTTCCTGAGCGCTGACCGAGCCAGCGGCAAACATGAAAGCAGGCACCATCAACGTACCGAGGAAAGCAGGTTTAATCATTTTCATGGCTATTGCTCCTTGCGCTTGCATTAGGACAGGGTGTGGTTGCACCGGTGTCTAAACAAATTAACGGTCATGGCTCATCAAACAGTGTGATTTGATAAAGGCAGTGTTTAATTGCCTAGCGCTATTCCTATAGCGTCCACCATTCACGTTACTCCTGAGGCGATTCCTCTCATGCCAACGATTCTATCAATAACCCGTATTACGGGTGGGCTGACAGAAACTGGTATTAAGGGAAAGCAACGTCTTGTCTTGCGCGTCACTGCGTCAAGACACTTATCAAGGTAGACGCTCTATAATGTTTTGCAAGATGAATGGCCATCTTTTTGTCATGGATTGAACTCAAGTGTCGGTGTTAAAGAGGTGAGAACGCCTGCCCATGCGACAGTCTGTCGGATTGACCCACCGCTAGCCAGTCGGCATATTAGCTGTAAAAAAGGAGAACCCATGACGACCATGACGCATTATCCTGCCAGCAGACGGCTCAAGCGCTCCTGTTTAGGCAGTCTGGCGGTCAGCGCCTGGCTGCTGGCGACCAGCGCGTTGGCCAATGCCAGCGAGCTTCCCAAAGGGCACTTTTTGCTGCCCGAAACAGGCAACATGATTGGCGAGATCTACACGGTCACGGCCAGCAATGAAGATACGCTGCTGGATATCGCCCAGGCACACAACGTGGGCTACGAGGAAATTCGCATGGCCAACCCGGATGTCAGTATCTGGGTGCCTGGCGAAGGTACCGAGGTGACCATTCCCGGCCAGTTCATTCTGCCTGACGAGCCGCGTACCGGCATCGTGATCAACGTCGCTGAACTGCGCCTCTACTACTATCCCGAGGCAGCGGCTGGCGAGCCTGCCGTGGTCGAGACCTACCCCATCGGCATTGGGCGCGATGCCTACAATACGCCTCTGGGGATTACCAAGACCACCATGCGGCTCGAAAATCCTGCCTGGTATCCGCCGGCGTCCATTCGTCGTGAGGCCGCCGAGCGGGGCGACCCGCCACCGGCTGTCGTGCCTCCGGGCCCTGATAACCCGCTGGGGCAGTTCGCCATTCTGCTCGATATACCGGGCTACTTGATTCACGGGACCAACCAGCCGGACGGCATCGGTATGCGCGCTAGCCGAGGCTGTATCCGGATGCACGGGGACGATATCGAGTCGATCTTCTGGCGCGTGCCTGTCGGCACTCAGGTCAATATCATCGATGCCCCCATCAAGCTGGGCTGGAGCGAGCAGGGCAATGCCTATATTCAGGCATTTTCCTCTACCGACGAGAAGGCTTTCGGCATGGACACCCTGCTGAATGTGATTGGCCTGATCGAAGAGCATAACGGCCAGGGCAGTGCCAACTACGAGCAGGTTGGCCGCGTGCTCGAAGAGGCCAATGGTCAAATCGTCCCCCTCAGCTAATGCTCAGGGCGGTAGCGCGGCCACCAGGCCCAGCGCTACCGCCTGACGTACCCAGTCTGCCACATTGCCCGCCTGCATCGTTTTCATGGCCCTCAGCCGATAGACTTCCACGGTTTTAGGGCTCACCTCCATGTGTTCGGCAATTTCCCGGTTGGTCAACCCGCGAGCCACATGGGTCATGATCTGCTGCTCCTTCGGCTTGAGCGACCTGTAGCGCGCCTTCAGGCTAGCCACTTGCGCCTGTGCCTGATGCCGTTGGCGAGCGTGTTCCAGGGCTCGCTGCACGATTTCGATGATCTGCTGGTGGTTGAAGGGCTTCTCGATGAACTCGAACGCCCCGGCTTTCAGGGCGGCCACCGCCATGGGAACATCGCCGTGGCCGGTCATCATGATGATCGGCAGGGTGTCCTGCTGATCCAACAGCGCCTGCTGTACCTGGAGGCCGCTGAGGCCGGGCATGCGCACATCCAGCAGCAGGACGGCTATGTGATCGCGCTGGGCCGCCAGAAACGCGTTTCCGCTGGCAAAGGGCTGGGCAGTCAGGCCGACCGACGACAGCAGCCATACCAGCGATTCGCGCAGGTCGGTGTCGTCATCGACCACGGCAATGGTGGAAAGGGGAGGTTCCATCAAACGTCTGTCTCCGTACGTAGCAGTACTTCAAAACAAGCCCCCTGGGGGCAGTCGCGAAGCGTCAGGGCACCGCCCATGCTTTCCAGCAAGGTTCGGCTGATGGCCAGACCCATGCCCAGCCCATCGTCCCGAGTGGTGTAGAAGGCATCGAAGATGTGTGGGCGCTGGGTATCGGGCACGCCTGGCCCTTGGTCTTCAACGCTCAGCGTTAGCTGGCGATGCCCGCTGGGTCGAACCGTGATGACCACGGCGGGGCGGTCGGGCATCTCACGGCTGGCGGCCAGTGCATTCAGTAGCAGGTTGACCAGCACCTGCTCCAGCGCGATGGGGTCGCCATAGACCCTGGGGAGTTCGTCGGGTAGCTGGCGCTGCAAAGGAATGGCAGCCTGCTGATACTGCCACTCGCAGAGCTGGCAGGCCGCTTCGATCACCGGAGCCAGCGCGACCGGATGCACGCGATGGCTGCGTTTGCGTACGAAGCTGCGCAGATGTCGCAAACGTTGCGCCAGGCGTTCGACCTGCTGGTTGATACGTTCCAGCGGCAGGCGCAGTTCTTCGGCAGAGGGGGCAGGTTGCTGCTGGCACTGCATCAGCGCGCCGCTGGCGTAGTTGGCGATGGCGCCCAGCGGTTGGTTCAATTCGTGGGCAATGTTGGACGCCAGCTCACCCGCGGCCGCCAGTCGGTTGGCATGGGCAATGTGCTCCTGATGGCGGCGCGCCTGCGCTTCGGCCTGCTTGCGCGCGCTGATATCGCGGTTGATGAGCGCGAAGTGGCCGGGTTCGGCGCCCTGAGCACGGTGGGCCAACACGACGCTGAGCACGGGTAGCAGGGCATCTGGTGCGCGTATCTCCAGCTCGCCGCTCCATGAACCGTAACGCTCGACGGCAGGAAAAACCACCTGCCGGAGCAGCCGCAGCGACTCGCAGGAGTATACGGTCTCCAGGGGGGCTTGCAGGGCCTCGTCGGGCAGTGCCAGGCAGCGCCGAGCGGCTTCGTTGGCGCTGAATACCCGCTGGTCGGGCCCCAGAAACAGCACGTAGTCGGTGGTGGATTCGACCACCTTTGCCAGGCGCTCCCGGGTGGCTTCGGCTTCGATGCGCCTCCCCACATCCCGTGAGACACAGAGAATGTCCAGCAGCTCCCCCGTGTTGGCGTCTCGTCGGGTCCGGCTGGTGGTTTCAAACCACACGTAATGGCCCGCCTTGGCGCGAAAGCGATAGGTCTGCTGGTAGAACCCATCATGGTAATAAACCCGTGGTGACTTGTTGAGCAGCGCGCTCAGGTCGGCGGGATGAAAGAGCTGATAAGCCGAGACGCCAATCAACTCCTCGGGCGCGTACCCCAGCAGGTCGCGGGCGGCTTGGGAGGCATACAAAAACGTGCCGTCGCGGGCATGCCGAGAGATCAGGTCGGTGGTGCTTTCCGCCAGCCACTGGTAGTGGCGCTTCGCCTCTTCCAGGGCGGCATTGCGCGCCTGTAACGAGGCGATTTCTGCTTGCAGGCGGGCTTCCAGTGGCGTGGTCATGGCATTATCGCGCGGGGTCCAGTACGCCCCCCAGCGAGGCATTGCGGCGGAACCAGCCAGCAATGCTGGTGCGCGGCAGGCGCGTGGGCAGTACTTCGTGGGGAATGGTTTCCGATAAAAAGCAGGCGAACGTTCCTGCTTCGGGCACGACCCGGGCCACTTCCCGGCTGGGGTTATCGGGGTCGTAGATGACCATTTCGCCTCCACCATCGGCGGGCCAGTCGGGGGTGAGGTAGCCGACGGTCGAGATGACGCGATTGGCCCGCCCGCGAAAGCTGTCCAGATGGCGTTGGTAAAACGCCCCGGCAGGGTAGTGGGCAAAATGCGCCTCGTACTCGAACAGGCCAAGAAACAGCGCCTGATTCAACGAGCGCTGCAGCTCGGCCATGGCATCGAGATAGTGCCGCTGGGCTTCGCTTTCACGGTCCAGCCAGTGGATGGCGTCGCCGCGAATATCCTTGCGCAGCAGGTGCTGCTGACCGCGCCCAATACCTGCTTCATCGAGCGCATCGTGGGCCGCCAGATGCAGCAGCTCGCCTTGCAGCGCCTGGCACAGGGCCGGGTCGATGACCCCCCGGCCCACGTACCAGCCCTGTTCCACCAGGGCGTCGACCAGAGCCACGTGGGCCTCTGGGGCAAGGGCATGGGGGCGGGTGTCCATGGAAGCGATCATTTGGTGTGTCTCGTGACTGGCTTGTCGTTGCGATTGACGGCGGCTGGGCGCTGAGGAGAGCGCCTTTCGGGGTAGTGGCGCAAGGCGCCGGCCGGACGGCGGTAAAGGTCGATGTCCATGCCGAACCCTTCGGCCAGCAGCTCCACCAGCATCATGGCCGAGAGCCCCCAGATCACGTGGCTGTCTACTTGGTAGCTGGGCACGTAGTGAGCGACGCCATCCACGGTGATGACATCGGTATGGGTGCGCTGGTCCTCCAGAAAGTGGCTGAGCGGCACTTCGAAAATGGCATCCAGCTCCGCCGGGTCTGCCACCAGTGGCAGGTCGGGGGGGATCAGGCCTACCCAGGGGGTGACCCGTATCCCGTGCAGCGAAATCACATCGGACAGGCGCCCCAGCGGCTGCACTGCCTGCGGTGCTAGCGCAATCTCTTCCTGAGCCTCCCGCAGTGCGGTGGCGTAGAGGTCTGCATCGGTGGCTTCACGCTTGCCGCCGGGGAAAGCGACCTGGCCGCTGTGGGTAGTCAAGTGGCCCGCGCGGCGGGTAAACAGCAGCGTCGGCGATGGCCGCTCGACGATGGGCATCAAGACGGCGGCCTCTGGCAGAGTAACGTGGTCCAGCCGTTGAGGCGTATGCAGTTGCAGCTGTTTGCGCAGTTTCTCTAACATAGGGGATTCCCGTGACTTTGTTCTCTTTTACCCAGCCATGACGATCAGCGTCAAGCGCGTTGATAGCTCGCCCTTCCAGCCATAGAGAAAACGCGATGAACTTTTGTAGTCAGTGTGGTGAAAAAGTCCGCTTTGCGGTGCCTGAAGGAGATGACCGCCCCCGCTACTTGTGCGATGCCTGCGGTACCATTCACTACCAGAATCCGCGCATTGTGGCGGGTACGCTGCCGGTGAGCGGCTCGAAGGTCTTGCTGTGCAAACGCGCCATTGCGCCGCGCAAAGGGTACTGGACGCTGCCGGCAGGCTATATGGAAAACGCCGAAACCACGCAGCAGGCCGCATCCCGGGAGACCTGGGAAGAGGCCTTCGCCGACGTCGCGCTGGGAGACCTGTACACCTTGATCGACCTGCCGCACATCAATCAAGTCTACATGATTTTTCGTGCCGACCTGGTGGGTGGCTTCAGTGCCGGACCAGAAAGCCTGGAGGTGGCGCTTTTCGAAGAGCACGAAATCCCCTGGGACGCGCTGGCCTTCCCCACCATCGAGCGGACCCTGCGGCACTACTTCGAAGATCGCCAGCAGGCGGAATTTTCGCTGCACATCAGCAAGATCACCCCCGAAGACCGCGAGCGCTACTTCGGCAGTGCCTGATGGGGCAGGGGGGGGAACGCCTACAGGTTGGCCAGCTGCCACACGTCGTAGGCCACTTCCTCGTAGGGGTGGGCCAGCTTGAGGGCGGCAATGGCCGCCTGGATGTGCGCGTCGTCACAGACCAGCTCCACCTTGAACTCTTCCACCCGCTCCAGGGTGCCTACCTGGCCGATATGCGGTTCGGCGCCCTCCATCGGCCGAAACTGGCCGGTGCCGCGGGTCTGGAAACAGACGTGCTCATAATCACCGATACGCCCCGCACCCGCGTCGAACACGGCGCGCTTGACGCTCTCGACATGGTCGACAGGAACAAAAAAAGCGAGTTTATACATGACAATAAGCCTCTATTCGGGGAGCCTGACAAGGTGCCCATGTTAGCGGATAGGACACTACTGGTCTTGTCTTGAGCTTTGTATGATGGCGTTTTTTGAGCATGAGGTGGCGAGCATTCCATGGATAAATTCGAGGTGAAGCTCGACCAGGCCGCCAGGGCGGCCTGGATGTCTTACGTCGGCGGCATGACCCAGGACGACATTGCCATCCAGTTGGGAGTCTCCAGGCCAGGCGTGCAGCGCTTGTTGGCGTTGGCTCGCCAGGAAGGGCTGGTGAAAGTGCATATCGATCACCCCATTTCGACCTGTATGGCCTTGGGCAGTGCGTTGCGATCACGGTTTGGCCTGACCTACTGTGATGTCGTGCCGGCCGATGCGCAGGCACCGGAAGGGGCTGCCTATTACCTGGCCGTGGCAGGCGCAGAGCGCATCGCGCGGTTGGTCGAGCGCAGCGAACCGCTGACACTCTCGTTGGGCACGGGCCGTTCGGTGCGGGCGGCGGTGGAGGCGCTGAGTCGTGTGGAGCGTCCTCAGCACCGTTTCGTCTCGCTGGTGGGCAACGTCGCGCGTGATGGCTCGGCAAACCGCTATGACGCGGTCATGGTGCTGGCGGACAAAACCGGCGGCGAGCGTTTTCTACTGCCCGCCCCGGTCGTGGCGGAGTCGTTGGCCGAGAAAGAGGCCATGCTGTCCCAGCGGCTGTTCAGGGCCATTGCCGACGTGGCCCGGGAGTCGGAAGCGGCCTTCATCGGGATCGGGCGCATCGACCGGCAAGCTACCTTGTTCCAGGACCACTTCATCAGCGAGAGCGAGCTGGACGAGCTGCTGGGACGTGAAGCCGTGGGTGAGCTGCTGGGCTGGCCCCTGGACCGCGACGGGCAGGTGATCGACTGCTCCATCACACGGCGGGTGACCAGCCTGCCTCTGGAACGGTTCGGCAAGCACCTGATGGTGGGCATTGCCGGTGGCCAGGACAAGGCGCCTGCCATTCTGGCGGCGCTGCGGGGCGGCTGGCTGAAGGGGCTGATCACCGATGAGCGTGCCGCCAGGCACATCCTTGCGGTATCCGATGCTGGCTGAGTGTGCAGGTGCAACATGCAAGCCATTGAATGAATTAGCGTAAAGTCTAAGAGGTCAGGCTTTGCTTTTTTTTGGCCTGCGTACGATCATTTGTTCGGTCGATGATCAATATGATCAAGGTAACAATAATGCCAATACCTGCCACAAGGAGAACCTCATGCGTCTTGCGCGACACTTGCCCATCACGACCCTGGCAGCCGCTATCGCGGTAGCGGGGCACGCCCATGCTCAGACAACGCTCACCGTGGCGACGGTGAACAATAACGACATGGTCATCATGCAGAGCCTGACCAGTGCCTTCGAGGAGGCGCATCCGGATATCTCTCTGGACTGGGTGGTGCTGGAGGAGAACGTGCTGCGCCAGCGCATGACGACGGATATTGCCACTGGTGGCGGGCAGTTCGACGTGATGACCATTGGCACCTATGAAGTGCCGATCTGGGCAGAGCGGGGCTGGCTCGAACCCCTGGTGGACCTGCCCGACGACTACCACGAAGACGATTTGCTGGCATCGGTGCGCGATGGCCTGAGCCTGGACGGCACGCTGCATGCGCTGCCGTTCTATGCCGAAAGCTCGATGATGTACTACCGCACCGACCTGTTCGAACAAGCCGGTATCGAGATGCCCGAGCAGCCCACCTGGGAGCAGGTGCACGACTGGGCCGAGCAACTGCACGGCAGCGAGCCGGGGTTGGCGGGCATCTGCCTGCGTGGCAAGCCGGGCTGGGGTGAAAACATGGCCTTCGTCTCGACGCTGGTGAACACCTTCGGTGGCCGCTGGTTCGATGAGCAGTGGAACCCTGAAATCAATTCCGAAGCCTGGAACGACGCCGTCGCGTTTTATGTCGACCTGCTGGGCAATTACGGGCCGCCTGGCGCCAGCTCCAACGGCTTCAACGAAAATCTGGCGCTCTTCTCCCGGGGCAGCTGTGCCATGTGGGTCGATGCCACTTCGGCTGCTGGCAAGCTCTATGACGCGAACGAATCAGACGTCGCCGACGTGCTGGGTTTTGCCCCTGCGCCCATTGCCGAAACGCCCAAAGGCTCGCATTGGCTGTGGTCCTGGGCACTGGCTATTCCTGCCTCTTCCGAGCACAAGGAGGCGGCGCAGTCGTTCATCACCTGGGCCACGTCACAAGAGTACATAGCGCTGGTGGGTGAGACCAACGGCTGGACCAACGTGCCCCCGGGTACCCGTGAGTCCACCTACGCCAATGCGCAGTACATCGAGGCGGCTCCCTTTGCGGACTTCGTGGTGAATGCCATCAAGGACGCCGACCCCACCGACTCCAGCCTGGAGCCCAACCCCTATATTGGCGTCCAGTTCGTCGGCATTCCCGAGTTCCAGTCGATTGGTACTCAGGTGGGTCAGACCATCGCGTCAGCGCTCACCGGCGGAACCTCCGTGGCGCAAGCCCTCGATAACGCTCAGCGGACTACCGAGCGCGCCATGCAGCGCGCGGGCTATATCCAACGCTGAGCCCTGAAGGTGGCAGCGCTTGCCCCGCCAGGGGGAGGCGCTGCCCAGGCTCCTGGCGGGACCGTTTTTTGCAGGTATTGTCATGAATAGAACACGTGCTTCTGGCCGAACGGTCGGCGGGCTGAGGACGCTATCGCTTCAGGCGCCCGCAGTGACTCTTCTGCTGCTCTGGATGATCGTGCCCTTGGGCATGACGGTCTGGTTCTCTTTTCAGCGCTACAACCTGTTGATGCCGGAAATGACCGGCTTCGCGGGGCTGGAAAACTATGAGTATCTGCTCACCGACCCCGCGCTGTGGAAAGCCATGGCCAACACGCTGCTGCTGGTGGGCTGGGTACTAGCCATCACAGTGGTGGGCGGCACGCTGTTGGCGGTGCTGTTCCAGCAAGAGTTTGCCGGGCGGGGCATCGCCCGGGTGCTGGCGATTTCTCCTTTCTTCGTCATGCCCACGGTCAGTGCCCTGGTCTGGAAAAACATGATGATGCACCCCTCCAATGGGGTGTTGGCCTGGCTGTCGCAATCGCTGGGGCTTCCCGTCGTGGACTGGTTCTCGGCGCTACCGCTGACGTCCATCATCATCATCGTCTCATGGCAGTGGCTGCCGTTTGCGCTGCTGATTCTGCTGACCGCCATGCAGTCGCTGGACGAAGATCAGGTGGAAGCCGCACGCATGGACGGAGCGGGGCCGCTGGCGATTTTCTTCTTCATCACGCTGCCGCACCTCAAGCGTGCCATCAGCGTGGTGATCATGATCGAGATGATCTTCCTGCTGACGATTTTTGCCGAGATCTTTGTCACTACCTCGGGTGGGCCGGGACTTGCTACCACCAACCTGGCGTATTTGATCTACATCCAGGCGCTGTTGGATTTCGATGTGGGCATGGCCTCGGCGGGTGGGGTGATCGCCATCATTCTCGCCAATATCGTCGCCATCTTCCTCGTCCGAATGGTTGCCAGAAACCTGGAAGATTAACGTCGGCTCTTTGGGCCTTGGGAGTCTCTGTATGACCCTGCATCGTAACGCCTCCGCCAACGCACGTTCGTTACCGCTGCGGCAGCTACTGCTGACCCTGCTGGGCTGGTCCGTGGCCTTGGTGATCTTTTTTCCCATCCTGTGGATGGTGCTGACCGGATTCAAAACCGAAACGGCGGCGATCGCCGACCCCAGCTTTATTTTTTCGCCTACGCTCGAAAGTTACCAGGCCGTTCAGGCCCGCTCGGGCTATGCCCGCTTTGCCTTGAACAGCGTGGCCGTCGCGTTTGGCTCCACGTTTTTAGCCTTGCTGATTGCCATTCCCTCGGCTTACGCCATGGCCTTCTTGCCCACCCAACGTACCAAAGGCACGCTGCTGTGGATGCTCTCTACCAAGATGCTACCTCCGGTGGGGGTTCTGGTACCTATCTACCTGATTTTCCGCGATGTCGGACTGCTGGATACCCGTACCGGGCTGATCATCATCTACACCCTGATGAACCTGCCCATCGTGGTGTGGATGCTTTACACCTTCTTCAAGGACATGCCCAAGGACATCCTCGAAGCGGGCCGTATGGACGGCGCCTCTACCCTTCAAGAGGTATTTTTCCTGCTGCTGCCGCTTACCTTGCCGGGCATCGCTTCTACCGGGCTGCTGTCGGTGATCCTGAGCTGGAACGAGGCGTTCTGGAGTCTCAATCTCACCTCGTCGAAAGCGGCACCGTTGACCGCTTACATTGCCTCCTTCTCGAGCCCTGAAGGGTTGTTCTGGGCCAAGCTGTCGGCGGCGTCCACCATGGCCATTGCGCCCATCCTGATGCTCGGCTGGATGACCCAAAAACAGATGGTGCGCGGCCTGACCTTTGGTGCCGTCAAGTAAAGGAATTTTCCATGGCAACCTTGCAACTGAAAAACATCACCAAGCAGTTTGGCGACACCCAGGTCATCAAGGGCATCGACCTCGATGTCAATGATCGTGAGTTCGTCGTGTTCGTGGGGCCTTCCGGCTGCGGCAAATCCACGCTGATGCGCATGATCGCCGGGCTGGAAAGCGCCAGTGACGGCGATATTCTCATCGATGGCCAGCGCATGAACGAGGTGGGCCCCGCCGACCGAGGGTTGGCCATGGTGTTTCAAAGCTATGCGCTTTACCCGCACATGACCGTCGAGGGCAACATGGGCTTCAGCATGCGCCTGGCCGGGGTACCCAAAGAGGAGCGCCGCGCCAAGGTGCTGGAAGCCGCTCGGATCCTGCAGCTCGAACCGCTGCTGGACCGCAAGCCCAAAGCGCTCTCGGGCGGCCAGCGCCAGCGGGTCGCCATTGGTCGCGCCATCGTGCGCAATCCCAGCATCTTCCTGTTCGACGAGCCGCTCTCCAATCTGGATGCGGCGCTGCGGGTGCAGATGCGTATCGAGCTGGCGCGGCTGCACGAAGAGCTGGACGCGACGATGATTTACGTCACCCACGACCAGATAGAGGCCATGACCATGGCCGATAAAATCGTCGTGCTCCACGATGGCGTGGTAGAGCAGGTAGGCTCGCCCATGGCGCTCTACCACCACCCGCGTAACCGGTTCGTGGCAGGTTTCATTGGTTCGCCCAAGATGAATTTCTTCAGCGTCGAGCAGCGCTCCCTTGGCGATGATGGTGTCACCGTGCGCCTGCCTGGTGGGAGACTCTGCACCATTCCCGTAGCAGGTGAACGGCTCGCCAGCGACGAAGCGCTGGAGCTGGGCATTCGCCCGGAGCATCTGCAGTTGGATGAAAACGGCCCTTTGAGTGGCCAAATCAAGGTGCTGGAGCGGCTGGGTGGGCAAACCTCGCTGTACGTGCAAATGGGCGAGCTGCTGATCACGATCATGGCCGACGGTGACGTGGCCTACCGTGTGAACGATACCGTGACGTTCGGTTTCGATGCGCAGCGCGCGCATCTCTTCGACGCCCAAGGCCTGGCACTGGAGAGCCTTTCTCGCCATCCGTTGGCCAGCCTGACACGCCAGGACAACCGTGCCGCCAGCGAGCCAGAGCTACCCGGAGGGCACGCATGAAGACACTGATCTTTGATTGTGACGGTGTTCTGGTGGACAGCGAGTTTCTCGCCGAGCAGACCCTGGAAACCTACCTGACCCACTGGCTGCCAGACCTGGATATACCGACGCTGCTGGGGCAAGCCCTGGGCATGACGACGGCCGATATTCTGCACCATCTCGAGCAGCAGAGCCGCCATGCGCTGCCAGCGGATGCATCTGAGCAGGTGGATGAAGCCATCGAGTCGCGGCTGCTGCGTGAGCTGACCGCCATCGAGGGTGTGCACCGAGCGGTAAGTGGCATCAGTCTGCCCAAGGCCATCGTTTCCAACAGCCGTCGTCGCCGTGTGGAGGCCTCCCTGGCGACCACGCGATTGGCCGACGTATTGGGAGACGTGCCCATCTTCACCGCCGAGCAGGTCGACCACCCGAAACCAGACCCGGCCATTTATCACCTGGCCGCGAGCAGGCTTGGCTGCCCTCCTGAGCAGTGCCTGGTGGTGGAGGATAGCGTGGCCGGAGTGACGGCTGCCCGGGCGGCAGGCATGCAGGTGATTGGCTTTGTCGGTGCCAGCCATGTGGATGACCGCCAACATGCGCGACTGCTGGCCGCTGGCGCCTGGCGAATCCTGCTGCACATGCGTGGGCTGCACGCCTTGGTCGATGAGTGGCAACTCTACCTGCAAGGACACGATCACAATGAAACTACGCGATAAACGGGCCGTGATTACCGGCGGCGCTCGGGGGATCGGGCTGGCCATCGCTCGGCGCTATCTTCTGGAAGGAGCCAGCGTCGTGGTGGCCGACATCGATGCCCGGGCCGTCGACGAAGCGCTCATCACGCTCCAGCAGGATACCGACGCCGAACGGGTGATGGGCGTGGTGCTGAACGTATGCGATCAGGCGTCCATCGACGCCATGGTGAGCAAGGTCTTCGAGCGCTTTGGCGGTATCGACATTCTGGTCAACAACGCCGCGGTCTTCGACATGGCGCCCGTGCTGGAGGTCACCGAAGCCAGCTTCGACAAACAGTTCGCGGTGAACACCAAAGGCATGTTTTTCACCTTGCAGGCCGTGGCTCGCGCCATGGTGGCCCAGGGGCAGGGTGGAAAGATCATCAACATGGCCTCGCAGGCGGGCAGACGAGGCGAGCCCCTGGTGAGCGTTTACTGCGCCAGCAAAGCCGCCGTGATCAGCCTGACCCAATCCTGCGGGCTCGATTTGATCAAACATCGCATCAACGTCAATGGCATAGCCCCTGGCGTGGTGGATACGCCGATGTGGCAAGAGGTCGATGCGCTGTTTGCCCGCTACGAGCACCGCCCGCTGGGAGAGAAGAAACGGTTGGTGGGTGAAGCCGTGCCCTATGGCCGCATGGGAGTGCCGGAAGACCACACGGGAGCCGCTGTTTTCCTGGCTAGCCAAGATAGCGATTACGTTGTCGCCCAGACGCTCAACGTCGATGGCGGCAACTGGATGAGTTGAGATGCCAATGAGCCCTGATGTTGTTTCGTTGAGCCACCAGCTGCTGGATGCCGCGCAAGGCCAAGCGCGCTATATGGTTGCCCTGGCCGGGCCACCTGGTGCTGGCAAGTCTTATGGGAGTGTCCTGCTGTGCGATGCGCTCAATCAGCGCCAGCCAGGGGTGGCAGCGGTCGTGCCCATGGATGGCTATCACTTCGATAACGCTGTCCTGGGGGAAGAGCAGCTCCCGCTCAAGGGAGCGCCGCATACGTTCGACGTGGACGGCCTTCGCCACGACCTGGCACGTATTCGTCGCGCTGACCGTCCGGTGGCCGTGCCCATTTTCGATCGCCCGCTGGACCTGGCGAGGGCCGGGGGGCGCTTGATCACGCCCGACCATCGCATCGTGATCGTGGAGGGCAATTATCTGCTGCTCGACCAGGAGCCCTGGCGAGCGCTGCGTTCTCTGTTCGACTGGACGCTGTTCATCGACGTGGAGGATGCCGTGCTGGCCGAGCGGCTGATACAGCGCTGGCTGTGCATGGGGCAGGACCTCGCGGGTGCCATGGAGCGAACCCACCAGAAAGACATGCTCAACGCGGCTCTGGTGAAAACGCGCAGCGTGTCACCTGACCAGCGCTGGCGACCATCCCTGTCCACCTTCTCGGAGAGTGACCATGACCTCGTTGAATAACCATACGCTGGCGGCCTTCGGCCAGGCCGTACAGAGACCTGCTTACGACCGACAGGCACTGACCCCCGGCATCGTGCATATCGGGGTCGGGGGCTTTCATCGTGCTCATCAGGCGATGTACGTGGATGCTCTGATGAACCAGGGCGAAGCGCTGGAGTGGGGGATCGTGGGGGTCGGGGTCATGCCCGGCGACAAGCGCATGCAGCAGGTGCTGGCAGCTCAGGATTTCCTCTACACCCTGGTGGTGAAATACCCCGATGGCGAGTATCGGCCCCGGGTGATTGGCAGCATGGTGGATTACCTGTTTGCCCCGGAGGACCCCGACGCGGTGATCGAAACAATGGCGGACCCCGCCATCAGAATCGTGTCGCTCACGGTCACGGAGGGTGGCTACAACTTTCATCCGGTCAGCGGAGAGTTCAACCTGGACGCCCCCCAGGTGCGCGACGATCTCGCCCATCCAGAGCGCCCCTCCACCAGCTTTGGCCTTGTGGTGGAAGCCTTGGTGCGCCGCCGGGCACGGGGCATTGCGCCGTTTACGGTGATGTCCTGCGACAACATTCAGGGCAACGGCGACGTGGCCAAACGCATGTTCAGCGCCTACGCCCGCGCCCGCAGTGCAGAGCTGGGTGACTGGCTGGCTGCCGAGGTGGCGTTTCCCAACGCCATGGTGGACCGTATCACGCCGGTGACCGCGCCTACGGATATCGAAGAGCTCGCCCAGCGCTTTGGCGTTGAAGACGCCTGGCCCGTGGTGTGCGAGCCCTTTACCCAATGGGTGCTGGAAGACCACTTTCCCTTGGGTCGCCCGGCGTTCGAGAACGTTGGTGTTCAGGTCGTCGATGATGTCGAGCCCTACGAACTGATGAAACTGCGCCTGCTCAACGCCAGCCATCAGGCGCTCACTTATTTTGGTTATTTGGCGGGCTATCGCTACGCCCATGAGGTGTGCCAGGACCCGCTGTTCGTGGAGTTCTTGCTGGGGTACATGCGCGAAGAGGGCACGCCGACGCTGGCCCCCGTGCCGGGGGTGGACCTTGCAAGCTATCAGTTGACGCTGATCGAGCGCTTTGCCAATCCTCAAATCAGAGACACCCTGGCGCGGCTGTGCGCGGAAAGCTCGGATCGTATTCCTAAGTGGTTGGTGCCGGTGATTCGCCAGCAGCTTGCCCAGAGCGGCGAGATCCAGCGCAGCGCTGCCGTGGTGGCCAGCTGGGCACGCTATGCCGAAGGGGTCGACGAGCAGGGCAACCCCATCGAGATCGTGGACCGCTTGCGAGAGCCGTTGATGGCCATTGCCGCCAATAACCGCACCCACCCGGCGGCCTTCGTGGAAAACCGCGAGCTGTTTGGCGACCTGGCAGAGCAGCCCCGCTTCCTTGATGCCTACCTGGAGGCGCTGAAGTCGCTGCATGAGCGGGGCGCACGGGCTACCCTTGAAGCTCTGGTCGCGTCGAAAGGAACCGTGTGATGTATATCGGGGTGGATTGCGGTACGCAGAGTACCAAGGTCGTGGTGGTGGATGTGGAGCGTGGCGTCATCCTGGGGGAAGGCAGCCGCCCGCACCGCCTGGACGAAGGCGAACACGGCCGCCGCGAGCAGTCGCCCGCCGAGTGGTTGGCGGCGCTCAAGGGGGCGTTTTCCGAGGCCATTCAGCGGTCGGGCATCGATGCCCGACAGGTACGCGGCATTGGCGTTTCCGGTCAACAGCATGGCATGGTGGCTCTCGATGCCGACGGCGTGCCGGTGTATCCCGCCAAGCTGTGGTGTGATACCGAAACCAGCGCGCAAAACAGTGCGCTGGTCGAAGCGTTGGGCGGTGAAGCGGGCTGCCTGGCGAAGCTTGGCCTGGTGCTGCAAACCGGTTATACCGCCTCGAAAGTGGCTTGGCTTCGCGAGCACCACCCGGACGCCTATCAGCGTATCGCCACGCTGCTGCTGCCCCATGACTACCTGAATTTCTGGCTGACCGGTGAGCGGGTCACCGAGGCAGGCGATGCCTCGGGCACTGGTTATTTCGACACCCGTACCCAGCGCTGGCAAAAAGAGGTGTTCGCCGCCATTGCGCCAGAACTCGACCCTGAGCGCGTGCTGCCACGCCTCATCGAGCCCCGAGAGCCCGTTGGTCGAGTCCGCCCATTGGTAGCGCAAGAGCTGGGGCTGAGCGATAGCGTGATCGTCTCTTCCGGCGGTGGCGACAACATGATGGGGGCGATTGGCACCGGCAATATTACCCGTGGCTTGATTACCTTGAGCCTGGGAACCTCCGGCACGGTATGTGCCTACTCGCCCGAGCCCGTGGTCTGCGACAGCGCCATGGTGGCCAACTTCTGCGCCAGCCACGGTGGCTGGCTGCCGCTGATCTGTACCATGAACGTCACGTCGGCAACGACCCGTGTGCGAGAGTTGTTCGGGCTGGATCTGGCGGCCTTTGGCGAGCGGGTGGCCAGCGCCCCGATTGGCGCCGAAGGCGTGACGGTACTGCCGTTCTTCAACGGGGAACGGGTGCCCATGTTGCCGGATGCCTCTGGCGACTTTCTGGGCTTGACCAGCGTGAACATGACCCAGGCCAACCTGTGTCGTGGGGTGATGGAAGGCGCTACCTTTGGCCTGCGCTACGGGCTGGAGCTGTTGGGAGAACTGGCCGCGGGTACCCGCCAGATTCGGCTGATCGGCGGCGGTGCGAACAGCCCCGTGTGGCGGCAAATGGTGGCCGACATGACCAATACCCAAGTGATCTGCCCCGAGATCACCGATGCCGCCGCTCTGGGCGCCGCCATTCAGGCAGCCTGGTGCGACCTGGGCCCCGAGGGCGTGAGCCTGGCCTCGCTCTGCGAGCGGTTGGTGCACCTGGACGCTGCCTCACTGGCAGAGCCGGAACCCCAGCGTGTGGCCGCGTACCATGAGGCGTATCAGCGCTACTTGGCGCTGTTGGCGCAGCGTCACTCGCTTTAATACCCATTGCTGCAAATGCCGCTCACTCCATGCACCATAACGTCAGCGCCTGTCTCATCGACAGGCGCTGACGTGGCTGCAGGGCGGGGTGGCCCCAGGCGGCTTACCAGGATTTATAAGGCAGGAACTTGCCGTTCAGGGTGAGCAGCACGCGGTCGCCCTTGGGGTCTTCGATCTTTTCCATTTCCATGGTGAAGTCGATGGCGCTCATGATGCCGTCGCCAAACTTCTCCTGCACGACATCCTTGAGGGTTTCACCGTAAACGCCGACCACTTCGTACAGGCGGTAGATGAAGGGGTCCTGGGGAATGGCCTCATCCCACGCCTTGGTGGGGAAGGCGGTCAGCGCGGTGGCCACGTCGCCATCGACTTCCAGCACGTCGCACAGTTTATGGGCGACATCGGCACTGGCACTGTTCATGCCGTAGCAGGCTGACGCCACCCAGACCGGCGACATGCCGACCGCGCTGGCAATCTCGTCCCAGCTCATTTGCTTGCGTGCCTTGGCGGCAAGAAGGGTGTGACGCATTTCAAGCTTATCCATGACGGATCTCCTTGGGAGTAAATGTGACCAGCTTTTCTTGGGGCGGCACCGTCGTCGGTGCCGGAGTAGAGACGGGCGTGGCGCTACCTTCTGCCAGGGTCACGGGGTTGACCGGTGTGGGGTAGCGCAGGCCCTTGCCGTCGAATTCCTGGGTACGTAGCTCACTGGAGCGGTTTACCAGGAAGTCGACGAGGTAGTTGCGAATCGTATAAAAGTGGGGATGCTTGACGATCTCCGCCCGCTGGCGCGGCCGTGGCAGGTCGATTTCGACCGCTTCGGCAATCCGCGCCTGGGGGCCGTTGGTCATCAGGAAGATACGGTCGGCCAGCAGAATGGCTTCGTCCACGTCGTGGGTGATCATGAACACGGTCTGCTGGTCCTGGCTCCAGATCTTGACCAGTTCGTCCTGGATGACGCCACGGGTGAGGGCATCCAGGGCCCCAAAGGGCTCATCCAGCAGCAGCAACTTGGGCTTGGTGGCAAACGCACGCGCGATGCTGACCCGCTGGCGCATGCCGCCAGAAAGCTGGGCGGGCTTGCGGCCGACCACTTCTTTCAAACCCACCAAGGTCAGGTATTTCATGCTGTGTTCGGTGATCTCGTGCTCGCTCCAGGCGGGCCAGCGGGCACGTACGCCAAAGCGCACGTTGTCCAGCGCGGTGAGCCAGGGCAACAGGCTGTAGTTTTGAAACACCACGCCACGTTCGAGACTCGGCCCATGGATCTCCTTGCCATCCATGACCATGGAGCCTTCGGAGAACTGATCCAGCCCGGCCAGCGCATTCATGATGGTGGATTTGCCACAGCCGGAGTGGCCGATGATGCAGACGAACTCGCCCTTCTTGAGCTGAAAGCTGATGTCTTCGAAGACCGTGAGCGGTGCAGCGTCCTTGCCAGCGCCGGGGAAGCGTTTGGCGGCCTTCTGCACCTCTACAAAGGCATGACTCATGACAGGCTCCTTATTCGGCGTAGGTGACGAAACGGGCGACATAGCCCAGCGACATATCCAGCAGCATGCCGACGACGCCAATCATCAGGATGGAAAAGATCACGCTGGTCAGGTCCAGGTTGTTCCACTCGTTCCAGACGTAGTAGCCGATGCCGGTACCACCCACGAGCATTTCTGCGGCGACGATGACCAGCCAGGCAATACCGATGGAGATGCGCATGCCGGTCAGAATGGTCGGGGCCGCGGCGGGCAAAATGACCTTGAAGGCCGTTTGCAGCGGCGACAGTTCATGGGTGCGTGCCACGTTCACCCAGTCGCTGCGCACGCCAGCCACGCCAAAGGCGGTATTGAGCAGCATCGGCCAAATGGAACAGATAAAGATCACGAAGATGGCCGAGGCTTCGGCATCCCGAATGATGAACAGCGCCAGAGGCATCCAGGCCAAGGGAGAAATCGGCCGCAAGACCTGAATGAACGGGTTGAGCGCTTTATACGCCAGCGGTGACATGCCAATCAGAAAGCCGATGGGGATGGCCACCACGGCGGCCATGAGATAGCCGCTGAGCACGCGGTAGAGGGAGTAACCCAGTTGAATGCCGATCCCCTTGTCGTTGGGGCCTGCATCATAAAAAGGGTTGGAAAGCTGCTCCCAGGCCCGCTCGAAAATCGCCGACGGCGGGGGGACACGGGCCGTTTCATCGGCCCCGCCCAGCAGCAGCTCGTATTCGCTCAGCTCTTCCGTGCCGCCCAGCAGCGGCGAGCGGTCGAGTCCTTCCCACAGCCCCAGCAGTACGGCGAGCAGGACGAAGGCCAACAAGGCAGCCCGTGCATTCAGGCTGATGTTCCAGTCGGTGGTGGTACGGTCCATGATTAGCTCCTGCGGATATCAAAGCTGGCCAGATACCCTTCGGGGTCGGTGTAGTCGAAGGTCTTGCCCATGATCTGGTAGTTGCGCGAGGTCTCTTCGGGGGCGTCGTAGCCCAGCTCGTTCATCACCGTGCGTGCTTCGCTGGCCAAAAAGACATCCCGGGCAATCTGCTGATAATCGACGCTGCCCTCGATGTAGCCCCAGCGCTTCATCTGGGTCAGGATCCAGACGGCCATGGATTGCCAGGGGAAGGGGTCGAAGTCGATCCGGTCCGGCACGTTCTGAACATTGCCCAGGCCATCGGCAAAGCGCCCTGTCAGCACCTGCTCGATCACCGTGACCGGCTGGTTCAGGTAGTTGGTCGGGGCAATGGCCTCGGCGATTTCCGAACGGTTGGCCGGGTCGGAGGAGTATTGGGTGGCATCGATGATCGCCCGCAGCAGCGCGCCGTAGGTGTTGGGGTTTTGCTGGGCAAAGCGAGCGCTAGTGGCAAAGGCGCAGCACGGGTGGCCGTCCCAGATCTCCTTGGTGAGCAGATGAATGAAGCCGATGCGCTCGAACACGGCGCGCTGATTGAACGGGTCGGGGGAGAGAAACCCATCGATGTTGCCCGCGCGCAGGTTGGCGACCATTTCGGGGGGCGGAATGACGCGAATCTGAATGTCCTGATCCGGGTCCAGGCCATGCTCGGCCACGTAGTAGCGCAGCAGGAAGTTGTGCATGGAGTATTCGAAGGGCACGCCGAAGGTGAAGCCTTTCCACTGCTGCGGGTCACGCTTGTCCTGGTGGTCGTTGTGCAGCACGATGGCTTGCCCATTGACGTTCTCGATGGCAGGCGTCACGAAGGCCCGCTGGGTCGAGCCTGCCCCCAGGCTCATGGCCAGCGGCATGGGGGAGAGCATGTGGGCGGCATCGTACCGGTCGTTCAGCGAGTTATCGCGAATCAGCGCCCAGCCCGCGGTCTTGATCACATTGACGTTCAGGCCGTAACGCTCATAGAACCCCATGGGGTGGGCCATGATGATGGGCGTGGCGCAGGTGATCGGAATGAAGCCGATGTCCAGCTCGGTTTTCTCCAGCGGGCCCAAGCTCTCCTTGACCGCCGCCTTGATCGACTCCATGGGCAGCAATGTGGCCAGGGCTGCCGCCGCGGTGCCGCCACCCACCAGCTTCATGAATTGCCGGCGGTGCATGTCGCTATGGCCAAAGATGCCACGAACCAGCGCGCTCTCCACGACTCGGTCCATGATCTGTTCGGCATTGCTGGGCGGCGCTTCGCCACTGGCCAAGGTGGCCTGATGGGAAGATACGCTGGGGCGGGCAGGGTGGCACTGGTGGCAATCACACTGGCGGCCATGGATCAGCGATTGACGGTGATCGAAAGGGTTGCCGAGACTGCTGTGGTCATTGTTCTCTTTCATGGGCGTTCACCTCTCAGGAGCAAATGGGCTTCTAGCTGCGCCGTCTTGGTGCGAAACAGAGCGTTGCGGCACTGTTTTGATAGTGCGACTTGTGTGCCACAACCGTCCGTTTTGTTTAAAGATTCATAAATTCAATGAGTTGTGGTGTTTGGTGGAATCTTGGAGGCCATGCTTGAAAACAACGATTTTTCGTTAATAACGATATTTCGTTGTTTAAATGACGAAATATCGTTATTGGCCCGCTGTTTGTATGGGTAGTGGGTATGTCGCCGCCATCGCCAGGAGATGCAGATGCCCCCCATGCCCATGACGACCGAGCTGTTGATGAGCGAGCCGTCGCTCAAGCTCATGGCCAGCCATGCCCCGCTGGCCATGCTGGTGATCGACCCGCTGGCCGATGAGCTGGTGGCTGCCAATGCGGCGGCCTGCCAACTGTTGATGCTGGAAGAGGGCGATTGGCGGGCGTCTCCATTCAGCCATCGGTTGAGTGCCTCCTTGCCGCTGTGGGTCAGCTTTACCGATGAGGTATTGACTACCGGGCAGGCGTGGTCGGATGACCTGGTGGTGCTGGACAGCGTGCGTCAGCCACGCCGGGTAGAAGTCTTCGGTGAGCGTTTGCCGGACACCCCGCGACTGTTGTTGACCCTGATCGACCGGCAGAAGGCCGAGCAGCGGCGCGCCCGGGCCGAGCTGGGGCGTCAGCATCGCCAGGGGGATGTAGGGTGGCAGCGCGTCGAGCAGGTGTTCGAGCGAATCGAAAGGCAGAACCAGCTGATTCTCAGCGCTGCCGGAGAGGGCATCTACGGGCTGGATGCGCAGGGCAGAACCACTTTCGTCAATCCAGCGGCCGAGCGCATTCTGGGCTGGAGCACCGAGGATATGGTGGGCCACGATGCGCATTTGATGTTTCACCATACCCATGCCGATGGCTCGCATTTCCCGGTGCAGCAGTGCCCCATTCATGCCTCGTTCAGCGATGGCCAGGTGCACCACGTCGACGATGAAGTGTTCTGGCACAAGAACGGTGAGGCGATTCCCGTCGAGTATACGAGCACCCCCATTTTCGAAATGGGGCGGCTGGTGGGGGCCGTGGTGCTGTTTCGCGATATCCGCGAACGCAAACGGGCAGAGCAGCAGCTGCGCGATGCCCTGGAGGAGGTCGAGTCGCTGAAGCGGCGGCTGGAGCTAGAGAACGAATACCTACAGGAGGAGATCAAGGCAGAGGTCAATCACCGCAATATCGTGGGCAACAGCCCGGCGGTGGCCAAATTGATCCAGCAGATTGCCATGGTGGCGCCGACCGGGGCCAACGTCTTGATCAGCGGTGAGTCCGGCACGGGCAAGGAGCTGATCGCCAGGGCCATTCATGCCGGGAGTGGGCGCAGCGACCGGCCGCTGATTCGGGTCAACTGTGCCGCCATACCGCGAGATCTGTTCGAAAGTGAGTTCTTTGGCCATGTCAAAGGGGCCTTTACCGGGGCGATGCAGGATCGTCCGGGGCGTTTCGAGCTGGCCCACGGCGGCACGCTGTTTCTTGACGAGGTAGGAGAAATTCCGCTGGAGCTGCAGAGCAAGCTGCTGCGCGTATTGCAGGATCAGCAGTTCGAGCGAGTGGGGGACAACCGCACCCGCGAGGTGGACGTGCGCGTGATTGCGGCCACTAACCGTGATTTGAAAGAGATGATCGACGCCGGGCATTTCCGAGAGGATCTCTATTTCCGGCTCAACGTGTTTCCCATCGATTCAGTGCCGCTGCGCAAGCGCATCGAGGACGTGCCCTTGCTGGCGCGACATTTTCTGCACCGCGCCTGCTTGAAGTTCAACAAGCCGGGCGTGCGTATTCCTCCCGCCCAATTGGAGCTGCTGACCCGCTATCCATGGCCTGGCAATATCCGCGAGCTCGAAAACGTCATCGAACGACAGGTGATCGTGACCCAGGACCGCCGGCTCTGCTTCGACGACCTGTTGCCGCCGGAGCCCAGTGTGCCGGGGCAGGTCATGGAGGAGCGTGACAAGGGCGCCGAGCCTCTTGCCGAGACACCGATGACCGAACAGGCGCTACAGCAGCACCAGCGGGACAACGTGCTGAAGGCGCTGGCAGCGACACAGGGCAAGATCTCTGGCGCGGGCGGGGCGGCGGAGCTATTGGGCGTCAAACCGACGACGCTGGCCTCCCGGCTGCAAAAGTGGGGCATCGACCCGCGTCGATTCAGGCGTCGTGAATGTAAAAAGCCCCCTGCCAACGGTGCATTGGACTAAGGTAAAAGGTGCTGGGCTGGGCAGGCACTTTGTACACACAAATTCGCCAAGTTCAAGGCTAGCATACATACATGAATGTAACTATAATGCCCACTCTTTCAGACTGGCGCTGCGCGTCTTCCAACGTTGACACCTAGAGGCAATCCCATGCGACTAGCACACTGGGCAGTCAATGCCCCTTTACGCCCCTTGCTACTGGCCGTGCTGACCTCCTCCTTCATTCTGCCTGCCCAAGCGGCCGACCTGGTCACCATCACCCGCGATGCGTTGAACAACAACGCTGCCCTTGCCTCGGCACGCGCCGAATTTTCTGGCGTGGAAGCGGGCCGGGACGTGGCGCGCGGCGGCTTGCTGCCTCAGGTGAATGCCTCCGGTAGTGTCGTGCACAACCAGCAGTACGAAAGCCAGGGTTCTGCGCGGGGGGCGGGCGTCGGCGTGGGTGCCGACCAGGCCGCGGTGGGGGTCAGCGATGACCGTTACAACACCGCATCGCTGTCGTTGGAAGCGACCCAGGCGCTGTTCAATGCCGTGACGCGCCAGGAGCTCAACCAGGCCGAGCGCCAGATCGATCAGCAGGTCTACCTTTTGGCCGCGACGGAACAGCAGCTGCTCATCGACGTGGTCAGCGCCTACTTCGATATTCTGCGTGCCCATGAGGTTCTGGAAGCGCGTCAGGCGCAAGAGCGCGCCATTGGCCGCCAACTGGAACAGGCCCGCGAGCAGTTCGAGGTCGGGCTGATTGCGATTACCGAAGTGGAAGAGGCGCGGGCCAGCTTCGACCAGTCTCGGGCCGACCGCATTGCCGCCGAGAGCAGCCTGCAAGTGGCGTTCGAAGCGCTGGAGCAGTTGACCGGGCAGCGTTACGCCAACATCGATGCCTTGGGTGACGCCATGCCGATTGCGCTCCCTGCGCCCACCGACCGTGACTATTGGGTCGACCAGGCACTGGAGCGCAACCCGCAGGTACTGGCCCAGCGGGCAGGTATCGAACTGTCTCGGGCCGGTGTGGAAATCGCCCGGGCAGGGCGTCTACCCACCGTGCAGGCGTTCGCCAACTATCAATACTCGGAAAGCGACAGCGATGTGGTCAGTGGCTACAACTCTTCTAGCCAGGTAGGCGTTTCCGCCAACCTGCCGATTTACACCGGTGGCAGCACCAGTGCGCGTATTCGCCAGGGCACCTTCCAGCTCGAAAGTAGCCAGTACGACTTCGAGTCCCAGCGCCGCACCACGATTCAACAGGTGCGCTCGCTGTACACCCAGGTCAGCAATAACGTGGAAACCGTGGATGCTCGCCGCCAGGCCATCGTGTCTACCCGCAGCGCTCTGGAAGCGACGCGCGCAGGCTACGAGGTGGGTACCCGCAATATCGTCGATGTGCTGAATGCCGAGCAGAACCTCTATAACGCCATCGCCAGCTACGCCGAAGCGCGCTACGACTACGTGGTGAATCTGATGTCGCTGCGCCAGCAGTCGGGCATGCTGGACGTGGCGGCCATCGAGGAAGTCAATGCCTGGCTGACCGGTGACAGCGTCAACTTCACCCTGCCTGAAAGCAACGCGCCTGATACTTACCAGCGCGCGATGGACATTGGTGCTCCTCCTACCCCAGGCGCCTGAGCGCGGCCAATGGGGGCACGCCTGCGATCCGTCAACGTACAGAAAAAATGAATGGGAATTCGACGCATGAAAAGAGTGATGCACTCCACCCGGGCGAGCCTGGTGACGCTGATCGCCGTGCTGGCGCTGACCGCTTGTGGCCAGGAACAGCCGTCCCAGGAGCAGCAGGGCCAGCAGCAGGAAGCGCCACCCCACGCGGTGGAAGTCGCTGAAGTAAGCCGTCAGGACATTCCGCTCAACAAATCCTATCCTTCGCTGCTGCGTAGCGACAGTGAAGTCACGCTGGTGGCGCGGGTCAACGGCTTTCTGGAAGAGCGACATTTCGAACCCGGGCAAATGGTCGAGGAGGGAGATCGCCTCTACACCATCGAGCCGGACTTGTACCAGGCCACGGTGAACCAGCGTGAAGCAGACCTGCAGAGCGCCCGGGCAGAGCTGGCACGCGCCCAGCGGGATGCGCAGCGTTTCGAGCAGCTGCTGAGCCAGAACTCGGTCAGCCGCCAGCAGTACGACCAGGCGCTGGCAGAGCAGCGGGTTGCGCAGGCCAGCGTGGCACAGGCGGAAGCCGCACTCACCAGTGCCAATCTGGACCTGGGCTACTCCAACGTCACCGCGCCCGTTTCGGGCATGATCAGCTTGAGCCAGATCAACGTGGGCAACCTGGTCACGTCAGGCACTGAGCTGGCCACCATCACGCCCCTGGACCCGCTGGAAGTGCGCTTTCAGCTACCCCAGCGTGATGCCTTTGAGCTGCGTCGTCAGTTGGCCGACAGCGCCGGTGACATGTCCTCCATTACCGCCCATCTCAGCGTGCCCGGGTTAGCGGGTAGCGCTGGTGGTGAGCTGGCGGGCCGCCTGAATTTCCTCGGTTCCCGTGTGGATACCGGCACCAGTACGGTGCAAGCATCGGCCACGTTCGACAATCCTGACGGGGAAGTACTGCCGGGCCAGTTCGTGCGCGTACGCCTTGAAGGCCTGAAGCGCTTCGACGTCATGGCGGTGCCTGAAATTGCCGTTACCCAAGGGTTGATGGGCCCTCGTGTCTTCGTGCTGGACGACGAAAGCAAGGCGCGTGAGCGGACGGTTCAACTGGGCGATGTGGCTGGCCCCTGGCAGATCATCCTGGATGGCCTGGAGCCTGGCGAGCGCGTTGTGGTAGGTGACCCGGCGGGTATCGAGCCGGGCATGGAGATCGACCCGGTGCGTTTCGATGGCGATGCAGAACAGCTGGTCGATGACGTGGAAGAAGCCGAAGCGCAGGAGCAGCAGGAGCAGGCCGAAGCGGCTGCCGAGATGTCCGAAGGCGCCGGTGATGCGCCCGCGGAAGGGGAAGAGGGTGCTCAATAATGAATTTCTCTAACTTCTTTATCAGTCGTCCGATATTCGCCACGGTGCTGGCGATTATCCTGACGCTGGTAGGCGCGATGGCGATGCGGATACTGCCCATCGAGCAGTATCCCAGCGTGGTGCCGCCCACGGTCTCGGTACAGGCGCAGTTCCCTGGTGCCGATGCGGAGACCGTGGCACAGACCGTGGCCGCGCCCCTGGCGGAAGCCATCAACGGCGTGGAAGACATGCTGTACATGACCTCCAACAGCGCCGACAACGGCCTGATGAGCCTGAGCGTGGCGTTCAACATCGGCACCGATGGTGATATCAACACCATCAACGTCAACAACCGCGTGCAGGGGGCCTTGTCCCAGTTGCCAGAGGCCGTTCAGTCTCAGGGTGTCACCGTGGAGCTGCGTTCCGACTCCATTCTGATGCTGGTCGCGCTGACCTCGCCCAGCGGTGACTACAACAACGTTTACATGCAGAACTATGCCACCCTCAACATTCTCGATGAGCTGCGCCAGGTGCCTGGCGTGGGCAACGCCGAGGTGCTGGGGGGCGGCGAGTTTGCCATGCGGATCTGGATGGATCCCGACAAGCTGGCCCAGTACGACCTGACCCCGAGCGAAGTGGCCAGTGCCATTCGCGCTCAGAACACCGAAATTCCGGCCGGTAATCTTGCCGCGACGCCCCAGAGCGAGCCGCGTGCCTATACCTACACCATTACCGCTGGCGGGCGTCTTTCCAGCCCGGATGATTTCCGTAACATCTTCCTGCGCACCAATGCCGATGGCTCTTCGCTGCGCCTGGAAGACGTGGCACGGATCGAGCTGGGTGCCTCTTTCTACGGCGTGGATGCGCGGTTGAACGGCGCGACCATGACACCCATCATCATCAACCAGCAGCCGGGCGCCAACGCGCTGGAGACGGCCAACTCGGTTCGGGCGACCATGGAAGATCTGGCTGAACGCTTCCCGCCAGGGCTCGAGTACGTGACGCCTTACGATACGACGCTGTTCATCGATGCGTCCGTCGAGACGGTGCTCAAGACGTTCATCGAAGCGTTCCTGATCGTTATCGTGATTCTGTTCATCTTCCTGCAGAACTGGCGCTTTACGGTCATCGCCATGTCGGTGGTGCCGGTCTCGGTGATTGGTACCTTTGCCGGCTTCTACCTGTTCGACTTTTCGATCAACCTGTTGACGCTGTTCGCGCTGGTGCTGTCGATCGGTATCGTGGTGGATGACGCGATTCTGGTGGTGGAGAACGTCGAGCGGGTGCTCAGCGAAGAGGACGATATCAGCGTTCGCGATGCCACCATTCGCGCCATGAAAGAGGTCGGCGGGCCGGTCATCGCCACGTCGCTGATCATGGCGGCGGTGTTCGTGCCGGTGGCCTTCATGGGCGGCTTCACGGGCCAGATCTACCAGCAGTTCGCGATTACCGTGGCGATCTCGGTGGCGTTGTCGGCGCTGATGGCACTGACCTTCACCCCGGCGCTGTCCGCGATCTTCATCAAGCACAACCTGCACAAGACCCGTCAGTCCGCTTTCAAGCGAGCCATTACCACGCCGCTGCGCCTGTTCGATCGTTTCTTTGCAGGCTTCACGGCGCTATACATGTGGTTCGTGAAGAAGCTGGTGCGCTTCTGGGTGCTGGCGCTGGCGCTGACCGTGGCTGTCGGGGCGGGCTCTTACTGGCTGTATGCCAATACGCCCTCCACGCTGGTGCCCGAAACGGACCAGGGGATCGTGCTGGTCAGCGTGTCGCTGCCGGACGCCGCCTCGCTGGATCGTACCCAGAACTACATGGCCGAGCTAAGTGCTGCCATTGAAGATATCCCTGGCGTGCAGTACTCCTCGGCGGTGGCAGGGTATGACATTCTGTCCAGCGCGGTGAACACCGCACGCGGGATCATGTTCGTCAACATGCAGCCCTGGTCGGAGCGCGACCTGACCGCCAACGAGCTGGTGGGCCGTATCATGCAGCTGGGTGCCAGCATTGACGGTGGTTCGGCCATGGCCTTCAACGTACCGCCCATCATGGGGCTGTCGACCACTGGGGGCTTTACCGGCTACCTGCAATCCTTCGACGGCGCATCGCCCCGTGAGCTGTATGAGGCATCGCTGCAGATCATGGGGGCGGCGAACCAGCACCCTGCGCTGAATCAAGTATTCTCCACGTTCAACGTGAACGTTCCCTCGTTCCGGGCGGAGATCGACCAGCAGAAAGCGTTGAGCTACGGGGTGGCCCTGGAGAATATCTCTTCGGCACTTTCCAATACCTTTGGTAATGGCTTCGTCAACTTCTTCAGCTACCAGAACCGTAACTTCCAGGTGTATCTGCAGAACGAGGACGAGTTCCGCAAGACCCCCGAAGACATCAACAATGTCTACGTGCGGGGCGGCAACGGTGAGCGCATTCCGTTATCCGAGTTCGTGACGCTGGAGCGCCAGGTAGGGCCTTCGGTAGTGTCACGCTTCGGGGTGTACACCGGGGCGCAGTTCCAGGGCGGGGCGGCTCCGGGCTACAGCTCGGCACAAGCCATCGCGGCCATGGAAGAAGTCGTGCTGGAAACGCTGGGGCCGAACTGGGGCATGGGCTGGACTGGTACCGCGTATCAGGAGGCCAATCTGGGCAATACCGCCATGCTGGCCATCGTGTTCGGTATCCTGATGGTGTTCCTGATCCTGGCAGCCCAGTACGAGAGCTGGTCCTTGCCGCTGGCAGTCTTGACGGCCACTCCGTTTGCCTTCCTCGGGGGGATTGGCGGTATCGTGCTGCGCGGGCTGGATACCAGTGTCTACGTGCAAATCGGTATGCTGGTGGTCGTGGGGCTGGCGGCCAAGAACGCGATCCTGATCGTCGAGTTTGCCGAGCTGCAGCGTAAAGAGCAGGGCAAGACGATTCGTGAAGCCGCGATCACGGCGGCCGAGCTGCGCTTCCGGCCCATCGTCATGACCTCGCTGGCGTTCATCTTTGGTACGCTGCCGCTGGCCTTGGCCACCGGGGCCAGTGATGTCAGTAGCCACCATATCGGCACCACGGTGGCCGTGGGCATGGCGTCCGTCGCTATTCTGGGCAGCCTGTTCATTCCCAGCTTCTACGCCATGATTGCCACTGTTTCTGACTGGCTCTACCGCAAGCGTCATCCTGAGCGCAAGGAGGATGAGCAGGCGGCGCTGGGTCACGATCAGACCTGACCTGATCGCCAGCGATCCACCAGACGGGCACCCCACGGGGTGCCCGTTTTTTGTGGGCGTCGGGCCAAAGGCTGACACGGGTCAATGCCCGAGCTACTGACATGGCTAAGATGAGCTAAGCTGAAAGTGACCATCGTTTTAGCCTGAGTAGCACAATAATGGTCGACAATAGGCTCAGGCGAGAACAAGACCGGGCAACTTGCCCGGAGGAGAACACGCCATGCAAACCTTCATGTCTGCTGCTCTGCAGTTTCCTACCATCGTCTTTGCCCTGCTGCTGATACTGGGCATTCTCTATTGGCTCCTGGTGTTGTTGCGACTGGCGCCGTTGGAGCTGTTCGAACGCGATAGCCTGCGCGATGACCACATGGCGAGCACGCTCGTCTCGCTGGGCTTTGCGGGTGTGCCCGCCTCACTGGCGCTGAGCCTGCTCGTTCTATTGGCAGGCGCCATCTCGCTGGCCGTCGAGCTGCTGGTGCTGCGCTGGCTACCGCTGGGCATGCTGAGAGTGCCCGTGGGCGTGCTGGTGCTGTGGGCTTCCTTTGCCGTTGCTTCGCCGCTGGCGGCTGCCGTGTGTCACGCCCTGCAGCGTGGGCTGCATCGCTACCCGCCGTTCCAGCGCCGTTGCCTGCTTGGCGCCACGGCGGTAGTGGCCGAGCGCGACCAGCAGGGCGGTGCCACTGCTCGGCTGCTCAATGAGCCAAACAGCGTGGTGCGCCTGCATTGCAAGGCGGGGGATTGCCCCCAGCCGGGTGAGCATCGGGTCTTGGTCAAATATCTGGCCAGTGAAGGGGCCTACCGCAGTGTCATGGAGCAGGACTACCTGGATACGCGGGTACGCCTCAACAAGCTGCGCTTGCAGCACAAGCACCACCCCAACGGCTACCCGACGTAACCAGCCCTATCTACCGCCTCTCAGGTAGCGCCACACATCTGCCAGCCACTGGCTGAACGTGCCAGTTGGCTGGGCAGGTGTTGCCGTGGAAGAGGCGGATAACGGGGTCGTCAGAAAGTGCTGTATGGGCTTGACCTGCTGGGCGTCATTGAGCATCGGCGCGTGCCCGCAGCCCGGCACGGTCATGGTCACCAACGACGGCTGTGACTCGGCCATTTTGGGCAGCGTTTCGGCGGCCAGCAGGGTAGAGGTTTCACCGCGAATGACCATGAGCGGGCAGCGTATCTTCGCCCAGTCGGCCCAGGTATCCCGTGGTGTATCGTGAATAAACTGCTCGCCTATGCGTGGGTCGAAGTGGTAGGTCCAACTGCCATCGGGCAGGCGTCGTGCGCTATTGAGCGCCAGCTCGCGCCACTCCGCTTCGCTGGTGATGCCGAAGCTGGCATAGTGCTTGACCAGCTCTGCCTGCAGGTTGGCAAAGTTGTTGAAACGGTGGGTGACGCCAAAGTAGCTCGACAGCGCAATCAGCCCTTCCTTGTCGAGCTCAGGCCCAACGTCATTGAGGACCAGACGAGCAATGCGCGCTGCGTGTTGCTCGTCGGCGGCGATCAGCATACCAAGCAGCCCTCCCATGGAGGTGCCCAGCCAGTCCACCTGTTCCAACTGGTAGTGATCCAGCAGCGCGATGGCAACGGTGACATAGTGGCTGTAAAGGTAGTCATGGGCGGGAAACAGCGACCAGCTCGATAGGCCGCGCCCTGGGGTGTCCGGGGCCAGTACGCGCCATTCGCTACCGAGCTCGCGGGCCAGGGCGGCAAAATCACCGCCATGGCGAGCCAGCCCGTGCCAGGCAATCAGGGTTCGTTTGGCGTCAGGGTTCCAGATGCGAACCGCAATCTCCAGCTCACGTACGCGTACAAACTCCAAGGCATCCATACACGGCTCCTGTCATGTGGTGCCTGTAGTATAGATGCAATGCTGCGGTGCAGTAGCGCGTTACTTGCGCATCATGCGGATCAGCGTATCGATGATTTCTGCGCCGCGCTCGGAGACAGAAAAAGCATCCGGCGTGCGCAGCCAATCATGAAACAGGCCGCCGAGCGCGCACTGCATCAGGCGGGTGGCCGTTTCCGGGCTGATATCTTCGCGCATATCCTGCTGTTGCTGGGCCAGTTGGAACACCGGCAGCATTTCGTCGAAGCACTCTTCGCCGATTTCATCCTGCATGGCAATGGGGTTGATATCGCTGAAGAATTCACAGCGATGGAGCAGGATCGACAGAATACGCTGATGGGAAGGTTGTTCGATACGCTGCAAGCCCGCGTGGCAGGCCAGGCGAATGGCTTCCAGCGGTGAAACGTGTGGGTCGGCGTTATTGACTTCATCGATCAATGACTGGAAGGGCATGCGCACCCGCTCCACCAGCGCCATGAACAGATCGCCCTTGTTCTTGAAGTGCCAATAGACGGCACCGCGGGTCAGCCCCGCATGGCGGGCAATCTGCTCAAGCGAGGTGCGAGCAACGCCTTTTTCGAAAAACACCTCTTCAGCCGCATCCAGCAGCGCTTCGCGCGTTGCCGCAGCCTCCGCTTTGGTTTTTCTTGCCATGGAACCTCACCTCACTCTCGACACGTATGCGGCGTATTTTATATGAACTCGCCGGTTTTTTACATTCAAAAGTGTATGGTTAATCAGAGAACTTCATAGCGTGCGTTAACAAAGATGTCGGATAATGCTAAATAGAGTTTTCAGACATCAGGTTTTCCAACCTTTTAGCTACTGCACGATGCTTGATCGAGGAGTTGTCATGGCGCGAGCGCCTTTTACGCTAGCCGGGCATACCGTACTGCCCGGCCAACGGTTACAGATCGATGTGCCGGTGGCACGCCTCTACACCCACACACCGCTGCATATTCCCGTTGAGGTGGTGCATGGTCGCAAAGAGGGGCCGGTCATGCTGGTCTGTGGCGGTATCCATGGGGATGAAATCAACGGCGTGGAAATCGTGCGGCGCGTGCTGCGCTCGAAGTCCATCAACAGCCTGCGCGGAACGCTGATTGCCGTGCCGGTGGTCAATGTGTTCGGTTTCTTGCAGCAAACCCGCTACCTGCCCGACCGCCGCGACTTGAACCGCTGCTTTCCAGGCAGCGAAAAGGGCTCGCTGGGGGGGCGTATTGCCGCGCTGTTCAGAGATGAGATCGTCGATCATGCGACGCATATCATCGACCTGCACACGGGGGCGATTCATCGCACCAACCTGCCGCAAATTCGTGCGCAGTTGACCCCTGGCAGCGAAACAGAGCGCATGGCCGATGCCTTTGGAGCCCCGGTCATTCTGAATGCCGAACTGCGGGAAGGCAGCCTTCGCCACTATGCCCAGAACCTGGGCATTCCCGTGCTGACCTATGAAGCCGGTGAGGCACTGCGTTTCGACGAGTGGGCGATTGCGCCTGGCGTCAAGGGCATTCTCAGGGTCATGCGCCGCCTGGGCATGCTGAGTGGCGAGCAGCGCCGCCGTACCCCCGCACCCGCCGAGCTGGCCAATGGCTCCAGTTGGGCGCGTGCGCCTATCGATGGCATTTTGCGCCCCCAGGTGCGCCTGGGGGCGCGCGTGGCCAAGGGCGAAGTGCTGGGCAAGGTAGCGGACCCCTTCGGCAATGATGAGGGCGAGGTGCTGGCCATGGCCGATGGCATCGTGATTGGCATGAGCCGCCTGCCGCTGGCCAATGAAGGCGAAGCGCTGTATCACATCGCTCGCTTCGATGAGATAGAAGAAGCCGAGACGGCCATCGAAAGCTTTCAATCCAGCCTGGAACCGCCTCCCGACTCGCTGTATTGAGCTTTTTTGATAGCAAATATTGATCGCTTCAATAGCCAACGTTAAGGCGCCATGGATGGCGATATGCCTGCTTGTTGACTATACCTGTGGGGGAGCCAGCCAGCGCAAAGGCGAAATGCCTCGTGCGCTGTGGGCCATTTCCAACGACGCAACGGCGTCTGGTCGAATGTGACAAGGAGGAAGCGCCATGAGTAGCCACCAGCACCCCACCACCAATGAAGCCGGTATTCCGGTTGCCAGCGACGAGCACTCGCTTTCGGTAGGGGCCGATGGTCCCATCGTCATGCATGACCACTATCTGATGGAGCAGATGGCGGCTTTCAACCGTGAAATGATTCCTGACCGTCAGCCCCATGCCAAAGGCAGCGGGGCGTTTGGTCATTTTGAAGTGACTCAGGATGTCAGCCAGTACACCAAGGCCGGCTTTCTACAGCCGGGCAAGAAGACCGATGTGCTGATCCGCTTCTCGACCGTGGCAGGCGAGAGCGGAAGCCCAGACACTTGGCGGGACCCCCGCGGGTTTTCCATCAAGTTCTACACCGAGGAAGGCAACTTCGACATGGTGGGTAACAACACCCCCGTGTTTTTCGTTCGCGACCCGATGAAGTTTCAGCACTTCATTCACTCCCAGAAACGCCGGGCTGACAACGGCCTGCGAGACCACGACATGCAGTGGGATTTCTGGACGCTGGTGCCCGAGTCGGCCCACCAGGTGGCATGGCTGATGGGGGACCGGGGCGTGCCTGCCACGTGGCGGCACATGAACGGCTATTCCAGCCATACCTATATGTGGGTCAATGAGGCAGGCGAGCGGTTTTGGGTGAAGTATCACTTCAAGACCGACCAGGGCATCAAGTGCATGACCCAGGAGCAGGCCGACCAGATGGCCGGTAGCGATGCCGACTACCACCGTCGTGACCTCTTCGAAGCCATTCAGCGGGGGGATCACCCTACCTGGACTTTGAAGATGCAGATCATGCCCTTCGAAGATGCCAAAACCTACCGCATCAACCCTTTCGACCTGACCAAGATCTGGCCCCATGACGACTACCCGCTGATCGAGGTGGGCAAGCTGACGCTGGACAGGAACCCCACTGATTTCCACAGTGAAATCGAGCAGGCCGCTTTTGAGCCCAACAGCATGGTGCCGGGGACGGGGCTGTCGCCGGACAAGATGCTGCTGGCAAGGGCGATCTCCTATGCCGACGCGCACCGTGCTCGGCTGGGGGTGAACTACAAGCACATTCCGGTCAATACGCCCAAATGCCCGGTGCACAGCTATGGCCAAGGGGGCGCAATGCGTATTCGTCACGCCACCGACCCTACTTATGCACCCAACAGCAAGGGTGGCCCCAAGGCAGATGGGCAGCGCTTCCCGGAAGACGCCGTGTGGTCGACCGACGGCCAGTTCATACGGACGGCCTACACGCTCAGAAAAGATGACGATGACTGGGGCCAGGCTCACGCGCTGGTGCGCGACGTGATGGACGATGCTCAGCGCGAGCGGCTGGTATCCAATGTGGTCGGGCATCTCTCGGGAGGCGTCTCTGAGCCGGTATTGGCCCGGGCGTTCGAGTACTGGCGCAATATCGATCAGGAGGTGGGGGAGCGCATCGAGCAAGGCGTTCGCGAACAGTAGCCTCTTGAACGAAAACGCCCAGCGATTGACTCGCTGGGAGTTTGCTTTGAGCAGCCCGTTGGCCGTCAGGCCACGGGCTGTTTTGTTGCTTGCTCTTCCACTGGCGGTGTATCGGTATCCGGCTCGCTCACCAGGCCGAGCGCGTCATCGAACAAGCGTAACCCCGCACCCTCTTTATGGGCGTGTTCCGACAGGTGACGGCGGAACCGGCGCCCGCCCGGGCAGCCCTGGAACAGCCCCAGCAAATGCCGCGTAATATGATTCAGCTTGGCGCCCTCATCCAGGCGCTGCTGGATATAGGGGCGGAAGGCCGTGGCCGCTTCCAGGCGCGTGCGGGCCGGGCCGGGCTCACCAAACAGCTGCTCATCGACACCGGCCAGTAGCCATGGGTTCTGGTACGCCTCACGGCCTACCATCACGCTGTCCACGTGCTCCAGCTGCGCCTGGCACTCGGCCAGGGTTTTAATCCCGCCGTTGATGCCAATGTGCAGCTCGGGGTGGCTCTGCTTCAAGCGATGCACCCGAGGGTAGTTCAGCGGTGGAATGTCACGGTTCTCTTTCGGGGATAACCCCTGTAGCCAGGCTTTGCGGGCGTGAACGGTAAACACGCTGCAGCCTGCCGAAGCCACGATATCAATGAACCGCGCCAAATCGGCGTCTTCATCCTGGTCATCGATACCAATACGGCATTTCACCGTCACCGGAATCGACACCGCCGCCTGCATGGCCTTGACTGCGGCGGCCACTTTTTCGGGGTGGCCCATCAGGCAGGCGCCAATCATGTTGTTCTGCACGCGGTCACTGGGGCAGCCCACGTTCAGGTTGACCTCGTCATACCCCCACGCCTCAGCAATCGCAGCACACTCCGCCAACTCTCCCGCATCGCTACCCCCCAACTGCAGGGCAATCGGATGCTCCACCTCGCTGTACCCCAAAAAGCGCTCACGCGGGGAGCCGTGCAGCACCGCACCGGTGGTCACCATCTCGGTATACAGCAGCGCACGCTTGGTCAAGGTGCGAGCAAACGCACGGTAGTCTCTTGTGGTCCAGTCCATCATGGGGGCGACGGAGAAAGTTCTATCCAGCGCTGGGCGGGCGGTGCCAGACTTCATGCGGGTTTGAGCGTTTGTGGTATCATTCATAACTGTTCATATTTACAGTGGTTAAGCGGCGTTTTACATGGTTCGTTGGTACATATCTGGTACTTGAGCCGCTTTGAATTTGGTACATCGAGGGGGGCAAGTATGGCAACGATTCGCAAGCGCCGTAAGAAGGACGGCAGTTTCTCATATCTGGTGCAAATTCGCATTGCCCGCCGTGGGCAACCAGACTACTCAGAGTCGAAAACATTCCCCAGAAAGGCAATGGCTGAGGAGTGGGCGAAGCGCCGGGAGTTGGAGCTGGCCGCGCCTGGTGGCGTGCTTACCGCCAAGTGGAAAGGCGTTACTTTACACGATGCCATCGAGCGCTACCTGCATGAATTTGCCGACGGCGCAGGCCGTAGCAAGCGAGCTACCATCGAGCAGCTGCAGCGTTTCCCCATTGCCCGCGTCAAGATCACCGAGCTCAGCAGCGAGCAGATCATCGACCACGCCCAGATGCGGCGGCGCAGTGGCATAAAGCCTTCGACCACCGCGCAAGATATCACCTGGCTGGGCATCATCTTAAAAACGGCAGTCGCTGCCTGGCGCATGCCGGTGGACCTGAACGAGTTCGAATCGGCCAAGCTGCTGCTGCGTAGCAAGGGGCTGATAACTCGGCCAGCTTCGCGGGATCGTCGGCCAACGTTGGAGGAGATCGAGCAGCTTCGCGCCTACTTCCAGCGTTCGCAGAAGATCCGGCCGAGCGCGATCATTCCCATGGAAGACATCATGGACTTTGCGATTGCCTCTTCACGCCGCCAGGAGGAGATTACCCGACTCACTTGGGATGACCTGGATGAAGTGGCCATGACCTGCTGGGTGCGTGACGCCAAGCACCCACGCCAGAAGTGGGGCAACCATAAACGCTTCAAGCTCACTCATGAGGCGATGGCCATCATTCAGCGGCAGCCAAGGGCCAAAAGCGAGCCGCGTATTTTCCCCTATGCCCCTAAATCGATAGGCACTCGCTTTCGGGCCGCGACGGCCGCCAAAGGCATCGAGGATCTGCGCTTTCACGACTTGCGCCACGAGGCTACGTCGCGGCTGTTCGAGGCGGGCTATGAGATCGTGGAGGTGCAGCAATTCACGCTCCACGAGAGCTGGGATGTGCTGAAGCGGTATACGCATTTGAGGCCGGAAAGGCTGCAGCTACGGTAGTTTATACCGTTAATTTAATCGTTGCTAAAACCTCCCCAAAGGGAGGAAAAGTGGCTATTGATGTGAGATGGATGGGGTTTGCTGACTGCTTTCCCAGAGCTCAAGCGGCTCAGTAGGGATGCCCAGAGCATTATTCACTTGGCGAAGAGCGCAATGGAGGTTGAATCGCTCACGCGGGTGGTCACAGCGGGCCAGCTCTCTAGCGAGGGTGCGGCTTTGCTCTTGGAGAATCAGCAGATAGCGTAACTTGGGGGTGTCCTTGATGCGCTTGCGCACCTGCTCGATGGGCTGAACCTCGGTAGCCTGCTGCTGTAACAACTCAATTGCCTGGCGTTCGCGCTGGATGAAGTAGCGTCTAACGCGCCGACCCATGGCGTTGTTTTCGATCATGGCCAGCTCTTTGGCCATATCGAGAGTTAGGTGGTACTCAATGCGTCCCTGTTGGCCGAAGTTTTCAGCGTAAGTTATTGATTCTAGGGCTTCCCCGTTTTGGGAGGCGGTTTTATGACCTATTCCAGGCTGCATGTTATGCGATATGAAGTCTAAACCTTCTTCAAATTCATACTGTTCGATGCGTTCTTTAATCCAGGTCGTGAAGCGTCGGCCCACTTCCAGGAAGGCATGCAGGTCGCGGGCGTTGCAAAGCATCTGCTGATTATTGGCTTGGAAAACGGGGATAAGGCTCTGGTCCATGGTTGGCTCTGTAGTGAGATAGGGATGAAGGGAAATTAAGGAAATGGTGCAGGCAGGCGGGGCAGAGGTAAAGGCCAGCCGACTACAGGTTTAGCCGGCGCAACCCTCAATCATTCACTAGCTTCCACTGTTCCCTTGCCTCGGCCCGTTTCTTATCGATGTACTGCGCTAGGTCGATTGCACTCACCAGCCACGGGCTTTTCTGTGAATCCCCCGCACGGTACGCCGGTACGGGCAGGGCTTGGGCTCCGGCGCGGAAGGCGGCGGTGCGGGGGCTGATACCGAAGAAACGCGGGGCGACTTCCTCCAGCGGTAGCTCGGTGCGGCCGTTGAACTCCGCCATCAAGCCAAAGTAGGTGTTCATTGTTCTCTCCCTGAGCGCTGCTTCCACACCTGGAAGCGGTGGCGAATGTGGCGGAACGTGGCCGCCGCGGTAACGTGGTGATCCAGCTCCGCTCGGCTTTGGATCTGGCAGGCGGCGCAGAGCCAGTCGCGGGCGTCTTCGGTGTTGTGGGTGCCGTCGGGCAGTTGGCTCTCGGTCATGCCGTGCTTGGCGCGTCGGCGGCGGTCGAGGTAGAGCTGAAACTGCGCGTCCTGGCACAGCATGGCGGCTTGCCGGGCCAGCTTGCCGCCTTTGGAGCCGTTAGCACTCATTGGAGTGTGGCTCCTGTTTTGCTGCAGCGGGCTCTCCACAGAACGGGCAGTACTTAGCCTGGATGCTGGTCTTGATCTTTTGTCGTTTGAAGCCGTTGCCGCTCTTTTTAGGTACCTGGACGTCACCCTCATAGGGAATGGTCAAGCGCGTTTGCATCGGGTTAGTGAAGGTGAGGACGTAACCTGCTATCGATGCACTGAAGCCAGAAAAGCCCTCAGGTAGATCTTTTTGAATGGCTTCTGCCACCTTGCTTTCTAGCGTCTCTTTGCATTGGCACTGCATAACGATCTCCTAAAATTTGATGTGGTGCTGGCCGCCCCTGGTACCGTTAGCGGCCATAGCGCCCCCTTTGTTCGCGGATGCTTTGGCACTCGATGCACGTAGCCACCCAGGGCAGGGCATCGCGGCGGGCCTGGGGGATCTCGTGGCCACAGTCCTCGCACTCTGGGTCCGGGTTGGGAATGCGCAGGGAGAGGCGGCTGCTGAGGGCGGCTTGCATGCGGCGCTCCATCAGATCGGCGGCGATGTCGGCGTTGTCGGCCATGGTTACTGCTCCTTCTGTTGCTCGATGGCGGCAAAGCGCTGCATTACTTGCTCACCGTTGTTCAGGTAGGTGTGGGGCTCATCGAAGGCGTAGATACTCCATTCGATCAGCGTGAGCGCCGCTGCCTGCAAGTCGCGGTCAATCACTCGCAGGCGCGTGGGATCGAGTGGCCAAGCGGTGCCGTTGTAAACAGAGAGCAGTACACGGCGGCAGTGGTGGCTTTGGCCGGAATCTCCATCGGCGACCTGCACAAGCCGCTGCAGGGCGTCTGGCCCTTGCTCATCGAGGCGGGCGCTCGTTTTATTGGCTTCTTCTTCGGCGGCGATCATGGCCTCCAGCGCTTTACGGTTGCGTTCGCGCAGGCGCTGGGTCACCAGGGGCATACTTGATTGAGTGGTCATCACAGGCTCCTTCATGCTTGAAACACCCAGCACTTCACGCTGCCGCCGTTGAGGCGGACGCGGGAGTTCACGGTGCGGTTGGAATCGACAAACTTGCGGGTCTTGCTGGTCTTCAAATAGCGCTTCAGCTCGCGCAGTTCGGGGGTGCGCAGCTTGTACTCGGCGCAGGTGCGCTCGAAGTCCTTGAGGTTCACCGCGATGTGCTCGCTGCCCTTGCCGTAGTGGTTGAGCTGCGGGTCGTCGCGCAGGCCCTCGATGTAGTCGAAGGCTTCCCAGAACTCGGCCACCAGGGGGTGGTCGGCGTTGATGGATTGCTGCCGTTCGCGGGCCATCTTCTCCACCATGCCGCTGGCCATATCGATGATTTGCTGGTCGAACAGCCCCAGGCCTTCCGGCCCCAGGCACTCCACCAACGCCATCAACTGGCCGTGGCATTTGGCGATGCGCAGCACCTTGATCTCCGGATCGTCCGCCAGGCGGTCGGCGTAGTAGCGGGCGCGCTGGGTGATGGTGGCCAGCAGCGCGGCTTCCCGCTGGGCCACCGTCAGGGCGAACTGGCTGACGTGCTCGATCTCGGTACGTTCCAGCGCCTCGGCCAGTGCTTTGGTGCTTTTGTTCTGGCCTTCCCGGGTGAAGTGCAGGTGGCAGATACGGGTTTGAATCGCTTCGCCCGCCTGCACGGGGGCGTTCTGGCTAATCACGATGCTGCCGCGAAAGGGCGGCTCGTAGGTGTCGTTGCCGCTGTTTTTCACGCCACGGGCGCGGATCGAGCGGCCGTTGAAGGCGGTTTTCAGCTCGTCCCAATCGAACTGCTTCTGCTTGGCGCCGCCTTCCTGCTCGCGGTCGGATTCGATCAGCACCACCGGCAGATTGCTCACCTGGGCAAAGTTACGGCTACGGGCGGGCATGGTGGCCTTGCTGGGGTCGAAGCCCTCGTAGTCGCGGCGGCCGCACAGCTTCCAGAGGAACTCGATCAGCGTGGATTTACCCGCGCCCGCTTCGCCGACGATCTCCAGAAATGGGAAGCTGCCCATCTCGGCGCGGATCTGCTCGGCCAGCAGGCTGCCCATCCAGTAGGCCAGGGCCACCACGCCTCGGGAGCCAAATGCGCCCAGGAGCTGCTGTGTCCACTCGGTGCTGAACGCCTTGCGGTCGGGGTTGATGTGCAGCGCCACGGACTGGCTCAGGGTTTTCAGCTGACGGCGGGGGCCGAGCTCGAAAAAGTCCTCGCTGTTGATCGGCACCACCTTGCCACCGGCCACGGCCAGGTCGCCGAACACATAGGCGCCGTGCTCCTTGCTGTAACCGATGAAGTCGATGGTCTCGACGGTTTTGATGTTGCCGATCTGGTCCTGCAGCAGGCTATCGAGCTGCTGGCTGGTGCCCGTCCATACCGCACCAGGGGCCACGCCCAGCAGGCGCTTCTTGTACTCAGAGGCCGAGGCCAACTGGCCGCCGCTGAAGGTGTTCTTGATGGGCGGGCGGCCGTCGGGAAACTCCACGCGGTAGTAGTACCAGCTCTCATCGGTGACCGCGTTGGCCTGGTAGTACAGCGCCGTGGGGAAACAGGTGCAGATGCGCTTCACGCTGCCGGATTGCTCCAGGGCGGCATCGCGCAGGGCGGGGTCGATCTGCCGCTGGTCTTCGCCATCCAGCCCATCGGCGCGCAGGGCGCGGTCAAAGGCGTCCATGTCCAGCTTCCACCACCAGAGCTGGCGTTTGAACTCGAACCAGAACTCCCGCTGCTCACGGCGCTTGTACATCAGCAGCGCCTTCGCCATGGCCGTGGGGGCCAGCAGCAGGTCGCCGTGGTAACGGTAGGTTTCCTGGTGGCGTTCGGTCAGCTCGCCGCGCTGGTGGGCGTCGTTCCAGTCGTGGCCACCGTGGGGGATCTGCGCCGCGTGGCATTCCCAGCCCGCTGCCCGGGCACGCTTGACGTGCTTGTGGGTGGCGTTGTGGCCAGCGCGGTTGTTATCCAGCGCCCACACCAGGGCGGGGCGGCAGGTGCCCGCTTGATGGGCGGCATCGGAAAGGGCGTTCAACGCCTTATCCGGGTAGTTGCCGCAGCTCATGGCGGAAACGGCCGCAATGCCGTGGTGGTACAGAGCGATGGCATCGAAGATACCTTCTACCACCCACACTTCCCCCGCCGCGACCAGGTCGCTTGGGGTGAGGGCAGGCGGGCACCACCACTGGCCTTTGTAGCGGCCAACGAAATTGGCTTTCTGCTTGCCAAAGCGCTCCGGGTTATCCAGCAGGCGCTCCCAGTAAGCGCCGCCGGGCAGGGCGAAGCGCACGGTGGCGGTGCCGCCGATCTCCGGCTTCCAGTAGCTCTCCTGGGTGTACCAGCCCTGAACGCGGGAAAGCTCGAAGCCCCGGCCATCGCGCAGGTAGCCATCGGCCACTGGCGTGGTGGAGCTGGGCGTTTCGTTTGCTTTCGGGCTGTAGCGTTCGCTCCAGGAGCGGAACAGCTCCGGGAACAGCGCTTTGATGTGGATTTGCGCGCCACAGTTGTTTTCCCGCCCGCATTTCAGCATCCACGGCGCGTCGGCGTTGATGTACGCCTCGCGCTTACCGCACTCCGGGCAGCGCACCCGTTGCAGGTAGGGGCCGCGCTCGATGGCCTCGAATTCGCTGATCAAGCGCGCAACAATGTCCTGGCGCAGCGATGAATTCACGCTCGCCTCCTTTTTCAACAGTGGAGTGGGCTGGGCTTGGGGTTAGGTCACGGCCCCAACAGGGCCGTGAGACCCCCCTTTCGGCCGGGCATGGAACCCAGGCCGAAAGGGGCGTTGTGGCCGTGGTGGCCGTGGTGGCCGGGGGGGATGAGCGTCTTTCTGCATCGTCTTAACCCTCATAACATTCGTCGTTGGCGGCTGGGCGGGTGATGTCCAACTGCATCTGCTGAATCAAGCGTGGGGCGTAGGGCAGGTGTACCCGCACGTTCGGGATATCGCTGGGGGTCAGGGTGTTGGTGACCTCGATACCCGCTTTGCCCCGAAAGCCACACTCCACGTTGCGGCACTCCACGATGGCTTCGCGGTACACCGGTGTAAGCCCCTGGCTTTTGCGGATGCGCATGCTGTGGCCGCAGTGAGGGCAGGGCATACGGTGCTTGGAAGCGCTCGACATCAATGGTTTCTCCCTACCGGGTACAAGGCACGGCCGCGGCCGGTGAGCCCTTGGGTGCCCTTGCGTAAGCGCCGTCGCAGTAGCCATTCGGCGGCTTCGTCCAGGCTGGTTAATTCCTGCTGTTCGCACACCTGCTGCAGCACGGCCTCTAGCTGGGCGTTCAGCGGGAGGCGTTCGCTGCGTGCCGGTTGGTCAGCCATACTTCAATGCTCCTTGAGGGCCTCAAAAAGCCCTGCCTTTACGACGCCTGCTGGGGCACAGTGCGGGTAGAGAGTTCCGCAACGCCCAGCGTCTCCAGTGCTTCCTTCAGCACCAGTTGGCGCAGCAGCGATGCCCGTTCGATGCCGGTGTAATCCACTAGCGCGTCGATCAGCCGGGCCTCGTACTGATCCAGATTGAGAGCGGCGTAGCGGGTGCGCACACGTTTGGGGTCCTGGTACATGGCAAACATCCTTATGCAGGCAGGGTCATTCGGCATTCAGCGTGTCTTGGTCATATTCGGCGATGCCGCGCAGCATGAGCATGCGCGCGGTGGCCGAGAGCGAGCGCATTTCCAGCTCGGCAATGCGCTCCAGGTCGGCGCGCTCGTCTTCGGTCATGCGCGTGAGCACGGTGCTGGTGCAGCCCTTGGGGGCATAAATTGGCTTTGGGGCAATAGCGTTGGGCGAAGGCATGGGTTAGGCTTCCGTATCAGAGTGAATAACTTGGGCCGTAGCGGTTTAGCGCTCGTACAAGCGCACCAGCTTGCGCTGCAGGAAGTGCTCATCCATGTGGGTGCGCAGTTCGCACAGGGCGTCTTCTACCTGATCGCTCGAGGCGTTATGGGCCAGCATCGTGGCAGCGAGCTGGCCGACGGCCTGGGCAGTGGCGCGTTCTTCCAGCGCTTCGAGATCGGCCAGCGGGTTGGGCTTATCCGTGCCCTGGGTCAATGCCATTTCAATGGCATCGCGGGTATGTGGCGAACAGCGGTCCAGCTCTACCTCTACCCCGCGAAACAGGGTGGTGGCGGAAGGCGGTACGAAGATCGTGGCAATGATGGTGACCATGGCAGTGGTTCCTTTTGCATGTGTATCGAAGTGAAAGACATGAATAGAATGGTTCACAAAAATGAACCTGTCAATAAGGATGGTTCATAAAAATGAGCATTGGCGAGCGCCTTAGAGAAGAACGTGAGCGGATTGGGTTGAGTCAAACGGCCCTTGCGCAGATTGGGGGTGTAGGAAAAACCACCCAGATCAAATATGAAAAAGGTGCCAGCAGCCCTGATTCTTCCTATCTTTCCGCCGTTTCTGATGAGGGCGTAGATGTCTTTTACGTGCTCAAAGGCCAACGTTCAGGAACTGCCACTGCTCAACCTCTTGGGGTTGCGTTAAGTGAACCATCGGCAGAGCTTTCACCCATCAAGATGTACGACATCGAAGCTGCTGCGGGCGCTGGTCGTAGTTTCGAGGGTGAGCCGATCAAAACCACCCTTCATTTTCCTAGCAGCGAGCTGGCCGAGCAGGGGCTCGACCCTGCCCAGGTGGTGGGCATCAAAGTGCGCGGCGATTCGATGGACGGCACCCTGGCTGATGGCGATTGGGTGCTGGTGAACCGGGCGGCCCGCGATCCGAAGCAGGAAGGGGTATTCCTGCTGTTGGTGAGCGGTGAGCGGCGCATCAAGCGGGTGCAGCGCTTGGCGGGCGGGGCGCTGTATTTGATTAGCGATAACGACCACTACCAGCCGGAGATGATTAAGCCTCAGGATATGCACGATGTGGAGATCTTGGGGCGGTGTGAGATTCGGATTGGGCGGGTGGTTTAGTTTTTTAATTTTTTAGTAGGAATGAGACTATGGCTGATACTCCAAAAGGTAAAAGAAAAACTTTACCTTTGAACTTGTTGAAGTTTGACCCAAAAAATCCTCGATTTGCTAGATATTTCGGTGATCAAAATCAGCCAGAAGAAGAAATTGTTGATCGAATGATTCGCCGTGAAAATATCTTGGAGTTAATGGGCTCTATTTCTGAGCAAGGATATTTTGACGGCGAACAACTTTTGGTTACTCCCGATGTAGATGGTAGCTTTTTAGTTGTAGAAGGTAATAGAAGGCTTTCGGCGCTGAAAATACTTAATGGTGATATTTCAGCAAAAAAGAATAAGGCGTCAATAGAAGAGGTGATTCGAGAGGCTAAGCATCGGCCTACAGAGGTTCCTTGCCTTATTTTTAAAGAAAGGCGAGATATTCTAAGATACTTGGGCTACAGGCATATAACTGGCGCCAAGCGTTGGGATCCTCTCTCTAAAGCAATGTATGTTAAAGAGCTGAGGGATACTTTTTATAATGATTTTGAAATCCAAGATCAATGTAGATTGATTGCTAAGGAAATTGGTAGCAGGCCTGACTATGTTGCGCAAATATTAACTAGTTTAAGAATTTTGAATGTGGCGCAAGATGAGGAGTTTTTTGGCCTTTCTGGGCTCCATAACGATGATGTCGACTTTGGGGTTTTAACTACGTCTATTTCTTATAAAGGTATTGCTGAGTATTTGGGATTGGCAAGCAGGTTAGATGTTGAAGCTAAAGAGTTAAACAAGAGTAATTTAAAGAGTCTTTTGTCATGGATGTTTGTTCAGAACCAGCTTGGTGAAACCATTTTGGGTGAGTCCAGGAATCTGAGAAAGCTTGCAGCTATAACCGCGCATGGTGGTGATGCTATCGAGGTTTTAAATAAAGAGAAAGACATCGACTTAGCGTTTATTCATACGGAAGGTCCATCGCAAGTATTAAAGGATCTTTTGGAAGGGGCGCTAAAAAATATAGATCAAGCTTTTGATATTATTTCAAATGTGGAGGAAATAGATAAAGATCATAGTTTCTTGATCGGCTCTATAGACGAAAAAACCGCAGCATTAGCCTTCACAGTCTCACGTAGGAAAAAGGTTATTAAGGGAGTTGAGTAAATGGCTAATGACTTACACGATTTGATAGTCGGTTATACTGAGGTACCCAGCCATGCACATACCTATTTGTGGGCAGACTATGTTGAGCTACTATGTGTTATAAGTCAGGATAAATCTTATAGCATAGGCCAGCATGATGATATTTCAAGTGAGTTTGAAGATGTTAGAGTGGATCTTGATTTTGGATCTGCTGGTGGTAATTTAAATTTTGATGATAAGATAAGTGTAAAGTGGGCCGATATAAGCAAGGTCTTGAAAATTAGAGAAAAGCAGATTCCTGACTTTTGGCCATTTTCATTTGAGGATGGCTTTTTAGAATTAGCGTTAGAGCGAGGTAACAAAGGGCATTATTTGTATCTTTTTTTATTGGTTTGTTCTGCGTTGAAATATTGTGCAGGGGGAAGAAGAAATGATGTGACAGGTGCCTTTGAGGAGCTAGGTTTTTTAGCTTTGCAAAAAATATTGCCAGGATGGGAGGTTAGGCCTTTTGGTGCTCATCAACAAACTGGTTTAGGCTACGTTGGTTCGCTAGGTAATAAGATGCAATCATTAGCCAAAGATATTAACCCAAGGTATGTTGCACCTTTATCTGATTTTGATCCGCAAGATACAGGTGATGGCGGCTTGGATGTGGTTGCTTTTATGCCTCTTGGTGATTCTTTGGGTCATATCCCTGTTGTATTTGCTCAGTGCGGTTGTTCTCCCAAAGATTGGGATAAAAAACAGTTAGAGGCCAGCCCCGCTTCTATGAATAGTATGATTACCCCTCAACACCCTGCGGCTAATTTTTATTTTATGCCGCATGATATGAGAAATATAAATGGTAAATGGAATAAAGGGGTTAGAATAGGGGACGTTATTTTAATTGATAGAAAAAGAATTCTTAGGCTTCTATCTGGTGTCATTGATGATATCGATATTCCAGAAGCAAGTAGAATAGCAGAAGAAGTCTCTAATATGCAGGTATCCTATTTTGGATAATTAGTTCCAGATATCTGGTAACGCACGAGCCACTGCCTCAAATAGAGGCGGTGGTACAGCATTGCCCACAACCTTATAGCGCATACTCATGCTATCTGACTTATGTTCCGGAAACTCTAGGCCCACAAATCCTTGCAGCCTCGCTGCCTCGCGATAACTAAAACGGCGAGCAGGTCCATCATGCGTGAAACGCCATACGTTGTGCTCGAGCTTCTCCAACGGGGGGCTCATCGGGTGCAGGGGCATGTGGCGTGGATTGGCGACGATCGTTTTTGACTGCTCCTTCCAGCCGTTCCGGCGATTTCTGGAGAGGTAGTACCAGTGAAAATCGAGATCGTAAAACTCACCTTCCGGCCACTCAGGCATACCGCCAATGGCGTCTTCTATGGTGGCTTTAGCTGGCCCGCCCAAGATGCCATGAGTCGGTTGGGGGAACTCGTATTCGATCCCAAAATCGTCACGAATCCCGACGATGAAAATTCTCTTGCGTTCCTGAGCAACGCCGAAATCTGACGAGTTAAGTATTTGAAATGAAACGTTATAGCCAGCTTCAGTGAACACGCGAAGCTGATCCTGCAGCAGGTGAGCGTAATTTTTACGCACCATACCCGATACATTTTCAACGATGAATGCTTTGGGCCTGATTTGGTTCAGGGCACGGGCAAACTCGAGATAGAGGGTATTGATTTGGCGGCCAGCATCACGCACGCCGCCTTGGCTAAACCCTTGGCATGGGTAGCAGCCCACCAGTAACTCTGCATCAGGGAAATGTTCTATTTTGCTTATGCTTCCAGGGCGGTAGTCAGTCTCTGGGTGGTTGTGCTCATAAACTGCCTTTGCATAGGCCAACACATCGTTGGCCATCAGCACATCAAAGCCAGCATTGATGATGCCAGCGTCGGAGCCCCCGCAACCTGAGAAAAGTGACACTGCTGTTGGCATGACGTCGTCCTAAACCTTAGCTCCCTCTCGGGATGGTGATATTCGAGAAGGTGGGATTCTAACGCTCCCTGATGGCGTTGGCACACCCCTTGTGCGTTATTTCTTCATTGCGTTCTTGCGTCATAGCGTTATTTCACGCCATTTGAGTGCCTCACCAATGATGTGGTCAGCGCTCTTTTCACCGCCCCTTCATCCGTATACGCCTTCGTCAGACCATCCCAGTGCGCCGTGGCTAGGGCTCGCACAGCGGAGCTGCCAGGAGTCTTTGTTTCCGGTAGGCCCAAGTGTGCCGTGCCTTACCTTGTCTTTTACTATCTGCCCGAGCAGTGCATCCATGGTGCCCACATCTTATTGGCTGAAAGTGCCTTTCCATAACCCTTGTTAAATACTGGCTTCTTATACAGTATAAGGCATTAGGGGCGTGACGTGCCAATGCCATGGTACGTCGCCAAATGTGGAGCTAGCACAGGGCAACAGCATGCGAGTGACCTACTTGGGGCCTGCCGTGGTGGGTGTGGAGCACCCGGCGGTAGCGGAGATGGACCGGCGAAAATTCCCGCCGACCTGTTTTCTGGTGGAGATCAGCGATGAGGTGCACCCCGGTGGGCCATGGATGGAAGGCGACGTGCTGGTGGTGGATGAAGCGCGCTCGTATGGCCACGCGGATCTGGTGGTGGCGGAGGTAGAGGGCGAGTACCGGCTCTTCAGAACCCACCGCGTGGGCAGTCGCTGCCGCCTATTGCCCCCCTTGGGTGGCGAAGGGTGCTTCATCACCGCGACGCAGTTTCGTGGGGTGGTGGTGAGGCAGGCGCGGTGCTGGGCGTTGTAGGCAATTTCTTACACACGAATCAGCGATGGCTTACAGCCGCCCGCGTGATTTTTTGAGACCATAAATCAGTCGCTTGGAAGCACGCGGGACGGATTCCGCCTCGCCAGAAGGTTGCGGCACTGATACCCCCGGCCATGGAATGGCTGGGGGTTTTTGTTATGATCCATTCAATATTCTTTATTGACGAGAAAAGCTATGGAAGTTACCTCTTTAGGTAAAAAAGTGTTCAATGCTTCACTAGCCATTTTTATTTATCTTCAGTTTGCAGCATTGCTTAGCTTCTATACTTACTGGAGGACAATAGGAGTTGATCCTTCAGGATACTTCTCAATTCAAGATATATTAGTGCTATCAATGGCCATCAGTTTGCCACTTTTTTTATTGTTTGTGGCGATGATTTTTGGTTTCTTTGTTTTTAAAGAAGATGGCGATTACATGAGATTTGAAGGTAGTCCATTAAAAGGATTTTGTATTCTTTTTGCCATTTTTTCTTTGAGTATTTTTTCCGCTAGTGCGTTGCCTGCTTCTTGGGATGTGGCATTTTTAGTGGTTTTTGTTAATTGTTGTCATTTCACAAAATATGGAATTGGCTATCTCTTGTCTCCCTTAAGATTAGATGAGGTATTTGGAACCAAGAAAAGTGCGTTTGTTTATTCTTCGATCGTATTGCTTGGATTGTTGATGGCTTTGCCGGGTTCTCAGTTTTTCGCAAGAGGAGATCTTGAGAGTGAATATAGAGATGCAGCTGTTTTTCTAGTAGGAGATGACGTTGAATATGGACTTTTAGGTAAGATTGGCGATTATCATGTTATCGATACCGGAAGTGATAAAGTTATTGTGGTTCCAAATAGTAGGATCGATAAAATTGTTTATAGCCGCTAATGCCTTTAACCCTTCACCTCACACCGTACCACCGTCCCCAACCCTTCATCATTCAGCGAGTGTGTGACCTCGCTCATCAGCCAGGCAGTGGCGTCGATCTGAGGCTTGAAGCCCGTTAGCGTGAGCGGGGTTTCGGGCAGCAGGTCGGGGCGGCCGAGGGCGAGGGTGAGTTCGAACTCTGCCAGGCCGCGTTGGATGCGTTGCCATTCGGCGCGGGCGGCGGCCAGGGCGTCGTCTTCGGTGGCGTAGGTGGGGCGCAGCTGTTTGGCGTTCTCTTCTGTGCCTGCCAGTACGGTGTGGCGCTCTGCGCCTCGTGTGTCGTTCCAGTAGGCCTTTACGCCGCTGTAGGCGTCGCGGTCGGTCACGCTGTAGCGGTGTTGGTCGCCGTCGCGGCGGGTGAGGGTGATGGCGGGCATGGCACGGCCGCTGGCGGTGAGCCCTTGGCCTGCCACCGTGAACAGCATGCGCCCGGCTTTGATGGCGGCAATGGCGTCGTACCGTTCGCCCAGGCGGGTGAGAAAGTTGAGGTCGGATTCGTCGGTTTGGTCGATGTGGCCAATGCGGATGCCGTTGAGCGCGGCAGCCACCACCGGCTCTAAGCTATTGCGGCCTGCGATGGTGGTGACGATCTCGCCCAGCGTGACATCGTGCCAGCCTTGGGTGCGCTTGCCGGGCAGTTGCCCGCGCATATCCGCCGAGCGGGCGCGGATGGTGAGCTGATCCGGCGTGCCGGTGTGCTGCACTTCATCCACCGTAAAGCGGCCCTTATCCACCAGCCCTTCCTCCTGCCAGCCAAACGCCACTTGCAACTCTGCCCCGCGTGGGGGAATGGCGAGCTGGCCGTCGTGGTCTGCCAGGGTGATATCCAACTGGTCCGCCTCCAGCCCGCGCTGCTCGCGCAGGGTGAGGCTCACCAGCCGGCCGTTGATGCGCGGGGTGATGTCGGTGCCGTCCAGTGTGATGCGGTAGCTCGCTTTAGGGTAGGCGTTCATACGAAGCCTCCGGCTAGCCGTGCCATGGCGGGCAGCACCAGGCGGCCTATCAGGTCGGTGCGTTCATCGTCGACGTGCTCGAGGGTGAGGATGAACTCGATTTTCTCTGCGGCACCGTCGCGGAAGAAGTGGGTGCTGGTTTCTTCCACGCGGGTGACGACCCAAAGGCCGTACTGGCGGCCGGTACCTTCGACCAGCGGCCAGGCGTTGCCCTGGTTGGCCATCTCGCGGATCTCATCCAGGCTAAAGCGGCCGCCGGTGAAGGTGGGTAGCAGGGTGCCGGAAAGATTAATGGTATCAATCCCTTGGCCGATGTACTGATACGCAGGGCGTTCACCCACGCGAGATTGGCTCGCGTGACGCCACTCAGTGATGCGTTTCAGTTCTTGGTAAGGAACTGAGCGGATTTCAAACACAAACATACCTAGGGCCATTAACATGAGTAAACCTTTATCAGTAGCACATTATGGTGGATTAGCTGTATTTGGACTTGTCTTCGTTTTGTGGCTCGTATCTTTAATAAGTGTGAGCAAGACGCTTTCAATGGATATCATTATTGAATCGGAACTAGGCGGACTATTTCTATTTGTTGGTGCTGTAATAGGCGTTACGAGTAGGGGGCAGCCTTTCAAACATCGCTATGCTCAAATGTCACTTCTTGCTGGTTTGGGAATGGCCATAATCGATTTCTTCCTTACTGGAATGAAAGACTCTTTGCTGGCTCATGAGCTTCTTGTTTGGTTGGGGAACTCCGCTGCCCTGATGTTCTACGGTCTAATGATTCTGCTAGTTTGCGGTACATATCTGGCATTTAGCCTCCCTGATCAGGATTAATCGTTATCACGTAACGACGAACGCTGCCGTGCCTGGGCGTCGCGCTGGGCATTGGTGAGGGCGCGCTGCACTTCCTGCGCCACGTACTGGGCGAGTTGCTGTTCGTTCATTCCAGGGGCGGGAGTGACGTTGATGTTGATATCGCCCATCGTGAAACCGCTGGCCTGGTTACTGGCAGCAGTGAGCGGCGGTCGGGTATCGAACTGAATGGGCGTTTGCTGCTCGATGCTGGGCATTGCTGCCGCTGGCAAGGTGGCGGCGCTTAACGCCAGCCCGGCACCGGCGCGGGTGACGCGTCGGGCGATCTCTTGCACACGGCGGGCAGGTTCGTCGCGTTGAGCGTCCAGGCCCTGGTTCAGGCCATCCACCGTGTAGCCGCCCAGTTGGGTGAACACGCGGGAGGGGCTGTTGATGTCCAGGACGTTGGCGAACCAGCTGCGCACGTTGCCTGCCATGCCCACCACGCTTTCGCGTAGCTCGCCGAGCTTGCCGGAGAGCCCACTCATCAGGCCATCCACGATGGCGCTGCCCAGCGAGCGGAATTGCTCGGGGATCTCCACGCCCAGGGCGGTGAGCGCGGTGGTGATGCCCCGGTACAGCAGGCCCAGCGGCGACCAGTTGGCCAGCAGTTGGGCGACGGCGCCGATGCCTTCGCCAAAGGCGGTGTTTACCTGCTGCCACAGGCCCTGGAAGAAGGCTTTGATGGGTTCCCAGTAGCGGTAGATGAGGTAGGCGGCGGTGGCGATGGCGGTGATGGCCAGACCGATGGGGTTGGCCACCAGGAACAGCGTGAGCGCCCGAAACACGCCGCCCAGCCAGAGCAGGGCTTTGCCTGCCATCAGCACTTGTGGCCCTACCATGGCCATGCCGAAGCGCACCATGGCGATGGGGCCGAGGATGGAGGCCAGCATGAGCGTGAGGGCGCCGCCTGCGGTGACCAGCACGGCCAGCGTGGCGCCGATTCTGGCCAGGGTGCCTGCCAGGCGGGGGTTGGCGTTGATCCATTGGCCGATGCCACGGGTGAGGGTGGTCACGCTCTGGATGAGTTCACGCAGGGGGCCGTCGTTGGTGTCGGTGATGGAAATGCCGACCTCTTCCCAGGCGCTGCGCAGGGATTTGAGGTCGCCGCCGATGTTGTCGGCCATGGTGCTGGCCATGCGGGCGTTTTCCCCCATGTTGTCGCCCAGGGCATCGAGGATCTGGCTGAGCTGGCCGCTGCCCATGGCATCGACCAATTCGGACATGCCGGAGCCTGCCTCGACCCCGAAGATGTCCTGCATGATGGCCTTGCGCTCCACGTTGCCTAGCTCGGCCGTGGCCTGGGCGATGTCGCGGAGGATCTCGGGCATGGCGCGCAGGTTGCCATTGGCATCGGCGACTTCCAGGCCCATGCCTTCAATGGCGGCGGCCCCTTTGTTGGCGGGGTTGGTGAGCCTGTTCATCATGGCGCGCATGGTGGTGCCCGCTTGGCTGCCTTGAATGCCGATGTTGCCGAGCACACCTGCCATGGCGGCGGCTTGTTCCATGGTCAACTTGAGGTCTTCGGCGCCACCGAGGTATTTCATGGTTTCGCCGAGCATTTCGAGGTTGACGTTGGCGCGGCTGGCGGTGCCGGAGAGGATGTCCGCCACCCTTGCCATGCTGCCATCGGCTTCCATATCGACTTTGAACGCCCCGGCGATGTTGGAGGCGATATCCGCAGCGCGGCCCAGCTCGGTGTTATTGGCCAGGGCCAGGTCGAGCACATCGCGCATGGAGGCGCGAATGGCCTCGCTGCTCATGCCTGCCCGCAACAGGAACTCTTGCCCGCTGCCTACTTCGGTCGCGCTGAAGGCGGTGCTGCCGCCCAGCTCGCGGGATTGCTGGCGTAGGGCCTGGTAGCGTTCGTCGTCGGCGGTGAAGCGGCCCACGGCTTGCAGGGTGCTCATCTGTTCTGCCCAGGAGACGCCGGGGGCCATGAGGCGCGCTCCGGCGTACAGGGCGCTGCCGCCGCTGGCGACCATGCCTGCGCCGGTACCGGCCATGCTGTTGCGCAGGTTCATGGTGCGGTCGTATTGGCCACGGGCGCGGGCGGTGTTGCGCTGCTGTTCGGCTAGCCGTTTGAGGCGGTTGCGCTGCTCGTCCACGGCGGTGTTGGCCCGCTGGATGTCGCTGGCCAACCGCCGTTGGTCGCGGGCCAGGTGGGCGGTGCTGATGCCGTTGTTGCTGAGCGTGGTGCGCAGCCGCTGTAGCTGCTGGCGTTCTTCGTCCACGCGGCGGGTAAGGGTGCGCGCCTGGGTGATGGCGCGCTGGCGTTCGGCTCGTAGAGCGGCGCTGTCGCCCTGCTGGGAGCGCATTTGCTGCGAGAGGCGGCGAATGTGCGCCTGCTGTTCCCGCAGGGCGGTGGCGGTTTGGGAGGATTGCCGGGTGAGGTTGCGAAAGGAGCTGATGTCTTTCTGGGTGGCCTGCAACTGCCTTAGCCGTTCGCGGTTGTCGCGGATGGCTTGCGAGGCGCCCTGGGAGGCGCGCTCGATGGCCCGCAGCGGGCGGGTGGCTCTATCAACGGCGTTCAGTATGACCTGTAGCCTGAGGTTGTTACCTGCCACGCTGGCTCCCGGTGTCTGTGGTGGTGCTGCGTTTGCGCGCTCGTTCTCGCCAGGCCATGAGTTCGCGCAGGGTGAAGTCGGCGCAGTCTTGCGGGGTCCAGTGGAAGACGATGGCGAGGTCCGCCATCGCGTCTTCTACCTGGTGGGGGAGGTTTATTCGGTCTCGCCCTTGGCCCGCTTCGTCAGCAAAAAACCGGCGATTTCACCGCCGCACTGAACGAGATCCGCCGGGTCCATCTGGCGCACCTCGGTGGCGGTGAGCGAGGGGTTGGAGAGGCGCGGGATCAGGGTGATCAGGGCATCGGTTTGCATCTGCAACACATCGGCCAGCGAGACGCCGCGCAGCTCGCCCGCCGTGGGCTTGCGCAGGCGTAGCTCGGTGATTTCGGTCTCGCCCCGGGTGAGCGGGGTATCCAGGGTGATGGATGCAGCGATAGCTTGGGTTACGGCAGCTTTGGTCATGGGGGTGTTCCTGGTGTGACGTTAAGGGAAAAGGGGCGCTGGCGTGGGTTAAATGCCCAGGCGTTGGCGGCGGCCTGCCAGGCGGTCGACGCCGTTGACCTTGAACACGCCGTTCACCAGGTCGATCTCGATTTTCTCGGTGCCGTCGATGGTGAGCTTGTAGTAGCTGAGCGTGCTGGTGACCTGGTGTTCGGTGTTCTCGCCGGTTTGGGCGTCGCCCATGTCGATCTCGGTGTGGCGGCCGCGCATGACCACCTCGACCGAGGAGGCGTCCTCGATGTCGTCGCGCTCATAGCTGCCGGTCATGCGCAGCATGTCGGCATCGATGCGGGCGGTGCCGAAGTTGTCGAACAGGCTTTCTACCAGCCCGCCGACCGTCCATTGCACGGTGAGCAGGCCGTCCTGGCCCATGTCGATGCCTACGGCGCCATCCATGCCGCCGCCGCGCCACTCTTCGATCTTGCGGGTGAGGGTGGGCAGGGTGATCGACTGGACGATGCCCTGCCAGCTTTCGCCGTTGCTGAACAGGTTGAGGTCTTTGAGCTTTTTGGGGAGTGCCATGGGGGTCTCTCGCTAATCCATTCAGGCGGTGGCTGCGACGCGCTCGGCGAAGTCGGCCAGGTAGGAATCGGTGATGCGCTGCTGAAAACCGAGGTCTTCGAGCGGCGGTACCGGCGTGTAGTCGTAGTCGATGCGCAGCTTGCCGCCCTTGAGGGAGGTCTGGGTGTTGAGCTCTTCGTTCAGCCAGGCGCTGCCATCGACGATCAGCCCCAGGGTTTTCAGCTCGCGGAACTTGGCGTTCAGGCCTTCGATGATGTCTCGCGCTAATGAGGCGTGCAGGGGCAAGTCCACCGCCCACAGGTGCGCTTCGGCCACGGTGTCGGCGAGGATCTGGGCGGTGCGGGTGTAGTTTTCGAAGGGGAAGAGGCTTTCAGGCCCGGCGCAGGTGCGCGAGCCCCAGAAGCGGTAGCCGTTCTGGTTGACCAGGGTGGTGACATCGGCGGCGTTGAGCAGTCCGGCATCGGTGGCGGGGCTTTGCAGATCCCAGAACACGTCTTTGCTGATGCCGGTGACGCCGTTCACGGCCACGTTACTCAGGGTTTTGTGCCAGCCCACGGTTTGGTCGAGCTTGGCGCGCAGGCCCAGGGCGATGGCCACGGGGCTGATATCGCGGATTTGGGCATCGTCGGTATCGAACGCTTGCCATTGGGGCCAGATCACCATCAGCTCGCGGGCGCCGAACTGATCGCGGTAGGCCAGCACGTCGGTGAGGGTCTCGCAGCCGTGGGCGTACACGTAGCCGAAGGCGCGCAGCTGCTGCAGCACCGAGACCATGGCGGTGGCCACCGGCTGGGTATCCAGGTGCGGCGCGCCGATGATGCGCGGCGTGACGCCCAGCTTCTGCTTGGCGGTGAGCAGCGCCTGCAGGCCGGTGCGCTGGCCTTGTTCGTTGGTGGTGCCGACCACGTTGGCGGTGGTTTCTTCGGCATCGTCGCCTTCTGCTACTCGCACCACCACGATGATGGGCTTGGCCTGCTGGCCAATGGCGGTGAGGGTGTCTTTCAGCGTGCCTTGGGTGCCCGCTTTGCCAATGGCGGTGTCTACATTGGTGACGAGGGCAGGCTGGTTGAGGGGGAAGGCGGTGGCGTCCGCATCCGGTGCGGTGCAGACCACGCCAATCACCGCCGTGGAGGCGGTGCGAATGGTGCGGGTGCCGTCGTTGACTTCGGCCACGCGCACGCCGTGGTGGTATTGATCGAGTGCCATGGTGGCTCCTGCGCAGGTTCACTGTTCGGGTCACGAAAAGGGTGAATTCACGCAGGTATCGTGCGGGGGCTGGAGGGAGGGTGGTAGCGGGGCTGGGTGTGAGTGGGGTGGTTTACACTGTGGGTATGGTAAGGTGCGGAAAAGTGACTGTTAAGGGAATGTTGGGATGATTGAGTGGATGTACAATTTTGCACATTTATACATAGACCTTCTTAAGGGAGTTGCGTGGCCTTTAAGCGTTGTTTTCGTTGTTTTTCTTTTGAAAAGCCGCATTGCAAGTGTTTTTTTAAAGCACAATGGGACTGAGGTCGAGTTGAAGACTTTGGATAAATTACATGAAGAACTAAACGCAAGCTTGAGGCCTGTAAGTGATAAAATGCCCAGTGTGGCACAAAAACTTCAAAAACAGATTGATGACTTATATAGTCAAGCTAAGATCGCTGTCAGTGCATCAGGTAAAGAAATTGAAAGAGGTAGTAATAGTTTTGGTAGTTATGTGATTTATAGTAATGGGGTTGTTGTGCAGAGTTTTTTTATTAAGCCGAGAGCATTGAAAGATAAGGCCTATTATCACTTTCCTATACAGTTAAGTGAGGTTTTTTCTGTTTTATTTGTTGGTGAGGAAGTGCCTGTTATAGTTGATTTGAATAATCAGTGGGTTGTATTGAAGGTTAGTGGAGAGAATGAGGGCTCAATTAAAGTTATCATTGGAGGTGTTAGATAGATGAATAAGCCCGCCGACTGGGAAGGCTTACTCATTCAAAGTGATTACTTATCCCTCCGGCGGCCGATACCGATTCAACTGCTCAATCGCCTCCTTGGCCGCTGCCTCCGCCGCTTCGATCGTCTCCGCCTGACGCACCGCCGCTTTGCCGCCCAGCCGTAGCTGGCGGATCTCGCGCAATGCGGTTTCCCACGCCTCGGCTGTGGCGACGATCTCGGTGGCGGCGGCTTCGGCGCCTACCTCAAACATGGCCATGTGGTCGCTGACGCTGGAGGGGATGGCGTTGGCGTTTTTGCCGTTGTCTAGCCAGGCCTGAGCCTCTTCCTTGGCGAGCAGGTACTCCTGATCGATGTAGCTGCCTGGGCTGACGAACGCGGCGCGGGCGTTACCGGCGGCATTATCAATATCGCGGCTGACTTTTTGGAAAACCGCTTCTTTAATAATCGTTTCAGGTATGCCGAGCTCCTGCGCCTGATCAGCATTGATATTTGAATAATTGTTACCTGAGTAGTTGATGTTGAGCATGGTGATATCCTTTATAGAGCCGATTTTTCTACGTTCGTGAGCACGTTGCTGGCATCGACGTTAATAGGAAGTAAGTCTCTGAACTTAAGCCCTCCGCTTAGCGTGACGGCTAATGAAGAGAGTCGGAGCTGTAGCGCGGTGGAATTTGCTCGGTTGTAAACCAGTTGTCCTTGCCCATTTTGATTGCCATTCCTTGCCACGGTCACCATGTTGAGGTGCAAGTCGGTCGAGTCGTACCCTGCGTAGCCTGTTACCAGCGGGGCACTGTTTAACGTTACATTGCACTCCCTCAGAAAAATGTCCATTTTTCCTAGGCTTGATTGAAACATGCCTGCTGATGAGCGTAATGGTTTGCCGTTATCAGCATTTGCAATGTCCAGGTCTACGCGTACTACTGTAATGTTGCCTTGGGAAAGGTTGACTAAGCTGCCCGTATTGAAGTCATTGGCAGGGTCATATACGGGACGCCACTTCAGGATGGGGCGATTACTCGTTGAGGCGCCCAATCGAGAAAAACGAATCAATGAGTTGACAGAGCTGATAGCGTCTCCATGTACTTCATGAATTTGGTTTTCTCTCAAAAAGATGGAGACCGATGTTCCAGGCACTATTTTTCCGTTCAGCGCTGCGATAGTTCTCACGGAGTTTGAGATGGAGGTGCCAGTTCTGTTGTCATCACCCGACACAGCATCGACATAAAAGGATTGAGCCGCGAGGGAACGTATGGCCTCCGGAATAGCCTGTGTTGCTGCATTTACCTTCTGATCGATCTGGTTCATCTTCCCAGCCACTTGGCTGGTGAGGCTGTTGGCGGCGCTGACGAGCGCGGCGACTTGGCTTTCTAAGCTCATGGTGTCTCCTGGGTGGCGTTTTGGATGTTGGCCGCGCCTTGGGTGAAGGCGTCGGTGAGCGCGGTGAGTGCCTCGCTGAGTTCAGCCTCAAGCGCCGCGTGTTGGGTTTTGGTGGCCTTGGTGCCGAGCTGCTCGGTGATGGTGGCGGCGAAGTTGGGGTTGTTGCCCAGCGCTTCGGCAATCTCGGCCAGGGTGTCTAGGGTTTCGGGCGCGGCACCGATCAGCGTTTGAATGCGCTGGTCGACCTGTTCCGGCGTCATCACGTCGGCTTTGTTGGCTTTGTTGCGCAGCTTGCCGTCGATCACCCCGAGTGTGTGGGTCACGGCTTGGCGTAGCGCGGCGAGGTTGTCGTCAAAACTCATGGGGTGTCGTCCTCCTGGGCACTGATGCTGCCGCCGTAGTAGGTAAATTCCTGGGTGAGCGCGGCCATCATGCTGCCGAGCTGTTGGGTGGCGTGGCGGGCCTCGCTGACCTGCTGCAGGATCTCCGCCGAGAGCTTGCCGGGCGGCCCCTGCAAGCCGTGGCTAATCACTTGAAAGCGCGGCGATGCGGGCAAGCGCACGGTGACGCTGCGGGCGGGCATGGTGAGGGTCAGGCGCGTGGCTTTAGCCATGGATCACCCCCGGCTGTAGCTGAAAGCGCCCTTGCAGCAGGCTGAATACATCACCGTTGGGGAAGGTAATGCGCAGCTCGTAGCGGGCACCTGCCCAGCGCTGGGCCACGGGGCCAGCGGTTTGTTCGGGTCGAAGGTGCAGGTGGATTCCGCCGTCTTCCGGTACCAGGTCGATGCCGTTCCCTGTCTCGCAGATGAGCAGCGTCTCTCCCTGAAAGCTGACTACCGCGAACATCGCTTCGCAGCCAGTGAGGTCGATTGGCGTGGCGTTGTCGTCATCGCTGGCCCAGATCGCGCTAAAGCGGTACGTGGTACCGGCCACCAGGCTGATCGTGGGGGCTTGGGTGCTCATGGGCGTTTCTCTAGGGCTTGAACGCGGTAGAGGAGATCCACCTGGCGGGCCATGTTGTCGACGATGGCCGCCGCGTTGGCGAGGTACTGCTCGCCCCAGGCGGCTAGCGAGAGATTGGCCCCAGTGGTGACGACCGTGACGGCATCCGCCGGTAGCGCCTCCAGGCGTAAATCGAAGGCCAGCAGCAGCGGCACATTGTTGGAGACGTACGCCAGCGGCTGGGTACTCGACCAGATGGCCAGTAGCGTGCCGTCTTCCAGCTCAAAGCCGACTTCCCGCACCCAGAACTCCGGGCCATCGCCATCCACCACGCCGGTGACGTGAAGCTGTCGCTCGGCGGTCTTTTCGCCATCGGCAATGGGGATACGGCGGCGCTGGTTGCCGAGTGAGGTGTGCGAAGGGCTGGGCGTGCGGCCCTGATCGCCCAGCACGATGTGGGTGATGCGGGCTTGCAGGCCATCGCCTTGGGCATTGAACACGGCGTTGAGCCCGGCGAGGGTGAGCGTGGGAACCAGGGCCGTCATGCGGGGGCCTCCATGGGGTAACGGGCGACTGCCGTGGCGTGGAAGGTGCAGGCCACGGCAAGCGGGGTGGATAATGTGGGCGTTTGGGTAGCGGTGGCCGCCCAGCGGGAGACCGCCGCCGTGCGCTGCACGGCCGCCGCGCCGAGGGAGCTTTGGGCGTTCAGCGGGGGCGTGATAGCGTTGGCGATATCGCGCCGAACGGCGGCGCTTTTGACGGCGCTGGCGGCCCCCAGGCCCGCTGCGTAGCGGGCACCCACCTGGAAGGTGTAGTGGCTGCGCTTGTTCTTGGCGTTGTCGATGGCCTGGCGTAGCTGGGTGTAGAGCGTGTCGCTGAGCAGCGCAGGGGCCTCGGGCGTGAGGTTTTCGTTCACGTAGAGCACGGCGCGGAAGGTGCCCCGTGGCAGGTTGGGGGTGGCCTCGAACCATTCGGTGAGCTCGACCTCGACCCCCAAGGACTCCATGGCGAGTTCCACCGCTGGGCGGGTGCCTTTGATGCGGTGAAGCTCGGCGCTGTTGGCGATGACGCGGCGCTTGATGCTCTCCGGCCAGGATTCGTGCCACTGGTCGACTGAGAACGCCCAGGCCAGAAACGGCAGGCAGTGCGCCGGGCAGGTGGCCGGGTTCCAGAGTGTGCGCAGCGGTACCGGCAGCGCGAGCGGGTGCGATGCAGCCAGGCGCGCTTCCAGCGACGTGCGATTGGGGGGCAGCAGGTCGTTCATACGCCCTCCGTGTGCAGGGTGATGCCGGTGCAGTGTGGCGCCTGGTGCTGGGCGGCGATGATCTCGCTAAAGCCTTCCAGCGTAATGCGCTCGACGCCTTCCACGGTGAGCGCGGCGTGAACGCCTGAGCGGGTGATCCACGCCCCTAGGCGGTGGCGTGTTTCCACGTATGCCGTGAGCTGTTGGCGTGCCTGCTCACGAATCACGGCGGGGTCGGGGCCGGTGCGCAGGGCCAGCACCGCCGTGATGCTGAATGGCAGTAGGGTGGCGGCTTGCACGGTGACGCGATCCGTCAATGGGCGGCGTTCATCCACTCGTTTTCGCACGGCTTCCAGCACCGTTGGGCTGGGCTGGCCATCAGCTTCGCGGGAGAGAACGGTAAGGACGACCTCCACGGGTTCCGGGCTGGCCACCGAGACATCCAGCACGCTGGGGTGGGCGCTGATGGCCTGGTACTCGTAGGCCCCGCTTGGCCCCGCCACCGATAACCCTTCAAAGGCGAGCTGAATACGGGCGCGGTAGTCGCGGTTTTTTTCCAGGGTGGGCGATACCGGCGGAATGGCCGTGGGGTCGCCTGCATCCAGCACCAGGCGTTTCACGTTGAGGTTGGCCCCAAGCTGGTCGAGATCCTCATCGTTGGCGAAGGCGATCATCACGGCACGGGCGGCTTCATTGATGCGCTGGCGTAACAGTAGCTCGCGGTAGGCGTTTTCTTCCAGCAGCTTGACCAGGGGTTCAGATTCCAGCGCAAGTAGCTCGGTGACGGCTTCCCGCTCCTCTTCGGGGTGCAGCGCGATAAGCCGCGCCTTGCGCTCGGCCAGCAGGGTTTCATAGTCCAGCGGCTCGATGACGTTGGGTGCGGGGAGTTGGGAGAGGTCGATGGGGCTGTTCATGGGTTCCCCCTGAGCGGTACCGCCAGGCTGACGCGCTCGCCGTTATCCACGCGCTGAGCAGTAATGATGAGATCGAAGCGGCCGGGGCGTTCGGTAGAGACTTGCCGAGTGACTTGTTGCACGCGAATGCGCGGTTCCCACTTCATCAGGGCCACCACCGTGGCGGCATAGGCGCGCAGGGCGGTGGGGCCGTTCAAAGGCTGGTCGATCAGCTCTGGCAGCAGCGAGCCGTACTCCCGACGCATGACACGGGAGCCGAGGGGCGTGGTGAGAATGTCCGCCACTGATTGCTGGATATGGGCCAGCGAATCCAACGGGCGGCCTGTGTGTGCGTTCATGCCTGCCATTAGATAGGCCCTTGAGTGTTGGCGGGGCCGGGCTGGATGCCGCTATGGGCGTGGTCGTGCCCCACGTTTTTGCCGTTGTGGGTGAGGCCGCCGCCTTGCTGCTGGTAGCTGCCTTCCCGGTTGAGCTCGCCGGTGTGCTGGATGTTGCCTTGCCAGGTGGTGCCGCCGGGGGCGCTGATTTCAATGGCACCGGGCAGGCGGATGCGCAGCACGCTGTTGGCGTGGTCGTACTCGAACAGCCCTTCATCGGGGAAGAGCCTGCGCCACAGCGTGGCGACCTCCGCCGGGGCGGGGTGCGCGTTTGAGCACAGCCCGCACAGCACCACCCCGTTGGCAGGGTCGCCGCCGGGTGAAAACAGGATGACTTGTTCGCCTTGGGTGGGCGGGTCCCAGTCTCGCGTGGTGCCTGCGCGGCCTTCCAACCAGGGCAGCCAGTCGGTGAGCAGCTCGCCGGTTTTGACGCGTACGCGGGCAGCGCGGTGGTCCACCTCGGCGATGGTGCCGAGGCGGATCAGGTTGTGCAGCAGGCGGAGGAGTTCGGGAATGTTCATAGCCGCTATCCTGCGGCGGCGCTGGGTGTAGGCGAAGCGGCGGCGGGTGTAAGTGGCGGGATATACACCGAGCGGCTTAGCCGGGGCTGAGGTGCTTCAGCACGGAATCCATAATGTCTTCGCGGTCTTGTGCGGTGAAACCCAGCAGCTCCCGCTGGGCGTACTCGACGCGGGGGCCGTCGCGGGTGACGCGATCTTTGAGGCCGCGCTGGTGGGTGGTGGCAATGCGGGCGACGTTGCCCAGGAAGCCGACCACGGCGGTGTCGCCTTGGGCGGTGGCCTTGAGCCATTTGGCGGTGGAGAGTTTGCTGAACATGGCGCGGCGTTTGATGCTGCCTTGCTGGGCGCGCAGCCGCTGTTCCTTACGCGGGGCGTAGGGCGTGCCATCCGGGTTGGTTTGAGCGCGAATGCGGTCACGCTGTCGGCGGCGAAGATCCCGGGCCACGTTGCGGGCCAATGCCCGGCGCTGTTTAACATCCAACTTGGCGAGCAGCGGGCCGACCCACTCCTCTAGTGCTTCCATGTTATCCGCCATTTGGGCCGTCCCACTCTGCCACCAGGGTGTAATCGTTTTGGGCCTCGCTATCGCGGATCAGTAGCTGCCAGCGGGTATCCGGGCAGTCGGTTGAATCAAACCGGGGCAGGGCGCGGTCGACCTTAATGTGCCCGGTCGCGCATTCCACCTTGGCGAGCACCCGTTCGCTAAGCGTTACCCGCAGGGCCACATCCACGGATTGGTGGCTGAGGATCTCGGCTTCGAAGCGGATGGCCTCGGCGGGGTCGGCGTCAGGCTGGTATTCGGCCAGCCACTGCAGCAGCGGCACGATGATGGTGTCCAGGTTTGCGCTGAAGTCGGTGAGCACGAGCTGGGCGGTGAACTGGTATTCGTGGGTGAGGTTGGGGCCACGGCGAAAGGCGATGCTGCCTTCTTCCACGAAGGTGAGCAGCCGTTCGGGGTCTTTCGCCAGGGCGGGTACCGCGTTAATCAAGTGTGCGCGTAGCAGGTGAAGTTTCTGCATGGTGGGCCTCTTGGCAGGCGATGACGGCATCGACTTCGGCGGCGCACTGTGCCCAGGCGGCTTCGGTGCGTTCTAACTGCAGGTCGAGTTCGCCGTTGGTTTCGGGATTACTCGCGGGGAGCGTGCAGGGGCTGGGGGTCGCGCACTGATTGATGATAAGCGTCGGCACCGGTGACGGCGGGGCGGCGGCGCATCCGGATAACAGCATCAGGCAGGCGAGCGTTCGCCCAAGCGCGAAGTTCTGCATTTTCACGGTGTAGCTCCTCAATGGTGGCCAGGCGGTTGGCCGCTGTTCGGGTGAGTGTGGCCTGCTGCTGAGCGAGGGCGCGGCGCTGGCTCTCTAGGCGCATGGCGTTTTCCCAGAGTGCATCGATCACCACTTTGCTTTCTGCTTCCCGCTGCTGTGATTGGGCGAGCTGCTGTTCGGCGAGCTCGGCGCGGGCTTCGGCAGCGTGGGTACGCTGCCAAAGTGCCCAGGTGACCAGCAGCACGAGCACCAGAATGGCAAGGGCGGCGAGTAGGCGGGTCATGGCGTGGCCTCCTGTGCTAAGCCTGCCAAACAGATCTCTTTCTCAGTGGCGCGGCGGCTAACCAGCCCGTTGAGCCGTTTTCCCCCGGCGTAAACCCAGCGGCTGAGCTCGTGGCAGGCGCCGCGCAGGTCGCCCTGGTTGAGTTTGCGCAGCAGCGTGGAGCGGGCGAAGTTGCCTTCCCCCACGTTGTACACGAACGAGGCGAGCGCGGCGCGGGTGGCGGGCGGCAGTTCGACCTGGGCGCGGCGGTCGACCACGGCGAAGGCGTGGCCGAGATCCTGCTGCAGCAGGGCGGTGCATTCGGCCTGGCTGAGGGTTTGCCCCATGCGTGCCGTGGCGGTGTGGCCGTAGCAGATGGTGGGAATGCCCACGGGGTCGCGGTAGGCGCTGGGCTTGTAGCCTTCGTAGTAGGAGACGACGGCGGTGGCGATGCTGATGGCCCCGGCGGCCAGGCTGACGCCGATCTTGGTTTTAAGCCCCATGGCGGGATCTCCAGTAGTCGCGTAGGCGTTTGAGGTAGCGCGGCACGAGCAGGCCGATTTGCAGCGCGAGGTACAGCAGGGTCAGTACCGTGACCCAATCGGCGGGGGTCATGCCGCCCACGTGCAGTAGCGAGACGATGGCGGGCGGCGCGGCTTTGGCGCTTTCGGTGGTGATTTCGACGGGGTGGCTCATGCGGGCCTCGAAGGTGGCCTGGCGAAGGGCGCAGGCGGGGTTAGTCCCACAGGTTGACCGTGGGGGCGCGTGGGGTGGCGGCGGGCTGCTCGGGCAGCATGACGGGGGTGCCATGGGGCAGCACCGGCCCCTGTTCTGCCAGCCCGGGATTGGCGGCCAGCACCTGCTCGGTGACGCCTCGGGTGGTGCCATAAGCGCGGTAGCAAATGGCATCCAGGGTGTCGTGCTGCTGGGCGTGCACGGTGGTGGATGGAGAGCGGTTCATATCAGCTCGACCGTGCTGTGTGGCCGCCCTTCGATTTCGCTGATCGCCCAGGCGGCGTCGCGGCGGTAGCCATCGGCAGGGGCTTGGAGCTGTTCGCCGCGCTCCCGAGCGCTGTTGGTGGCGTCATAATCGGCGTAGTGCTCCAGCAGGCTGGCGTGGGCGGTGGAGTACACGGCGCGCAGGTAGAGCATGGTGTACACCTCGGGCGTCTGCCATACGGGAATGGGCAGCGAGGCCAGGGTGGGGTGGCCTGCTTCGACCTTGGCCTGCTGCCAGTGGCGCAGCACGCGGTTGACCGTGGCCATGGCGGCCTTCAAGGCGCTTTCGATGCGCGGCGGGGTGATGGTGCTGTCCAGCCGGTGGGTGGCGCGAAAGTCGCTGGGCTGGATGTCTGGCCAGAAGCCGTTGTTTTCGAGCAGGCTGTCCAGCGGCTGCTCGGTGGTGTTGCTTTTGGGTGTGCCAGCCGAGATAAAGCTGCTCATCGTGCCTCCTGGTAGCGGGTAAACGTTTTTCGCGCGGGGTCGGGCGCGATGAATCAAAAAGGGGGTGGGCGGCGTTCGAGCATGGGCGTTAAAACGCCTGGCTCTTACGTCGCGCCCCCTGACGTCGGCGGTCGACTCGGTTGGCCGCTAGCCCGTGGGCGTAGCGGCAGCGTTCTGTTTGCGTTCTCGTTCCAGGCGTTCGAGGTCTTTCTTCACGCCAATGCGGTCGTTGAGCGCGAGGGCGCGTTCCAGGTGGTGCTGGGCATCGTCTAGCTGGCCGGTGGCTCGGCAGGCGTAGCCCAGCGCTTTGTGCAGCTTGGCCCGGATCTGGTCGTGCATATCCGCATCCCGGGTGAGGGCTTCCACATCCACCAGGTGCACGAGCAGGGCGGTGGTGTCTGCGCCTTCTTCATCCAGCTGCTTCAGCGCCTGATCGGCGACTTCCTCGGCGATGATGGCGGGGGTGCCGCGCTCGAATTGATCCGGCGGGGTAAGGCCGTGCTTGGTGGCGTACTTGGCGATGGCAATGGCCCCGGCGAGGTCACCGGCATCAATACGCCAGAGCATCACGCGCATCAGCACGTCGTCTTGGGCGCCCTGGCCCGCTTCCAGCACGCCGGACACGTACTCGGCGTACTTGGGCAGGATCTCGCGCTTGATCTCGGCTTTGCGCTCCATGGACTGGGTGGACTTGAGCAGGCGGTAGTCTTCGAACAGCGCGGCTTGCATCAGCTCGTAGGCTTCGCCTTGCATGGGGGCTTCCCCTGCGTCAGCGGCTGCCATGGCAGCGCTGACGCGCTCGAAGTGGCGGCGAATAGAACTCGTCATGCGTTATTCCCCTGCCGGTTCTTCGGTGGGGGCGTTTTCACGCGTGATGTCCTCAATCAGGCAGCCAAAACCATAGTCTTCAATGACGTAGGCATCGTTCGAGGATTCGTAGTTTTCGACGCGTTTGCGCTCTGGCTTATCCTTGAGATAGCGGCGTCGTGAGCCTTCCTGCCAATAGATCGACAGGTTCTCGAAGGAGGTGATGAAGATGCCTTTTTCCAGCATGAAGGGAGCTTGATAGCTGTTTAAGCCGCCGATTCGTTTTGCCGCCATGATCATGTCCAGCGCACGGCTTTCCGTCGGCTGCTCATATTTATTGACCTTGGGTAGGTACTCTTCGGTCATGAGTGTCCGGCCAACGATCGCTACCAGGTCTGTTGAGTCGCGGTGCCAGGGATCGATCATGGAGTTCACGGCCTCCAAGACGAGAGCGTCCAGGTTTTGAAACTCTTGGCCTTTACCGATCTTGTGCCCTTTGGTTACGCGAGCAGGAGAGTGGTTGCGGTACTTCTGCAGCCAGCCGATGTTCACGTCTTGCAGTAGCGGGTTGGCGGTTCGGTCCGTCTGTTTTGCGGCACTAGTGCCGTTAAAGCCCATCATCAGGCGGTCCAGTGCTTGCTGCTTGATAATGGCGTTACGAATGCGAGACTGAAAATCTGGGAACTTGGCCCAGGCGTCCAGCTTTGCCCAAGTCAGGTAAGTGTCATATTCGGTGGATTCGCAGCGGTACTCATGGTTATCCAGGGTCGTTGGGTCGATGGGGTTCCGATCACGCTGCGTGACGTCCGTTCGTGCGGCAATTGGGCCATTGATTCCGAGCCCAAGCTTTTGCCCGACCAGGTCTCGCACCCCAATCATGTTGATACGGCTGAGAAAGTCGCTGGAGTCCTGAATTTTAGTTTCCAACGTTTGCTGCACACTCGGCTCGATATCGAACGAGGAGTAAGCATTCTCAGCCCCATTGAGGCGTGCCAGGCGCTGGCCGTATTTGTTGAAGAGCTTGCGAGTTTCTGTACGCATAATGAGGGGCGTCTCTTAGCAGTCGGTTTCGATGTCGGTATCGCCGCCGGTGGCGTGCGTGCGAGCCGGGCGGTTGGGGGTGTTGTCGAGCTGGGTGTAGAGCGCGTCGAACTCTTTTTTCAGGGTCTCGTGGGCGCTTTTGAGCTCATTGAAGGCGGCTTGGGTGGGGCGCTTTTTCAGGGTGTCGCTGAGTGCCTGGTGTTTTTCCACGAACAGGCCAAGGGTTTCTTCCAGCTCGGTGCGGAAGGCTTCGAAGCCCGCGGCGCTTTTGGCGTCCTGCTTTTTGAACAGCGCTTTGACGCGCTCGGCCAGCGAGGGGCCTTGCTCGTGCGGTTCATCGCTAAATGAAAGGTCGGTTTCCAGCGCTTCGGAGAAGAGGTTCTCCGGGCGCTGTTTGCGGGCGGCCAGCGGGGAGTTTTTGCCTTCGGAGGCGCTGAACTTGAGCATGGAGGTGCCGAGGGAGGCGGGAGAATCAGTGACCGCCAAGCCGACCAGGTAGGCTTCGCCGGTGTCGGCAAAGTCGAGATCGATCTCCATGGAGGTGTAGACCTTCTGGCGTTTTTCGACCATGGCCTTGAGTTCGTCGGTGGGGTCGATCTCGGCAAACAGGCCGAGCTTGCCGTCGTCGTCTTCCTCGGTTTTGAGCGCGGTCACGTCGCCGTAGGCTTTGAAGGGGCCGTCGGGCAGCAGGCCTTTGATGTGTTCCATGTTGACCCGGCAGCCGTACTTGGCGGGGTCGAAATTGGCGGCCATTTGGGTGAGCCATTCGGCGCTGATGGTGCGGCCATCGGTGGTTGCGCCTTCTTTTGCGATACGGTGCCAGGGCATGGTCGGGCCTCGGTGAGTGGGTGGGGCGTTTGGCTGCGGTCAGGTTCCCCGCACTGGGGGCTGGGCTCAATGAGGGCTCGGTGTAAGTAGCGCGTCTTACACCGAGCAGGGCACTCTTGGGCGCGCCTGCGCGGGTACGCTGGCGGCATGACAGCCCAAGCCCTCATCGACGACGACCAGCACCGCCTTTCTGCCCGCCATCTCTATTGGATGGGGTGGCGAATTGCGCGTATTGCTGAATTTCTGGACCTGCCCAGGGCCACCGTGGATTCGTGGAAGAAACGCGATGCCTGGGACGAGGCCACGCCAACGCAGCGAGTGGAGGGGGCGCTGGAAGCGCGCCTGGTGCAGCTGATTTGGAAGGAGCAAAAAGAGGGCAAGGACTTTAAGGAGATCGATCTGCTGGGCCGCCAGATCGAGCGGCTGGCCCGGGTGCATAAGTACCAGGGCAGCGGGAAGGAAGCCGACCTGAACCCCAACATCGAGCGCCGCAACGAGGGGCCGAAGAAGAAGCCCGCCCGTAACGATGTGGGCGATGAGGGGGTGATCCAGATCGTCGAGGCGTTCGAGGCGTCTCTGTTCGATTATCAGCGCGGCTGGTACCGAGCGGGGCAGCATGAGCGCATTCGAAACCTGCTCAAGTCGAGGCAGATCGGGGCGACCTGGTACTTTGCCCGCGAGGCGATTGCCGATGCCATGGAGACCGGCAAAAACAAGATCTTCATGAGCGCGAGCAAGGCCCAAGCGCACATCTTCCGCCACTACATCGTGCAGTTCGTGAAGGAAGTGACCGGGGTGGAGCTCAAGGGCGACCCGATCATTCTCGCCAACGGCGCAGAGCTGCATTTTCTGGGTACCAATGCGAAAACCGCCCAGGGCTACCACGGCGATACCTACCTGGACGAATACTTCTGGATTCATGGCTTCGAGACGTTCCGCAAGGTGACGTCGGGCATGGCCATGCACAAGAAGTGGAAACAGACCTACTTCAGCACGCCTTCTTCAGTGGCCCATGAGGCGTACCCGTTCTGGACTGGTGACCGATTCAACAAACGCCAGAAGAAAGCCGACCGGGTGAAGATGGACGTGAGCCACGCGGCGCTGAAAAACGGGGCGCGGGGGCCGGATGGCCAGTGGCGGCAGATCGTGACCATTGAGGATGCGATTGCCGGGGGCTGTGACCTATTCGATATCGACCAGCTGCGCCTTGAGTACAGCGACGATGAGTTTGCGAACCTGTTGATGTGCGAGTTCGTGGACGATACGCAGAGCGCTTTCCCATTGGCGATGATGCAGCGCTGCATGGTGGATAGCTGGGATGCCTGGCGGGATTTGAAGCCCTTCGCGCCTCGGCCGTATGGCGAGCATCCGGTATGGATTGGCTATGACCCAGCGGGGGATGGTGAGGACGGCGATGGGGCGGGCTTGGTGGTAGTGGCGCCGCCTAAAACCGCCGACAGCAAGCACCGCATTCTGGAGCGCCACCGCATCAAGGGCCGCGATTATGAGGCGCAGGCGGAGTTCATCCGCAGCGTGACTCGCCGCTACAACGTGACCTTCATCGGCATCGATACCTCGGGCCTGGGGGAGGCCGTGGCCCAACTGGTGGCGAAGTTCTTCCCCACCGTCACCCGTTACCGCTATACGCCTGAAATGAAGGCGCGCCTGGTGATGCAGGCGCAGCAGATCATCAACAAGGGGCGGCTTGAATTCGACGCTGGCTGGGTGGATCTCGCCCAGTCGTTCATGGCGATCCGCCGGGAGCTGACGGCTTCCGGCCGCCAGATGACCTATACCGCTGGTCGCAATAACCAGACCGGCCACGCTGACCTGGCGTGGGCGACCATGCACGCTTTACACAATGAGCCCCTCGATGGCCCCGCCGACCATGGCACGGGCCGTTCCCTGATGGAGATGTACGGATGAGCAACGCGGCAGCAAAGCCACGGGTGCGTGTGCCCGCCTACGTGAAAGACACCGACACCGCCGCCGAGCCTGCCAAAGCGGAGGCGTTCAGCTTCGGTGAGCCGACGCCGGTGATTGATGGGTACGATTTTTTCTATACCGGCTGCTGGATGCTGGGCAACGAGTGGTATGAGCCGCCGGTGGATTTTCCGGCGCTGGCCCAGACCTACCGCGCCACGGCGCACCACGGCTCGGCCATCCAGGTGAAGCGCAATATCCTGGTGCGTTCGTTCATTCCCCACCGGCTGTTGAGCCGCCAGGCCTTCAGCGCGCTGGCCACCGACTACCTGGTGTTTGGCAACTGCTACCTGGAGCGGATCTTCGGCCGCTTGGGCAGACTGCTGGCCTTGAAGCCTGCGCGGGCGAAGTACGTTCGCCGTGGGGCAGATCTCAAACGTTACTTCTGGGTGCCCAACTGGTCAGAGCGCAGCGAGTTCGAGGAGGGCAGCATCATCCACCTGCTGGAACCGGATATTAACCAGGAGGTGTATGGTGTGCCGGATTACCTGGGCGCGCTGCAGTCGATCTTCCTGAACGAAAATGCCACGCTGTTTCGGCGCAAGTATTACCTGAACGGCTCCCACGCGGGATTCGTAATGTACGTTTCCGACGCCGCCCACAACCAGGAGGACATCGACGCCATGCGCACCGCGCTGAAGGAGTCGAAAGGCGTGGGCAACTTCCGCAACCTGTTCCTGTACAGCCCCAACGGCAAGAAGGACGGTATCCAGATCATCCCGATCAGCGAGGTCGCCGCCAAGGACGACTTCGCCGCGATCAAGAACATCACACGCGACGACCAGCTAGCTGGCCACCGCATTCCCCCGCAGCTCATGGGCATTATCCCCAACAATACCGGTGGATTTGGTGACGTGGAGAAAGCCGCGAAGGTGTTCGTCACCAATGAGCTGGAACCAGTGCAGGCGGTGTTCAGTGAGATCAACGATGTGCTGGGGGAGGAGGTGATTCGGTTTCGGGAGTATTCGTTGGAAGTAAGCGCTGTGTAGGGGCTATCCTGATTATAGGTAGATTGAATAACAATTTGGAGCAGTCGTGGCCACACAAAACAATACTGATAATTACGTGACATGCCCCGAGTGCAAAGCTCGGGTAAAAGCCCATAGGTTGAAGAAGCATCGCCGTAAGCAACACGACAAAAAACAAGCAAATCTTCAACGGCCGCTTCTGAAGGATATGACGCCAGCCCAGAGGAAAAGATATCTTGATTCCCTAGACAAGCCTGAGCGAGAGTGGAGCTCCGATGTAATGGATCGCGGCATGGTAAGCCTGGGAGGAGGGTACGGACTAGGTCGTAGCCGCAAACATTAATAGCCGCCTCACTGGCGGCTGATCAGCCAGGAAGAGTACCTCACGCAACGCGATATCGACCCTCGCCACCTGACCGATATCCAGCGGGCGGCACGCTTCTTCTACCTGCAAAAAGCTCGCCTTCGGCGGCAAGGTGAGTGGCCAGACATTTGGCACCTCTGCCGTCTCCCCACCACGTATGAACCTGCTACGCATTGAGGAAGATCTCAGCGCCGCCCACCTGCGCCTGGCTCGCACAGTGGTCGAGCACCTGGACTGGGCTGAGTGCATCAAACGCTATGATCGGGAAGGTACGCTGTTCTATCTCGACCCTCCGTATTGGGGAACAGCGGGCTACGGTCGCGACTTCCCGCTGGAGGAGTACTACCGCATGGGCGAGCTGGCCCGAACAGGGCAGGGCCAGTTCGTGATCAGCGTCAACGATATGCCCGAGATGCGTGATGCGTTCAAAGGGCTAACCATCCAGACAACCGAAATTCGATACACTGTAGGGCAGAAGGCGACTGAGCCGCGGGGAGAGCTGATCATCAGCAACCGCTAGGCTGGAAGCCAAGGCCTCAACCAAACCGCCCTATGTGGGCGGTTTCTTCTGTGGAGAGTTAGGTGATCACATTCAGCTTCCCTGGTATTTTCATTCCAGTTAAATCTGAAAATTACAATCAATTGATAAATGCGTATGGCAAGTATCGTGATGCAACCGATGATTTGGTTCTGAAGTTTGACGTAGAGAGCGCCTACTGGCATTGCTATAAAAAAAGGGCATCTGCAGAGCTAATCGATAAGCTGGCCAAGTTAGAATGGGGCCCTTTTAGAGCCTGGGATGTATTTGGGAAGTCCAGTTCAGCGCTACTCCAATATGACTACGTCACTGGCCAAGTCAAAGAAGGCTGGGGATATCGATACCCCAAAAGCTGGATTGCCTTTTCAACGATTGGTCAGCCAGTTCTGTATTTCTGTTCTGTCTTTTTGATGTTTTTCGGCTGTGTTCTTGCCTGGGGGCTTCTCTCTACATGGGGCCAGCTTGAGGTGAAAAACCTCGTAAGTTTTCCGGGGGAGGCAGCTCTACTGTTTATATTCTTCGCTTTCAGTCCTGGCACCTTTGTAGCCGGAGCCTCCGGCTTGTACGTCTGGTTTTTATCTTCTCGTGCATCTGCTTTTGACGCTCAAGTCTATAAATTGAAACAGCTGCTTGATGAGCAGCAGCAGGCTAACTAACCAACACGCCACCCCACGGCGCGCCGTCGACTCCCCGCCCCGCCTGCGCGCTAAACCTGTGTGTTTTTATGCACCCATGCACATGCCATAAGGCCGCGCCGTAACTGGGGCGCACGGCCAAATTGAGTGTGCCCATTTTCATGCGGAATCATGCAAATTTCTTCACACAGCAGGTGGATTAACACAGCCATAGGTGGGGGGACTAAGAAGCATGGGGGGTGTCGGGAAAAGGTAACCTAGGTGATCTGGCTCTTTTTTGTCCGTAACCATATGATTTTAAATAATTTATAGATTACCTCTAAAAGGTAATAAAAGGTGATGCAAAAGGTAATTTTTACTCAAGTGATTGATATTGAATGCTTTTTTAAAATGTTCAATTCACCTTTTCAAAAGGTAATGTGGTTACCTATTGATCACCTTTTTATTACCTTTTGAACGACTGTTTTAATTTTATTATTTTCAGTGGCTTAGATCGTATTTCTGAGATTGGTTACCTTTATTACCTTTTTCCGAGACCCCCAAACATTCTGGCGTAGCCTTCACACATGATGCGCACGCACACGCGTCACACGGATATCTGTAAGCAGTAGGCGAGTAGAGCAAAAGCGCTATTTTGTTGGCACAAATTTGGTACTTGTTCTGAACGGGAGGCTTAACGGCGGGGTTTTGGTCTAATCCATCATGGGGGCCACAGAAAACAACCTACCCCTGTCGGCACTGCTGTTGCTAATAAAATCAGTCATTTAATAAATTCTGTAACTGTATGAATATACACATATGTTGCCACCTGATACCGTTAAAAACCGCCCTCAGTGTACCGCCAGTGTACCTAGTGGCGGAGAACGCCCACTATCCAAAAATCCTGGTACACCAATAGCGAGTTTTCAGAAGCGGCAAGGGGAATGGCGGACTATTGTACGGAAGAAAGGCCATCCCTCACAGAGTAAAACGTGCAGCAACAACGCTCGGGCTCAGAAGTGGCCGCGCCCGGATAGAGCGTCGACCCGAGTACGTAAAGTCAGAGCGAGGCAAAAAATACAACCTCAACGACTCGCCCGATACGTGAGATGCATATCGAGTCTTAACTCATCTCACTGCTGGAATTCGATACGTTGTAGGACAGAAGGCAACGGAGCTACGAGGAGAGCTGATCATCAGCAACCGCTAGGCTGAAAGATAAGACATCAACCAAACTGCTCCGATGAGGGCGGTTTCTACTGTGTGTAATCAAAAGGAGCAAGACCATGCTGAAGTAACTTCTCAACTTGGTTTCTCAGTTTTTCAATTGCCATCGTAATCTCGATGGTCTGTGCGATTCATTGGAAAATATCAGGAAGACAAAGATAGCCCTGCCATGCAACTGAGATTTGAGGCAGCTTTCTTCAAAGCTTTCCAACAGATTGATTGGCTAAATTAACTGACCGTTTGTCGCGTAGTGACTGGGGACCTAGTGAGGCGCTCACTGTCTTTGGCCGTACCTCGCCAGTTTTCAGGTGTGGCTTTGAGACCTACAACTTAACCCATGGCCGTTGGACTGATTTATCCCGAGCTAAAAGATCGACTATTTAGTTAGTTATTGGATTGCCAGCACTGGTTGTCGGTGTGGCATCTTTTATGGCAGGGGTGTATCTTCTTCTGAATTTATTATTTGGCGTATACGCAACGAGTGTGGCAGAGATATCAAGTGGTGAGATGGGTGGGGTCTTGAATGTGTTTATGGTTGCAGTGTTGGGAATTACTGCCATAATTTTTTGGCATGTTGTTTGTCATATGCTGTGTGGTACTGATTGCCACCCTGGATAGCTAAGAAAAGGCCCTGCAACTATACAGGCAGCTCAACCCTGGCCCCTGATGTCACTCTCGGCAAGCCGTCGACTCACTGCCTGCGGCGCTAGACCTGTGTGATTTTGTGCACCCATGCACATGCCGCTAGGCTGCTCTGTTGCTAGGCTGTACGATCAAGTTGACTGCGTCTTTGTCATGCGAAATCACGCAAGTTTCTTCGCATAGATGGTGGCGAAGACCTCGCTATGAAGTGCACCCTATCGGTCATGAACTTGTCTGTGAGCGATGAGGATTTAATCGAAATTATGAGCAGTATTCTGTGTTATTTTAGGAGAAAGTTGAATGAATGACATCTCTGGTAGCATCGTACCTAGTGATTACTCCAGCCTTGAACCATTGCTGAGCTCATGGGTCACGACGGTGAAAAAGTACTGTGAGCTTCATAAACAGTTTGAGCTAACTGAAAATTGCTGGTGGCATAATGAGCGAGCGTCCATAAGCATTCTGGCCGGCGCCGCATGGCGAATACCTCCTAGTGAGGATCAATGGGTCGCAATAGAGGAGTTCGCTACGGATAAGCGAGGGATAATTGATGGAAGCCAAAATGATGGTGACTCTCGCTATGGTCGGTGCGATATGTACGTTACTAATTCTGAAGTTTCATACGCGATAGAAGCGAAGCAGGTATGGCAGTCGATTGGTGATCGAAGCGCAGGCGAAGTGAACGTGAAAGCCGGACTCGATGCAGCTTGGAAAGATGCTGGTAATTTACACAGTTACGAAGCTGACTGGCGAATGGCTGTCACTTTCATTGTACCTTACATACCTTTGAGTGAAGTTAGAAGTGAAGGGAAGATTGACCTTGATAAGACTCAGGCAAGGGTAAAAGCATGGCTTGGCAGGATGGGGGATTTTGAACGCGTCAAAGGTAAGCCCACAGCTTATGCATACAATTTTCCTTATGAATGCTCAGATTATAGCAACGATCTAAATGGACGGCTTTTCCCTGGTGTGGTCGTAGTGCTAGAGCGTCGAATGAGAGGGAATTGAGCTTCTATCCGCAATACTGTTGCTACATCGAACAGTTAAAACGCACAATCATGGGCTTCAGTTCCAATCCATCATGAGTGCAATAGAAAAGCGGCGTTCTATATTTTTGGGGCCTATTTTGATGATATCAATTTCTTGCGTTACGCCGGTCTTGTATGAGTGTCATTGGGCATATCCTCGATAGCGGCTGGACACCATGGTCATGTACTACATGGGCAGCGGCAGTGGCATGTAGGCCTATGATAGAAAGGCGAGAGTACCACCGCAGCACAGCAGCGTCTTAAGAGGGGATAAACGCAAGAAAAGTGGATCCGCACAAAACTGCCAACGTCAAAACCAAAGGGCACGCGCTAAAGCTGCGTTGGATGCTACGGGAAGAGTATAGAAGCCTGCGCTAAAGCCTGGTCTGATATTGGGTAAATGCTTGCATCACTTTGCGTTTTTTGTGGTCAAAGGCGGTATGGTAGGTATCCGCCAATAACAAGGGGAAGACGTGGTGATGGGGAAAGCGCTAGGTTACGCAGGAGCCGCTCTGCTGGGTGCGTTGATGTTGCAGGGTTGCAGTGGTCCTGAAGAGGAGGCGCCGGCAGAGGCGGTGCAGGTGGAAGAGACCGCCGCGGCCGAGCCAGTGGCGGAAGCCGAGCCTATCGAGCCGCTGGAGGTGGAGGTGTCGACCTCTGCTCAACTACTCTCTGACCGCCGATTGATGATTGCGGGCCAGACCAACTTGCCGGACGGAGCCCAGGTACAGGTCGTGGTCGAGCGTGAGCTGAGCCGCGTGCGCTGGCAGGCGCGTACCCAAGTCAGGGAAGGGCAGTTCGAAGTCGGGCCGCTGGGTACGGGGAGTGGGTTGCCGGATGGCGGTTACGTGGTGCGAGTACAGCTTTCCGAAGCCGCTGTTCAGCCAGCCAGCGTGCGGGCACGCATTGGTGATCTGGGTGAGCATTTGGCGGGAGAGCTGGTCAGCCAGTCCCGCCATGGGTTGGGTCAGGTGGCCACCTACTCGCGGCGTCTCTTGATAGGCAGTGAACCAAGACGAACGCGCGACCAGGTGGACGTGTTTGAGGACAATTAGGGACGGGGAGGTAAAGATGCTTTAGGCAGCACACCAGTGGGCAAGCAGAACGGCATGGATCGAGGTGCTATTGGGCGCTTTTGTGTAGTGCTCAATGACGTATTGATCATCCCGTTGTACCAGGTAGTGCCCGGCCTTGTGGAACACGTGTGTCGGGCCGAGGAGCAGCAGGTCTCCCGCCGACGCTGGTGAAAAATCTGCTTCCTTGGCAGGGGTCACCATCACGCAAGGTGCTTTCCAGTCGATCTTCAACGGCAGGTGATGCGGCACGGTGATAGCAGTGGCCTGAACCTGTTCCCAGGGGAGGGGACCAGTATGGTTCAGGGTGAGCAGTTGTGGCGCGCTGTCTCCTTCCAATAGGGTAGCTAGCGAGCAATCCAGTGCGTCCGCGAGCGCCACCAGGCGTTCATGGCCGATCTGTTTGATTGCCCCAGATTCCCAATAAGAAATGGTGACATCCGACACGCCAACTTTACGTGCTAGGGCAGCTTTGTTGAGCTTGGCCCTAAGCCTCAGTTGCTTGATACGTGAGCCTAGCGATTCCATTTCATCTTCCTATCGATGAGCTAAATCAGCTCGTTAAGTGTACTTCCACCTATTCGGTGGCGCTCAGAACACGCTGTAAACGATGAGAATCGTTCGCATGCATGAACACGAATCATGGGTACTACACCATACTAAGCGATTGTGCTTTAACGCGCATCTTCCACACCGTGGACATTGAGCTTTGCTTATGACGCTTTTAAAGGAAACTCGTTCCCCTGAGGGTGCTGTTGGATATAGCTGGGGCGCGTATAATGTGGCGATGCATTTACCGCCACAAGGATAGATTGATGACCGTACGTACTCGTATTGCGCCTTCCCCGACTGGGGACCCGCACGTAGGCACGGCCTATATTGCGCTGTTCAACCTCTGCTTTGCCCGTCAGCACGGCGGTCAGTTCATCTTGCGCATTGAAGATACCGATCGGGTGCGTTCTACCCCTGAATCAGAACAGATGATTCTCGACTCGTTACGGTGGCTGGGGCTCGAATGGGACGAAGGCCCTGATGTAGGCGGCCCGCATGGCCCTTACCGTCAAAGCGAGCGCGGCGAGATCTACGCCCAGTATGCGCAGCAGCTTTTGGATGCAGGCCATGCCTTCAAGTGCTACCGCACCAGTGAAGAGCTGGACGAGCTGCGTGAATCCCGCAAGGAAGCAGGCCTGCACCTGGCCCTGAAACCTGCAGACCTGGCGCTGGACGCCGCCGAGCAGGCGCGTCGTGAGCATGAAAGCTGGCCGTATGTCATCCGCATGAACGTGCCCAGTGAAGGCGTCTGCGTGGTCAGCGACATGCTGCGCGGCAGAATCGAGGTGGAGTGGGCGCAGGTGGACGCGCAAATCCTGATGAAGTCCGATGGCATGCCCACCTATCACCTGGCCAACGTGGTCGATGACCATTTGATGGGCATCACCCACGTGCTGCGTGGCGAAGAGTGGATCAACTCGGCACCCAAGCACCAGCTGCTCTACGACTACTTCGGTTGGGAAATGCCCCAGCTCTGCCACATGCCGCTGCTGCGCAACCCGGACAAGTCGAAGCTTTCCAAGCGCAAGAACCCGACCTCGATCAACTATTATCGTCGCATGGGTTTCCTGCCCCAGGCCGTCACCAACTATCTGGGTCGGATGGGGTGGTCGATGCCGGATGAGCGCGAAAAGTTCAGCCTGAGCGAAATGATGGCTGAGTTCGACATTCAGCGGGTATCGCTGGGTGGGCCGGTATTCGATCTGGAGAAGCTGACCTGGCTGAACGGCGTTTATATTCGTGAAGACCTGGATGACGATGCGTTGCTGCTGGCGCTGCGCGAGTGGGCGTTCAACGATGCCTATGTCAAACAGATCCTGCCCCAGGTTCGCCCGCGGGTAGAGACGCTCTCGCAGGTGGTTCCGCTGGCGGGCCATTTCTTCTCTGGGCTGCCCTCGTTGGAAAAGCAGGATTTCGATGCTATCAAGCTGGAAGACGAAGAGCTGGTGAAGCTGCTGCAATTCCTGGTATGGCGCTTCGAAGCCGTCAATGCCTGGCAAAAGGAAGCGCTGCTGACGGAAGTCAAACACCTGGCGGAACACTTCGAGCTCAAGATGAAGGCGTTTCTGGCGCCGGTGTTCATTGCCATTACGGGCAGTGCTTCCAGCACGTCCGTCATGGACGCCATGGCGATTCTCGGGTCGGACGTGACGCGGGCTCGCTTGCGCCACGCCATCGAGGTATTGGGTGGCGTATCGAAAAAGCAGGCGAAACGCTTCGAAAAAGAGTTCCGCGACCTGTAAACACTCGACCTGTACAGAGGGGCAGGGAGCGTCAGATGAGCGGCGAGCGAGATATTTGACGCTTCTTGCGAAAACAGGGTTGACGAAGGCGAGCGTAATCAGTAATATACGCTCCGTCTTCACGACACGTGGGGCCTTAGCTCAGCTGGGAGAGCGCAACACTGGCAGTGTTGAGGTCAGCGGTTCGATCCCGCTAGGCTCCACCATCATTAGCCCATGCTAACGATGTACCATGATGTAAAAAGGTAGATACGTCCCATTCGTCTAGTGGTCCAGGACACCGCCCTTTCACGGCGGGAACAGGGGTTCGAACCCCCTATGGGACGCCACCTTCTTCTGGTTTTTTGTATTTTCCCCCTTCAAAAAGTCTCGATAGCAACCCAATGTCGCGTTGCCTTTTCGGCTGCTTCCTATTTGGCGTTTTAGCCAATTTATCGCTTTTTTTGTCAATATTGTGCTTGACTTGTCCACTTTTGCTCGTCTGGGTAAAGGGTTGTGCACAGCCTCGTGAATATGACATAAAAAATCAGCGTCTTAGCTTAATCTCTTTTAAATCAACGGCTTATGAGAGGTTAAAAAATGACCAATTTAAGGCTGGGTCACTGTTCATGGCGATTACGGGACGTTTTGTAGTGGTTGTGAACAGGGTTATCCACAGATAGTGTGGAAAACCCTGGTCCGGCTGTCAGTGTCAAAATGTCAAGCGCTATTCGCCTTTGCGGAGACGCTTCAACAGCGAAGAGGTGTCCCATCGGCCACCCTGCATACGCTGGACGTCGGCATAGAACTGATCCACCAGTGCGGTGACGGGTAGCGTGGCGTCCAGTCTGCGCGCTTGCTCCAGGCAGATGCCCAGATCCTTGCGCATCCAGTCGACGGCAAAGCCGTGCTGATACTCATCGGCGATCATGGTCTTGTGGCGGTTTTCCATCTGCCAGGATCCAGCGGCACCTTTCGAAATCACCTCGATCACTTGATGCTGATCCAGTCCTGCCTGTTCGGCAAAGTGCAGCCCCTCTGCCAACCCTTGTACCAGGCCGGCGATGCAGATCTGGTTGACCATTTTGGTGAGCTGGCCGCTGCTGGCGGGGCCCATGAGCGTGACAGCGCGAGCATAGTGGTCAAGCACGGGGGCAACGGCATCGAAAGGGGTCTGTTCACCGCCGCACATGATGGTCAGCGCGCCGTTTTCTGCGCCCTGCTGGCCGCCAGATACCGGGGCATCGATAAAGTGAATGCTCTTCTGGCGACAGGTGGCATCCAGCTCCAGTGCCAGGTCGGCTGAGGCCGTGGTGTGGTCCACCAGATAGCTGCCTGGGGCCATGGACTGCAGCACGCCGTGTTCGCCGGTGGTGACCTGACGCACGTCGTCGTCATTGCCCACGCACACCAGCACCAGATCGGCGCCCTGGGCCGCCTCGGCGGGCGTGGCGTGGGCCGTGCCGCCGAACTGATCGGCCCATGCCTGGGCTTTGGCGGCCGTGCGGTTATAAACGCGGGTGGTCAGGCCCTGCTTGGCCAGGTGTCCTGCCATGGGATAGCCCATGACGCCCAGGCCGATAAAGGCAACGGTAGTGATAGAAGACATAAGGCACCTTTGTTGTTGATGGGGGAGTGGTGTCATGAAGGGGGTAGGCTGCACGCAAAAGGCCACCCGTGGGTGGCCTTTGTGTCGTTCAGTCATCGCCGTACACGCCGCCGATTACTTCTTGGGGTAGTCACGCTGGTCATGACCAATGTAAAGCTGGCGCGGACGACCGATCTTGTAGCTTTCGCTGAGCATTTCGTGCCAATGGGAGATCCAGCCAATGGTACGGGATACCGCGAAAATCACGGTAAACATGTTGGTCGGAATGCCCATGGCCTTGAGGATGATGCCGGAGTAGAAGTCGACGTTCGGGTACAGCTTGCGCTCGATGAAGTATTCGTCTTCGAGAGCGATCTGCTCCAGGCGCTTGGCGATCTTCAGCTGCGGGTCATCGGCCAGGCCCAGCTCGGCCAGTACTTCGTCGCAGGTCTCTTTCATGACCTTGGCGCGCGGGTCGAAGTTGCGGTAAACGCGGTGGCCGAAGCCCATCAGCTTGAACGGGTCGTTCTTGTCTTTTGCCTTGTCCACGAAGCGCTGAATGTTCTCTTCGGAATCGTCGCCGATTTCGTCGAGCATGTTCAGCACGGCTTCGTTGGCGCCGCCGTGTGCCGGGCCCCAGAGTGCCGCGATGCCCGCACTGATACAGGCAAACGGGTTGGCGCCGGTAGAGCCTGCCAGGCGTACGGTGGAGGTGGAGGCGTTCTGCTCATGGTCTGCATGCAGCATGAAGATGCGGTCCATGGCTTTGGCGTACACCGGGTTGATCTTGTACTCCTCGCAAGGGTTGCTGAACATCATGTAGAGGAAGTTCTCTGCATAGCTCAGGTCGTTGCGCGGGTAGTTGAAGGGTTGGCCAACGTTGTACTTGTGCGACATGGCGGCCAGGGTAGGCATTTTGGCAATCAGGCGAATCGCGCTGATGACGCGGTCTTCTTCCTGAGTGATGTCCATGTGGTCATGGTAGAACGCTGCCAGACCACCGACCACGCCACACAGGATCGACATCGGGTGTGCGTCGCGACGGAAGCCCTTGAAGAAGTTGTTGATCTGGTCATGCACCATGGTGTGATTGCGAATGCGCGATTCGAAATCGGTGTACTGCTCTTTTGTGGGCAGTTCACCAAACAGCAGGGTGTAGCACACTTCGACGAAGTTGGATTCTTTTGCCAGTTGGTCGATGGGGTAGCCGCGGTGCAGCAGTACGCCCTTGCCGCCATCGATGTAGGTGATTGCGGACTGGCAGGAAGAGGTGGCCATGAAGCCGGGGTCGTAGGTAAACAGGCCTTCGGCGCCCAGGCCGCGTACGTCGATGACGTCGGGGCCAAGTGTGCCGGAATACATGGGTAGTTCGATCGTCTTGTCGAGACCGTCTACCGTCAATGTCGCTTTCCTGTCAGCCATGATGACCTCCTTTCGAGTTCGGTTTGGGACGTAAAGTCGTTGTTTCGCATGCCGCGCCGGCGAAAAGGCTTGCCCACTATAGAAGTGTGCGACATTTTGTCAATTAGCCGTAATGCTAGACATGCTTATACAGGATGTGTTGTTTTAGATAATAATTGTATATGATTAACTGGGATCTATAGTACCGAAGTGACAGAGGGTTGACGATACGTTAACAGGCTTATCAAACCGTCCATCTAATGTCACTATAACCATGCTGCATCGCAAAATCGACTCAGACCATTGGCTATTTTCTTGCACCATGGTCGAGTTAAGTCTGAGATCGGTTTGTCAGCAGGGGCTAAGGTTCTTATAATCCACGGCGCGCGACCGGCAGGTAGGTGGTCGTGCCCGACTTGGCAACGGCCGAGCCCCTTCCAGCAACCACCGCCCGCTCGGGTTATGCCCGACCGTCGCTGAGCGGGCCAAGAGAGTGTGTATAACGCCGTGAATAGCAAACGACCCGTAAACCTAGACCTGACTACGATACATTTCCCACTGCCAGCGCTGACGTCGATTACGCACCGTATCACCGGCGTGATCCTGTTCGTCGGCCTGATTTTCGCTTTCTGGGCGCTGGGCAAATCCCTGTCATCTCCGGCTGGCTTTGACGCTGTCAGCAACGCCCTGGCGAACAACGTCTTCGCCAAGTTCGTTGCTTGGGGCCTGCTGTCTGCCCTGGCATTCCACTTCGTGGCAGGCATCAAGCACCTGCTCATGGATGCCAATATTGGCGTGACCCTGGAGGGTGGCGTGAAAAAAGCACAGGCTACGGTCGTAGTCAGTGCGGTTCTGATTATTCTGGCAGGAGTTTGGGTATGGTAACCAACATCACGAGTTTTGGCCGTAGCGGTCTGTCCGATTGGTTGATGCAGCGAGTATCTGCGGTCATCCTGGCCCTTTACACGGTTTTCATCGTCGCCTACCTGCTGTTTAACCCGAACCTGGATTACTACACCTGGAGCGGGCTGTTCGAGCAAACCTGGATGCGTATTTTCTCGCTGCTGGCCTTCATTTCCATTGCAGCGCACGCCTGGATCGGTTTGTGGACAGTCACTACCGATTACCTCAAGTCCACTCGCCTGCGCGTGGGTGCCCAGACGCTGATCATTCTGGCCATCTTCGTATACCTGGTGTGGGGCATCCAAATCCTGTGGGGAGCTTGATCTATGTCTAACCTTCGTAGCCTGACGTTTGACGCCATCATTGTGGGTGGCGGTGGCTCTGGCCTGCGTGCCGCTCTTGAACTGGCCAAGTCCGGTAAAAAGACAGCGGTACTGTCCAAAGTGTTCCCGACACGCTCCCACACGGTTTCTGCTCAGGGCGGTATCACCTGTGCGATTGCCTCCGCCGACCCGAACGACGACTGGCGCTGGCACATGTATGACACCGTCAAGGGCGGCGACTATATCGCTGACCAGGACGCTGCCGAGTACATGTGTTCGGAGGGCCCCAAGGCCGTCTTCGAACTCGAGCACATGGGCCTGCCATTCTCGCGTTTCGACAATGGCCGCATCTATCAGCGTCCGTTCGGTGGTCAGTCCAAGAACTTTGGTGAAGGTGGTCAGGCAGCACGTACCTGCGCCGCCGCCGACCGTACCGGTCACGCGCTGCTGCACACCCTGTACCAGAACAACCTGAAGAACAACACCACGTTCCTGAACGAGTGGTACGCGGTGGATCTGGTCAAGAACGCCAACGGTGACGTGGTGGGCTGTATCGCCATGTGTATCGAAACCGGCGAAGTGGTGCACGTCAAGTCGAAAGCCACCGTGCTGGCGACCGGCGGTGCCGGACGCATCTACGCGTCGACCACCAACGCCTTGATCAACACGGGTGACGGCATCGGCATGGCGCTGCGCGCTGGTTTCCCGATGCAGGACATGGAAATGTGGCAGTTCCACCCGACCGGTATCTACGGTGCGGGCACGCTGGTCACCGAAGGTTGCCGTGGTGAAGGTGGCTACCTGGTCAACAAGGATGGCGAGCGTTTCATGGAGCGCTATGCGCCCAACGCCAAAGACCTGGCGGGCCGTGATGTCGTGGCGCGTTCCATGGTCATGGAAATCCTCGAAGGCCGCGGCTGTGGCGAGAAGGGCGACCACGTGTTCCTGAAGCTGGATCACCTGGGCGAAGAAGTACTTGGCAAGCGTCTGCCCGGCATCGTCGAGCTCTCCAAGACCTTCGCTCACGTCGACCCGGCCAAGGACCCGATTCCGGTCGTACCGACCTGCCACTACATGATGGGCGGTATCCCGACCAACATTCATGGTCAGGCGATCACCCAGGACGAGAGCGGCAACGACAAGATCGTCAACGGTCTGTTCGCGTGTGGCGAAGCTGCCTGTGTATCGGTACACGGTGCCAACCGTCTGGGCGGCAACTCGCTGCTGGATCTGGTGGTCTTCGGTCGCGCTGCGGGCATGTTCATCGAAGGCGCGCTGAACGAAGGTATCGAATACCTGGATGCCTCCGAGTCGGACATCGAAACCGCCATGAAGCGCATCACTCGCTGGAACGAATCTGAAGGCGGTGAAAGCATTCCTGAGCTCAAGGCCGAGCTGCAAAGCATCATGCAGAACTCTTTCGGTGTATTCCGTGAAGAGAAAAACATGCAGGAAGGTGTCAAACAGCTGGCGGAACTGCGTGGCCGCATCGACAATGCGCACCTGCCGGACAAGTCCAACGCCTTCAACACTGCCCGTGTCGAAGCGCTGGAGCTGGACAACCTGATGGAAGTGGCAGAAGCAACGGCGATTGCTGCCCTTGAGCGTAAAGAGAGCCGTGGTGCCCACTCGCGCTACGACTACCCCGACCGTGATGATGTCAACTGGCTGAAACACTCGCTCTACTTCCCGGCTAGCAAAGAGCTGAAGAAGCGCGACGTCAACTTCAAGCCGAAAACAGTCGATACGTTCGAGCCGAAGGTTCGCACCTACTAATCTCCGCACCGACGAGAGGGAGACACCATGTCAAATCTTCAGGTATCCGTGTATCGCTACAACCCGGAAACCGACTCCGCGCCCTACATGCAGGAGTTCCAGGTCGATACCAAAGGTCGCGATCTGATGGTGCTGGATGTACTGCACCTGATGAAAGAGCAGGACAGTGGCCTGGCCTATCGCCGCAGCTGCCGTGAAGGCGTGTGCGGCTCCGATGGCATGAACATGAACGGCAAGAACGGCCTGGCGTGCATCACGCCGCTGTCGGACGTCGTGAAAAACAACAAGCTGACTCTGCGTCCGTTGCCTGGCCTGCCGGTCATCCGTGATATGGTCGTGGACATGGGCTTGTTCTACAAGCAGTACGAGCGCATCCAGCCGTATCTGCAAAACGACACGCCAGCGCCCGCCATCGAGCGTCTGCAGTCGCCAGAAGAGCGCGACAAGCTGGACGGCCTGTACGAGTGTATCCTGTGTGCCTGCTGCTCCACGTCCTGCCCGTCGTTCTGGTGGAACCCGGACAAGTTCGTGGGCCCGGCGGGTCTGCTGCAGTCATACCGCTTCCTGGCCGACAGTCGCGATACCGCCACGCGTGAGCGTCTGACCAGCCTGGAAGACCCGTTCTCGGTATTCCGTTGCCGCGGCATCATGAACTGCGTGGCGGTATGCCCGAAAGGTCTGAATCCGACTCGTGCAATTGGTAAAATTCGTGAAATGTTGCTCGCAGATGCGACGTAACTCATTAATCCTGTGAAAAAAAAGCGACTACCACGTAAGTTGCATCACAAAGCTACTTAAATCGTGGCGCTTCGCTTGTTATCATAGGGGCTGTCATGGTGCGGCGACGCGCCGCACCATGGATCAGCCAAGTTTAAAAGCCGGTGCGACGAGTACCGGCTTTTGAGCATGAACTGGTAATGAAACGCGTCATCATACGTGTATGAACAAGGGCTACCGGCCTCAGGTCGGCGCCGCCGGCAAACGTCCCGCCCCGCCGGCAGGGCAATAGCGATGTCGTTGCACGCATGCAGCGATGCCGATACCACCCCATCAGTGCAGGGTGACCGAGAGATGCAACAAGGCATAATGGAGTTGATGTGGCGTTCCTCTCACGTTAGTGGTGGCAATGTCCACTACGTGGAAGCGCTTTACGAGCAGTACCTCGCCGATCCTGATTCTGTCTCAGACGAGTGGCGCAGCTATTTCGATCAGTTGCCGCGTGCTGAAGGCAGTGCCTCCCACGATGTTCCACTAAGCCCCATTCGTGATCAGTTCTACCAGCTTGGCCGTGAAAGTCGCCCAGGCCGGGTAGTCGCCGCGTCCGACAGCGGTGAAAACAAAAAGCAGGTCAAAGTCCTGCAGCTGATCAACGCGTATCGCTTCCGTGGCCATCAAAAGGCCAATATCGACCCGCTTGGTCTGCGTAATCCCACCCCCGTCCCCGACCTCGACCTGTCATTCCATCAGCTGTCCAAAGCTGATCTTGATACCGAGTTCCAGACAGGTTCTTTCTTCCTGGGTATTGATAAAGCACCGCTGCGCGAGATCGTCGACGCGCTGGAGCAGACCTACTGCCGCTCCATCGGCTGCGAAATCATGCACATCGTGGATACCGAAGAGAAGCGCTGGCTGCAGCGTCGTTTCGAATCGGTACGCAGCGCGCCCAAGTTCAGCGATGACGTGCGCAAGCACGTATTGGAGCGCCTGACGGCTGCGGAAGGTCTGGAAAACTACCTGGCCTCCAAGTACCCGGGTACCAAGCGCTTCGGCCTGGAAGGTGGCGAGTCGTTCGTACCGATGATGGACGAACTGATTCAGCGCGCCGGTGGCTACGGCACCAAGGAAGTCGTGATCGGCATGGCCCACCGTGGCCGCTTGAATCTGCTGGTCAACATCCTGGGCAAGAACCCTGCGGATCTGATCGACGAATTCGATGGCAAGAAAGTCATCGAGCGTGGTTCTGGTGACGTGAAATACCACCAGGGCTTCAGCTCCAACGTCATGTCGCCTGGTGGCGAAGTCCACCTGGCCATGTCGTTCAACCCGTCGCATCTCGAAATCGTCGCGCCGGTGGTGGAAGGCTCGGTTCGTGCCCGCCAGGATCGCCGCAACGACGCTGACGGAAGCAAAGTGCTGCCGATCAACGTTCATGGCGATGCTGCCTTCGCGGGGCAGGGTGTGGTCATGGAAACATTCCAGATGTCCCAGACCCGCGCCTACAAGACCGGTGGTACGGTACACATCGTCATCAACAACCAGGTGGGGTTCACGACCTCCAACCCGGCCGATGCACGCTCCACCGAATACTGTACTGACATTGCCAAGATGGTTCAGGCGCCGATTTTCCACGTCAACGGCGATGATCCGGACGCGGTCATTCACGCCACCCAAGTGGCCCTGGACTACCGTCAGCAGTTCAAGAAAGACGTCGTCATCGACCTGGTGTGCTACCGCCGTCGCGGCCATAACGAAGCCGACGAGCCATCGGGCACCCAGCCGCTGATGTACGCCAAGATCAAGGACCACCCCTCCTCACGCACGCTGTATGCGCAGCGTCTGATCGAGCAGGGCGTGCTGTCCGAAGACGACGCCAAAGCCATGGTGGAAACCTACCGCGATGATCTCGTGGCAGGCAATCACGTGGCCAACGCGCTGGTTCAGGAACCCAACAAGTCGCTGTTCGTCGACTGGGCTCCCTACCTGGGCCATGAGTGGACCGGCAATGCCGACACCACCTTCGACATGAAACGCCTGCAACAGCTGGCAGCGAAGATGTGTGAGATCCCCGACGGTGTCGAAGTACAGCGTCAGGTCGCCAAGATCTATGAAGACCGCCGCAAGATGCAGGCGGGCGGCATGGGGCTCAACTGGGGCTTCGCCGAAACGCTGGCCTATGCCACGCTGCTGGATCAAGGCCACCCGATCCGGATTACCGGTCAGGACGTTGGCCGTGGCACGTTCTCGCATCGTCATGCGGTGGTGCACAACCAGAAAGACGCGACGACCTACGTGCCGCTGCAGAACATGGCCGATGGTCAGCCCCGCTTCACCATCCACGACTCCTTCCTGTCGGAAGAAGCCGTGCTGGCGTTCGAGTATGGCTACTCCACCACGGCTCCCAACGATCTGGTGATCTGGGAAGCGCAGTTCGGTGACTTCTTCAACGGTGCCCAGGTCGTGGTCGACCAGTTCATTTCCTCTGGTGAGACCAAGTGGGGTCGCCTGTGCGGCTTGACCATGTTGCTACCCCATGGTTATGAAGGCCAGGGCCCCGAGCACTCTTCGGCACGCCTTGAGCGCTTCTTGCAGCTGTGCGCCGAGCACAACATGCAAGTGTGCGTACCGACGACGCCTTCACAGATTTACCATCTGCTGCGCCGTCAGGTGATTCGCCCGCTGCGCAAGCCGCTGGTGGTCATGTCGCCCAAGTCGCTGCTGCGCCACAAGGAAGCCGTGTCCAGTCTCGAAGATCTGGCCCATGGCAAGTTCCACATGGTGCTGCCCGACCAGGGCAACCCGGATGTCGAGAAGGTCACTCGTGTGATCATGTGCGCTGGCAAGGTCTACTATGATCTGGCCAACTGGCGTGCTGAGAGCGAGCGTGACGATACGGTCATCCTTCGTCTTGAGCAGCTCTACCCCTTCCCGAAAGAAGAGCTTCTGGAAGTGCTCCAGGCATATGCCAATGTGGAAGATATCGTCTGGTGTCAGGAAGAGCCGCTGAATCAGGGCGCCTGGTACTCCAGTCAGCACCACATGCGTGCCGTGGCCGACCTGTTGAAAGACGGCCTGGGTCGTGAGTTGAAATTCGCAGGGCGTCCTGCCTCGGCTGCTCCGGCAGCGGGCTACATGTCCGTCCACACTGAACAGCAGCGCCAGCTGGTGGAAGACGCTTTTAATATTTAAGCGTCCGCCAGGCTTAGAGAACATATAAGGGAAACGACATGGCTACTGATATCAAAGCGCCAACCTTTCCGGAATCCGTTGCCGAAGGCACCGTGGCCGCGTGGCACAAGAAGCCGGGTGACAGCGTCGAACGCGACGAGCTGATCGTTGAAATCGAGACCGATAAAGTGGTGCTTGAAGTCGTCGCACCGGAAGCGGGAACCCTGACCGACGTGATGGCCGAAGAAGGTGATACCGTCGAGTCCGAGCAGGTATTGGGCAAGATCGGCGAAGCGAGCGGTGCTGGCAGTAAGAAAGAGAGTGCCGCCAGCGATGACAGCGCCGAGAAGGCCGAGTCCAAAGAAGCCGCTAAGCCAGCCGGTGGCAAGCAGCACGACGTGAAGGCGCCCAGCTTCCCTGAGTCCATTCAGGAAGGCACCGTGGCGACCTGGCACAAGAAAGTAGGCGAAGCAGTCAAGCGTGACGAAGTGCTGGCCGACATCGAAACCGACAAGGTCGTGTTGGAAGTCGTGGCGCCTGCCGATGGTGCCCTGGCGGAAATCAAGGCAGAAGAGGGCAGCCAGGTTGAGTCCGAAGCGGTTCTGGCAACTTTCGTAGAAGGCGGTGGCAGTGACCAGGCCAGCGCTTCTTCTTCCAGCGACGCTGACGATGAAGGCGCCGATGAGAAGGTGGGTGACAAAGTGCTGGCACCGGCTGCTCGCAAGATGGTTGCCGAGCACGATCTGGACGTTTCCAAAATTGAAGGCACCGGCAAAGGCGGTCGCATTCTGAAAGAAGACGTTCAGAAAGCCATCAAGGATGGTTCGGCCAAGAAAGCTGCCAAGTCTTCTGCACCGGCAAAAGCGGCGGCAGCGCCTGCGGTAGAGGGCGAGCGCGCCGAGAAGCGTGTACCGATGAGCCGCCTGCGCCAAACCATTGCTAAGCGCTTGGTTCAGGCCCAGCAAACAGCCGCCATGCTGACCACTTACAACGAAGTGGACATGGGTGCGGTCATGTCGCTGCGTGCGCAGTACAAAGATACCTTCCTGAAGGCTCACGACACCAAGCTCGGCTTTATGGGCTTCTTTGTTAAGGCAGCCTCCGAGGCGCTCAAGCGCTTCCCGGACGTCAATGCCTCCATCGACGGTACCGACATTGTTTACCATGGCTACCAGGATATCGGTGTAGCAGTATCTACCGACCGTGGCCTTGTGGTACCGGTTCTGCGTGATACCGACAGCATGAAAATTGCTGACGTCGAGAAGACCATTGTCGACTTCGGCAAGCGTGCACGCGACGGTAAGCTCGGCATCGACGAAATGCAGGGCGGCACTTTCACCATCACTAACGGCGGTATTTTTGGCTCGCTGATGTCGACGCCGATCATCAACCCGCCGCAGACCGCTATCCTGGGCATGCACAAGATTCAGGATCGCCCCATGGCGGTGAATGGCAAGGTCGAGATTCGCCCGATGATGTATCTGGCGCTCTCCTACGACCACCGCATGATCGATGGTAAAGATGCGGTAAGATTCCTGGTGACTATCAAAGAGCTGCTGGAAGACCCGGCTCGCTTGCTGCTGGACGTATAACGAAGCGCGTTGATCCGCCTTCGCTGTTGATGAAACGTTCTCTGCAATCGCACTTTGCCTCCTGCCCGGTTTAGATCAACTCGGGAGGGGGCAACCAAGCTAAAGGAGCCAACATGGCTGACAAGTTTGATGTGATCGTTATCGGTGCTGGCCCTGGTGGCTACGTAGCGGCTATCCGCGCTGCGCAGCTGGGCCTGAAAACCGCCTGTGTTGAAAAATGGATTGGCAAGGAAGGCAAGGTCGTCCACGGCGGCACCTGCTTGAACGTAGGCTGTATCCCGTCCAAAGCGTTGCTTGAAGCGTCGCACAAGTTCGTCGAAGCCAAGCACGATTTCGACGACATGGGTATCGAAGCCGGTGACGTCACCATGGACGTCAAGAAAATGATGGCCCGCAAGGACAAGATCGTTAAGAACTTGACCGGCGGCATCTCTGGCCTGTTCAAGGCCAACGGTGTGACCGCCATCGAAGGTACCGGCAAGGTCGTATCTGGCAAGCAGGTCGAAGTCACCGATCTGGACGGCAACACTACCGCCTACGACGCCGACAGCATCGTCATCGCGGCAGGCTCCGTGCCAGTGGAAATTCCGCCCACGCCGCTGACCGAAGGCCTGATCGTCGACTCTACCGGCGCACTGGAATTCCAGGAAACGCCCAAGCGCCTTGGCGTGATCGGCGCTGGTGTCATCGGCCTGGAGCTGGGTAGCGTCTGGAACCGTCTGGGTTCAGAAGTCACCGTGCTGGAAGCGATGGACTCCTTCCTGCCAATGGTCGATACCACGATTGCCAAAGAGACTCAGAAACTGCTCAAGAAGCAGGGCCTGGATATCAAACTGGGCGCCCGTGTGACCGGCTCCGAGACCAATGGTGATGAAGTCATCGTCAAGTACACCGATGCTGACGGCGAGCAGGAAATCACCTTCGACAAGCTGATCGTATGTGTCGGCCGTCGTCCTTACACCAAAGGCGTTGTGGCCGATGGCGTGGGCGTCGAGCTGGACGAGCGTGGCTTCATCTTCGTGGACGACCAGTGCCGTACCAACGTGCCGGGCGTTTACGCGATTGGCGACTGTGTACGCGGCCCGATGCTGGCCCACAAGGCCTCTGAAGAGGGCATCATGGTGGCGGATATCATCGCCGGTCACAAGGCCGAGATGAACTACGACACCATCCCCAGCGTCATCTATACCTTCCCGGAAGTGGCCTGGGTCGGCATGACCGAGCAGGACGCCAAGGCCAAAGGTATCGAAATCAAGACCGGTAGCTTCCCCTTCGCAGCCAGCGGCCGTGCCATGGCCAACAACGCCACCGAAGGCAGCGCCAAGATTATTGCCGATGCGGAAACCGACCGTATTCTCGGTATGCACATCGTGGGTCAGCACGCCGGTGAGATGATCGCCCAGGGCGTGATCGCCATGGAATTCGGCTCCAGCGCCGAAGACCTGGCATTGACCTGCTACGCGCACCCGACCATGTCGGAAGCCGTACACGAAGCTGCTCTGGCGGTAGAAGGTCATGCCATTCACATGGCCAACCGCAAGAAGCGCAAGTAATTCGCTAAGCAACAACCAAGCGCCACCGTCAGGTGGCGCACCACTTTCATGGCGGCGTGGCAACTCGCCGTCATGAAAGTACGGGGATGACCAGTACCTGCAAGATGTTCTTCAGGGCGACTGATCATCGTTCGAGTCACATGCAACCAATGGCATGAATCGATGAACCTTCACGAGTATCAAGGTAAACAGCTGTTTGCCGATTATGGTCTGCCAGTGTCCAAAGGCTTTGCCGTGGACACTCCCGAAGAAGCAGTAGAAGCGTGCAAAAAAATCGGCGGCGACATGTGGGTCGTCAAAGCCCAGGTTCACGCTGGCGGCCGCGGTAAAGCGGGCGGCGTCAAGCTGATCAAGGACCCGGCAGAAGCCAAAACCTTCGCCGAGCAGTGGCTGGGCAAGAACCTGGTTACTTACCAGACTGACGAAAAAGGTCAGCCGGTTGCCAAGATTCTGGTAGAGACCTGCACCAACATCGCCGACGAGCTGTACCTGGGCGCGGTCGTTGACCGTACCACTCGTCGCGTCGTGTTCATGGCCTCCACCGAAGGCGGTGTCGAGATCGAAACCGTCGCCGAAGAGACGCCGGAAAAGATCCTCAAGGCCGAAATCGATCCGCTGGTCGGCGCACAGCCCTACCAGGCGCGTGAGCTGGCGTTCGCGCTGGGTCTGGAAGGCGATCAGGTGAAGCAGTTCACCAAGATCTTCCTGGGTCTCTCCAAGCTGTTCCACGACAAGGATCTGGCGCTGCTCGAGATCAACCCGTTGGTGATCACCGACGAAGGCAACCTGCACTGCCTGGACGCCAAACTGGGCCTCGACAGCAACGCCCTGTACCGTCACCCGGACCTGCAGGCGATGCGCGATCCTTCCCAGGAAGATCAGCGTGAAGCCGACGCCGCGAAGTGGGAGCTGAACTACGTGGCCCTCGACGGTAACATCGGTTGCATGGTCAACGGCGCTGGCCTGGCCATGGGCACCATGGATATCGTCAACCTGAGCGGCGGTAAGCCGGCCAACTTCCTGGACGTTGGCGGCGGCGCGACCAAAGAGCGCGTAGCCGAAGCGTTCAAGATCATCCTGTCTGACGACAACGTCAAAGCCGTTCTGGTGAACATCTTCGGCGGTATCGTTCGTTGCGACATGATTGCCGAAGGCATCATCGGTGCCGTTGAGCAAGTCGGCGTCAACGTGCCGGTCGTCGTTCGCCTGGAAGGTAACAACGCTGAATTGGGCGCTGAGAAGCTGGCGTCCAGCGGTCTGAACATCATCGCTGCTACCAGTCTGACCGACGCGGCTCAGCAGGTTGTCAAAGCAGCGGAGGGCAAGTAATGAGTATCCTGATCGATAAGAACACCAAGGTCATCTGCCAAGGGTTCACCGGTGGCCAGGGCACGTTCCACTCCGAACAGGCGATTGCCTATGGCACGCAAATGGTCGGCGGTGTTACGCCGGGCAAAGGTGGCCAGACGCACCTGGGCCTGCCCGTGTTCAACACCGTGAAAGAAGCGGTCGAGAAAACCGGCGCAGAAGCCAGCGTGATCTACGTACCAGCAGCGTTCTGCAAAGACTCGATCCTTGAAGCGGCCAACGCTGGCATCAAGCTGATCGTGTGCATCACCGAAGGCATCGCGACCCTCGACATGCTCGAAGCGAAAGTAAAATGCGACGAGCTGGGCGTGCGTCTGATCGGCCCGAACTGCCCCGGCGTGATCACCCCGGGCGAATGTAAAATCGGCATCATGCCGGGTCACATTCACCAGCCGGGTAAAGTGGGCATCGTATCGCGTTCCGGTACTCTGACCTACGAAGCGGTCAAGCAGACCACTGACCACGGTTTCGGCCAGTCTACCTGTGTCGGCATCGGTGGTGACCCGATTCCGGGCTCCAACTTCATCGACATCCTGGAGATGTTCGAGAAGGACCCGAAAACCGAAGCGATCGTGATGATCGGTGAAATCGGCGGCACCGCTGAAGAAGAAGCCGCGGCCTACATCAAGGCCAACGTTTCCAAGCCGGTGGTTTCCTACATTGCCGGTGTGACAGCACCTCCTGGCAAGCGTATGGGCCATGCAGGCGCCATCATCTCTGGCGGTAAAGGTACTGCCGACGAGAAATTTGCGGCCCTCGAAGACGCCGGTGTCAAAACCGTACGCTCCTTGGCGCAAATTGGCGATGCACTGAAAGAAGTGACCGGCTGGTAAGCCGCGTACTTTTTCAGAGCGCTAAAAAAGGGCACCTTCGGGTGCCCTTTTTGCGTTTTATGAAGGCTGTCGGAGTATTGGAGTGGGTCAACCCTGGCGCAATAGGCGAGTGCTGTAGAGCAGTAGCAGCGGTGCTCCGGCAGCAAGATAAAGGTGGTAGCTGATGAGCCGCCACACCAATACGGCGGCCGCGGCCTGCTCACGTTCCATCAAGGGTAGCAGCAGGCTTCCCACCCCCACTTCAGCAGCCCCGGCACCGCCAGGAAGAAAGCTGAACTGGCTGGCAGCCATGGCCAGCATCTGGGTTAGAAAGGTCCAAAGCCAATCGGCATGCCCGCCGATGCCAATCACCGCCAGATAGAGCAAGCTGTAGCGCAGCAGCCAGTGCATGGCCGTCAGCACCAGCATGGCTGCCAGCGTGGCGTTAGGTAGTGCCAGTGTGATACGCAGCGCGTAGCGGCAGCGCAACAGTCGCCGGACCAGCCAGCGCCTGCGGCCAGGGCGGAGCCATGCCAACAGTCCGATCAGCCATTGACGACGAGTCCGCAGCAACTTGGGTAGGTAGCTCATCATCAGCGAGACACCTACCGCTAACAGCACGAGTCCTAGTAGCGAAAGCTGAATCAACCCTTGGTGCGGCCATTGGGCGTTACCGAAAACTGATATTGCCACCAAGCCACTGAGCATCACCAGAAAGAACAACAGGTCGCACCCCTGGTCGATGAGGAACACCGCTGCGCCTTTTGAGGGAGAAAATCCCCGCTGGGCAAGTAGCAGCAGCAAGGTGGCCGGGCCGCCGCTGCCGCCGGGCGTTGCGCATAGTGCGCACTTGGCAGCCAGTTCAATGCCCAGCGCACCACGCTGACCAAGCTGACCAGCACGGCCGTTGAGCATCAGGCGCAGACGGGTGGCGTTCAAATTCCAGCATAGCGCCGCCATGGCGAACATGAGCAGCAGCAGGCCCAGAGGGAACTGCGCTACGTGTTCGAATGCCTGTCTGCCTCCTGCAAGCGACGTCAGTACCAGCGGTGCCACCAGAGCCGCTAGCAGTAGCACACCGTGAAGCGAGCGAAAGCGCAGCAGTCGTTGAGGTTTAGCGACGGAGGGCGAGGGCATGGGGCTGTTCGAGTCCACAGAGGTCGACATAGTGTGTGAGCAGCGAGCCAATCACGCTATCCCAGCTGAACTGACGCTCCACATAGTGGCGTGCGAAGCGTCCGCTGGCGACAATGTCATTGCGAAACAGCGCGGAACAGGCGTCCGCCATCGCGGCTGGGTCAAGTGGCTGGCAGAGCACCCCGGCTCCAAGCGGTACGTTTTCCATCAGTGCGCCCGCCCGGGCGCCAATCACTGGTATGCCACTGGCCATTGCTTCCTGTGCCACCAGTCCAAAGGTTTCCCGAGTCCCCGCATGCAGCATCGCATCGCTGCTGGCAAGCGCCCTGGCGACCTCATGGCTTCCGCAGCAACGGTTCACCACCGTGACATTCCTTGGCACTTGGGTGGGCATTCCAGGGCCCATCAACAGCAGATGGTAGTCGCTGCCAAGTGCTCGCATGGTGGCTAGCAGCACATCGATATTTTTTTCCCGAGAGAAGCGGCCAACAAAAATCAGCAGCTTCTTATTCTCAGGAATGCTCATGGCTGCTCGAAAGTCGGGGTCGCGTCGAGAGGGATGGAACTGCTCCAGATCGACCCCTAGTGACTGCACGCGTACGTTGGGAACACCCCATTCAGTCAGGCGTTCAGCCATGGCGTGGCACGGCGCCAGCACGCTATCAAAACGCTGGTAAAGGTCCACCACATAGCGAACCAGCCGCTGACGAACATGGCGGCCAAATCGGTCACCCATCAAGTGAGGTAAGTCAGAGTGGTAGAACCCCACGACTGGCACGCCCAAGTGTTGGCCAGCTTCCAGCGCTGCCCAGGCGGTGACGTAAGGGTCGCCTGCTTCGATCAACGTGGGGGAGAGATTGATCAGCGCATCTTGCCAAGGGCGACGGCGGACTGGAAATCGATAGCCTTGGCCAAGAGGTAGATGCAGCGCTGGCAACGTATGGTGATCCCCTAAGCTATCACGCTCAGCTCCAGGCACCAGCAGGCTTGTGCGCAGGCCTGCTGTTCGGGAGAGCACGCGATGCTTGGCCTGCAAGTAGGTGCGAACCCCGCCACTTGCTGGGGCGTGGAACATGGTCACATCGGTGATATGCAAGGTAACCTCCGAGCCACATAAGGGTCAAAGAATCACCTTAGGGAAGAAATACGTCAATTCTGCGACAATATCCTGGCGCGGTAGAAATAAAAACGCCACGGACGAACCGTGGCGTTAGCAGACGCTGGGCTGCAAATGAGTGATTAAACAGCGGGTTTCGCCACCAGCGAGCGGGTCTCTTCACGGGCTTCCGTGAGCGAGACACGCAGGCTGTCGCCCAGTTTGAAGCGCTCTTCGCCTTCGATCTGAATGCGGCCCTCTTTATCGTCGATCACCACCTTGTCGCGGTCGCTATGCATCAAGGGGGCTGGCACGAAGGCCGTGGCGCCGTTTTCGATCAGACGCACCCGCATGCCGCCACGATTGATGGCCATGATTTCGGCCTCGAAGGTATCCTGGTTCTGTGCTGCCGGGGTCAGGTAGCGAACGTAGAGCCAATCTTTCACGTCACGCTCGGCCATACGGTTCAGGCGGCGGCGTTCGGTGAGCTGCTCGGTGAGCTGCTGGCTGGCCTCTGCCGGGGCCTGTTCACCCTTGAGCACGCGCTTGATCAAGCGGTGGTTGACCATATCGCCATACTTGCGGATCGGCGAGGTCCACGTGGCGTAGGCGGGCAGCCCCAGGCCGAAATGCGGGCCAGGCTGGGCCGACATGCTGGTGAAGCCCTGGAAACGGCGCAGGCGGGCATCCAGCCAGGCGTCGTCACGGCTTTCCAGTGCGCGCTTGAGTTCTTTGTAGTGCGCCAGCTCGGTCAGTGCTTCCTGGGCCACGTCGATCTCCTGACTGGCGAGGAACTCCTGAGCCGCTTCGGCTTTTTCGGGCTCGAAGGCGCGGTGCACGTTGAAGATGCCGTGGCCGATATGGCTGGCTAGGAAGTCTGCACAGCAGGCGTTGGCCGCAATCATCGACTCTTCGATCATGCGGTTGGCGATGCGCCGGTCTTCGGTACGCACGCCCAGCACGTTGCCTGCTTCGTCCAGATCGAACACGTAATCCGGACGGTCCTTGAACACCAGCGCGTGCTCGTTGCGCCAGGCGGTGCGGGCTTCCGTCATGGCCTGCAGCGCTTTGAGCTGCTCGGCAATCTCTTCGGCCGGTGCCCAGTCGCCCTGGCCTTCGATCCAGTCAGAGACGCGCTCGTACACCAGCTTGGCGTGGGAGGTCACGTTGGCGGCAAAGAATCGGTAGTCGCCCAGGCTGCCGTCGGCGTTGATGTCCAGCGTACACGCCAGGGCCGGGCGCTCCTGGCCTTCCCACAGCGAGCACAGGTCATCGGCCAGCTGCTCCGGCAGCATGGTGACGTTCTGGCCCGGCAGGTAAACCGTGAAGGCACGCACACGCGCTTCCAGGTCGGCCGCGTGCTCCTCATCCACATACGCCGTGGGGTCGGCAATGGCCACGCTCAGCTGCCAGCCGCCTTCCGGACGCGCCACCACGTGCAGGGCATCGTCCATATCGCGGGTCTTCTCACCATCGATGGTGAAGAAGGGGCGTTGCGTCAGGTCTTCCCGAGTCAGGCCCTCATCGCGCAGCGGCCAGTCGCTACCGGCATCCGGGCACTCCTGCTCCAGCGCGTGGCGCGCCAGGGTGACACGCCACGGCACGGCGGGGTTGTCGACCTTGGCGACCAGCTCGTCGATTTGGGCAAAGAAGCCGCGATCGTTCTCCTTGAGCGGGTGACGCACCAGACGCGCCACGACCCAGTCGCCGTCGCCAATGCTGTCTTCGTCCAGGCTGTTCTTGATGCGGGCTTTCAGCACATTGCGAATCGAGGGGTGATCGGGCACCACTGCCAGGCGGCCTTCGCGCTTTTGCACGCGGGCGATGAAGCGGTCCAGGCCCGCTTCGATCAGCTTCTCCGGCTCGACGGATTTTTTGTCGCCGTTCTCATGAATCACGGCTTCGACGCGGTCGCCGTGGAGCACCTGCTTCATGGCAGGCGGCGGCACGAAATAGGATTCGCCGCTGTCGGTTTCAAGAAACCCGAAGCCTTTTTCGGTGGCTTTGATCACCCCTTCGGCGCGGGGAGTGGTTTCACGGATCTGTTGCTTGAGCTGGGCAAGCAGGGAGTTATTTTGAAGCATGTGTTCGATCAGTTGGCGAGAGTAGGGTGCCACTATACGGATTCCCGTTGGCTGCGCCAATCGTTGCCCTTGGGTAAGTCACGCCCGCTCAGGCGGGTCAATGACTTACCCGCTTGCGGATGAATCGGTTAAGCTGAGGCTCACTTCATGCGCCACGCCCAAGGAGCCTGTATGACCCCACGCCTGATTGTTTCCGACCTGGACGGTACGCTGCTGGGTAGCGACCACCGGTTACACGACAGCACGGTAGACGTACTGCGCGCCCTGGTGCAACAGGGTCACCATGTGGCGCTGGCCTCGGGCCGTCATTACCACGACATGCGGGTGTTTCGTGAGGAACTGGCGATTCCGGCCCATTTGATCAGCACCAACGGTGCTTACACCCACGCCCCGGATGACCGCTTGATCAGCGCGTCTCACCTGGCACCTGAACATGCACACACCTTGATTCATCTGCCCCGGCCCCCGCAGGTGCGCCTGAGCCTGTATCGCGATGATGGCTGGCATGTCGATGCCGAAGCGCCGCACCTGCTGTCGCTGCATGCCTCCACCGGGTTCACCTATGACGTGGTGCCACCCGAACAGATGGACCGCCACGGGGTGGGCAAGGTGCTCTATCTGGGTGACCCTCAGGCGCTGGCCGAACTGGAGGCCCAGGCCCACGCGGCACACGGTGAGGGGCTGCACATCACCTACTCCACGGTGGACTCACTGGAGATCATGGCGGGTGGGGTGAACAAGGGTGTTGCGCTGGCGGCGCTGCTGGAGTCATTGGGCCTCACCGCCGCCGACTGCCTCGCCTTTGGCGACAACCTCAACGACACCGAGATGCTGACCCTGGCCGGGGAGGCGCAGGTCATGGCCAACGCCCACCCGGCGCTGTTCGACCGTGTACCCGATGCCCGGCGCATTGGCCATCACGGGGAAGCGGCGGTGGCCCAGTGGTTGGCTGAGCGTTTCGGGCTGTCGGGTTAGCTCTGCCACCTTAGTCGAGAGCCGCTTGCGGTAGCGACAGCGCTCCACCATCATCTAGCCCCTAAAACGATAACAACCCAGGGGCGCTTTCCACGATGACAACCACGCCTGCGACCTTGATGGTGGTCGATGATGACCCGGAAATCCGCGAGCTGCTGGCGGATTATCTGGGGCGCCACGGTTATCGGGTGTTCACGGCCGAAGGAGCGCAGGCGCTCTATCAGCAGCTTGCCGAGCAGACGCCGGATTTACTGATCGTCGATGTCATGATGCCGGGGGATGATGGCTTTACCATCTGTCGCGAGCTGCGCAAGCACAGCGACCTGCCGATCATCATGCTCACCGCCAGTGCGGACGATACCGACCGTATTCTGGGGCTGGAACTAGGCGCCGACGACTATCTTGGCAAGCCCTTCAACCCCCGAGAGCTGCTGGCGCGTATCAAGGCCGTGCTGCGTCGAAGCCGCACGGCAGTGGGCCCTCAGGAGGCTCGCTGGGTGCGCTTTGGCGAGTGGCAGCTGGACCGCATGACCCGCGAGCTGGTGGACCAGGCGGGCGAGCGTACGGCTCTGTCAGGTGCCGACTTCCAGCTGCTTCAGGTGTTTCTGGAACGTCCCGCTCAAGTCATTACCCGTGACGACCTGTACGCCTTGACCCGGGGCCGAGACGCCCCGCCTCTGGACCGTTCCATCGACGTGCACGTGTGTCGGCTACGCCAGCGGCTGGGTGAAGATGCCCAGCACTCGCAGCTGATTCGTACGGTGCGCGGGGCGGGCTACGTGTTGACCGCTCAGGTAGATACCGCCCTGTGAAGCGCTGGCGACGCTGGCTGCCAGCCAGCCTGCGCGGCCGTTTCGTGATCATCATGATTGCAGGGGTACTGGCCGCCCAGGTGGCCAGCTACGCGATCTGGACCTCGCAAATGCGCGCTAGCCAGCTGGAGCAGCTCGATGAGCTCTCCAGCAACATGGCCTTCAGCATTGCGTCCACCATGCGCTTTTTTCGTTCGCTGCCGGTGGACTATCGCCATATCGTGCTCGACCAGCTGCGCAACATGGGAGGCACGCGCTTTTTTGTCAGCGTCAACCAGCGGCGCATCCCCGTGGAGGACATTGGCAGCGGTCCCGAAAAAGCGGTGGTGGTGAACAATGTTCACACGATCCTCACCCAGCAACTGTCGATCGACGATGTCGTGGTGGAGTTCTCCCGCCCCGAGACCCTGCGGGTATTCAATAATGAAGTGCTGCTCTACGACCTGCCGCCGCGCTGGGGCCAGCACAGCCTGCTGATGGAGCCGCTGTCGCCGCCCATTCTGGTGGTGCAACTGGAGCTGGCCCCGGATACCTGGCTCTACGTGGCGACCCTGCTGGGCGTACCGGACATTTTCAGCGGATACCGCTGGCTCTCTGAAGAGCGTCTGCTGGCGGGGCTGGTGGTACTGCTGACCGTGCTGGCGCTGTCGCTGTTGGGCATCACCAGCGTGACCCGACCATTGGCACGGCTGTCGCGTGCAGCCCGTCGGCTGGGCGATGATCTGGACAGCCCGCCGCTGAGAGAGAGCGGCCCCAGAGAGGTGGCGGCCACCGCTGTTGCCTTCAACCGCATGCAGCGGCGTATTCGTGAGCAGGTAGAAGAGCGCGAACGGCTCTTTTCGGCGATTTCCCACGACCTTAAAACGCCCATCACCCGGCTGCGCTTGCGGGCCGAGATGCTCGATGACCCGCAGCAGCGAGAGCGCTTCTGCGCCTCACTGGATGAACTGGCGGAGCTGGTCAAGGGCGCGCTGGCCTCCGTGAAAGGGCTGGACCTCCACGAAGAGCCCGAACCCACTGACATGACGGCGCTTCTCGAGGCGTTGGCAGACGAGCTGCGTGTGCAGGGGAGCGACGTGCGGATCAGCGGTCAGGTGCCGCCGCTGATCGTCAAGCCGCTGGCCATGAAGCGGTGCCTGGCGAACCTGCTGGAGAATGCCGTGTTCTACGGCCAGCACGCCAACGTGGTATTGGAGGAGCAGGCGGGTGAGGTCAAGGTTCAGATTCATGATCGTGGCCCCGGTATCCCGGCGGAACAGAGGGAGCGGGTGTTCTCCCCCTTCGTACGCCTGGAAGCTTCGCGCAGCCGCCATACCGGGGGCAGTGGGCTGGGCCTGGGCATTGCGCGGCACATTGCTCGTGCCCATGGCGGCGACATTCGCTTGGCCAACCACCCCGCAGGGGGCCTCGTGGCCACCTTGACCCTGCCGCGCCAACCCACCGTGACAACCCTGTAAGCCTGACTATTACAAGGTTGTAATACTATGCAGGATTCGGTAACTCCCGTTGTGACGTAGGGTGACGTACTCTGCCATGAGCCGCTGCCTGCCAGTTGGGTTGTGCAGGTAGCGCGGCACTCTGTGTTCTTCATGACACCTCATAACAACAACAGCAGGAGCTATCTCATGCGTATTCTCTCACCCGTCTTCAAAAAATCTGCCCTCGCGCTGGCCCTGGCGGCTGGAACGGCCATGGCAAGTACTGCCCAGGCCAGCGAGGTGGAAGTGCTGCACTGGTGGACCTCCGGCGGTGAAGCTCGCGCCGCCAACGTGCTCAAGGAGCTGCTCGAAGCCGAAGGCTATGGCTGGCAGGATTTCGCCGTGGCCGGGGGCGGTGGTGAAACCGCCATGACGGTGCTGAAGTCTCGGGCCATGTCGGGCAATCCGCCCTCGGCTGCACAAATCAAAGGGCCGGAAATTCAAGAGTGGGGCGAGCTTGGCCTGCTGGGTGACTTGAACGACGTTGCTGAGGCCGAAGGCTGGAACGACCTGCTGCCGGGCATCGTGGCCGATATCATGCGTTACGACGGCCAGTACGTGGCCGTCCCCGCCAACGTGCATCGGGTCAACTGGCTGTGGGCCAACCCGGACGTGCTGGAGGCCGCAGGTGTCGAGATGCCCACCACGCTGGAAGAACTGTTTGCTGCCGGAGAAGCAATCCGTGAAGCGGGCTTCGTGCCGCTGGCCCATGGCGGCCAGGCGTGGCAGGACGCCACCGTGTTCGAAAGCGTAGTGCTGGGCAGCCAGGGCACCGAGTTTTATCAGCAGGCGCTGGTGGAGCTGGACCCGGAAGCCCTGGGGGGCGAGCAGATGGTTGCCGCACTGGAAGATTTCAAACGCCTGCGTAGCCTGATGGATGAAGGCATGCCGGGGCGCGACTGGAACATTGCCACGGCCATGGTGATCGAGGGAGCCGCCGGTTTTCAGCTGATGGGCGATTGGGCGAAAGGCGAGTTCACCGCAGCGGGCCTGACGGCGGGAGAAGATTACCTGTGTGCTGCCGCCCCGGGTAGCGAAGACGCCTTTACCTTCAATATCGACAGCCTGGCCATGTTCCGCGTCACCGATGACGAGGAGCGGGATGCCCAGCACACGCTGGCCCGGCTGGTGCTGGAACCCACCTTCCAGGAAGCCTTCAACCTGGCCAAGGGGTCCATCCCCGCGCGGCCTGACCTGGACATGAGCGATTTCGACAGCTGCGCACAGCAGTCGCTGGCAGATTTCCAGCGTACTGCCGAGCAGGGCGGGCTGGTGCCCAGCATGGCCCATGGCATGGCCGTGCGTGCGGATGTGCAGGGCGCCATCTTCGATGTGGTGACCAACTACTTCAATGACGCCAACATGCCCGCCGAACAAGCCGCCCAGCGGATGGTCAGCGCCGCCCAGGCAGCGGCCTTTTGATCACGTCACCCTGACGCGAAGCGCCAAACGCGCTTGACCTTGGTGATCGGCGCCGCCGCAATGGCGGCGCCGACGGATGACGGGTGAGGAATTCCCATGACGAAACCTACTACGCGTGCCGCGTTGCCGCCCACGGCGTCCGGTCGGCTGCAGGCGTGGCTGCCGAAGCTGGTGCTGGCGCCCTCTGTCGCAGTGTCGCTGTTCTTTGTCTATGGCTTCATGCTATGGACGTTCGTGCTGTCGCTGACCAACTCACGCATGCTGCCCAGCTACCAGTTCGTCGGATTTGGCCAGTATGCCCGGCTGATGGCCAACGAGCGCTGGTGGGTCGCTTCCACCAACCTGATGGTATTTGGCGCGCTGTTCATACTGATCTGCCTGGTGCTGGGAGCGCTGCTGGCCATTCTGCTGGACCAGAAGATTCGCCAGGAAGGCGCGCTGCGCACGGTCTATCTCTACCCCATGGCGCTGTCGTTCATCGTCACGGGGGTGGTGTGGAAGTGGCTGCTCAACCCGCAGCTGGGCATTCAAGCCATGGTGCGCAGTTGGGGCTTCGAGTCGTTTCGCTTTGACTGGATCGTGGACCCCAATATGGCCATTTACACCCTGGTGATTGCCGCCGTCTGGCAGGCCTCCGGGTTCGTGATGGCGCTGTTTCTGGCGGGGCTGCGTGGTATCGACGACAGCATCGTCAAGGCCGCCCAGCTCGATGGGGCCAGCCTGCCGCGCATCTACTGGCGGGTGGTGATGCCCTGTCTGCGTCCGGTGTTGTTCAGCGCGGTGATGATTCTGGCGCATATCGCCATCAAGAGTTTTGACCTGGTGGTGGCGCTCACCGGCGGTGGCCCGGGCTATGCAACGGACCTGCCGGCCACGTTCATGTATACCCATGCGTTCAACCGGGCGCAGATCGGGCTGGGGTCGGCCAGCGCCATGCTGATGCTGGGGGGCGTGCTGGCCATCCTGATTCCGTACCTCTACTCCGAATTGAGGAGCCGCAAACATGGCTAACGTGATTCGTCGCCAAACGCTGGGCGCGCGGCTGCTGCGCGGGGTGCTTTATGGCGTGCTGGCATTGGCCGCCCTGTTTTACATTCTGCCGCTGGTGGTCATGCTGATGACCTCCATCAAGCCACTCAGCGAAATCAGCGCAGGCACCTTGCTGTCGCTGCCGCAAAACCCGACGCTCGAACCCTGGGCCAAAGCCTGGGGCGAGGCGTGTACCGGCATGCGCTGCGAGGGCGTGGGTGGCTACTTCTGGAACTCCTTTGCCATAGTCATCCCCGCCGTGCTGATCTCCACCGCCGTGGGTGCGCTGAACGGCTATGCGTTGACCAAATGGCGCTTCAAGGGCTCTGAACTTGTCTTCGCGCTGATGCTGTTTGGCTGCTTCATTCCGTTTCAGGTGGTGCTGCTGCCCATGGCGCAAACCCTGGGCTGGCTGGGGCTTTCCAGCTCGCGGGCGGGCTTGATCCTGGTGCATGTGGTATTCGGTATCGCCTTTACCACGCTGTTTTTCCGCAACTTCTACGTGGGCATTCCCAACGAGCTGGTGTCTGCGGCCAAGCTGGACGGGGCTGGGTTCTTTCGTATTTTCTGGCGCATTCTGCTGCCGGTGTCGGCGCCGATCATCGTGGTGTCGGTGATCTGGCAGTTCACCCAGATCTGGAACGACTTCCTGTTCGGTGTGGCGTTCTCTTCCCATAACACCCAGCCGGTCACCGTGGCCTTGAACAATCTGGTCAACACCTCCACAGGCGTACGTGAATACAACGTCGACATGGCCGCCGCCATGATTGCCGCGCTACCGACGCTGGTGGTCTACGTGCTGGCGGGCAAATACTTCGTGCGTGGGCTCACGGCAGGCTCCGTAAAGGGCTAATAACAATAGGATTTTGATCATGGCAGCGTTAGAAATTCACAACGTACGTAAAGAGTTTGGCAGCGAACGGGTGCTGAAGGATGTCAGCATCTCCATCGACTCCGGCGAGTTTTTGATTCTGGTGGGGCCGTCCGGGTGTGGTAAATCCACCCTGATGAACGCCATTGCCGGGCTCGAACCCGTCACCAGCGGCAATATCTATATCGACGGCGAGGACGTCACCTGGCGGACCCCCGCCGAGCGCGATATTGCCATGGTGTTCCAATCCTACGCCCTCTACCCCAGCATGACCGTGCGCCAGAACATCAGCTTTGGCCTGGAGATGCGCAAGGTGCCCAAGGCCGAACGGGAAGCCGCCGTGGAGCGGGTGGCCGACCTGCTGCAGATTTCCCACCTGCTGGATCGCAAGCCCGCCCAGCTGTCCGGTGGCCAACGCCAGCGGGTGGCCATGGGGCGCGCGCTGGCGCGGGAGCCCAAGGTCTATCTGTTCGACGAGCCGCTCTCGAACCTGGACGCCAAGCTGCGGGTAGATATGCGGACCGAGATCAAGAAGCTGCACCAGCGTTTGGGCACCACCATCGTGTACGTCACCCACGACCAGGTAGAGGCCATGACCCTGGCCGACTGCATCGCGGTGATGCGCGATGGGCATATCTTGCAGTTGGGTAGCCCCGACGAGGTCTATAACAACCCCGTGGACATGTTCGTGGCGGGCTTCATGGGCTCGCCGTCGATGAATTTCATCCGTGCCACGCTGGTGGCGGCCGGGGAGGGCTACGCCCTGCGCATTGCCACGCCGGGGGAGGCTGATCTGCTGCTGCCGTGGCCTGCCTCTCGCCATTCGCCAGGGCTGGTCGAGCGGCTGGAGAAATCGGTCATTCTGGGCCTGCGCCCGGAGCATTTCAGCGAAGAGGACCTGCGGCTCGCCGAGCAGGCGGAAGGCACCTTGCTGGAGGCCACGGTGAGCGTGGTAGAACCTACCGGGGCAGACATTCTGCTGCGTCTGCCGTTGGGCGAGCAGGAGATCACCGTGCGGGTCGGCCCCAAGTGCCCGGTCGCACCCGGCGAGCGTTTGGCACTGCGGGTGGATATGTCCCGGGCGGTACTGTTCGATGCCGACACCGAGCAGCGGCTGGCCTGAACCGCTGCCTGACGCGCTGTGACAGGCTTACTCCTACTCCTACTCCTACTCCTACTCCTACTCCTTGTGCCGCGTGGCGGCAGGGGCGGGCTCTTTGTCCAGCCGTTTGAGCTGTCGCCAGAGATCCTGACGCAGGTCGGCCAGCCGCGGCTGCTCTTCCGGGCTGAAAGCCACCGGCCGACACAGGCGCTGGGCGCGCAGCCCCAGGCGGGCGCTCAGCAGCCCCGTGGCCAGCCCCTGGCCTGCGCGTGCCGACAAGCGCCCTGCCAAATCCAGCGAGAGCATGTTGACGCTGGCATCGGTGGCCAGTTCGCTGGCTCCGGCAAAGGCCATGTTGTGCAACACATGGCGAAACAGCCGTAAGCGGCTGGCGTAGCCGAGTTCCAGCCCGTACAGGCGGCTGAGCCTGTCCACCATGGCCAGGCTGCGCCAGGCCACCAGGGCCATATCCACCAGCGTCAGCGGGCTGACCGCCACCATGATGGCGGTTTCACCCGACATGCGGGTAATCAAACGCTGGGCTTCCCGGTCTCGAGGGGCCAACAGGTGGTAGCGCAGCAGCGTATGGATCTCTTCCCCGCTATGGTGGGGCTGGCAGGCGCGCTGAAAGGCCAGCCAGTGAGGGTCATCGTTGCCGAGCTTCAACTGCTGGCGGAGCTGTTCGGCCATGGCCAACGCCTGTTTGCCGGAGCGCTGGGGCAGTTCGGCCAGGTTGGCCCGCAGCCGGTCATGGCGCTTGAGCCGCCCTAGGCGGCCGATTTCCTTCAGCAGCGAGACACCGCCCAGGCCAATCAGGCTGATGCCGAAGAGCTGCCAGGCCATGGTCAGCCACTGGGATTGCGCGAGCGCATCGGGGATGCCGGTGACCAGTTCCACGGTGCCAAGAGTAGCACCGCCTGCCAGCGCAAACATCAGCCCCCAGCGGCGCTTGCGGGGAGCGCCCAGGGTTTCTTCCGGCAGGGCTTTCAGCTCGGCCTGGGTGGCCAGCGGCTGGTGGGTGTCCGTGGCGGCAAAGCGCTCGTGCTGACGCAGGGTTTCTGCGGCGGGCTCGGGGGGCGCTTCGCTATGAAAGTCGCGGCGGGGCTGAGGGTTGCTCATGACAGTTTATCTCCAATCAGCCAGTCGATCGCGGCGTCCATACGGATGTGGGGCAGCGCCTCGCCGTTGGCGGGCATCGGGCGGAAACTCGGGAAATCGAACCCCTGCTGCTGCCAGAAATCGGCCCTGGGCAAGCGGCTGGGCACGTCGCCTGGGTAGACCAGCACCTCTTCGTCTTCCAGGGTGGTGCCTTTGAGGGCCGGGCTGCGCTGGCCGTCGTGGAGCACTTCCCTGGCCTCGGTGGCGCGGATGGCGGCCAGCGACAGCGCTTTGACGGGAATGTCCGCGTAGCGCAGATCCTTGAGCGGCTCCGCCAGCAGCGCTTCCAGCAGGGTCACCACATGGGGGTGCTGGTCGGGGGTGACATGGTCGGCTTTGGTGGCGGCAATCGCCAGCCGGTCGATTTTGGGCGCGAACAGCCGGGTCAACAGGCTGCGCTTGCCGTAATCGAAGCTCTGCATCAGCTGATGCAGCGCTTTGGAAAGGTCCTCGAAACGCTCCGGCCCCGCGTTGAGCGCGCCGAGCACATCCACCAGCACGATCTGTCGGTCAAAGCGCCGGAAGTGGTCGCGGTAGAAGGGCCGCACCACTTGCTGTTGATAGTAACGAAAGCGCGATGCCAGCGTGGCGTAGAGGCTCGTGGCCGGAAGCGCGTCGAGGCGCTCCTGGGGAGTCTCCAGTCCAGGCAAGGGAAAGAACTGCAGCACCGGCGCACCGTCCAGCTCGCCCGGCAGCAGGAAGCGGCCCGGCTGCAGGTCGGAAAAGCCCGCCTGCTTAGCACGACGCAGCCCCAGCGCATAGGCCTCTGCCAGGCGTGCCAGGTGCGCTTCATCCGCCTCGGCGCTGGGGTCCAACTGCTCGGCCTCGGCCAGCCACTCACTGAACAGCGCCCGGCGGTGCGGCCCCAGATGCTGGGTCTGCTGCTGGCTCCAGCTGTAAAAGTCATGCTGCAGCAGGGGAAGATCGAGCAGCCACTCGCCGGGATAATCGAACAGGTCCAAGGTCAGGTGGGCGATCTCGGGGGTGAGCCAGCCCGGCCTTGCAGGGCGATAACGCAGCTGCAGGCGCAGCTCGCTGATGCCTCGGGTCGGCTCCGGCCAGCGCGGCGGGGTGTCGTTCAGCGCGCTCATGCCCGGGTCGTAGGGGAAGCGCGGCACGCCCAGGTCAGGCTGGCTCAGCCGCTGGGCGCCCAGCAGCCTGCCTTCCCGGGCCACGGGCAGCAAGTCAAGCTGTGCTTCCACGCCTGCGTGGCGTAGCTGATTGACCAGTGAGGTCAGAAAGGCCGTCTTGCCCGCCTGGGAAAGGCCGGTGACGGCCAGCCGCAGCTGGCGATCCCGGCTGCGTTCCAACAGGTTGCCTAGTTCACGACTCAACGGCTGGCGCATAACGACTCTCTCGCAGGCAGGGCATGGGAAGCATGGCAGGGCGGCATCAGTAGCGTAGCATCAGCGTCAGCTGATAGAACATCGGCATCGTGGCAATCTGAAAGCCGATGACGGCAATCACATAGCCTGGCCACTTGCGCGACATTTTTTGTGCCAGCGTCAGCCCCACGATACACACCACCATACCCACAAGATTGAACGCGATGGTCGCGGCCTCAAGCATATCTTGAGGGTTCATAGTAGCTCCTTACTCGATGGCAGACAGGCCTACCTTACCAAGGGCTGGATGAATCCAGCATTAACCGCGACTTAATGTCGTACCCAGCAGGTGCTGGGCGCCGGGCACCAGCCATACGGGGTCCAGGCGCGTATTGGCCGCCTCTACGCAGACGAAATGGCGGCCTGCCTCGGCGGGGGTGTCGCTGGGCAGGTCGCTGTCGGGATGCCATACCACCGTCGAGTCGCTGGTCTGCTTGGCGATGCGCAGGGTGCGTACACCGTCGTTGAGCAGGACGGCTTCGTTGGTGTGGTAGATGCGGTCGACGGCGCCCCGGATGGCCAGCGTGCCTTGCTGCTGTGCTTCGCTGAAGTCGCGCAGCTTGTCCAGGTAGCGGGCGCCGGAAAGCCCTTCCAGGCGGCACTGATGCACGTCATCGACAGCCAGGTAGGTATGCAGGGCGCCGCTGGTCTTGACCGGCGCCTCGCCGATGTTTTCGGTAATCAGCTCGACATTGAGGCGCTGGGCGTTGGCTTGAACCACCAGCCGAGCGGTCAGTTGGCTGTGCAGGGGCTGGGTGGGTGACATGTGCACCTCGATGCCTTCCGCATGATCGTCCACAGCGTCGAGGCGCCACAGGGCGTGGCGAGCCAGACCGTGGAAGGGGCCGTTGCGCTCGGGGCTTTCGTCGGCATAACGCTCGTCGGCAAACCAGGGCCAGCACAGTGGGATGCCGCCACGAATCGTTCCCGGCATCGCCTGGGGCGTGGGCGTCACCCATAGCCAGGCCTGCTCGTTGCGCGGTTGAAAGTGCAGCACCTGGGCACCCTGCAGGCTGATCACCATGCTGCCCCAGTCCATGTTGAACAGCGCGACGTCGCGCCCTTGCCAGGTAGCCGGTTGGTGGCCATCGACATCGGCAAGCAGCTGTGTGAGGGAGTCGGGAATCATGGGAAGTCCTTGTAAGAAGGCCTTGTGAGTAAAGGCAACAAATGGGCAGCACCCTGGCGCTGTATGCTATGGTAGAACAACCATAGGCGAAAGTTAAAACCCCAGGCTAGGTAAAACCAAGGAGGATGTATGGGCTTTATTGCGTGGTTGATCATTGGTGGTTTGGCTGGCTGGATTGCTGGCAACATCATGCGCGGCGGCGGTTTTGGCGTGCTGGGCAATATCGGGGTAGGTATCATTGGTGCCTTGGTCGGGGGCTTCTTGTTCAGTCTTCTGGGCCTTCAGGCGGGCGGTTTCATTGGTTCTCTGGTGACGGCGACCGTGGGGGCCGTGGTGTTGTTGTGGGTCATCAGTAAAGTCAAAAGCGCTTAGCGCTTCTCTCGGCTGTTCCCTACGCTGCCCGGCCCTTGTGCCGGGCAGCGTTGTTTTGTGCGCGGGCTATCGGTCTTGGCGTTAGTTTCCGTTACACTATGGCGCTTTTGGCAGCCCTGCCTCCGCGCGGTATTGCTTTCATGGATCGCTTTCTGTTTCTTCGAGGTGTCTTTTGGCCGATGCACTAAATGCCTGGTGGGCTCAACAGCTGGTGCTGTGTGATTGGGCTTTCACACCGCACCCCTTGGCGGTAGATGCAGTGGCGGCCGAACAGCGCCTGCTGCAGCTGGGCATCACGGACCGCGGGACGTTGGCGGATCAGCTGTTTTTTGCACTGGGCGCGCCTGCCGGACACGCAGACCGACTGCTGAGCGCCCTCGAGTGGGCCGCATTGGGTGGTGCCGCTGGCTGGCTGGTACCGGATCAGGCTCAGCGCTGGGCGCATCACGTGGCGCGGCGTATCACCACGGATTACAGCGACCTGCGCGGCTGGCTGGCCGACCTGCGCCGGGCCATGGGTGCCAAGGGCTGGGAAACCGGTGCCGATGACCGATTCATCGACGCCTGCCAGGCGCTGGCCGACCTTGAAAGCGACGGTGAGGGCATCACCTGGCCTGCGCTGGAGGCGGCTTTGGCTAAGTTGCCGCCGCCCGCCTCGCTGTGGCCCGATGCGCCGGAGGCGCGGCCCTGGCGGCTGGGAGCCCTGTTCCGGCCGGTGATGTGCTATCCCGCCAGCGCCGCCGACTGGCCCGAGGCCCGCGCCTGGATGGAGCGTGTCTGGCAGGTCTACGACCGCGAGCAACTGCTCGAAGTGATGCTATGGCTGAGCGCTCAGGGCGAGCGTCAGCGCTGGGACATCGAGGCCCGAGAGCTGTTGAGCATGGATCATGCCCAGCGTCAGGAGTGGCAGCGCGGTGTCGAGCAGGAGTCTGCCCATGCGCCCGTATTGACCACCTTCGTACATCAGGGGGAGCCCCTGGAGTGGGCGGCCTGGGACTGGCTTCGGCTGGTCGAACTGGCCTGGGCGGGCGTTTGCAGCGGCTGGCTGAGCCAAGCCGAAGCAGACGATCTGGCGGCCCATGCGGCTGACCTGATTGGCCGTCGTTACCATGACTGGCATGCCATGCTGAAGGCTTACCTGCGTGGTCTGAGCCTGTTCGAGGGTGTCGATCGCCGGGGCATGACGCCTTCGCTACGCCACAAGCTGTTGATGCACGCCCCGTTCAGCCCATGGAAACAGGCGCCCAGCGCCCTGCTGGACGATGCCACCCGCGACGCTTCACGTCAGCGCATCCGCAGCTGGCGCAATACCCCTCATCATTGGCTGCTGGCGCTGGCAGGGGTGCGTGAACCCGATGTAATGCTGCGCCAACTGAACCCTGCGGCACCGATCAGCGAGCAGCGCCGCACCGACGCAGCGGTGTATCTGCAAGAGTCGTTGGGGCTGCATGCCGACGAAGGGCATCAAGTGCTGGCGCGCTACTGGTTGCCCGCTCAGGCACACCACCTGAATCAGCTGGCGGCAGATGCCGTCCATGGGGTGATGCCGCCTTCGCAGACCCATTTCGGCCAGCCTACCCCCGACGAGCTGAAGCAGCGCAATGCGGTGAAAGGCGTCAGCCGCCACGCCGCCACCATTCACATGGCCGAGAAGTTCGCGTTCTATCTCCACATGGCGCTGGACAGTGGGCTGTTCGAGCGCGAACCGCTCATGGAGCATGCCAGTGCATTGCGCAGCTGCCTGTGCCGTTTCTATGCCTCGCCCAAGCGCTTGCTGGACGCATGGTTTGCCTGGGAAAGCTGCCTGCCGGAGCCCGAGCACGACTCCTTGATCAGTGAAATTGCCTGGCACCTGGAGGATCCCGGTAGCCTGTTTCACTGGCTGAACTGGCAGCCAGACGCCTGGTGCGAGCCGGGTGAGCGGCCTACGCTGAGCCACTTTACGGCGATGTCTCTGGTGGGGCCATTGAATAGCGCCGTATGGAGCGAGCCGCAGCTGGAGAGCCCGCGCGAGTGTGCGGATATTCGCGAGTGGGTCGAAAGCCACTACCACCTGACCAGCGCCGACGACATGCAAGAGTTCCTCAGCTTCATGCTGGAAGCCGGTGACCGTCAGGAGTACCAGATCAATTACGCGCCCTACACGTTGAACCCGGAGCGGCTGGCGGCAGAAATCGCCATTCTCGAATCGGGCGACTGCGGCGAAGAGGAGCGCCACCACCTGCTACGGTTGCGGCGAGTGAGTGCCAACGAGGACGGGTGTAACGACGTCGACATGGCCGCGTGGGATATTGCTCAGCTCGTGGATCTGGCCATCGCTGCCCGGCAGTTGGGCTGGCTGGACAAGCAGGCCTTTGCCGACGTGCTGGACCGCGCCTATCAGCTGGCCGCAGACCATTATGCCGGTTGGCAAGAGTATGCGGCGGGGATGTACGCCGGGTTCTCGTTCTTCATGGGGGAAACTCCCGAGCGTGAGAGCTTTCTGGCGGGCTTTCGGCAAGCGCTGGTGGCCTGGCTATGCGGCGCCCCCATTCTGGCGGGGCCTTGGGCCAGCCTGGATTTTCCGGGCAACAAACCGCGCCATTTTGCGCCGCTGCATATCGATACGTTGCCGGGAGATCAACGTATTTTGCATTGAGACTCGCCAAGCATAGGAGAACTGGCTTATAGTCCAGGCTTTGTGTAAATGAGTTTTCTCATGCTCGGCCCACTTTTTCTTATACATTTGTCACGAGGTTAATCGCATGGTTGCGTTGCCACACCCCGCTGTGACCGCTGTCCGTGTTGTAAGTGTTTGTGTTTTCGTAGCGTTGTTGGCTGGTTGTGCAGGCTCCGGCACACGGCAGAACATGGAGCCCCCCGAGGATTACTTCTCGATGGTGCTGCCAGGCATGGGCGGCGCCACGCCGCAAATGTCGCCAGCCGATCCGATCATGGCGCAATTGCGCAGCATGCAGACCCCACCACCTACGGTGATTCGCCAAGCCCTCCTCGAACAGCACCAGCGTTGGGCAGGCACTCCCTACCGAGTCGGGGGAACCACCGAAAGGGGTATCGACTGCTCCGCACTGGTTAGACATGTTTTCCGCGATACGTTCAATATGGAGCTTCCTCGCTCCACCCAAGATCAGGTGCATGAGGGACGCTCGATCGACCGCCAAGAGCTGCAGGCGGGCGATCTGGTCTTCTTCCGCCCCCCAGGACGCTACAACCATGTCGGGATCTACGTCGGTGACGGCTACTTCTTGCATGCTTCCACCTCGCAAGGGGTGATCATCTCGAGCCTGGATAACAGCTATTGGCAGCGCTACTACTGGCAGTCACGCCGAGCGCTGGAACCGACCAATCTTGCTCAGCTGAATGGTCGTTTCGAACAATCCTATCTTCCGTAGCCTTGGGCCCCTTGTATATCGGGGGCCGTCGCGCCAATTGACCATGGACATGGCATGATTGAAGCGAAAACGCGCGCCTGGTGGCGCGCGACGGCAGCACTCTGCCTCGGCTCTTTTCTGGTATTCATCAACCTGTATGCCCCGCAGCCGTTGCTGCCCGAGTTGAAAGAGGCATACGGCGTTTCTACCCTGGGCATCAGCCTGCTGATGTCGGCTTCCACCTTGTCGTTGGCACTGGCGCTGCTGGTCTTTGGGCCGCTTTCCGATGCCATTGGCCGTGAAGCGATCATGCGCTTCACGCTGCTGTTGGCGGGTGGCCTGTCCCTGGCGCTGGCCTTCGCGCCCACCTTTGAAAGTCTGCTGCTGTTGCGCTTGCTGCAGGGCTTCGTGCTGGGCGGGCTGCCCGCCGTGGCCATTGCCTGGATGGGCGATGAGTTCGACAAGCCCGCCCTGCTGAGCGCCGTGGGGCTCTATATCGGGGCCAATTCGCTGGGGGGGATCAGCGGCCGTATCGTTGGCGGGGGAGCGTCGGCAGTGGGTGGCCCAGGCGCTGCGTTTCTGGCCGTGGGCGCCATGACGATCATCGGCTGCGTGCTGTTCTGGCGGCTGCTGCCCAACAGCCGGGCCTTCCAGCCCAAGCGGTTCGAACTACGCCAGGCGCTGAGTGATCTGGCAGGCCACCTGCGTACGCCCGTACTGCTGGCGGCTTACTGTCTGGGCGGCATCAATTTTCTCATTTTTATCAATCAGTACAGCTACATCACTTTTCGCTTGGCAGAGGCGCCTTATCATTTGGCGGCCAGCGGGTTGGGGCTGATCTTCCTCACTTACCTGGGCGGCACCCTGGGTTCGACGGTCTCCGGCAAACTGGCCGGACGTTTTTCTCCCGCCAGCTGTATTGGCATGGGCATCGTCATCCTGATGCTGGGGACGGCCATTACCTTGGCGGAGTCGCTGGTGGGGATTCTGGTGGGATTGACCATCAATGCGTTTGGCTTCTTTCTGGCGCACTCGCTGGCTTCCAGCTGGGTGGGGCGCTACGCCCAGGGCGCCAGGGGCAGTGCGTCGGCGCTGTATCTGGTGTTTTACTACCTTGGAGCGAGTATCGGGGGCTTCTGGCTGGAGCCGTTCTGGCGTTGGGCGCAGTGGCAGGGGGTGGCCGTAGGGTCCTGGCTACTGCTGGCCGTGACCTTGATGATTGCGCTGGGTATGCGGCGCGTCGAGCGTCGTCTGGCCAGCGCTTAGCGGCTCCTTAGCTGCCCATCCGCCAGGTGCAGGTGCCGGGTACAAAGCCGGTTCAATAGCGCCGTGTCGTGGCTGATGACCAGCACGCCCAGCGCCTGGCGTTCGGCGTGGGCCTTCACGGCTTGCCACAGGCTGAGTTGGGTCAGTGGATCCAGCATCGTCGAAATCTCATCGGCGATCAGATAGCGCACACCCGGGGCCAGGGCGCGTAGCACGCACACCCGCTGCAGCTCGCCCCCGGACAGCTCGCCCGGAAAACGCTTCAGCCACGCGGGCTGAATACCGAACGCTTCCCTCAGCGCCTCTGGCGGTGTCCAGGCCTCTTCCAACAGTCGTGCCACCCGCCAGCGCGGATTGACCGCCCGTTCCGGCGATTGAGGCAGCCACTGCACGGGGCGCAGGCCTCGTGATGGCAAGGGCACTCCGTCGATGTGCAAAAAGCCGTGGCGTGGTGCCCAGTGGCCCGCCAGCACTCTGCCCAGCGTCGACTTGCCTGCCCCGGAAGCACCGCTCAAACCGACCCACTCGCCCCGTGCCAGCGCCATCGACAGTGCCTGGAACAGCGGTGGCTCGCGGCCAAACCCGAAGGTGAGCTGGTGGGCTTCAAGCAAGGCTGGGCTCCTGAACATGAGGCTGGATGGGTAAGGTGCCGAAGGTGTTGTCGGGCAGCGCTTGCCACAGTGCTTTGGCATAGGCGCTGTGCAACTGCTCCCCTTGGCCATGAAAGGCCCGGGCCGAGGTCGTTTCCACGGCGCGTCCCTGGCGCATGATGGTCACCCGGTGGGCAATGGGCAAGGCATGGCGCAGGTCATGGGTGATCAGCAGGACAGCTTTGCCCTCTTTGGCCAGTGCCTGCAGGGTAGCCAGCACGCGGTCTCGCTGGGCCGGGTCCAGCCCGACGCTGGGCTCGTCGGCAATCACCACGCGGGCATGGCCGGCCTGGGCCATGGCCACCAGCACCCGCCTGGCCATGCCGCCGGAAAGCTCATGGGGGTAGCGCCGCGCTGCATGGGCGAGCTGGTAGTGCTGCAACAGGTCGTGGCTGCGTGCTTGAGCGCTGACGCGGGAAAGGCCTGCGCGGCGAGCAGCCCAGCGTATCTGGTGCTGGCTGCGTGCCAAGGGGTCCAGGGCGTTCAGGGTCTGTGGAATCAGCGCCAGTTCACGGCCACGCAGCTGGTGCTGGCGCTCGGGCGTCAAGAGGTTGCCCTGGAAGGTCAGGGTGCCGTGCTGCCGTGCTGCGGGCGGCAGCAGCCCCAGCAGGGCGTGGGCCAGCAGGCTTTTGCCGGACCCGGACGCGCCGACCAGGGCGTGTACTTCACCCGCCTGAATGTTCAGCGAAAGCGACTCGATCACGGGTGACCACTCGCGCTTCCACCAGCGGGGGTAGTGGGGCAGGCTCAGGCTCCAGTCGGTGATCTCCAGCATGTTTGGCTCCCTTGATGGTTGAAAACGCTGGCCTTACAGGGCCTGGCGCAGCTGTGTGGCCAGCCGCTGGATGGCCAGCACCATCAGCAGCAGCCCTAGCCCGGGAAACACGCCCAGCCACCAATAGCCGCCGCTGAGATAGCGCATGGCGTCGGCCAGCAGTACGCCGATGGCGGGCTGGTTGGGGTCCAGACCGACGCCGAGAAAGGTCAGAGCCGCTTCGTGCAGAATGGCGTGGGGAAACAGCAGTAACGCACCCACCACGCAGTGGGGCCAGAGATGGGGCACGAAGTGGCGGGCGACGATGTACCCCGGCCCTTTGCCAAAGCCTTTCGAGAGCGCCACGTACTCGGCCTCGCGCAGGCTGAACAGCTCGGCGCGAAACACTCGCGCCAGGCTAGGCCAGTGGGTAATGGCCACGGCGATGATCACGGCTTGGGTGCCCCCGCCCAACGCAAAGGCAATGAGCAGCAGTAAAATGAGGTGGGGCACGCTGAGCAGCGTATCGATCAGCAGCGACACCAGCGCATCCAGGGTGTTCGATAGCGCCGCCAGGCTGGCCAGCAGCAGGGCGATGGCCGTGCCCAGCAGGGCCGCGCTCAAACCGACCCAAAAACTCAGCGCCAGCCCCGCCAGGGTTCGCGCCCATAGCTCACGGCCCAAGGCATCGGTGCCGAACCAGTGGAGCAGGCTGGGCGGCTGTAAACGTACCTCGAACTGCATCTGCTGGGGGCTGTCACCCAGCCACAAACGGCTGCTCAGCAGCAGCATCAGCAGGACACTGAAGAGCACCAGGTAAACGGCGGCGGCCAGGCGTGGCTGTGTGTTCATGGGCTGTGTGCCAGACGGATGCGCGGGTCGGTGACCCGTGCCAGGGCATCGGCGGTCAGGTTGCCGATACTCACGAACAGCGCGGTGAACAGGGCGATGGCCAGCAGCAGGGGAACATCGCTGCGCAGTCCCGCCGCCACGGTGGCCTGGCCCAGCCCCGGGTAGGCGAAGACCTGCTCCACGAGAATGGAGCCGCCAAACAGCTCGCCCAGCGAGGCAAAGGCCAGGGTGATGGCCGGGAGGCTGGCGTGGCGCAGCCCGTGCCGCCAGGCGATATCGGTGCGGCTAGCGCCCTGGGCAAAGGCGTGTAGCGCCGTGTCGGAGCGCATGAAGGCCACCATTCTGGCGCGGGTGTGCAGGGTGATGGTGGCCATGCTCAATAGCGCCAGGGTCGTCACCGGCAGCACCAGGTGGTGCAGACGAGTGGCGAACGTGACATCGCGGCTGACCACCCCCGTGGGGCCTGCGCAGCAGGTGGGGGTCCAGCCCAAGGTCACCGAAAACAGCAGCAGTGCCAGAATGGCCAGCCAGAAAGTGGGCGTCGAGGCGGTCACGAAGGCGTAACCGCTGATCAAGCGGTCGAGCAGCGAGCCTTCCCGGCTGCCTGCCACGATACCCAATGCCACGCCCAGCACCAGTGACAGCAGCCAGGCACTGAACAGCAGCCAGAACGAGCGCTGAAAGCGCAGGCTGATGACGTCACCTACTGGCTGTTGGTATACATGGCTCCAGCCCAGCTCGCCGCTGGCCAGTTGACGCAGCCACTGGCCGAACTGCACGGCTGCCGGTTCATCGAAGCCCCATTGTGCGGCGATCAGGGCACGCTGCTCGGGGCTTACCTGGGCCATCTGCGGGCCCAGGTAGGCGTCGATGGGGTCGATGGGCGAGAGCATCATCAGGCCGAAGGCGAGACCGGCCACGCACAGCATGACCAGCCCCAGCCGCAGGCTTCTCAATAGCAGCCAGCGGGCTAGTGGCACGTCCAGCGCCACTCGAGCAGGTTGGCGGTAATCGGCCAGCCGTGTCCATGGGGGGCCACGCCCAGCTCGCCAACGTCCAGACACGGGTCAGTGGCATAGACATGGGTCAGGTTGACCATCCAGGCCCAGCTGGCATCGCCCTGCAGGCCATAGCCGGTGCTGCCATCCCACTGGGCTGCTTGCCAGTGTGGGTTGGCTTCTTCGGCGCTGGCGGCGGCCTGGGCGGCCTCCAGGTGCTGGTCGACGCGCTCATTGGTGTAAAAGCCGCTGTTGTAGAAGCCAAACCCGGCGTGTTCGCTGTGGAAGAGATAGTAGATCTCTTGCGGGCTATGGCTGCCAAAGCCAAACACGATGGCATCCTGGTGCAGGGCTTCCCGCTGAATTTCATCCCAATGGCGGCCGGTGGGCTGCATCTCGATGCCCAGCGGGCGCACCATCTCCGTGCTGATTTGCGCGAGCTGCTGGCGAGTCGTATCACTGACCGGGTAGGTGAGCCGGAAGCGAGCAGGCTGCCCTTCCTTGTAGCGCAGGCCATCGTCTGCGCGCAGCCAGCCTGCTTCCTCCAGCAGCGCATTGGCCTGCTCCAGGTCGAAATCGATGGTTTCCTCGGGGTGCCCCCAGGGCAGGCCATCGGCAGGGCCATACGCCGGGCGGCCAAACCCGTTCAGGGCCACGTCCACCAGCGTGTCGCGAGATAGCGCCAGGTTGATGGCCTGGCGAATGGCCGGGTCGGACGTGACATCGTTGCCAATCGGGGCACCGTTGGCCGCGCGCTCCCCGCTGTCGGGCTGCATGGGAAACAGAATCCCGCGATTATCGACGCTCTCCATCAGCACCCGCTGCATCTGGCCCGGCATGGTGCTGGCCAGCGCCTGGGGAATGACGGCCAGGTCGAGCTGACCTGCCTGGGCAGCGCTTAGCGTGCCTGCCTCATCGGTAAACAGAAATACCAGGCGCTCGAAGGCCGGAGCGGGGCCGTAAAAATAGGGGTTACGCTCGACGATCAGCTGCTCACCTTCCTGCCACTCCACCATGCGGTAGGGGCCAGAACCCAGCGGCTGGCGGCCGTAACCCGCATGATGGCCATTTTCCCGCTCGGCATCAGGTACAATGCCCAGGGTCATCAGCTGGTCGATGAAGGTGATGCGAGGGGATTTCAGGGTAAGCGTGACGGTGTGGTCATTCACGGCGTCGGCATGTGCCAGCGCGCTGAGGTCGGCTCGGCCCCCCGCCGTGGCGGCGGCATTGAAGGTATATGCCACATCCCGAGCGGTGAGCGGCGTGTCATCGGCAAACCGCACGTCCTCGCGCAGATGCAGTGTCCAGGTCAACTGGTCGTCCGACAGGGACCATTCGGTGGCCAACCCCGCTTGAGGGGTAAAATCCTGGCCACGGGTGAGCAGCGTGGACTGAAACAGCGGGCTACCGTATTGCCCCCAGCCCAGCAGCGGGTCGAAGCCCTGGTCTGGCTCGCCGCCGATGGCAAGCACCAACTGCTCTTTGGCCAGCGCGGGAGCGCTGAGCGCCAGGCATGTGCTGGCAATGGTCAGTAGTATCGAACGACGCATGGAGCACCCTGTGATGAATGAGTATGATGTTTTTACAATAACATCATACTTATCCGGCGGGTAGTCAACAGGCCCATTCTACGCTCGGGTGAGCAAAGGAGAACGTATGCAACGTATTACCGTGACGCTGGATGAAGAGCTGCTGCGCGAGGTGGATGCCTTGATGCAGCAGCGTGGCTATCAGAACCGTTCCGAGGCCATTCGAGACCTGACCCGCAGCGGGTTGACTCAGGCCAAGGAAGAGGTCGCGCCGGATGCCCCGTGCATGGGGGCTTTGGTATATGTCTACGACCATGCGGCACGGGAGCTTTCCAAACGGCTGACCCGGCACTCCCACGACCACCACGACCTCACGCTGTCGACGCTGCATGTGCATATCAATCATGACAGCTGCCTGGAAGTGGCGCTGCTCAAAGGGCAGGGGAGTGCCCTGAAGCAGTTTGCCGACGAAGTGACCTCGTCACGCAGCGTACGCCATGGGCAGCTGGTACTGATTCCTGGCGAATAAGGGGCAGGGAAACGGCCACAAAAAAGGCGGCCCGCAGGCCGCCTGGATGACGATGGCTTACGCTCAGTGGTGAACGCCGCCTTCGCCGTGCACGTGTCCGTGCTGAACTTCTTCTTCGCTTGCTTCACGAACGGTAGCAATCTCAACGTCGAAGTTCAGGTGCTGACCTGCCAGCGGATGGTTGCCATCCACGACGACGGTGTCACCTTCCACTTTCGTGACGGTGACCATCAGCGGACCACCTTGGGTCTGGGCCTGGAACTGCATGCCCGGCTCGATGCTCTCGACGCCCTGGAAGGCATCGCGAGGAACTTCCTGCATCAGCTGCTCCTGAACTTCACCGTAACCCTCGGCAGGGGCTACCTTGACGTTCAGTTTGTCGCCTGCGGCGCGGCCTTCCAGCTCTTTTTCCAGGCCCGGGATGATGTTACCGGCACCGTGGAGGTAGGTAAGCGGCTCACGGCCTTCGGAACTGTCCAGCACTTCACCTGCATCGTTGGTCAGAGTGTAGTGAAACGCGACAACCGAGTTTTGCGCAATTTGCATTGAATAACCTTTCGGTGAGTGCATGTCCCAACATGGTAACGCGTGTGGGCTGGCTTGTCAGGGGGTAAGCCGGGTTTTTAACCCCCACGCCTTTGGCACTATTGCGCCCGGCAGTGACCAGCGATACCCTACCTTTACCCTTTTTCCATAAGCTAACGAAGTGTGATCGGAGCTTGATATGACTGTTTTCCTGATTTGGGTGGTAGCCTTCGTGCTGATCGCCTACTTTGCCAACAAGCGTTGGGACAATGGCTTTAGCCAAGGGCTGGACAAGCTGTTGCCCGGTGTCTTGAAGACCCATGGCGAGAATCGCCACTTGTGGGTAGCGGCCATTGCGATCCTGGGGGCCACCACACTGGTGCGTCCGGTCGATATTCTGCTGGTGGCTCTGCTGCTGGCGTTAATCGGATTCATCGTGTTCAAGCTGGCCAACTGGGCCAGCAACAAGGTGACTCACTAACCCTGCCCAATGGGTGGCATGTGCTGTACCTCGCCACCCGTTGTTCACGAATGGCCTGAAATGGCTTGAAGCAGACATGAAAAAGCCCGTCCACTCTGGTGGACGGGCTTTTTTTTCGAGACCGCACTTTTGCAGGCGCTGGTCAGCCATGACCCGCGCGGGTGCGAGGGGCGATCAGTAGGGGGCAACGCTCAGATTGGCGCCGCTACCAATCAGGCGCACACGCTGGCCAGCCTGGAACTGACGGTCGGCACGTTGAACGACGACCACATCGGTACCGTCGTCACGACGCACTTCCATTTCCAGTGCATTGACGCGGTTGACGCGGTCTTCTGCCGCCGTGCCTGCTACGGCACCGCCCAGCGCGCCTGCCACGGTGGCCAGTTGGCGACCTGTGCCACCGCCCACCTGGTTGCCCAGAATGCCGCCAATCACGGCGCCACCGCCACCGCCCAGCAGGTTGCCGGTACGGCTATCGGCTTGAATCTGTACCGGACGAACGGCCACGATGGTGCCATAGCTGACGCTCTGGCCCGTCTGCGCCTGGTTGCCGCGGTACACATCGCCCGAGTAGGTGGATGTGTTGGCACAGCCAGCCAGTGTCAGGATGCTCAACGCTGCAACGGGTAGTAAACGTTTCATTCAAACCTCCAGTAAGAATCAGCCCATATGGCTGTGAACGTCCGCAGATCAATGCGTGCGTATCATTATAGAACGGCGTTCGCTAAAAGATAACCAAAGCGTACGCTTTTGACCAGCCGTTTGGAAAAAAGGTCACAAAGTAGAGTGTAGACAGGCATTAAGAAAGCAGTGTGCAAAAAATCGACAGGCCATGAAGCACGCCGCAAAAAACACCACGGGGAGCCGTGGCTCCCCGTGGTGTGTTGCAGTGGCTGTGTGTTTAGCCAAACTGGTTCATGGTGTTGTCCTTGCCGCCAGCTTTCAGCGCAGCCTCACCATGGAAGAACTCCTTGTGATCGTCGCCGATGTTGGAGCCTGCCATGTCCTGGTGCTTGACCGTGGCGATCCCCTGGCGAATTTCCTGACGCTGAACGCCTGCCACGTAGGCCAGCATGCCTTCGTCGCCGAAGTAGCCCTTGGCCAGGTTGTCGGTAGACAGCGCCGCCGTGTGGTAGGTGGGCAGGGTGATCAGATGGTGGAAGATACCCGCTTCGCGCGCCCCGTCACGCTGGAAGTTGCGCGTCCACTCATCGGCCAGCTGCCCCAGCTCGGTGTTGTCGTATTCGACGCTCATCAGCTTGTCGCGCTGGTAGGCCGATACGTCCTTGCCCTCTTTCTCCCAGGAATCGAAGACCTGCTGGCGGAAGTTCAGCGTCCAGTTGAAGGAGGGCGAGTTGTTGTACACCAGCTTGGCGTCCGGCACGACTTCGCGGATGCGGTTCACCATGCTGGCGATCTGGCCCACATGGGGCTTCTCGGTTTCGATCCATAGCAGGTCGGCACCGTTTTGCAGGCTGGTGATACAATCCAGGATCACGCGGTCTTCGCCGGTGCCTGGCTTGAACTGGTAGAGGCCAGAAGCCAAACGCTTGGGCTTGACCAGCTTGCCGTTCTGCTTGATGACCACATCGCCGTTGTTGATGTCCGAGGCGTTCTCGATGACATCGCCATCCAGGAAGCTGTTGTACTGGTCGCCCAGGTCGCCTGGCTCATTGGTGACGGCGATCTTCTGGGTCAAACCAGCGCCCAGCGAGTCGGTACGAGCCACGATGACGCCATCTTCGACGCCCAGCTCCAGAAAGGCGTAACGTACGGCGTTGATCTTGGCCAGGAAGTCTTCATGGGGCACGGTGACCTTGCCATCTTGGTGACCGCACTGCTTCTCGTCGGATACCTGGTTTTCGAGCTGAATGCAGCAGGCGCCCGCCTGGATGAATTTCTTGGCCAGCAGGTACGTGGCTTCGGCGTTACCAAACCCGGCATCGATGTCGGCAATGATCGGCACGATATGGGTTTCGTAGTTGTCGATCTTGCTGATCAGCTCTTTTTCTTTGGCGTTGTCGCCTGCGGCCTTGGCGTCGTCCAGCGCACGGAACAGGTGGTTGAGTTCCCAGGCATCGGCCTGCTTGAGGAAGGTGTAGAGTTCCTCGATCAGGTTGGCCACCGAGGTTTTCTCATGCATGGACTGGTCGGGCAGTGGGCCAAACTCGGAGCGCAGGGCTGCCACCATCCAGCCTGAAAGGTACAGGTAGCGACGCTTGGTGGTGCCAAAATGCTTCTTGATGGAAATCAGCTTCTGCTGGCCGATGAAGCCGTGCCAGCAACCCAGCGATTGGGTGTACTGGGAGGTGTCGGCATCGTAGGCGGCCATGTCGTCACGCATGATCTTGGCGGTGTAACGAGCAATGTCCAGGCCGGTATGGAAGCGGTTCTGGGCACGCATGCGAGCGGCGTATTCAGGTTTGATCGCTGACCACTTGCCGCCTTGGGCTTCGCGCAGTTGGGCCATGGCTTTGATATCGTCGAGCAGTCCTGACATGAGCTGATTCCTCCAGGGTTATCGTCGTTCGCAGGCTAGCTTGTTGTTATGCTGCACCTGCGAGATAGCGTTCAGCATTGTGCAATTTTGCGGCGCTGTCTCTAGGCCAATCGTCTCTCAGTAAAACGTCGTGCCTCGGCGCTTGGCGTCACACAGCGACATGGCGTAAGAGCTGAGAGCCAATGTCGCTGCAGTGCAATAACTATCGGTCAGGCAGCTGCATTCAACAATTGTCACTTCGGGGCAGGGGGCGTTGTAGTCCGACGACATCGACTACGTCGAACGCCCTGTTTGTGTAGTCGTTTTTCGCCTGTTGGACGCAAAAAAAAGCGCCGCTGTCTCAGCGGCGCTATAACGCGTGTTCGATGGTCTGGTGGCGGGTTACAGCACCAGAGTCATCTCACGGTGGGGGATGCCGGCATCCATGAAGACCTCGCCATGGGCTACGAAACCTAAACGCTCATAGAAGGCGAGGGCATGTAGCTGGGCGCTGAGGGCCGCGTGGCGATGGCCTGCCTCGCGGGCAGCGGCGATGGCAGCCTCCATGAGTCGATAGCCAATGCCCGTGCCTCGTGCACTGCTCAACACCGCTACGCGACCAATATGGCCGTCGGGCAGCAGGCGCGCCGTACCGACCGGCTCGTCATTCAGCGTGGCCAGGAAGTGCAGGCATTCGCCATCCCGGCCATCCCACTCCTCTTCCTGAGGAACCTGCTGCTCATCGATGAAGACCACGCGGCGAATCAACGACGCCGCGTCGCCCAGCGCATGCCAGTCGCCTTGTTGCACGGTGGTGGTTGTGTTCACGCCTTACTCCTCGTCGTCTTCACCCATGAAGCCCAGGCTGCCGCTGTTGATCAGCTGCGTGAGCAGCGCTGCCGCACCGTCCAGTTCCAGCACCTCGTCGTACATGGGCTCCGGGTCGGCGACCCGCTTGGCCAGTGCTTCCGAGCAGGCGTGTCCGTCGCCATCCACGAACAGTGTGGTGCCGGAGGCATCGCTGCGCCAGGCAAAGCGCGAGCCCGGCATATGGAACAGCGGCTCGCCCTGTTGTAGCTGAGCAACAAGCGCGGCTTCGTCCAGTGGCTCGTCCAGCGGCATCAGCTGGTCGACGTACTTGGGCTGAGTCATGACACGGCCAAACCACTGGGCCATCTGCTCCGGTTTGTCCAGCGTCGAGAGGATGAACTGACGCATACGCTCGATGGCGGCGTCGTCCAGCTCGCCCTGATGCTGGGCCGGCGCCATGCCCGCGTCGCTGTAACGCTGGGATTCCGACATCTGCTCGCCCACGTAGTCGGCGTAGGAGGTGATCGCTTCGTCGGCCGAAGGCGCGCGAAAACCCACTGAAATGGTCATGCAGTCGTCGGTCTGGCTGACCCCGTGATGCGCCCAGCCCGGCGGCAGGTAGAGCATGTCCCCCGGTGCCAGGGTCCAGTCGGAGTCGGGTTCGATCTCGAAGGTTTCCAGAATACGCAGGTCGATGCCCTGCACGATCGGCGCGTTGTCCGGCTGCTTGCCGCCCAGCTGCCAGCGGCGATGGCCGCGGGCCTGCAGCAGGAACACATCGTACTGGTCGATGTGCGGGCCGACGCTGCCGCCGGGAGGCGCGTAGCTCACCATGATATCGTCCAGACGCCAGCGGGGCAGGAAGTCGAACTCGTCCATCAGCGCAGCAATGGAGGGCACGTAGTGGTCGACGGCTTGCACCAGCAGGCTCCAGTGGCCTTCGGGGAGGCGCTCGAAGGTAGCGTCATCGAAGGGGCCGTGGGATACCTGCCAGGGGCCGTCAGGGCCGTTCTCTTCCACCAACCGCGCTTCCACGCCCGGCTCGCAGGCCAGGCCTGCCAGCTCATCCGGGTCGATGGGGCTGACGAAGTCCGGGATAGCGCCACGAATCAGCAGGGGCTTCTGCTGCCAGTAGTGGGCCAAGAAGTCGGCGGGTGTTAAATCACCCAGCAGGGTGAGTGGCTTATCGTGATGACTCATGGCGTTATCCTGAAGTGAGTGAGCGGCACGGAACGAAACGGCGTGCGTTTATAGGGCCGCAAGCCGTTGCGGAAGGGCTTCGGCCTGCGCCTTCGCATTACCAATATAGCTGGCTGGCGAAAGAGATTTCAGCTCCTGTTTCACGTCGTCGGGCAGTGCCAGGGTGTCGATGAAGGCTGCAAAGCCTGCCTGGTCGATCTGCTTGCCGCGGGTCAGCTCCTTGAGCTTCTCGTAGGGCTTCTCGATGCCGTAACGACGCATGACGGTCTGAATGGGTTCGGCCAGCACTTCCCAGCTGTTGTCCAGGTCTTCGGCGAGTCTGGCCGGGTTGGCTTCCAGCTTGCTGATGCCTTTCAGGCTGGCGTGGTAGCCAATCAAGCCGTAAGCCAGGCCGACGCCGAGGTTGCGCAGCACCGTGGAGTCGGTCAGGTCGCGCTGCCAGCGGGAGATCGGCAGCTTCTGGGCCAGATGGCTGAGGATGGCGTTGGCCAGGCCCAGGTTGCCTTCGGAGTTTTCGAAGTCGATGGGGTTGACCTTGTGCGGCATGGTGGAGGAGCCGATTTCGCCCTCGACGGTGCGCTGCTTGAAGTAGCCCAACGAAATGTAGCCCCACACGTCACGATCGAAATCGATCAGGATGGTGTTGTAGCGGCACAGGGAGTCGAACAGCTCGGCAATGTAGTCGTGGGGTTCGATCTGTGTGGTGTAGGGGTTGAAGCTCAGTCCCAGCCCTTCCACGAACGTGCGCGCATTGGCTTCCCAGTCGATATCCGGGTAGGTGGTCAGGTGAGCGTTGTAGTTGCCCACGGCGCCGTTGATCTTGCCTAGAATCTCGACGCTTTCGATCTGCTTGAGCTGGCGCTTGAGGCGGTAGGCCACGTTGGCCATTTCCTTGCCCAGGGTGGTGGGGCTCGCCGTCTGACCGTGGGTGCGCGACAACATGGGCTGGCCAGCGTGGGCGATGGCCAGCTTGCCGATTTCATCGGCCACTTCATGCAGGGTAGGCAGCATGGCTTTCAGGCCATCGGCCAGCATGACCCCGTAGGAGAGGTTGTTGATGTCCTCGGAGGTGCAGGCAAAGTGGATGAATTCGGTGACCGCATGCAGCTCGGCCTGATCGGCAATCTTCTCCTTGAGGAAGTATTCGACCGCCTTGACGTCGTGATTGGTGGTGCGCTCGATCTCTTTGATGCGTTCGGCATCGGCCACTGAAAACTCACGAATCAACTGCTCCAGGAAGGCCGTGGCGGCTGCCGAAAGCGGCGGTACTTCGACGATCTGGCTGTGCTCTGCAAGGCGCTGCAGCCAGCGCACTTCCACGATCACGCGGGCACGGATCAAACCGAATTCGCTGAAGTGTTCACGCAGCGCTGCGGCTTTGGCGCCGTAGCGGCCGTCAACAGGGGAAAGAGCGGTCAAGGCTGAGAGTTGCATGGCTTGGTTTCCAGGTTGGTCGAGAGTCAGTGATCGAGAGTCGGTGGTCGAACATCAGTGGTCGGGGGCGTCAGGCTGGCGAGGCAGCGTGCGTCTACCCCAGCTCATCCAGAGCGCGGCGCAAGGCCTTGCGCTGAAACACCAGTTTCCAGCGCCGGCCACCCTGCTGGTGCCACAGCAGCGCAAAGCGGATACCGGCCATGAGACAGGCGCGTACGCGTTCGGGCATCATGCGGGTCTGCAAGAGCGAGGGGTCACCCTGCACCACGATGCGGGTCTTTAGCGTGGAGAGGGTTTCCTGATAGGTTTCCCCCAGGCTTGCAATCACGTTTTCGTGGGTCGTGCCGAAGTGCTCTGCCTGCCCCTGCACGTGGGAGAGTTTCTGGCCCAGCAGGTCCATCATGGCCGTGTCGTTACGCAACTTGTTCATCAGCAGCAGCAGCGAAAAGCCGTAGCGCAGCACCACCGGATTGGCCTGCTTGCGGCCTACCAGAGCTTCCAGCGTGTCGAGCCCCCGGCGCAGGTTATTGGGATGGCCGCCGTAAATGGCTTCGAAGCTTTCGGGATTGGTATCCACCGTGGCATGGATTAGCGTGTCCCAGGCGCGGGTGTCTACCCGCCCGGTGCGGGCCAGTTCGTCCACCAGGCTGGCGGCCTGAAAGACCCCTGCCAGGGCCAGGGCCTGGCGCGCTGCCGGAGAGTCGGGAGCACGATGAATGGGGGTGGCGCTCATGCCGCGGCCTCCGTGGTGTTCCAGGTGGCACGAATCACGCCGCCGCCCAGACAGATGTCGTTGTCGTAGAGCACCAGCGATTGGCCGGGCGTCACGGCCCACTGCGGGTCATCGAAGATGACTTCGACGCTGCCGTCGGCCTGAGCGCGGATCTCGCAGGGGCAGTCACTCTGGCGGTAGCGCGTCTTGGCGGTAAACCGGCCCTGCTGCGCAGGTGGCTCGCCCGCTACCCAGTCCATCGCTTCGGTGGCCAGGGCATTGGTATACAACAGGGCGTGCTGCTTGCCTTGCACGGCGATCAGCACGTTGCGTGTCAGGTCCTTGCCTGCCACGTACCAGGGGTCTTCGGGGTAGTTGGCTAGCCCGCCAATTCCGAGGCCCTGGCGCTGGCCGAGGGTGTAGTACATCAACCCCATGTGCTGGCCAATCACATCGCCTTCCGGTGTTTCGATGGTGCCCGGTTGAGCGGGCAGGTACTGCTGCAGGAAATCACGAAAGCGACGCTCACCGATGAAGCAGATGCCGGTGGAGTCCTTTTTCTTGGCCGTCACCAGGTCGTGTTGTTCGGCCAGGGCGCGCACGGCGGGTTTCTCCAGCTCGCCGACGGGAAACAGCGTACGCGCAATGGCCGCTTCCGGTACGGCATGCAGGAAATAGCTCTGATCCTTGTTGGCATCCAACCCCTTGAGCAGCCGTGGTCGACCTGCGCGCTCGCCCTGGCGCACGTAGTGGCCGGTCGCGATCTTGTCGGCGCCGAGCATTTCGGCGTACTCCAGGAACACCTTGAACTTGATTTCCCGGTTACACAGGATGTCCGGATTGGGAGTGCGCCCCGCCTTGTATTCGGCCAGGAAATGCTCGAACACGTTGTCCCAATATTCAGCGGCGAAGTTGGCCGTATGCAGTTTGATGCCCAGCTTGGCACAGACCGCTTCTGCGTCGGCCAGGTCTTCCTTGGCAGTGCAGTATTCGGTGCCGTCGTCTTCATCCCAGTTCTTCATGAACAGGCCTTCGACTTCGTACCCCTGCTGAAGCAGCAGCAGAGCCGAGACGGATGAATCGACGCCTCCCGACATGCCCACGATGACCTTGCCAGTGGCGTGAGCGGCGGTGTCGGGGGTGGCCTGGGTAGCGGTGCCATGGGTGGATGTCATGGGCATCCTCTGTTGAAGTGGTATGCAAGTGGGCGGCGATTATACACGATGGGAGCCGGATGCTTCGAGTGCTTCACTCGCGGATCACGTCCAGCGAGTAGTGGCGACCTGCCAGGGCATCGTCGATACGCTGGAGCACCAGCGGGCTGCGTAGCCGACGCTCGCTGGCCAGCGTGGCGATCTCGGCGCGGGTCAACCAGTGGGTGGCCAGTATGTCGTTATCCAGCGGTGTGCCGAGCGAGTGGCGCGGCGTGGCCACGAAGCCGTGGCTGTGAAAGGTATCGCCCTGTTCGGTATGCAGCACGTAGAGGCCCAGGTAGCCGGTGAGTGAAACGTGCCAGGCGGTCTCTTCCCGAACTTCGCGAAGCATGGCGGCCATCGGGCCTTCACCCAGTTCGATATGGCCCGCGGGCTGGTTGAACAGCGTCAGCGGGCCACCCTTGTCCTCTTCGACCATCAGGAAGTGCTCCCCTTCGCGAATCACGCAGGCCACCGTGCTGCGAATGATCGGGCGGCTCATCGCGGCTTTCTCCGAGTTGGGCGGGTGCGTGCCGTTTTGGCCGGTGCCTGACGCGGCGCGTGGAGGGTTTCCTTGCGCCACTCGCCGGGCGCCAGCCCCTCCAGCCGCCAAGGCCCAATGGCCGCGCGTATCAGGCGCAGGGTAGGGAAGCCTACCTCCGCCGTCATGCGGCGTACCTGGCGGTTGCGGCCTTCACTGATGGTCAGCTCCAGCCAGCTGGTCACCGGGTGCCGTTTGGGGTCGACGGCGGGGGTTCGCTCAGGCAGGTCGGGGGGCGCCATGCGCCGCGCCTTGGCGGGCAGCGTCGGGCCATCCTTGAGCATCAGCCCGGAGCGCAACCCGTGAAGGGCGTCGTCGGTGAGCTGGCCTTCCAGCTGTACCCAGTAGGTCTTGGGCTGCTTGTGGCGAGGGTGGGCAATGCGGTGAATCAAGGCACCATCATCGCTGAGCAGCAGCAGGCCTTCGGAGTCGTAATCCAGCCGACCTGCGGCGTAGACCCCGGGCACGCTGATCACGTCGGCCAGGGTGGCGCGGCCTTCCCGGTCGGTAAACTGGGAAAGCATTCGGTAGGGCTTGTGCAGTAAATATAGCGTGCTCATGGTCTCGAATAGCAGGTCAGTTGATTTGTCGACAATCGCTCATGCGATTAAAGTGCAGCGCTGGTATACTCCGGCGCAGCCGTTTGAGATGTACCGGCGTCGTTTTACCACCGAGTGACCATAGGGGCAGCGCATACAGGATGCTCCACCCGCTTCGCGGCAAGGCTATTCGTTGTATGAGCCGCGTAGCTCAGGATTTTTTATAATCACAGCGACTGAAAAGAAGAGGTTAACGCAAAATGTCTAAAACGCCGAAGATCATTTATACGCTCACCGATGAAGCTCCTGCGCTCGCTACCTACTCCTTGTTACCGATTATTGATGCCTTCACCGACTCGGCCGGTGTCGAAGTGGAAACCCGCGATATCTCTCTGGCGGCGCGTGTCCTGGCGCAGTTCCCGGACGTATTGAGCGACGAACAGCGGGTCAGCGATGACCTGGCAGAGCTGGGCCAACTGGCCACCACGCCGGAAGCCAACATCATCAAGCTGCCCAACATCAGTGCGTCTGGCCCGCAGCTGAAAGCGACCATCAAAGAGCTGCAGAGCCAGGGTTACCCGCTGCCCGAGTATCCTGAAGAGCCCAAGAACGACGAAGAAGCCTCCATCAAGGCACGTTACGACAAGGCCAAGGGCAGTGCCGTCAACCCGGTTCTGCGTGAAGGCAACTCTGACCGCCGTGCGCCGAAGTCGGTCAAGAACTACGCCCGCAAGTACCCGCATCGCATGGGTGCCTGGAGCGCCGACTCCAAATCCCACGTCGCTCACATGAGCGAAGGCGATTTCTACGGCAGCGAACAGTCGGCGGTCATGGAAAAAGCGGGCACGTTGAAGATCGAACTGCAGCAGAAAGATGGCGGCAGCGTCGTGCTGAAAGAGGGCCTGGCGGTAAAAGCAGGCGAAGTCATCGACGCTGCCAGCATGAGCAGCCGTCGTCTGCGCAGCTTCATCGCCAGCCAGATCAGCGATGCCCAGCAAAGCGGTGTGCTGTTCTCGCTGCACCTGAAGGCCACCATGATGAAGGTGTCCGACCCGATCATGTTCGGCATCGTGGTCGAAGAGTTCTACAAGGACGTGCTGGAGAAGCATGCCGAAGCGCTGAAGAGCGCAGGCTTCAACCCGAACAGCGGTATCGGTGACCTGTACAGCGCCATCGAGAAGCTGCCCGGCGACCAGCAGGATGCCATCAAGGCCGACGTGGATGCGCTCTACCAGCAGCGTCCCGCCATGGCCATGGTCAACTCCCACAAAGGCATCACCAACCTGCACGTGCCCAGCGATGTCATCATCGATGCTTCCATGCCAGCGATGATCCGCGATTCCGGCAAGATGTGGAACGCCAACGACGAGCTGCAGGATACCAAGGCAGTGATCCCGGACCGCTGCTACGCCACCATCTACCAGGCGGTGATCGAGGACTGCAAGCAGCACGGCGCCTTCGACCCCACCACCATGGGCAGCGTGCCCAACGTGGGTCTGATGGCCCAGAAAGCCGAAGAGTACGGTTCTCACGACAAGACCTTCCAGATGCCGGCCGATGGCACCGTAGTGGTGACCGACGACGCAGGCCAGACGCTGTTCAGCCACAGCGTGGAAGCCGGCGATATCTGGCGCATGTGCCAGACCAAAGACGCGCCGATCCAGGACTGGGTCAAGCTGGCCGTTACCCGTGCCCGCGCCAGCGGTGCTCCGGCACTGTTCTGGCTGGACGCCAACCGCGCTCACGATGCGCAGCTGATCAAGAAGGTCGAGGCCTACCTGAAAGAGCACGACACGGCGGGTCTGGATATCCGTATCCTGGCGCCGGTCGATGCCATGAAGGTTTCCCTGGAGCGTATCCGCAAGGGCGAAGACACCATCTCCGTCACCGGTAACGTGCTGCGCGACTACCTCACCGACCTGTTCCCGATCATGGAGCTGGGCACCAGCGCCAAGATGCTCTCTATCGTGCCGCTGATGAACGGCGGCGGTCTGTTCGAGACCGGCGCGGGCGGCTCTGCACCGAAGCACGTTCAGCAGTTCCTGGAAGAGAACCACCTGCGTTGGGACTCGCTGGGCGAGTTCCTGGCGCTGGCTGCCTCGCTGGAGCACCTGGGCAGCACCTTCGGCAACGCCCGTGCATCTCTGCTGGCCAAGGCGCTGGACGAGGCCAACGGCAAGTTCCTCGACAGCAACAAGTCGCCATCGCGTAAAGTGGGCGAGCTGGATAACCGTGGCAGCCACTTCTACCTGGCAATGTACTGGGCAGAAGCACTGGCCTCTCAGGACCAGGACGCCGAACTGAAATCCCTGTTTGGACGTCTGGCCGAGACGCTGCAAGCCAACGAGAGCGCCATCGTTGATGAGCTGAACAGCGTGCAGGGGCAGCCGGTGGATATCCAGGGATACTTCCACCCCAACGGTGAGCTGGCCAGCCAGGCCATGCGCCCGAGCAAGACCCTCAACGACGCGCTGGCCATGGTGTCCAAGGGCTGATCATGCGCTGAGCCGTCGCGCTTCAACGGCTGATCGATCCCTCGCCCGCCTTGCGGGCGAGGGTTTTTTATTCTCTCCTGTGTGATAATTTTTTACCTTTCATGAACCCTTGTTGATGGCAGGCGTCTTATACATAGGTGTACAGTCTGTAGAAGCCTGGACTGTAAAAGCCTCGTCTTTGAATTGATCCAAGGCCCTGACTGTCAGCAGCAAGAAGATGATGCACGTGACTTATGCCTAATACACACCCTCTGGACGTGACAGCGACTCTGCATGCAGGCATGACGCGTCCTGGTATGCCCGAGTACGAAGATGACCTGGCCGTACAGCCCGCCGAGCCTGCGCTGGCCCAGCCGCCTCTGTACAAGGTAGTGCTGCATAATGACGACTACACGCCGATGGAATTCGTCGTCGAAATACTGCAGGGCTTTTTCAATATGGATAATGAAAAAGCCGTACAAGTGATGTTGGCGGTGCATACCCAGGGGAAGGCAACCTGCGGCATCTTTACCCGCGACATTGCAGAAACGAAGAGTTATCAGGTGAATGAGTATGCCCGTGAGTGCGAGCACCCGCTGATGAGCGACATCGAGGCTGCGGATTGATCATGCTGCACCGCATGCAGCGTTGAAAAAAAGTAGCCTTGGGGCTTGCAACCACACCATTTGTACCCGATGTTGAAAGTGCCGGTCGATTAAACTGATCCGACGCAAGCCCTAGGTGGCGACATGCCCTAGGTAGTAGCGAAAAGGGGACTGCCATGCTGAGCAAAGAACTTGAACTGACCCTGAACACGGCCTTCACCGTGGCTCGCTCGAAGCGCCACGAATTCATGACCGTCGAACATCTGCTCCTGGCGCTGCTGGACAATGCCTCGGCGGTCGATGTACTGAAGGCGTGCGGGGCAAACCTCGACAAGCTGCGGTCCGATCTGCAGGATTTCATCAACTCGACCACGCCGCTGATCCCGGAAGGGCAGGGCGACCGCGAAACGCAGCCTACGCTTGGTTTCCAGCGTGTGCTGCAGCGTGCCGTATTCCACGTCCAATCCTCGGGCAAGAGCGAAGTGACCGGCGCCAACGTGCTGGTGGCGATCTTCTCCGAGCAGGAGAGCCAGGCGGTCTATTTCCTCAAGCAGCAGAGCGTTGCGCGGGTAGATGCCGTCAATTACATCGCTCACGGCATTTCCAAAGTGTCGGGTCACGGTCCATCGCCATCACCTTCTTCACAAGAGAGCGATGATGCCGAGGAGGGCAGTGCCGAAGGGGCGGCCCATCCGCTGACCGGCTATGCCACCAACCTCAACGAGCAGGCGCGCCAGGGCAAGATCGATCCGCTGATCGGTCGTGACCACGAGCTCGAGCGCGTCGTGCAGATTCTGGCCCGTCGTCGCAAGAACAACCCGCTGCTGGTGGGTGAGGCGGGCGTGGGCAAGACGGCCATTGCCGAAGGGCTGGCCAAGCGTATCGTCGAAGAAGACGTACCGGACGTGATTGCCGATGCCGTCGTCTACTCCCTCGACATGGGCGCGCTGCTGGCCGGCACCAAATACCGCGGCGACTTCGAAAAACGCTTGAAGAGCCTGCTGGGCGAGCTGCGCAAGCAGCCCAATGCCATTCTGTTCATCGATGAGATTCATACGGTGATCGGCGCAGGGGCAGCGTCCGGTGGCGTCATGGATGCCTCCAACTTGTTGAAGCCGCTGCTCTCGTCGGGCGAACTGCGCTGCATCGGTTCGACCACCTTCCAGGAGTTCCGCGGCATCTTCGAAAAAGACCGTGCCCTGGCGCGTCGCTTCCAGAAGGTCGATGTGCTGGCGCCCTCGGTGGAAGATACCATCAAGATTCTCAAGGGGCTGCGTTCGCGCTTCGAAGAGCATCACGAGCTGAAGTACACCGACGGTGCGCTGGAGAGTGCCGCTCGTCTGGCGGATCGCTACATCAATGATCGTCATCTGCCCGACAAGGCCATCGATGTCATCGACGAGGCTGGTGCGCATCAGCGCATGCTGCCGCCGGAAGTGCGTGCCAAAACCATCGATGTGGAGCAGGTCGAAGCCGTGGTGGCGTCAATTGCCCGCATACCGCCCAAGAGCGTGTCGAGTTCGGATCGTAAACTGCTCGAGAAGCTGGATCGCGACCTGAAAATGCTGGTATTCGGCCAGGACGAAGCCATCGACACGCTGTCGGCCGCCATCAAGCTGTCGCGCGCCGGGCTGAAATCTCCTGACAAACCAGTGGGCAGCTTCCTGTTCGCTGGCCCGACCGGCGTGGGCAAGACGGAAGTGGCCAAGCAGCTGGCGCACATCATGGGGATCGAGCTGGTACGCTTCGACATGTCCGAGTACATGGAGCGTCATACGGTGTCGCGTCTGATTGGCGCACCTCCCGGCTACGTGGGATATGACCAGGGTGGCTTGTTGACCGAGGCCGTCACCAAACAGCCGCACTGCGTGCTGCTGCTCGATGAGATCGAAAAGGCGCATCCTGAAGTCTTCAACCTGCTGCTGCAGGTCATGGATCACGGTCGCCTCACCGACAACAACGGGCGCGAAGCCGATTTCCGCCATGTCATCCTGATCATGACGTCCAACGCAGGGGCCGAGCAGGCGTCACGGCGCTCCATTGGCTTCCAGAGTCAGGATCACTCCACCGATGCCATGGAGGTCATCCGCCGTACTTTCTCACCCGAGTTCCGCAACCGCCTGGACGGCATCATTCAGTTCCATGCTTTGCCGACCTCGGTGGTACGCAACGTCGTCGACAAGTTCCTGATCGAGCTACAGGCGCAGTTGGACGAGAAGCGTGTGCAGCTGGACGTGGACGATATCGCCCGCGACTGGCTGGCAGAGAAAGGCTATGACCCGGACATGGGCGCCCGTCCTATGGCTCGCTTGATTCAGGAGAAGCTCAAGAAGCCGTTGGCCGAGATGATCCTGTTTGGCGAGTTGGCCGAGCAGGGAGGCATCGTACATGTCAGTCTGGAGGAGGGGGAACTGCATCTCTCCACCGAGACGGAGATGGCGGACGCGCCCTGACGGGCGCGGTTCCTACGACACGCAGCGCCCTGTCTTCGACGGGGCGTTGTCGTTTTTAGCGAGCGGCGCATTACGGTAAAGCGCGATGCAGTACGGCACTATACGGCGCTACCGTGGCAGTACGGCAAGTGCGGTACAGCCTGCAGAGAAAGGCAGGGGGGTAAAGCGCAGGCAAGAAACTGCGTTGCCTGCAGGCGATTAGCGCGAGCGATAAACGATGCGGCCTTTGGAGAGGTCGTAGGGCGTCAGTTCGACCTTGACCTTGTCGCCGGTCAGGATGCGGATGTAGTTTTTACGCATCTTGCCAGAGATGTGGGCAGTGACCACATGGCCGTTTTCCAGCTCTACACGGAACATGGTGTTGGGAAGGGTATCGACAATAACGCCTTCCATTTCAATATGATCTTCGCGTGCCATATTAGGCAGATCCTCACTTTTTTACGTCGTGGTTGGTCAGAAATTCACTCATCGCGCATCGGCAAACGCCGAGGCGCTCAGGAACAGCGCTATATTGTGCCGTAAGCCTGGCGTCAAGGCAAAAAAGCTGGCCTGTTTAGCGAATTAAAGGCCGCCAATGACGCCCGTCCAGTACCTCGATGGGTGAGAATGCCTGCTTGTAGCGCATTTTGCGGCACTCCTCGATCCAGTAGCCCAGGTAAAGGTGCGGCAACTGTCTGCTTTCACAAAGCGCGATGAGCTGCAGGATGGCGTAGGTGCCCAGCGAGCGTTTCTCCAGTGCGTCGTCCACTTTGAAAAACGTATAAATGGCCGACAAGCCGTGCTCCAGCTGATCGAACGCGGCCACGGCCACCAGCTCATCCTCGAGGCGCAGCTCCATCAGATGGGCGTAGGGCTCCTGCAGCGTCAGGAAAGTACGGTACTGGTCACGACTGGGCGGGTACATGTCGCCGTCGGCATGGCGCAACCGAATGTAATCGGCGTACAGCGCGTAGTGGCCGGGGTCGAAGTGGGCGGGCATGACGCGCACCGTGATATCCGTATTACGTTGCCAAACCTTGCGCTGGGTGCGGTTGGGCTTGAAGCCGTTGACGGGAATGCGCACCGAACGACATGCATTGCAGCCTTCGCAGTGTGGGCGGTACAAGTGTCGCCCGCTGCGACGAAACCCTAGCAGAGATAGCGAGTCGTATACCCCGGGTACAGGCGACTCCTGTGGGTCGAGAAACAGCGTGGTCGCTTCCTTGTCGGGAAGGTAGCTGCAGGCATGAGGAACGGTCAGGAAGAAGCGCAGATCCCGCACGGGGCGGCGAGGAGCGTTACTACTCACGGCTTGCCTCCTTGAGTGGACAGTGACGCCATCATCTCGCCTCGATGGCATTCGGCAGCGCATCAAGCCAGGGCGAGGCGGGCACGACAGGCGTCTGATCAGGGGTTGAGGGTAAGCAGAATGTTTTTTCCGGTAACCACTGTTCAAGATAGTTGATGAACGTGCGGCGAGCGACTGTTGTTGCGCCCAGGCTGGCCAAGTGGGGGGTGTGCATCTGGCAATCGATCAGCTGGCCGCCATGGGACTGCATGGCATATGCCAGGTGGGCGAGAGCGATCTTGGAGCCATCGGGCGCGCGCGAGAACATGGATTCGCCGAAGAACACCGGCCCCATGGCCAGGCCATACAGGCCACCCACCAAGTGCCCGTCCTGATGTACCTCGATGCTATGGGCGATGCCCAGAGTATGCAGGGTGTGATACGCGTGGCGCATCTCGGCGTTGATCCAGGTGCCGGGTTCGCCCCGGCGCGGCGCCGCGCAGGCATCCAGCACGGCTAAAAAGTGTTGATCCCGCGTCACACTGAAGCCACCATGGCGCAGGCGTTTAGCTAAGCTGCGACGTAGCTTAAACTGTGCAGGCAACAGCACCATGCGTGGGTCCGGGCTCCACCACAAAATGGGGTCGTCATCGCTGTACCAGGGAAAAATACCCTTTCGGTAAGCCTCGACCAGCCACGCTGGTGTAAGCTCTCCACCGGCAGCCAGCAGGCCGTTGGGTGACGCCAATGCCTGCTCGGTCGACGGGAAAAAGGGGGTTGGCGAGGAGAGCCAGGGTAGCATCGCTTGCTCCTGTGACGAGTAGCTTGATTAGAAGCGCTGTGACGGCGGAAGGATGCTCGGTATGATGCAAACTCGCAAGTGGATTAAAGACACCAATGTGGTGTAAAGGGAGAATCGCTTGAAAGTAAATAAGGCGGTAGACAAGCGAACGCAGCGTAACGCGCGCCAGTCACCATCTCGTTCATCGACGCGTGTCACGGCTGCAAAGGATAAGGCGCGCCGGTTCGGCTTGCGTCTGCAGGGCTCGGTACGCGAAGGCGTGGTGGTGGTGATGCTGGCCATCTGCGTCTTCTTGCTGTTATCACTGTTTAGCTATCACCCGGCCGATCCGGGTTGGTCCTACCAGGGCCCTGAAACACAGGTGCGTAACTGGATGGGCCCGGTCGGCGCCTGGCTGGCCGATGTGCTCTATTCACTGTTGGGGGCCAGCGCTCTGTGGTGGCCAGGCATGTTCGGTTATTCGGCCTGGTGGTTGATGCGCTCGCGCCAAGTGCGTTTCGAGCTGGATCCGGTGGCCATTGCCGTGCGCGCGGGTGGCCTCGTGTTGCTGATGTTTGGCACCACCACGCTGGGCGCACTGCATTTTTATCACCCGAACAGCATTTTGCCCTACGCCTCTGGTGGCATTCTGGGAGAAGGGCTGGTGGGTACGCTGAAACCGCTGGTGGGCAGCGGTGGCGTGGGCTTGATTGCTGCGGCGTTGATTCTGATCGGCTTTCCGCTGTTCAGCGGTACTTCCTGGCTGCAGGTGGCCGATGAAGTAGGGCGCAGGCTTTGTCGAGTAGGTGGCTGGTTCGGTGCGCGTCGTGCCAAAAGCCGCGAAAAGCGTGCCGAGCGTGCTGCCGTTCGCGCGGCAGGAAAAGCCGCGGCCAGCAAAGTGAAACAGCGCTCCTGGGTCGAGCCTAGCGATACCAGTACCGACCCAGAACCCGACCCGGACGATGCCTTCTATGCCACGCCTGAACCACAGGGCAGCAGTGCACCCATTTCAGCCCGCCGTGGCGATGATGAAGTAAGCGAGCGCTCACCTGCTCCGCGTCGTGAGCGCCGCGAACCCAGTTTTACGGCAACGGCTCCCGATAGCGATACCTCCATTCCTTGGGAAGCAGCGGCCGTGTTGAGCGAGCGCCATGCTGCACCGTCGAGCGCCTCATCGGCACCGAGCCCCGAGCCTGCTTCCCAGGCGCCTGTTGCGCCCGTGCAGGAAGAGGCCGCTCCCGAGGCCGCAGTGCCTGCCAAGGAGCTCGTCAAGGAGCCGGTCGAGCCGCCTCGTGAACCAATGATGTCGTTTTCCGCCACGGAGACGCCGTCTGCCGCGTCGCAGCCGACAGCGCCCGCTCAGCAGCCATCCGCTTCTTCCGAGCCCGTCAAGGCGCCGCGAGAGCCGAGTTTGCGCTTTGCAGAGCCGGAAGAGGCTGACACCTCAGCGCCCGACTCAAAGATTGACGAGCCGACAGTCGATGAGCCAGCTCTCGCTGAATCCGTGGCCGATGAGCCAGTGTCTGAGGAGGCGCCGCTGAGGGCCTCCCGAGAAGACGATGCCGCGCTGGCCGCGCCCACGTCGCTGAGCGCCCGCGACCCGGACGATGAGACACACCAGGAGGCGCCGCTGGCCGTCGTTCCCGAACATCTGGCTGCATCGACACCGGCTGAACCGACCCCGGTGCGCTTGGCGGCAGAGCCACGCCGCGAGCGGGTGCCCGAGGTCGTGCCCGAGCCGGTATGGGACGAGGATGACGAAGAGCTGCCCGTCAGCCCAGCACCGGTGGCGGCAGGGCCACGCCATGAGCCAACCTTGGCGGCAGATACGTCGCCGCAGGCAGAGCCCGATAACGGCCCTACGCTGTGGACCGTCGAGCATCTGCAGAGCCAGCGGCCCAGTTTCGAGACCCACGCCGAGCCCGAGGGGGAGGTGCCCAGCCTGCAACTGCTGACCCCGCCCGAGCCCCATCAGCCCAACTATACCGACGAGCAGCTGGCGGACATGGCCGAGCTGCTGGAAGTCCGGCTGCGTGAATACGGGGTCAAGGCAGAAGTGGTGGACACTTGGCCTGGGCCTGTCATCACGCGTTTCGAAATCAAGCCAGCCGCCGGGGTGAAGGTCTCCAAGATCAGTAACCTGGCCAAGGACCTAGCGCGTTCGCTGATGGTGAAAAGCGTGCGCGTGGTCGAGGTCATTCCGGGCCGTCCTACGGTCGGTATCGAAATACCCAACCCTCATCGGGCCATGATTCGGCTGCGCGAAGTGATCGACTCCGATCGCTACCAGCAGGAGAGCTCACCGCTGACCATGGCCTTGGGCCAGGACATCGGTGGCGGGCCCGTGGTCGCCAACCTGGGCAAGATGCCGCATCTGCTGGTGGCCGGTACCACGGGGTCGGGTAAGTCAGTCGGGGTCAATGCGATGCTGATCTCGATGCTGCTGAAGGCCAAGCCTGACGAGCTGAAGCTGATCATGGTCGACCCCAAGATGCTGGAGCTGTCGGTGTACGATGGCATACCGCATCTGCTGGCCCCCGTGGTGACGGACATGAAAGAGGCCGCCAACAGCCTGCGCTGGTGCGTGGCGGAAATGGAGCGTCGTTACAAGCTGATGGCTGCCATGGGGGTGCGCAACATTGCGGGCTTCAATGGTCGGCTGGAGGAGGCCGCTCGTGCCGGTGCCCAGGTGGCGGACCCCCTGTGGGAGCCGGAGCCCTGGGAGATGCACCAGACGCCCCCGATACTGGAAAAACTGCCCTATATCGTGGTGGTCATCGACGAATTCGCCGACATGTTCATGATCGTGGGCAAGAAGGTGGAGGAGCTGATTGCCCGGCTGGCCCAGAAAGCACGGGCGGCCGGTATCCACCTGATTCTGGCCACCCAGCGCCCCTCGGTGGATGTGGTGACGGGCTTGATCAAGGCCAATATTCCCTCGCGGATGGCGTTCCAGGTATCGTCACGGATCGACTCGCGCACCATTCTCGACCAGGGCGGTGCAGAGAGCCTGCTGGGGCATGGCGACATGCTCTACCTGCCGGCCGGGTCTGGCCCGCCCAATCGTGTCCATGGCGCGTTCGTGGATGACGACGAGGTGCACCGGGTCGTCGATGACTGGAAGCGACGCGGTGAGCCGGAGTACATCGACGAGATTCTCTCGGGCGGTGTCTCTGCCGACGCGCTGACGGGGCTCGAAGCCGAAGGCGTGGAGGGCGACGATGCCGAGCAGGATGCGCTGTACGATGAGGCGGTCCAGTTCGTCACGGAAACGCGCAAGGCGTCCATCTCGGCGGTTCAGCGCCGTTTCAAGATTGGCTACAACCGCGCGGCACGCCTGGTGGAAGCCATGGAAGGGGCGGGCGTGGTCTCCTCCATGGGGGGTAACGGTTCCCGCGAGGTGCTGGCGCCGCCGCCGGTGGGCCATTGAGCCATCGGTATTCGTCAATCATGCAACAAGCGTGAAAGTCGCGCCGCAGGTGCAACCCTGCGGCGTCTTTCGCGTCTGAATGGCATCAGGAGCAGCGCTTGCTCCGTGCCTCATCCGCTTTTGGCAATGACTGCCTAGGGAGAATCACTATGCGCGAACCTACTCAACGTCGCTCGCCTGCATTGGCATTGGCTGCTAGCGCACTGGGGCTTACCTTTGCCGCACCCATGGCTTGGGCCAACGAAGCGGCCGAGCGCCTCACCGAGCGTCTCGACCCTCTCGAGAACTACCATGCCAGCTTCGAGCAGCGGATTCTCGATGGCAGCGGCCAGCGCCTGCAAAGTGCTCATGGCGAAATGTGGCTGTCACGTCCTGGCTTGCTGCGCTGGGAAGTCGACGCTCCCTATTCGCAAACCGTCGTGTCCGATGGGGAAGACGTTTACCTGTACGACCCGGACCTGGAGCAGGTCACCGTTCAGGCCATGGATGACCGTGTCACGCACACGCCGGCGCTACTGCTTTCCGGAAGTGCCACCGAGCTGACGGCCAGCTACGACGTGTTCTACGAGCAGCAGGATGGCGATGACGTCTTTACGCTGATTCCCACCTCTGCCGATACGCTGTTCGAAGAGCTCAGCATGGTGTTTGACCAGCAAACCCTGACCGAGCTGTGGATGATGGACAGCACCGGGCAGCGTACTTCGATCACCTTCAGCGATATCACCCGCAATGGCAGCATCGACCGCAGCCTGTTCGATTTCGACATCCCGGACGGCACCGACGTCATCCGTGAAGAGTGGTAGGCAGCGTGCTTGCTGTTTAAAACGCTCTTTCCGCTCAGCGTATCTCGCTGAGCGTATCTTGATCAGGCACCTTCGGGTGCCTGATCTGCTTGTTGGTCCTGCTGTGCTCGCCACGCCATGATCTCGGCAAAGCGCTTCTCCTGACCCAGCTCACTGGGTTCGTAAAAGCGGGCGGCCGGTATCTCGTCTGGCCAGCAGTCGTGTGCGCTACCGGCCGGGTAGCCGTGGGGCTCGTGATGGGCGTAACGGTAGCCTTGCCCATGGCCCAATTGCTCCATGAGCTTGGTCGGGGCGTTACGCAGATAGCCGGGGACTTCCAGCTGAGGCTGCTGTGCCACGAACTGTCGAGCACTTTTCCAGGCCTGGTCGATCCGGTTGCTCTTGGGGGCCACCGCCAGGTGAATGGCGGCATGGGCAATGGCGCGCTGGCCTTCGTAATCACCCAGCCGCAGGTAGGCATCCCAGGCGGCGATCACCAGTGGCAGTGCCCGCGGGTCGGCATTGCCCACATCTTCCGAGGCAATGGCCGTCAAACGGCGCACGATATCCAGCGGGTCACCGCCTCCCTGAAGAAAGCGTGCCATGTACAGCAGGGCGGCGTCCGGGCGCGATGAGCGAACCGACTTGTGAATGGCCGAGAGCAGGTCGTAGTAGGCATCCCCCTGTTTGTCGAAGGCGCTGGCCTGATGGCCCACCACGTCGGCCAGTACCGCTTTACGCAGCACTTCATGGCCTTCGACGGTGTCGGTGAAGTCGCAGGCCGTCTCCAGTAGCCCCAGAGCCCGCCGGGCATCGCCAGCGCTGGCGTGGGCCAGTGCTTCCAGCACCCCCGATTCCACCTGAATGCGCCGTTTGCCGAGCCCTCGGCTGTCGCTGTCGAGAGCCTGCTGCATCACCTGTATCAGCTCTTGCTGAGAGAGCGATTTGAGCACGTAGACCCGAGCACGAGAAAGCAGCGCCGAATTCACCTCGAAGGAGGGGTTTTCCGTGGTCGCGCCGATCAGGGTCAGCAGCCCTGACTCCACGTGGGGCAGCAGCGCGTCCTGCTGGCTCTTGTTGAGCCGATGAATTTCGTCCAGAAACAGCAACGTGGGTGTCTGCTGCTGGCGGGCGCCGTCGACCACCAGCCGAATCTCCTTGACCCCGGCCATCACGGCACTCAAATGCTCCAGGTGCGTGTCGGAGGCGCGGGCCAGCAGTTCGGCCAGGGTGGTCTTGCCCACGCCGGGTGGCCCCCAAAGAATCATCGAGCGAACGACACCCGATTCGGCCATGCGGCGCAGCGGCTTGCCTGGCCCCACCAATGCCTGCTGGCCAACGTATTCGTCCAGCGTCAGGGGGCGCATGCGGTAAGCAAGCGGTGCCTCTTCGGTGGAGTGAGTATCAAAAAGATCCATGGCAACTTCCGTTGTAAATCGTTACGTTGAACATTCAACGCTTAACAAGTGTCTGTGGTAAATAGCGCTGCGTCAGGCTACCTTTTGGCGTGACTGGGACGTTCGGCGTTGGTTGGTCAAACCCCCAGGCGCAAGACAAGGATTAACGCTAGTGTAGTAGAACCCTGCTCATGGTCGCGTACCTTGGCTTCTGTAGGGGAGGCATGAGGTATGACACTTATCAAAGGAGACGGCACGATGTTAAACCAACTGCGTCTGGATCATGCCAATATGGCGCGCATGCTGCATGTGCTTCAGCTCAGGCATAAAACGCTGGCTGACGGAGAGCGCCCGGATTTTCAACTGATGCGTGAAGTAGTCGACTACATCTTGTCTTACATGGATGGTTTTGCCGCACCTCTGGAGCGGATCTGTGTCGAGCGGCTACAGGTTCAAGCGCCGGAGCATCAGCCGCTGATGACCCAAATGGCCGATGACTACCGTGAGCTCAAGCCTCGGTTGATGCGCCTGTCCCATGATATCGACATGATCCTCATGGACAACATTCTACCCATGGACCGTTTCGCAGACGACCTGAAGGCGTATCTGGAAGCGCACCGCGCCTATCTGCGCCACGAGCGGGAAGGGCTGTTCCCGCTGATCGACCAGCACTTCACCTCCGACGAGCTGGAAGAGCTGCGCCAGGCACTGCCGGATGGCGCGGAGCAGGAGCTGGAACGTCTCCAATTGGCCTACCCTGACCTTTACGCCGAGTTGCGCGGTGCCGAGGTGCCCTCGCTGTAATTCCTGCGTTGCCCCCTTCAGCGCTGGACGGGGCGTGTTAAACTAGCGCCCCGTTTTGATTATCTATGCAAACGTTCATGCAAAGAGGGTAGCGCAAGGTGGGCAACGTATCCCCAATATCGATTGATCGGCCGGATAACCGCTGATGCCAGGCCCCGTACTGGTATTCGACTCTGGTGTGGGCGGGCTGTCCGTGGCTCAGTCGCTGCGTCAGCACTATCCCCATGCCTCGCTGTGTTACGCCTGCGATAATGCCTGGCTTCCTTACGGTCTGCGCGATGACGCCGTGCTGGCCAAACGCATCGTGACCGTTTGCCAGGCCGCCGTGGCCGCCTGCCAGGCCAGCGTGCTGGTGGTGGCGTGTAACACGGCCAGCACGCTGGCGCTGGAAGCGCTGCGTCAGGCGCTGTCGGTGCCGGTCATTGGTACGGTGCCTGCCATCAAACCCGCCGCGCAGGTCAGCACGACGCGCCATATTGGCCTGCTGGCCACCTCGGCCACGGTCAACCGCCCCTACACCCAAGGATTGATCGAAAGCTTCGCCAGCGATTGCCGCGTCACGCGGCTGGCAGCAGACCCGCTGGTAGTGGAAGCCGAAGCCTGGTTGGCGGGAAAGCCGCTGAACGCCGCTCATATTCAGCAGGCGTTAGCCCCGCTTTGGGAGGCAATCCAGGCGACCCCTGCCCTCGATACCGTGGTATTGGGGTGCACGCACTTTCCGTTGCTGCAGCCGCTGCTGGTGTCACTCTCCCCCGTACCGCTGGCCTGGGTGGACTCTGGAGACGCCATCGCGCGGCGCGTTGGACAGGTAGCCGCCACGCTGATCAGCAGCGTGCCGGATGGCCGTTGTTTTACCACGGCGCCCGCCGCTGCCCTGGCCGATGGCATGGCGCGGTACGGTTTCAGTGCCCCCCAGCTGCTCGCGCTGCCCGACGCTGATTAACGGTGAGCCGCTGCCGCTAAGTTCAATTTTCCAGTCAACAGGAGCCACCTTGGCCATCCCTACCGTCGATCCGGCACGCTACGCCGAACAGCTGGCTGACAAACAAGCCTACGTGGAACAGATGTTCGCGGACTTTGCGCCGCCTGGGCTCGAAGTATATCCCTCGCCCGCCAGCCATTACCGGCAGCGCTGCGAGTTTCGTATCTGGCATGAAGACGATGATCTGTTCTATGCCATGTTCGAGGTCGATCCTGACAACCCCAAACAGAAGCGGGTCATTCGTCTGGACCAGTTTGCCGTGGCCAGCGAACGCATCAATGAGCTGATGCCGCAGTTGCGGGATGCCTTTCTGGCCAGCGATGTGCTGCGCCGCCGGCTGTTTCAGGTGGAATTTCTGACCACGCTGTCGGGAGAAGCGCTGGTCACGCTGATTTACCATCGTCCGCTGGACGACGCCTGGGAAGAGCAGGCGCGCGCCCTGGAAGCCGAGCTGGACATCATGATCATTGGCCGTTCGCGCAAACAGCGCCTGGTGCTCAGCCGTGACCACGTCTGGGAGCGCCTGGAGGTGGATGGTCGTACGCTGCACTATCAGCAGGTCGAAAACAGTTTTACCCAGCCCAATGCGCATATCTGCCAAACGATGTTGAGCTGGGCCCGTGAGGTGACGGCCGGACGTCAGCAGGAAGACCTGGTCGAGCTTTATTGCGGAAACGGCAACTTCACCATTGCGCTGGCGGAGAATTTCCGCCGCGTGCTGGCCACGGAAATTTCGCGTACCTCGGTGGCCAGCGCCAATGTCAACCTGGAAGCCAACGGGATCAACAACGCGCACGTGGCGCGCATGTCGGCGGAGGAGTTTGCGCTGGCGCTGAAAGGCGAAAAAGCCGGACGGCGAGTGGCGGAGATGGGGCTGGACGATTACCGTTTCACCACCGTGCTGGTCGACCCGCCCAGAGCCGGGTTGGACGAGCAGAGCTGCGAACAGCTCAGCGAGTACGCGCAAATCGTCTATATTTCATGCAACCCGGTCACGCTTGCCGACAATTTGGCGCAGCTCACCAAAACCCATCAGATCGAGCGTTTTGCCTTGTTCGACCAGTTTCCGTTTACCCATCACTGTGAGTGCGGGGTGCTGTTGACACGGCGTAGCGCTTGAACGCAAGTGTCATGGGCCGCTTGTCAATAGTGCTTATGATGCACAAGCGGCATACACCATGAATAACATGCCAGATGGTTAGGGGGCTGGACGAGGGTAGCGTAAGCTATCTGGTAGCGTGGCCTAAAGGCCTATTGTCCTTCGTTTTTTTGGCCCAGGTTGTGGCCCCAGGCAGTCGAGGTGATGGATGCATTACGTTGCGATTGAAGAGAGTCGGCGGGATCTTTTGAAGCAGCTACAAGAGCGCCTGGAAGCGCGACTGGAGCCTGCGCGAGCGGCGGATGTCGAAGCCTTCGCGCGCCATTTCTACGCGACGGTGCCGGTCGAGGACCTGATCGACCGTCGTCTTGATGACCTCTATGGGGCCACGCTCTCGATCTGGCAGTTTCTCCAGCATCATGACCGTCAACACCCTAAAGTGCGTATCTTCAACCCCGATTTCGAAGAGCACGGCTGGCAGTCCAACCACACCTTCGTGGCCGTGCTGCATGAAGACATGCCGTTTCTGGTCGACTCGGTACGTATCGAGCTCAATCGGCGCGGATTGACCGTACATGCCATTCAGAACGCAGTATTTGCGGTTGCCCGCGATGGCCAGCACCAGCTCAAGGTACTAACCTCGCCCAAGGATGAGCATGCCCCCGAGGCCCGCGAATCCTTGATCGTCATCGAGGTGGATCGTCATACCGATCCTGAATCTTTGGCCAATATCGAGCGCAACCTGCACGAAGTGCTGCGCGACGTGCGCACGGCAGTGGGTGATTACGACGCCATGTGCGGGCAGATCACCTCCGCCATCCAGGAGCTGGAAAAGAACTGTCCGCCGCAGATCGACCCCGACGACCACGAAGAAGCGATTGCGTTTCTCGAGTGGTTGCTGAAGGACAACTTCACGTTCCTGGGGTATGACGAGTATTTGCTGGAAGGCAGCGAGCTGCAGCGTGATCCCAACAGCGTGTTGGGCGTGTTCCGCCTGGACCAGCCCCGCTACCGGGAGCGCATTCGCACCGAAGAGGGGGTGGATGAGCACAATGACTACGTGCTGGTGCCGCAGCTGCTCTCGTTTGCCAAGAGCGCCCATCACTCTCGCGTGCATCGTCCTACGTACCCCGACTACATCACCGTGGACCGCTACGATGATGATGGCAACGTGATCGGCGAGCGTCGCTTCTTTGGTCTGTTCACTGCGACCGTCTATAACGAGTCGCCGCGCAACATTCCGCTACTGCGTCGCAAGCTGAAAGCCGTGACCGACATCGCCGGGTTCAACCCTCAGGGCCACAATGGCAAGCAGCTGCTGCAGGTGCTGGAAGTGTACCCGCGGGATGATCTGTTCCAGATCGGCACCGACGAGCTGGCCACTACCTCACTGGGCATCTTGAACATCCGTGAGCGCCGTCAGGTACGCCTGTTCATCCGCGCCGATGTCAGCGGCAAGTTCTACTCCTGCCTGGTCTTCGTGCCCCGCGACGTGTTCTCGACCGACCTGCGCCAGCGTATTCAGAACATGCTGTGCGACGAGCTGGATGCGCACTTTGGCGACTTCAACACTTACCTCTCCGAGTCGGTGCTGGCGCGTATTCAGCTGATCCTGCGCTTCAATGGCGACACGCCCAGCCAGTACGACCTGAAGCGTCTGGAGGGGAAAGTGGCACGGCTGTCGCGCAGCTGGCGTGACGACCTGCACGCGGCCATGATCGAAGGGTTTGGAGAAGAGCGCGCCAACCACCTGCTGGACAATTTTCACGATGCCTTCTCGGCCAGCTACCGCGAAGACTTCAACGCCCGCACGGCGGTATTCGACATTCAGCACCTGCTGAATCTGGACAATGGAGACACGCTTTCGCTCTCCCTGTATCGTCCGCTGGAAGAGCAGGCAGGGGGCATGAACCTGAAGCTGTTCCATCGCGAATCGCAGATCCCGCTCTCGGACGTGCTGCCGATGATGGAGAATCTCGGCCTGCGGGTGATCGGCGAGCGCCCCTACGATATCAACGCGCCTCAGCAGCGCTACTGGATACACGACTTCGAGCTGGAGCATAGTCAGGGCGCCAATCTGGGCGACATGCGCGACACGTTCAGCGAAGCGTTCAAGCGTATCTGGGCCGGCGAAGCCGATAACGATGCCTTCAATCGCCTGATCGTCGGGGCCGGTCTGGACTGGCGGGAAGTGGCCATGCTGCGTGGCTACGCGCGTTACCTGAAGCAGATTCGCTTTGGCATGTCCCAGGATTACATTGCCGCCACGTTGGCCAACTACCCGGTGATCACCCAGACGCTGGTAGAGCTGTTCCGCCTGCGCTTCGACCCGGCCCAACAGCAGCCCGGCCAGACCGACGACTGTCTGGCGCGTCTGAACGAGCACCTGGAAGGCGTTGCCAGCCTCAATGACGACCAGCTGCTGCGCCGTTTCATGGAGCTGATCCAGGCCACGCTGCGCACCAACTATTACCAGAAGACCGACGCGGGCCGCTTCAAGGATTACATTGCCTACAAGCTGGAACCGTCGAAAGTGACCGGTATGCCCAAGCCGCGTCCGGCCTACGAGATTTTCGTCTGCTCGCCCCGTGTCGAAGGCGTGCACCTGCGGGGTGGCAAGGTGGCGCGCGGTGGCCTGCGCTGGTCGGATCGTCTGGAAGATTTCCGTACCGAAGTGCTGGGGCTGGTCAAGGCGCAGCAGGTGAAGAACGCGGTCATCGTGCCGGTAGGCGCCAAGGGCGGCTTCGTGTGCAAACGCATGCCTGAAAATGCCGACCGTGAAACCCAGCAGAAAGAGGGCATTGCCTGCTACCAGATCTTCATTCGGGCGCTGCTGGACGTCACCGATAATCTGGTCGGGGGAGAGGTCGTGCCGCCGAAGAACGTGGTGCGCCACGATGACGACGACACCTACCTGGTGGTGGCTGCCGACAAGGGCACCGCAACGTTCTCGGATATCGCCAACGCCATTTCCGTCGAGTATGGCCACTGGCTGGGGGATGCGTTCGCCTCTGGTGGCGCCAATGGCTACGACCACAAGAAAATGGCGATCACCGCACGGGGCGCCTGGGAGTCGGTCAAGCGCCACTTCCGCAACCTGGGCGTGAACACCCAGCAGGACCTGTTTACCGTGGTAGGTATCGGTGACATGGCTGGGGACGTGTTCGGCAACGGCATGCTGCTGTCGGACAAGATCCAGCTGGTGGGGGCGTTCAACCACCTGCATATCTTCGTCGACCCCAACCCTGATGCGGCAGCGGCGTTTGCCGAGCGCCAGCGGCTGTTCGACCTGCCGCGCTCCAGTTGGGAAGATTACAGCGCCGAGCTGATCTCTCAAGGAGGCGGGGTGTTCAGCCGCAGCGCCAAATCCATCGCCATCAGCCCGGAAATGCAGCAGGTGTTCGGAATCACCGAGGCGCGTCTGTCGCCCAATGATCTGATTCGCGCCATGCTCAAGGCCCAGGTCGACCTGATCTGGAACGGCGGTATCGGCACCTACGTGAAAAGCTCCGAAGAAACCGATGCCGACGTGGGCGACAAGGCCAACGATGCGCTGCGTATCAATGGCAAGGAGCTGAACTGCCGAGTTGTGGGGGAGGGCGGTAACCTGGGTCTCACCCAGCGTGGCCGAATGGAGGCAGCCGCCAACGGCGTGCGGGTGTACACCGACTTCATCGACAATGCCGGGGGCGTCAACTGCTCCGACCATGAGGTCAATATCAAGATATTGATCGACGAAGTGGTCAAGCGTGGCGACATGACCGACAAGCAGCGCAATCAGCTGCTGGCCGACATGACCGACGAAGTGGCCAACCTGGTCATTCTGGACAACTATCGCCAGACCCAGGCGCTGGACCTGTCGGAAATTCTTTCCCATCAGGGCATGGGGCCGTATCGCCGCTTCATCAGCGAACTGGAAGCCGCTGGTCAGATCGACCGCGAGCTGGAGTTCCTGCCCACCGACGAGGTGCTCAAGGAGCGTGCCAGCAGCGACCAGGGCATGCGTTTGCCGGAACTCTCGGTGCTGATCTCCTACGCCAAGAGCACCTTGAAGGGGGATTTGATCAATTCCGAGGTGCCCGACGACCCCTACATCCATCGCCATCTCGAGCGGCTCTTCCCGGCGGTGCTCACCGAGCGCTACCAGGGCGAGATGTACGAGCACCGTTTGAAGCGTGAAATCGTGGCCACTCAGGTCGCCAACGACCTGGTCGACCACATGGGCATCGTCTTCGTGCGCCGCTTGATGGACTCCACCGGCGCCGGCCGGGCCGATATTGCCCGGGCCTACGTGGTCGCCCGCGATGCCTTCAACCTGGCGGACCTGTGGGCGCAAATCGAAGCGCTGGACAATCAGGTCTCCAGCCGGGTGCAGTACTCCATGATGCTGGACCTGATGCGTCTGGTGCGTCGTGCCACTCGCTGGTTCCTGCGTCAGCACCTGGGGCTGTCGACTCAGGACACCATCGAGTACTTCGGGCCGCGTCTGGCCCAGCTGCAGGAGAGCATCGGTGAGCTGCTCAGCGGTGAAGAGCAGCAGGAGTGGCAGGCACGCTGCGACGAACTTCAGCAAGCCGGCGTGCCGGAGTCCCTGGCCGCCACGGTGGCTGCGGCACCGCGCCTGTACGCCAGCCTGGGGATCATTCAGGCGGCTCGCTTGACCAACGAGAAGCCCCAGCGGGTGGCGGAAGTCTTCCACGAGATTGGCAGCCGTCTGGAGCTACCGTGGATGATCCAGCAGGTCACTCAACTGGAAGTGCGCGATGCCTGGCAGGCACAGGCCCGTGAAACCTTCCGTGACGACATTGATCGCCAGCAGCTGGCGCTGACCACCAGCGTATTGAAGCTGGAAGCGGGCAGCCGCGACACCCAGGAGCGCGTGGCCCAGTGGCTGGAGCAGCACGCCGAGCTGCACCGTCGCTGGTGCCGCTTGATCGAAGAGGTGCGTAGCGGCAGCGAAGGCGGTTTTGCCCTGTTTGCGGTCGCCGTCCGTGAGCTGGTGGACCTGGCCGAGAGCGACAGCGAAGCCTGACGCCTGACGAAAGGCCCACTCAAGGCCGCGCCCTGGTTCACCAGGGCGCGGCCTTTTCATTCTGCCTCGCTGGGCCAAGTGCGTTATACTGCGGCCGCCTCGCCAACAGCCCATCGCCCAGGAGTGTCTCGCTGATGTATACCCTTGCCCGCTCGCTCATGTTCCGCCTGGATGCGGAAACGTCCCACGGTCTGGCGCTTGGCGCGCTGGATACGCTGCACCGAGTCGGTGGCGTGAAGCGGCTGTATGGCGAGCCGATCAGCGACCCGGTCGAGCTGATGGGGCTGCGCTTTGCCAATCGCGTCGGCCTGGCAGCCGGGCTGGACAAGAATGCCGATCACCTGGATGCCCTGGGTGAGCTGGGCTTTGGTTTCGTGGAAGTGGGCACTGTCACGCCGAAAGCGCAGCCGGGAAACCCCAGGCCGCGTCTGTTTCGCCTGGCCGAACACGGGGCCATCATCAACCGCTTCGGCTTCAACAACAAAGGCGTCGAGCACCTGGTGGCACAGGTCAAGAAGCGCCACTACGGCGGTATCGTAGGCATCAACATCGGCAAGAATTTGACCACCTCGGTGGAGCAGGCGCTGGATGACTACCTGCTGTGTCTCGACGCCGTGCATGGGGTGGCCGATTATATCGCGGTCAATATCTCGTCGCCCAACACGCCGGGGCTGCGCACGCTGCAGTTCGGCGAGCAGTTGGATGCCCTGCTGGGGCCGATTCGTGCCTGCAGCCAATCGCTGGATGACGCGCTGGGCCGCAAGGTGCCGCTGCTGGTGAAGATTGCCCCCGACATGAACGCAGAGGAAGTGGCGCTGGTGGCGGGCAGTATTTCTCGCAATGGGTTGGATGGCGTGATCGCCACCAATACCACGGTGTCTCGTGAGGCTGTTCAGCAGGACCCCCAGGCGCAGGAAGCCGGTGGGTTATCGGGCCGACCGGTGTTCGAGGCTTCCAATACGGTCATCCGGCTGCTGCGTGCCGAACTGCCTGACCTGCCGATCATCGGCGTGGGCGGCATCGACAGCGCGGCGGCAGCGCAAGCGAAAATCGAGGCAGGTGCCGACCTGGTGCAACTCTATTCAGGCTTGATTTATCAGGGGCCGACGCTGGTGAAACAGTGTGCCGAGGCGCTCAAGAAGCAGGCTTCTGCCCACTAATAGGGAAGGCGCGGGGGATAGGTGGGCAATAAAGGGGTGGGCAATAAAAAGCCCGCTGGCGAGCGGGCTCCGTACTCCAAATGTCCGTGTAAAAGGTAAATAAATCAGGTCATGACCATGGGGTTTTTATGGATGCCGGAAACGCCGACCATGCCATCCCACTGGTCTCCGCGACCTTCACGCCAACCGCTCATCCAGTATTCGCGTAAATTGACATCTTGACTGGGGCAATCATCACGGGAGCGACCCGTAACACCCGCTTTGTAGCCGTGAACATAAGCCCGCTGGAAGCGATCACGTTTTTGTCGTTTCATTGGCTAACCTCTTTTCACGAAAACCTTTGATAAGAAGCAAATGGCCAGCAAACGGGCAGCTCATTGTCTACCGAGCTCCTTTCAAGCGTCATCACGACGCCGACCATTGCTGCCAACTCTGCTTCGAGAGGTGACTTCAAGTCCAAGAGTGAGTCTTCGCCAGTACCTTGGTGTCTAGCACTCACGTGCTGAACAGGTAAAGCCTCCGACTCGACAAGCCGTGGGTCGTTACAGGAGTCTCCTTGCGGAAGTGCACAGTAATGACCCAGACAAGCAACGCATGCGTTTTTAGTAGCTACCCTTTTATTGATAGACCATCATGGGGTCACTTGTCGACCATCAAATTGTCATAAGACGTAAACTCATTTGACATATACAGGAATATCGCGCGGTGACGCGCGGCGAAGAACATGACCGAGCTGAGCCAAACACCCTCTTTGAATCTGCTGGCCACCTGCCCCAAAGGCATCGAAGGCCTGCTGGCAGACGAGCTGCAAGCGCTGGGCGCCGAGCCTGGTAAAACCACCGTGGCCGGTGTCTATTTCACTGCCGACCAGACCACGGCCTACCGGGTCTGCCTGTGGTCGCGACTAGCCAACCGCGTCATTCTGCTGCTGGCCCGGGAAAGCATGATCGAGACCGCCGAGCAGGTGCGCGATGTGGTGGCACGCATTGCCTGGCGTCAGCATTTGGCACCAGGACGCACCCTGGCGGTGGATTTTCATGGCCGCAGTGAGCACATTCGCCACACCCGGTTTGGCGCGCAAACCGTCAAGGACGGAGTGGTGGACTCGCTGCAGCTCTCGGGGCAGGAGCGCCCCAATGTGGATACCAAAACGCCAGACCTGCGCCTTTATGCGCACCTGCATCGCGCCAACCTGAGCCTGGGTATCGACCTCTCCGGCGAGAGCCTTCATCGGCGCGGCTACCGGCGTGACGTCGGGCATGCGCCGCTCAAGGAGAACCTGGCCGCTGCCTTGCTGGTACGTGCAGGTTGGCCCGAGCGCGCCAAGGCTGGCGAGCCTTTGCTGGACCCTTTGTGCGGGGCTGGCACCCTGCTGATCGAGGCCGCATTGATGGCCGCCGACCAGGCCCCCAACCTCAACCGTGAGCGTTTCGGCTTTCATGGCTGGGCGGGGCATGAGCCTGCGCTCTGGAGTGAGCTCAAGCGCGAAGCCGAAGCGCGGGCGTCGATTGGCCGCAAGCGCTGCAGGAACCCACTGATCGGCTTTGACCAAAGCCCTGCAGCGCTGAGTGCCGCCAAGTCGAACGCTATGCGCGCGGGCATTCCTGCGCTGATCAGCCTGCATGGCCAAAGTCTGGCTCAGCTCACTCGCCCCGTCGACCTCACCGCCGAGCAGGGCCTGTTGATCACCAACCCGCCCTACGGCGAGCGTTTGGGCGAATTGCCGGAACTGGTCAGGCTCTATGCCCAGCTTGGGGAAAAGGCCAAGGCGTTGTTCCCCGGCTGGATGCTGGCGCTGTTCACCGGCAATCCCGACCTGGGGCATCGCCTGGGGCTGCGCGCCCATAAGCAGTATGCGCTGAAGAATGGTGCGCTGGATGCCAAGCTGCTGATGATGCAGATCGGCGCAGCCAGGGAGTCTGCCGTGCCCAGCGATTCCGCCACGACAGAGGCCCTGGCGCCGGAACGGCCTGCCAAGCCAGCGGTGTCGGAAAATGCCCAGATGTTTGCCAATCGCTTGGCAAAGAATCAGAAACGCCTGAAAAAGTGGCTCAAGCAGAGCGGTGAAACCTGCTATCGCCTCTACGATGCCGATATGCCGGAGTATGCGCTGGCCATCGACCGCTATGGCGATCGCGTTCACGTGCAGGAGTATGCCGCGCCGGGCTCCGTGAACCCTGCTCAGGCACAAAAGCGGCTGTTCGACGCGCTGGAAGTGCTGCCTGAGGCGCTGGACGTGGACCCCAGCAAGATTTATGTGAAGCGTCGTGAGCGGCAAACCGGCGCCGCCCAGTACCAGAAGCGCGATGCCAGCGGTGAGCGTTTCGAAGTGCGTGAGGGGAGTGCGCGGCTGTGGGTCAACCTGCGCGACTACCTGGACACCGGGCTGTTTCTCGACCACCGCCCCGTGCGGCGTATGCTGGGCGACATGGCCAGCGGCAAGCGCTTCCTGAACCTGTTCTGCTACACGGCCACGGCTACCGTACAGGCGGCGCTAGGCGGGGCCAGCGACAGCGTCAGCGTCGACATGTCCAACACCTACCTGGAGTGGGCCAGAGACAACTTCAGCCTGAACCAGCTGGATCACCGGCGGCACCGGGTGGTCAGGGACGACTGCTTCCGCTGGCTGGAAACGGCCAATGCCGATTTCGACCTGATCTTCATGGACCCGCCGACGTTCTCGAACTCCAAGAAGATGCGCGATACGCTGGATATCCAGCGGGATCACCCAAGGCTGGTCGAGCTGGCCATGGCGCGTCTGGCGCTGGGTGGCGTGCTGGTGTTCTCGAACAACCAGCGGCGTTTCAAACTGGACGATGCGCTGGTGCAGCGCTACGCAGTGGAGGAGATCACCGCGCGCACCTTCGACCCGGATTTCCAGCGTCGTACCAACCTGCATCACGTCTTTTTGATCAAGAGCCGAGCCGATGATTAAACTCTCCATCTACACCACTCTGGGCTGCCATCTGTGCGCTCAACTCGAAGCGCTGGTGACCAGCCTGGCCAACCAGCCAGTGGACTTGCGGCGCATCGAAATCAGCGAAGACGACGCGCTGGTCGAGCGCTACGGCGTGCGTATACCGGTGTTGCTGGATGAGCAGGGCGAAGAGCTGGACCGGGGCTTCGACCTGGCGCGGCTGAGCCAATGGCTGGAGCAGCGAGGCTGGCTGGACGAAGCGGCGCTGGCGACCCTGACCAACCCGCCAGCCCCGACGCCCCCAGTGGGGGCGCACCAGCGTAATGGGCGTCGGTTTCTGGGGTAGGCGTGCCTACAGCACGTCCAGCAGCGACAGCTGGCGCATGGCCTCCTGGCCTTCGGGGGTGTGGTCGGCGGCTTCCAGTACCTTGCGAAAGCCTCGCGAGGTCTGGATGGTGGACTCGTCCTCCAGCCACATCTGTGCCTGCGCCAAGGTGTCGGCCAACTGATGTTTCAGCCCGCCAAACTGGGTGCCGATCTGCCCCCAGGCGCGGCTGAAAATCCAGTCGCCGAACATATCCTGGTGAATGTGCACCAACACATAGTCATGGTCGGTTTCCCAGCGTACGATCACACCCATCTCCTTAACGCCATCATGTTCACGCCTGCACAGCAAGCCGTTGCGGGCGTATTGTAAAGCCCGGAAATCAAAACGCCTATGAAACTTGTCATCGATGCCAACATCCCCGCCGCCGACGCGTGCTTTGGCGGGCTGGGCACCTTGCACCGCCTGCCCGGGCGCGAGATTCGCACGGCCGACGTGGCCGATGCCGACGCGCTCATCGTGCGCTCCATCACCCGGGTCGATGAGGCCTTGCTGGCCAACAGCCGTGTTGCTTTCGTCGGCACCTGCACCATCGGCACCGATCATATCGACTTGAACTACCTCTCAGCCCAGGGCACCGGGTTTGCCAGTGCGCCTGGCTGCAATGCCGACGCTGTGGTGGACTATGTGCTGAGCAGCCTGTTAACCGTGAGCGAGCGGGAAGGGTGGCCGCTGCTGTCGCGCCGTGTGGGAGTCGTCGGGGCCGGTAACGTCGGCAGCCGCTTGCTGACGCGGCTGAGTGCGCTGGGCATGGAAGTGCTGGTATGTGACCCGCCCCGCGCCGAGCAGGAAGGGCCTGAGGGCTTCGTGGACCTGGATACCCTGATCGAGCAATGCGATGTCATTTGCCTGCATACACCGCTGGTCAAGCACGGCCCCCACGCGACGCACCATTTGTTGAACGCCGAGCGGCTCCAGGAACTGGCCCCGCAAACGGTACTGGTCAACGCCGGGCGCGGGGACTGCATCGATGGGCTGGCACTGCGCAGCCGCCTGGCAGGCAAGGGCGACATCACCGCCATTCTCGATGTGTGGGAAGACGAGCCGGGCATCGATGCCGGCCTGAGGGATCTGGTGGCCCTGGCAACCCCGCACATTGCCGGCCACAGCCTGGACGGCAAGCTGCGCGGCACCTGGATGATTCAGCAGGCGCTGGCCGCGCACTGGGGCCACCCCTTGGATCTGGCATTCAGTGACTTGTGTCCGCCCCCGGTGCTGGCCTCGCTGACCCTCTCACAGGCACTGCCCGTTGAAGAGGCGCTGCGGCTATGTACCCGAGCGGTGTATGACGTGCGCCGTGACCACGACACGCTGCAGCGTAACGTGATGCAGCAAGGGGTTGCCAAGGGGTTCGACCACTGCCGTGCCCATTACCCGCTGCGTCGCGAGTTTGCCACGCTGAGTGTGCTGTTGAAAGAAGATGCTCGGCCACTGTGTGCGCCTTTGGAAGCTGCCGGTTTTCAAGTGCAGCTCGGCTGAAAAGAGCTGGACACAAAACGCATAAGGCCCGCGATGCGGGCCTTATGGTGGCGTCTGCCGTTAAGCGACGGTTAGCATCACTGACGGTAGGCGGCTTCTTTCAGGGCGCGAATGCGGTCGTCCAGCGGTGGGTGGCTGGCGAACATGCGCTCCATCAGCGAGCGGGTCTGGCCTTTGGTGATGGCCATGGCGCGCATCTGGTCGGGCATCTGGTCGGGCATTTCGGTTTCGGCCTTCAGGCGTGCCAGGGCGTTGACCATGGCGCCGGTGCCCGCCAGGCGTGCACCCGCTTCGTCGGCGCGGTATTCGCGGTAGCGCGAGAACCACGCCACGATGGCCGACGCAATGATGCCAAACACTATCTCGGCAATCATGACCACTGCAAAATAACCCATGAAGCCCAGACCGCCTTCACCGTCGCTGCGGCTTTTCAGGAAGGTGTCGATCAGGTGGGCGACGGCACGGGCAAAGAACATCACGAAGGTGTTCACCACGCCCTGGATCAGCGCCAGGGTGACCATGTCACCGTTGGCCACGTGGCCAATCTCGTGGGCCAGTACCGCGCGGACCTCTTCGGGGCGCATGCGGTTGAGCAGGCCCGCCGAGACGGCTACCAGCGAGTCGTTCTTGTTCCAGCCGGTAGCAAACGCATTGGACTGCTGGGCCGGGAAAATGCCCACTTCGGGGGTCTTGATCCCGGCTTCACGGGAAAGCTCGGCCACGGTGTCCACCAGCCACTTTTCGGTGGCATTGGAGGGCGTTTCGATGATCACCGTGCCCGTGGAGCGCTTGGCCAGCCATTTGGACATGAACAGCGAGATGATCGAGCCCGCCATGCCGACGATGAAGCAGAACAGCAGCAGGCCAGTGAAGTTGATTCCCTGGCTGCGCAGATAGCCCTCGACGCCGAACAGGCGCAGCGTAAAGCTGGCCACCAGTACGACGGCGAGGTTGGTCGCCAGAAACAGCATAATTCGCATCATGGGTGGGTTTCTCCCTTCAGGTTTATAACGGGGTCTTGCTGGAATATGGCTTAGATGCGTGCCCGTCGCTACAGTTTCAAGTAGCTGTTTTTAATGCTGTAGCGACGGACATGAAGACTGAAATAACTACTGCCGATAGCGTGACAGGAAATTGGCAAAGCGATCCAGCGCGTCGCCCAGCTGGTCGGCCCAGGGCAGCGTCACGATGCGCACGTGGTCCGGGTCTGGCCAGTTGAAGGCCGTGCCTTGCACCAGCAGGATCTTTTCTTGCAATAACAGGTCCAGCACCAGCTGCTGGTCATCCTTGATATTGAAGACCTTGGGGTCCAGGCGCGGAAACGCGTAGAGCGCCCCTTTGGGTGTCACGCAGGAGACACCGGGAATGGCGTTGAGCTTCTCGATGGTGATGTCCCGCTGCGCCAGCAGTCGCCCGCCAGGCAGGATCAGGTCATTGATGGACTGGTAGCCGCCCAGCGCCGTTTGAATCGCGTGCTGGGCAGGTACGTTGGCGCACAGCCGCATGGAGGCCAGCATGGTCAGGCCCTGAATGAAGTCCTTGGCCCGCTGTTTGGCCAGCGTGCCGGAAATGGTCATCCAGCCGGAGCGAAAGCCAGCGCAGCGGTAGCTCTTGGAAAGCCCGTTCATGGTGATGACCAGCTGATCGTCGTCGGCCAGCGCGCCCGTGGCGGTGTGCTCGACCCCGTCGTAGAGAATCTTGTCGTAGATCTCGTCGGAGAACACCACCAGGTTGTGCTGTCTGGCGATCTCGAGGACTTCCCGCACCACTTCCGGAGAGTACACCGCCCCGGTGGGGTTGTTGGGGTTGATGATGACGATGGCCCGGGTACGGCTGGTGACCTTGGCACGAATGTCGGCCATGTCCGGCGCCCAGTCGGCCTGCTCGTCACACAGATAGTGAACGCCGTGGCCGCCCGACAGGTGGGCAGCGGCGGTCCAGAGCGGGTAGTCCGGTGCCGGGATCAGTACTTCATCGCCATCGTTGAGCAGCGCCTGCATGGCCATGACGATCAGCTCGGACACGCCGTTGCCGATATAGATATCCTCGATACCGACGCCGGGGATCTGCTTGCGCTGGCACTCCTGCATGATGGCCTTGCGCGCAGAGTAGAGCCCTTTCGAATCACAGTAGCCCTGGGCGGTGGGCAGGTTGCGCATGACGTCCTGGAGAATCTCTTCCGGTGCCTCGAAACCAAAGGGGGCCGGATTGCCAATGTTCAGCTTGAGAATCCGCTGGCCTTCCTCTTCCAGGCGCTTGGCATGGTCGAGAACCGGGCCACGAATGTCGTAGCAGACATTGTGCAGTTTATGGGACTTCTTGAGCGTGTGTGATTCGTTAGGCTGCGCGGTGTCCATGGGGTGCGTTATCCAAAAGTGTCCATTGCCGTGGGAGTGACTGATTACTCGCCCATTATGCGTTGCTTGATGGCGAGCTGTCTTGGTCGATTTGCTCCACGGGCGGTGGAATGTCCTCGGGGGTTTCCAGCGTCAGCCTGCCCACCTTGCCGTCGCGCAGTTCATGCAGCAGCACTTCGGCGCCCCGGTGCAGATCCACGGCGCCGCCAGGGCGCAAACCACCGCGCTTGCTGGCAATCTCGGTGAGGATGGCGTGGCCATCGAACCCGGCAATGGCCATAAAGTCGGGCTTCTGGGGGCCATCGGCATCGACTTCTGTTTGAGGGGTGGAAGGGGCTTCATAGCGGGGCAGCGCCGTGAGCTTGTAGCGGGCCGTCAGCTCGTCGGGGTAGCGTCTGGCGAGTTCGGCACAGGCCACCATGGCCACATCGGTATACTCGATGGCCGTGTCGCGAATGGCGCCGCTGGCCGCTAGCCGGTAGGCACTGGCCTGATCCTCGATTTTGGGCCACAGCACGCCTGGGGTGTCGATCAGCGCCACGCGGCCATCGATGCGTACCTTTTGCTGGCGCTTGGTCACGGCGGGCTCGTTACCGGTCTTGGCGATCTTGCGTCCTGCCAGGCCGTTGATCAGCGTCGACTTGCCGACGTTGGGAATCCCCATGACCATCACGCGAACATCACGGTCTGCACGCACCGCACCGGCCAGCTCATGGCAAAGCCGGGGAATGCGCTTCAGTTCCCGGGTGTTGGTGGTGGTGATGGCCAGCGCCCGTGTGTCGGCCTGGGCATCGAAAAACGCGACCCACTCGTCGGTACGCGCGGGGTCGGCCAGGTCGGCACGCGACAGAATCTTGAGGACCGGCTTGTGGCGGGTCAGCTCGGCCAGCATCGGGTTGGCGCTGGAGTAGGGGAGCCGCGCATCGAGCACTTCGATCACGACGTCGATTTCCGGCAGCGCGTCCTTGATCTGGCGGCGGGCCTTGTTCATATGTCCTGGGAACCAGCCGAGCATGGGGATCTCCTGCAAGCACTAACATTCGGCATAAAAAAGCGGGCCGCCATTCTAACAGATGGTGCCCGCCTTGCTGCGCTTCGTTTGGGATCAATTATTCGTCGGGGTGAAACTCCAAAGAGACCGAGTTGATGCAGTAGCGCAGACCCGTCGTTTGCGGGGGGCCGTCGGGAAACACGTGCCCCAGGTGGGCATCGCAGTGGGAACACACTACTTCGGTGCGAATCATGCCGTGGGAAGTATCGCGATGCTCTTCCACGCAGCGGATGCCCAGTGGCCTGTCGAAACTTGGCCAGCCACAGCCTGCATCGAACTTGTGTTCGTTCTCGAACAGCGGCGCATGACAGCAGACGCAGTGGTAGATGCCTTGGGCATCGCTCACTTGATAGTCACCGGTAAACGGACGCTCGGTACCCTTCTCCCGGGCGACGTGGTACTGCTCCGGGGTCAACTGTTGGCGCCACTCTTCAGGGGATTTCGCTATTTTCGCCATGGGGCTCTCCTCTCCCTCCGGTTGCTGATAAGCAGAGGCTTATTGGGCAGGCAGGATACCACCGTTGTGCCTGACGCTATGCCAGTGACAACGGTAGCCCTGCTCAGGTTCAGCATGTGCGAAAGTGGGCGATAGCGCCAGTACCGGGCCTAAACGCTGGCGGCGCCGCCGTTGCTGCGGGGGTCATGGGCGCTTTCGATCAGGCCATCCGGGTGGCGTACGATGCCACCGGCATGGCCCATGGTGTCGCTGAAGGCCTCGGGCAGTACTTCTACATCGTGGCCCGCCGTGGCGAGGGCGGTCACCAGGGCATCGTCGAAACGCGCTTCCAGCTTCAAGTTGGTGCTGGTCTCGCCCCAGGTGCGCCCCAATAGCCAGCGTGGCGCGGTGACCGCCTGCTGCAGTGGCATGCCATGTAATGCGTAGCGGGAGAACACCGCGGCCTGGGTTTGTGGCTGGCCTTCGCCGCCCATGGTGCCGTACACCATGGTGCGCCCGTCGTCGAACAGGGCCAGTGCCGGATTGAGGGTGTGAAACGGCTTGCGCCCCGGGGCCAGGCCGCGCAGATGATTGGGGTCGAGTGAAAAACTGATGCCTCGGTTTTGCCAGAGCACGCCGCTTTCCGGCAGCACGACGCCACTGCCGAACTCCCAGTAGATGCTCTGAATGAAGCTCACCGAGCGGCCCTGGCTATCCACGGTGCCCATCCAGATGGTGTCGCCCGGCGCGGGCTCATGGGGCCAGGGCAGGGCGCTGGCCGGGTCAATGGCGGCAGCTTCTTCGGCCAGGCGTTCGGCGCTTAGCAGCGACTGGAGGGGGGCAGGCACCCGCTGGGGGTCGGTGACGTGGCTATCGCGCAGCATGAAGGCGCGTTTGGTGGCCTCGATCAAGCCGTGCAGATGCTCGAAGCCGTTGGGCTCGGCAGCCTTGAGGCGTTCGTAGATGCCCAGAATCATCAGCGAGGCCATGCCCTGGGTTGGGGCGGGCAGGTTGTAGAGTGTCGCGTCCTGCAGCTGTACCTGCAGCGGCGTGACCTGCTGGGCGCGATAGGCGTGGAAATCCTCCAACCGCAGCGGGCTGCCCAGCGCGGCCAGGTCCTGGGCCATGCTGGCGGCCAGTTCGCCACGGTAGAAGTCATCCAGCCCTGCACTGGCCAGACGTTCGAGGGTTCGGGCCAGGCGCGGCTGGCGCAGCCGCTCGCCTTCCCGGGGGACCTTGCCATCGAGCAGGAAGGCTTCGTTGAAGCCGGGGCTTTGGCCAAGCCGCGCAAGGTGCTTGGCGGTCAGCGCCTCTTGGCTTTGGGAAACCGCCACGCCGTCGTCGGCATGGTGAATGGCATCGGCCAGCAGGGTCGTCAGCGGTAGCGCCGTGCCCCACTGGGAGGCCACGTTGAGTGCTTCCTGCCAACCGCCGATGGTGCCCGCCATGGTCAGGGCTGCCTGGGGGCCGCGTTCCGGGATGTGTGATTCGCCAGCGTAAAAATCGGCGCTGGCCAGCGCGGCGGCTGGCCCGCAGGCATCGATGGCAATGGGCGGCTTGCCTGGTTCGTGAATCAGCCAGAAACCGTCGCCACCCAGCGCGTTCATGTGCGGGTAGACCACGGCGATAGCCGCTGCGGCGGCCACCATGGCTTCTACCGCATTGCCGCCTTGTTTGAGCACATCGCGACCGGCACTGGCGGCCAGGTGGTGGGGGGCAACACAGCTGCCGCCGTAACTACGTTGTGTATGAAGCATGACGTTATCCTTTGTTATTAAGGACTACTGTTATCAAGGGCTACTGTTATCAAGGGCTACTGTTATCAAGGGCTACCAGCCAATGGCGTCGGGTAGCCAGGTGGCAATGGCCGGGAAGGCGAAGACCAGCGCCACGGCCAGGAATTGCAGGCCAATGAAGGGCAGCGCGCCTTTGTAGATATCGAGGGTCGAAACCTCCTTGGGGGCCACGCCCTTGAGGAAAAACAGCGACCAGCCAAACGGTGGCGTGAGAAACGAGGTTTGCAACACCAGGCCCACCAGAATGCCCAGCCATACCATATCGATGCCCATTTGTACGAAGAAGGGCAAAAACAGCGGCAGGGCAATATAGGTAATTTCTATCCATTCCAGGAAGAAACCAAGCACGAACATCAGCAGCAGCATGAACAGCAGCGCGCCGAGCTCGCCCCCGGGGACCCAGTCGAACATGCGGCCCACGAGATGCTCGCCACCCAGCCCACGGAAGGCCAGGCCAAAGACCTGAGCGCTGATCAGAATGAAGAAGACCATGGCAGAAATGACCAGCGTGGCCTTGGCGACCTCGCTCAGCAGAGCCACCGTGAGCCGCCCAGAGCACGCGACGAAGACCAGCGCCCCGAGTGCCCCCATGGCAGCGGCTTCGGTGGGGGCGGCAATTCCGCCGATGATCGAACCCAGCACGGCAAACACCAGCCCCACCGGCGGCCCCACCACGGTAGCCACCTTGAACAATAGCTGCTTTTTGCTGAGCAGCGCACGCTCTTCGGCGGGAATGGGCGGCATCATGTTGGGGTAGAGCCTGGCCAGCACCAGAATCGCCAGAATATAGATCCCGGCCAGGGCCAGCCCCGGCACCATGGCCGCTGCGAACATGGTGCCCACGGATTCACCGAGGATCTCCGCCAGCAGAATCAGCACCAGGCTCGGGGGGATGATTTGACCCAGCGTGCCCGACGCACAAATCATGCCGGTGGCCAGGGTTTTAGGGTAGCCACGGCGCAGCAGGGTGGGGAGTGTCAACAGGCCCAGCGTGACGATGGTCGCCCCGACGATACCCGTGGCAGCGCCCAGCAGTACGCCCACGAAGATGATGGCCACCCCCATGCCGCCGGAGAGTCCCCCGAACAGGTGACCGACCACGTCGATCAGCTCTTCGGCCAGCTTCGACTTCTCCAGCATGACCCCCATGAATACGAAGAGGGGGATGGCCATGAAGGTGTAGTTGGTGACCACGCCGTAGATGCGCGAGGGCAGCAGGTTGAACAGCATTGGGCCAAACCCCAGGTAGCCAAACACGAAGGCCGTGACGGCGATGCTGATGGCCACCGGAATACCGATCAGCAGCAGTACGAAAAAGGCGACGATCATGCCGATCGCTAGCCACTCATTAGGAGACATGCGTTATTCACCTCGGCTTGGAAGGGCCAACCCCTGGCGCAGTGCGTGGGCCAGGCCTTGCAGTGCCAACAGAAGAAACCCCAGAGGGATGAGCGATTTGAGCAGCCAGCGGAAGGGCAGGCCGCCTGGGTTGGGTGAGGTTTCGTTACGCAGATATGATTGCTCTACCCAAGGCAGGGTCAGCCAGGCGATGTAGAGCCCCATGACCAATAGCAGCAGGCCGCCGATCACTTCGATGGTGCGCTGTACCGCGACCGGGAAGCGCTCGTAAAACACATCCACCCGCACCTGCTCGCCCACGAACAGCAGGTACGACATGCCGAACAGGGCGATGGGGGAAATCAAGTGCCACTGCAGCTCCTGGAGCCAGACGGCGCCAATGCTGAACAGGTAGCGCATGACCACATCGCCCGCGACCAGGGCAACCAGCACCACGCAAATCCAGGCAGCGATCAAGCCAAACAGCCGGACCACCGCCTCGATTCCGTGGACAAGACGTTCCACGGCTTGCATATCACACCCCGATGATGTCGTTTAACCAGGCGCGTTCGCTGGGGCCTGCCCAGCGGTCATGGTTGGCCTTGAAGGCCATGTAGCTGTCGTGGACCTTGCGTACCAGCGGGTCGGCGTTGGCTTCGGTGGCCAGGGTATCCATCGTGGCTTCACGCAGCGCTTCGACCACCGGGGCTGGCAGGGGGCTTGCGGTAACGCCGTGGTTGTCCACCAGGTCGGCCATCGCCTCGCCGTTGACGGCTTCCGACCAGGTGACGCTTTCCAGACACGCCGCCATGCAGGCACTTTTCACGATCATCTTGAGGTCGTCGGGCAGGGCATCCCAATGCTGTTTGGAAATCAGCAGCTCACCGGTAGTGGCAGGCTCGTGCCAGCCGGTGGTGTGATAAAACTTCGCGGCATTCTGCAGCCCCATGCGGCGATCCTGGTAAGGGCCCACGAACTCTGCTGCATCGATGACGCCCCGCTCCAGCGCCGGGAAGATTTCACCGCCGGGCAGTACACGGGCATCGACCCCCAGCGCGGCATAGACTTTCCCGGCCAGGCCCGGAATACGCATGCGCAGTCCGTTCAACTGGCCGATGTCCTCGATGGGCTCACGGAACCAGCCGGTCATCTGCACGCCTGTATTGTTCAGCGGCAGGGCGATCATGCCGTAAGGCTCATACACTTCTTCCCATAGCTCCAGGCCACCGCCGTGATACAGCCAGGCCATATGGCCCATGAAGCTCATGCCGAAGGGCACGGTGGTGAAGTATTGCGCGGCGAACGTGGTGCCCGACCAGAAGTAGCTGTTGGCGGCGTTCATTTCGATGGTGCCGCTCTGCACCGCCTCGAAGCCTTCGAAGGCCGGGATCAGTTCTCCTGCTGCAAAGTGTTGAATATTGAGCCGTCCGCCCGACATGGCGTTGATCTTGGCAATCACGTCCCGCGGGCTGCCGGGCCCTTCTACATAGAACGGAGAGCCGGGGCTGTAGGCATTGGTCATTCGCCAGTTGAACTGTTCGCTCGACTGCGCCTTGGCCAAGGAAGGGGCGCCCAACACCAGCCCCGCAGTGGATGTCAGAGCAGCGCTGGTAAGAAACTTGCGACGGGTAAAGGACATACAGCACCTCATGCAGTAAGGAAAGACGGCAGTGGTAGGGGAGCACCAATCGCCGAGAGACGCTGTGTACAAAGCAAGGGATATGCCAAAAAATCGATTTTATTTTAAATAAAAGATTTTTAGGGCTTTGTAGGATGCGCTGAACGGGTGGCGTGGTGTGCATGGGCAAGTTTCGTGCACCGTTATCGCGCAGGTTATCGCCGTCAGGCACCTTCGTTGCGCAGGCATAAAACGTTTCGATATCAGAGGGCTTGACAGTAAGAGGTGCGCTGATTAATATACGCGCCACCTCGACGAGGCAATGAAACGTCCCATTCGTCTAGTGGTCTAGGACACCGCCCTTTCACGGCGGGAACAGGGGTTCGAACCCCCTATGGGACGCCATCGTATCGTTTAGGTCATCGGAGTTGCGGGAATAGCTCAGTGGTAGAGCATCGCCTTGCCAAGGCGAGGGTCGGGAGTTCGAATCTCCTTTCCCGCTCCATAACGCGTATGTAATGAATCATACGTGTTTATACGTCCCATTCGTCTAGTGGTCTAGGACACCGCCCTTTCACGGCGGGAACAGGGGTTCGAACCCCCTATGGGACGCCAATCCGATTTTTAGCGACATCAAGCGGGAATAGCTCAGTGGTAGAGCATCGCCTTGCCAAGGCGAGGGTCGGGAGTTCGAATCTCCTTTCCCGCTCCAGTCGTCTGCGTGTACATGTGTCCCATTCGTCTAGTGGTCCAGGACACCGCCCTTTCACGGCGGGAACAGGGGTTCGAACCCCCTATGGGACGCCACTCGCATGACGCTGACGCTTGGTTGTCGTCATCGGTTGTTTTAATCGGTTTCTGTAACCGGTTCTCTTAAGTAATGCCGTTCATGTTGCGGGAATAGCTCAGTGGTAGAGCATCGCCTTGCCAAGGCGAGGGTCGGGAGTTCGAATCTCCTTTCCCGCTCCAGTTCAACGGTCCTCCCTCCTGTGTCTTCGTCTTTGCTTTTCCATCGCTTTTTCTGATTCTGCTTTGCCAGATCCTCTTCGTTTCTGTTGTCCGTTCGATAACTGCCCTTGAGCAGCGCTTTTTCGTGGGCGCCGTTCGGGAATAAAGTATGCGGAATGCCCAGGCGCATGCGCCCGGGCCAAGTGGTTCAATCCACCAGAGTGAAGTGGCCGACCACGCTGTTGAGCGACTGTGAGCGCTGTTTGAGGTCCTGGGCAGAGGTGGCGGTCTGCTGCACCATGGAGGCATTGTCCTGGGTGGCCTGGTCTAGCTGGGCGATGGCCACGTTGATCTGTTCGATACCGCGGGTCTGCTCGTAGGTGGCGGCGGTGATCTCCTCGAACAGGTCGTTGACCTTCTGAATTTGCAGGTCGATGTCCTGCATCCGTTGTTTGGCCGTATCGACCAGCCCGGCGCCGTTGCTGACCTGGGCGTTGGAGGCGTTGATCAGCCCTTTGATTTCGTGGGCGGCCGTGGCGGAGCGGTTGGCCAGTTGGCGAACTTCGCCGGCCACGACGGCAAAACCACGGCCATGTTCGCCGGCGCGGGCCGCTTCCACCGAGGCGTTGAGCGCCAGAATATTGGTCTGGAAGGCAATGCTGTCGATCAGTGTGACGATATCGGTGATCTTGTCGGCCTCGGCGCTGATCTCCTGCATCGAGTTGACGGCATTGCCGATGGCCTGTTGGCCTGCCTGCGAGGTTTCGCCTGCGCTGCGTACCAGCTCTTTGGCCTGGGCCACGCTGTCGGCGGTTTGGCGAACGGTCGCCGTGACTTCTTCCATGCTGGATGAGGTCTGCTGAAGGGCGGCGGCCTGCTGCTCGGTGCGTGATGACAGCTCCTGGTTGCCCGCAGCAATATCACCGGCATTGCCATCCACCGCCTCGCTGGTGGTGTAGATGTCGGTCATGGCTTCACGCAGCTTGTCGCGCATCGAGCGGATGTCGTAGAGCAGGCTGCTGGTGTCGTTGGCATGCAGGGCCACGGGGGCGGTCAAATCGCCCTGGGCAATGCGTGACACCACGCCAGCGGCGTAGTTGGGCTCCCCGCCCAGGCGGCGCAGGATCAGCGTTATCATGCCCCAGAAAGCCAGGGTCACCAGCGCACCGGCCACGATGCCCACCACGATGGTTTCAATGAGTTGGCTGACGATGGTGCTGTTGACGTCACCTACAAAGACGCCGCTGGCCACGTACACATCCCAAGGCGCAAAGGCTTCGGAGTAAGTTCGTACTAGCGGGCTGCCATCGTTGCCGCGCGCGAAGTTGGAGTAATATTCGGTGAAGCCGCTGCCATTGGCCCGTGTGTTATCCAGCATGCTCTGGAAAATCAGCGTGCCTTCGGGGTCGCTCACCTGAGAGATGTCTTCGCCTACTTCTCTGCGCGGATGAGCAAGCATACGCAGGCTGCCGTTGAAGGCGAAAAGGTAGTTGTCATCTTCGCCAAAGCGTATGTCGCGCAGCATGTTGAAGGCGAGGCGCTGGGCATCGGGAACGGACAGCTGACCTTGCTCGGCCAGGTGGTGGTAGTGTTCCAGCGTGGAAATGCCGATGTCGACTGCCGTCACCATGCGCTGTTCGCGTTCGCTATAGAGCAAGTTACGGCTTTGCCAGGCATTGATGGCGATCATGACGGCCAGGATCAGCCACAGTACGCCGACGCCGATCAGGCGCTGACGACGCAGGGGCAGCGTGGAGAGTCGATAGCGCGCAGGTGAGGTCGTCGCGTGCTCCGTCGATGGCGGCGCAACGCTGGAAGAGGTAGTGGCAGTGCTCATTATCAGGCAAGCTCTCTGTTATGTTCGATTGTTCCCTTGGCACCGGTGCTGACGCAGCGCCCGGTGCGCGCGTCATACTAAAGTATTAATTGCCTGAGTTCTGCTGCAATAGCGTGGCAAAGTGTCGCCTAATGTAGCCTTAACCTTTGTAAAACAGTCATCTGGCTCGCCGTGAGGGCATCGAGTTCGTTAGCTTGAAAAAATATGCGTTCGCCCCGATATCTTCCCATCTAGCTTCATAAGCTCTCATTTTGCTGACAGGACATGTTCATGGCCGAACCGGCATTGTCGATCCGTGGCCTTACCAAGGTGTACGGCAACGGCTTTCAAGCGTTAAAAGGGATTGATCTGGACGTTCAGCAGGGCGACTTCTTTGCACTGCTGGGCCCCAATGGGGCAGGTAAATCCACCACTCTGGGCGTGGTATGTTCCCTGGTGCAGAAAACCGCGGGCAAGGTGTCGATTTTTGGTATCGACATCGACAAGGATTTTGCCAAAGCGAAGTACCAGTTGGGCGTGGTGCCGCAGGAGTTCAACTTCAACCAGTTCGAGAAAGTGCTGGATATCGTATTGGCCCAGGCGGGCTATTACGGCATGCGGCGTAGTGAAGCGCTGCCCCGTGCCCAGCAGCTGCTGACCGACCTGGGGTTGTGGGAAAAACGCAACGGCAGCGCGCGGATGCTCTCCGGCGGCATGAAGCGCCGCCTGATGATTGCGCGTGCGCTGATGCATCGCCCCAAGCTGCTGATTCTCGATGAGCCCACGGCGGGGGTGGATATCGAGCTGCGTCGCAGCATGTGGGAGTACATGCGGCGCATCAACCGCGACGAAGGCACGACGATCATTCTGACGACCCACTATCTGGAAGAAGCCGAAAGCCTGTGCCGCAATATCGCCATCATTAATCACGGCGAGATCGTGCGTAACACCAGCGTGCGCGAGCTGCTGGCCGAGCTGGACACGGAAACCTTCCTGCTGGACCTGGCGGCTCCCGTCGCGCAAGCGCCGCAGGTGCCGGGTTTCGAGGTCCACCAGGTGGAGCCTTCCCAGCTTTCGGTGGCCATTCACCGAGGCCAGCAGCTGAACGACGTGTTCTCATCGCTCAGTGAGCAGGGCATTCAAGTGGTTTCCATGCGCAACCGCGCCAATCGTCTGGAAGAGATGTTCGTTTCCATGGTAGAGAGCAGCCAGGCGGCTCTGGATCAACGTGAGCAGCAGGAGGCCAACGCATGAATGCCACACAAACCCTGGTCGCGCTGTGGACACTGGTGCTCAAGGAGATCAAGCGGTTTACCCGTATCTGGCCGCAAACCCTGCTGCCACCGTCGATCACCATGGCCATGTACTTCATCATTTTCGGCAGCCTGATCGGCTCGCGCATTGGTGAGATGGATGGCTTCAGCTATATGGATTTCATCGTGCCCGGGTTGATCATGATGTCGGTGATCACCAACAGCTACTCCAACGTGGCCTCCAGCTTCTTTTCCAACAAGTTTCAGCGCTCGGTGGAAGAGATGATGGTCTCGCCCATGCCCAATAGCGTGATTCTTTCTGGCTTCATTCTGGGCGGCATGGCCCGAGGCCTGGGCGTTGGGCTCATCGTGACGCTGGTATCGCTGTTCTTCACCCGCTTGACGGTGGAGCATCCGCTGCTCACGATACTGGTCGTGGTGCTGACCTCGGCGCTGTTCTCCATAGGTGGCTTCATCAATGCCCTGCTGGCGAACAAGTTCGATGACATTTCCATCGTGCCGACGTTCATCCTGACCCCGCTGACCTACCTGGGCGGCGTGTTCTACTCGATTTCGATGCTGCCGGACTTCTGGCAGGGCGTCTCGATGCTCAACCCGATTCTGTACATGGTCAACGTCTTCCGCTATGGCTTTCTGGGGGTGTCTGACATTCCCGTCGGCTGGGCGCTGACGGCGATCATGGCGTTCATCGTGGTGCTGTTCATGGTGGCGCTGACCATGCTGGAGCGTGGCAAAGGTATTCGCAGTTAAGTGCCCCAAGGGCCCCTGGTTTGATGGAGACGTTTTGCATGGCACACCGCCCTGATACTCTGGAACACGCGCCGCTGGGGCGCGATTCTGCCTACCCCGAGCAGTACGATGCGGCACTGCTGTACCCCATTCCTCGGGCGGCCAATCGCGCGCCGCTGGGGATCGAAGAAAGCGCGTTGCCCTTCGTGGGTGAAGACGAGTGGCACGCCTTCGAAGTCTCCTGGCTGAATGGACGCGGCAAGCCGGTGGTGGCGGTGGCGCGCTTTCGGCTGCCGGCAAGCTCGCCGCAGTTGATCGAGTCCAAATCCTGGAAGCTCTACCTCAACAGCCTCAACCAGACGCGCTTTGCCAGCCAGGCCGAGGTAGAAGCCATCCTGGTGCGCGACCTGAGCGGTGCGGCGGGTGCCCCGGTCAGCGTCGAGCTGTTGCCGGTGGATGACGAAGCGCTGGCCCCGCGACGCTTGCCAGGGGAGTGCCTGGACGACCTGGATATCGAGGTCAGCCACTACACCCCCAGCGCCGAGCACCTGACCACCCACGATGATATCGTGGAAGAGACGCTGCATTCGCATCTGCTCAAATCGAACTGCCCCGTGACCGGGCAGCCCGACTGGGGGAGTGTGCTGATTCGCTATAAAGGCCCGCGCCTCGACCGCGAAGGACTGCTGCGCTACCTGATTGGCTACCGCCAGCATCAGGATTTTCACGAGCACTGCGTCGAGCATATCTTCACGGACCTAATGCAGTACGCCCAGCCAGAATCACTGCTGGTGCTGGCGCGTTACGTGCGCCGTGGTGGGCTGGACATTAGCCCCTGGCGTGCCACGCCGGGCATGGCGCCGCCCAGCCCGCTACGCCTGGCGCGCCAGTGATACCGACCCAGGACAAGGAGACACCAATGGACGCTCTTACGCTGCTGCATGAACGTAGCTCCATGGGCAAGCTCACCGAGCCTGCCCCCAGCCCGGAACAGCTCAGCGCCATCTACCGCGCCGCCCTGCGTGCCCCCGACCACAAGGAGCTACGCCCGTGGCGGTTTATCGAGTTCGTCGGAGAAGGGCGCGAGCGACTGGGAGAACTGTTCGCAGAAGCGGAGTTCCAGGAAGACCCGCACGCCAGCGATGACACCCTGAACGCTGCCCGCAAAAAGCCCCTGCGCGCGCCCATGGTGATCGCCGTGATTGCCAAGGTGACGCCAGATATTGCCAAGGTGCCCAAGGTCGAACAGGTCATTTCAGCGGGCTGTGCTGCCCACGGGATTCTGTTGGCCGCACACGCCCTGGGCTTGGGCGCCATGTGGCGCAGCGGCAAGTATGCCTTCGACCCGGTGGTGCGCAAGGGCATGGGGCTGGACAAGGAGGATGAAGTGGTCGCGTTCATCTACCTGGGCAGCCTGGCCGGTCGTCACAAGCCGGTACCCGAGCATAACGCCGCCGATTTCGTCGAACGCTGGGATTGAGCGCTTAACCGCCGAGGAGCCCACCATGAGCCCGTCACGCCAGCCAGGCCTACCGCACCCGCGACTACCGCTGCCAGAAGGCAAAGAAGACCTGCACGCCTTCCACCGCTGGCTGGGCGAGGCGATTCCCATGGTGGGAGCCTTGGGCATCAGTGACGTGAGCCACGCCAACGACGCGTTGACCTGGCACCTGGCGCTGGCGCCTAACCTCAATGATAAAGGCACCGGCTTCGGCGGTGCCCTGGCGGCACAAGCCACACTGCAAGGATGGTGCTGGGTGACCCTGTGGCTGCGCCAGCAGGGAAGGGCACAAGACGTGGTCGTGGCGGAGGCCAGCCAGCGCTTCGTTGCCCCGGTGACCGGCGACTACCGTCTTATCTGCACGCCCAGCAGCAGCGACGGCCCCGCAACGCTGGCAGAACGGCTGCGCGAACGCGGCAAAGGCAGCATCGCGCTCAGCCAGCAGCTCTACTGCGGCGACACGCTATGTCTGGAAGCCAGCAGCCGCTATGCCGTGCTGCCCAGCCCTTGATGTGAAAAAGCTCTGACGAAAAAGCCCTGACGTGAAAAAGGCTTGCTATTTCACAGCTTAACGCATAGTATATGCGCCGTTCTGTTGAGAAAGGCAACGCCCTGCAGCAGAGCACACAATGTGGAGAGGTGTCCGAGTGGTCGAAGGAGCACGCCTGGAAAGTGTGTAAGTCGAAAGGCTTCGAGGGTTCGAATCCCTCCCTCTCCGCCAAGAATATAGATTAAGCCGCTGATTTCAGCGGCTTTTTTGTGTTTGTAATTTACTTAGCCCATACTACAGCCCATACTTTGGTTTTGGCTCTTACTGAACGGTATCAAGCTTCTCTGGACGCTAAATCTCTTCGGGTATACGGATTTAATGGTTGATGGGGCACCTTCACCCCATCAATCTGATACCACCCTCAGATGGTTGATAGATCGACTCCGTAGTTGAGTTCCTCTGCGACGTCCGGCAGTCCGTAACCGATGGTTTTCTTGTAGAAAGGAGAGACCTTCGCAGTCGGTGCCTTCTTCTTGTGCTTCGTGGTGTAGAGCATTCGTGCCCGCATCACCTCGAAGGAGTAACCGCGCCCTTCACGGTTCTTGTCCTTGGCCAGTCGGTTGATGGACTCCGTGTAAGCGTTGGTGACGGGCATGTCCGTCTCGAAGTAGGTCATGGTCTCTTCGCGCCAGTTTCCCACTGCCCTGACCAGATCGCTCCAGACTTCCTTTTGGCCCTTCGGGATGGTGGCTATCCACTCGTCCAGGGCGGCTTCTGCCTGGAGCCGTGTGGTGGCGTCCCAGATGCCGTAGAAGCGCTCCTTGTGCTCGTAGGCGGCCAGCAGTTGCGGGAACGCGCCTGTCCAGGTCTCCATGATGAGGCGCTCCCGGTCTGAGACTTCGTGAGCGCGTTTCAGCAGGATTTTCCGGTCTCCCTTGAGAGTCCGGCTCTGGGACGGTTTCAGCTCCTTTCTGAGGCCCTTGCGCACTCTCTCTAGGGCATCGTTGGCCATGCGCACCACATGGAACTTATCGACCACGATACGGGCCTGGGGCAGCACAGCCTTGACCGCTGCCCGGTAGGGGTTCCACATGTCCATGCTGACGATCTCGACCTTCTGCCGGTCTTTCAGCTTCATCAGGTAGTTGGTCACCACGTTCTGGCGGCGGGTGGCCAGCAGGTCGAGCAGGGTTCGCTCCTCAATGTTGGTCAGAATGCAGCGGTAGCGCTTGTTCAGGTATAGCTCGTCAATGCCCAGGATGCGGGGCGTCTCGAAGCGGTGCCAGCGCCCCAGGAACTCGGCGCGGGCGTTGAAGATGTCGCGCACCGTCTTCTCGTCCAGGCCGGTCTGTGCCGCCACAAAGGTGTAGGGGTGGTTGAAGGATTCCTTCTCCACGTACTCATGCAGCCGCAGTGTCATACGGAATCCGTCCACCATCTCCGGTAGCTGGGGCCTGAATGTTGTCTTGCAGGCCCGGCAGGTGTATCGGCGGCGGACCACCCAGAGAGTGACCCGCTTGCCGTGGATGGGCAGATCACGATAGGGAACGTCACGCTTGCCGAACCGTACGAACTCACCCTGCACGCCGCATTCCTCGCAGGCGATGGGATCGGGCACGTCCACCTGGAAGTGCATTTCGTCGTCGGTTGATTTGCAGCCCAGTACTTGGTATTGCGGCAGGTGAAGGATGTTGTCGGGAAGTTCGGTCATGGTGTTGTATAGGCGTAGGTGTCAGTCAGATCCATCCGGCTCGGCATTGGTGTTTGCTTTTTTACCCAACAAGCTGCTGGAAACGAAAAGTAAGGCACCGAGGACAATTGCAATATCAGCCAGGTTGAAGGCCGGCCAATGCCAGTCTCGCCAATAGAAATCAAAGGAATCCACAACATAGCCGCGAAAGACCCGGTCAATCAGGTTGCCCATGGCGCCACCGAGGATAAGACTGTAAGCGATGGCTTCTCCTTTATGACGATTTTCAAGGATCAGCTTGATCAGAAAAATCGAGACCACTACCGCGATTCCGATAAAAAAGTAGCGCTGCCAGCCTCCACCATTCGCAAAAAGACTGAATGCGGCACCGGTGTTCCATAGGTGCACCCAGTTAAAGAACGGGGTCACCGAAACATACTCGCCATAGGCCATTGATTGCTGCACCAGCCACTTTACAGCCTGATCAGACGCTGCCAGCAGGCCCGATATGGACAATAGGGCATATGGCGAGAGCTTTTTGCCAATAATGAGCATTATTTAACCCTTCAACGCCAAAATGCGTCTGGCACCGTTAAGTACAATGCCCCCCGCGATGGTGCCGATAATCAGATCCGGATAATTGGAACCGGTCCACGCGACCAGGGCGCCGGCGGTGATGACCCCCAGGTTGATCACCACGTCGTTGGCCGAGAATATCCAGCTTGCCTTCATGTGCGCCCCGCCTTCCCGATGTTTGGATATGAGCAGCAGACAACTGGTATTGGCAATCAATGCGACGAATGCGATAGCCATCATCACCAGCGATTCAGGCTCACTACCGAATACAAAGCGTCTCACCACCTCTACGAGCACGCCCACAGCCAAGATCAGTTGCAGTACACCAGCAAGATGCGCGGCACGTACCTGCATTTTCACGCTATGTCCAACCGCATAAAGGGCAAGCCCGTACACCGCCGCATCGGCAAAATTGTCCAGGGATTCTCCAATCAGGCCGGTGGACTGGGCGATCAGACCGGCAGTCATTTCCACCACGAACAGAAGTGCATTGATGCCGAGCAACCAGCGCAGGGTCCCGGATTCTTGCTTAGCAGAAGCTGCCGAAAACTCGGCGGCCTTGATGGTCTCCGGATTTGCAGCGACGGTTTCCTGAAGCGAGGCGCCTAGCCCCAAGGTCTTCAGTTTCGAGGTGACGGGCTCGACCTCGCCGTCATGCACGACCTTCAGCCGGCGGTTCGACAAGTCGAAGGACAGCGCCCGAATCTCCTCAAAGCCGTTCAGGGCTAGGCGAATCATTCGTTCTTCTGATGGACAGTCCATCTTCGGCACGGCATAAACACTGACCCATCTCCCTGGCGCCTCGGAGGAGGCCTGTATATCGGTATCCGCTGCGGACGTTGCATCACCGCCACAGGCGCCACCACAGGATTTGCTCATGATACGACTCCACTTGAACAATGTTGTGGTACCATTTAAAACTATAAAGCTACTATAAGGTCAATAGAGTAAAGAATCCGTTGGGGAGGAGGCTGATGCGCATTGGTCAGTTGGCGCAGTTGGTAGGGGTCGAAACACAGACGATCCGCTTCTATGAACAGCAGGGCTTGTTGCCGCCGCCTGATCGGCAGGACAACGGTTACCGTGTCTATACCGAGAAGCATGGTGAGGGGCTGGCCTTCATCCGTCGCTGCAGAATCCTGGGCCTGTCACTGGCTGAGATTCACGAACTACAGAGCTATCAGGACGACCCTCATCAGCCTTGTACCGCCGTCAACGCCTTGCTCGATGATCACATCTCTCATGTGCGGTCGCAGATAACCGCTCTGCAAGCGCTTGAGAAACAACTCGTTTCACTGAGAGCGAGTTGCAACGATGACCGGGAAGTTGAGGCGTGTGGGGTTCTTGCTGGAATTAGCGAAGGAAACATGCACCAGCAGTAGGTGAAGCATCAACCAGATAATCCGATGAGATGCCGGTCTGTCTCACTCTCATGCAAAGGTAAGATCAACCATTTAATCCGCTTACCCGCGCCTGCAATGCGGAAACCAAGAATTATCAATACGTTATCTTTTCCAGGGATTACATTACTCACATGTCTTTCATCCTGTTAGCAGCCAGATGACAACCAGGCGGCGACCATATATCTGTGATATTGGCCTACCCTAAGAACATGAAGGACAACATAACACTTGCTGAAAAGGCCGCATTGAAAACACTGACCCACCAATTAAAGGAGGAAGTTTCTGGATGAGCATTTTTGACGAACTCCAAACATCGCTGCAGGAAGCCGTTGAGATTAATCAGGGCAACACTGAGGCTAGCCGCACAGCACGCCATGAAGTAGCCGATGTAAAAGCCATTCGTACCAAGCTCAATGTTTCTCAGGCGGAATTTGCCAGCGCAATGGGAACCAGCGTGGATACGATCAAAAGCTGGGAAGGCAAACGTAATAATCCTACGGGGCTAGCCGCTAAGGTACTGGCGACGATTCGGAATAACCCAGACTTTTTCAATGAAATTGCTTCACACTAACACCTACTTTCCTGACATAAGAATAATGGTAATTTGACGTGAGTGTGAAAAGCGCATTCTTAGACGCGCACTCCCGGAAAAATTGCGCCATCACCTGAAGCCCTTGAATCCGCATGCGAATGCAATGGCCTTGTTCAGCCAGCTACATACTACTGTCAACCACCGTAAGGTTGTCTTGGTCTGCGCAACAATATCTTCTTCATTAACTAAGACCCTCTCCTAGGGAATCTGCGCAGTCAACGAATCGGAGGCGTCCAATAGCCTGCTCGTCACAGAGTCAACAGCCGTTGCACAGATCTCGTTACGGTTGTACCAGACCCTAACGAGTTTAATGGCGTACAGTTACCACACCAGCCCGAGCCAACTCGGTGAATCGCATTACCTTTTCTTCAACTGTTCATTTTATTTCAGCTTAAAACCGAGAGGTTGCCTGAAGTTTACTATCTGGATTGAGTATTGCACGAGGGGCTTTCATCATGGCCTGAAACTCCAAAGCGAAGACTTGAATGCAAAATCACAGGCCAGCGGGCAATAGAGTGATCAAGCACACTCATAAGACCGGCGCAAACAAATAGGCCGCTCGAGCCGCCACCCGATGCCAAAGCGGCTTATCGCTGATCTCTTCTGGCTGCATCTGCCGTGCCCGCGCGAAATCCGCCTTGAACATCGCATCAACCTCGGCGGCAAAGTCGGCGTCCATCACCATCGCCGTCACCTCGAAGTTGAGTCGAAAGGAGCGGTTGTCGAGGTTAACGGTACCCACTGCCGCACCGATTTCGTCAACCAAAAAGGCTTTGCCATGTAAGAAGCCCCCCTCGTAGCGATAGACCTCGACCCCCGCCTCGAGAAGCGAATCGAGAAAGGCATAGGCCGCAAAGTAGGTTAGAAGGTTATCTGGACGTTCGGGAATCAGGATTTTCACCTCTACTCCGCTTAACGAGGCTAGTTTAAGCATCGCCAGCACCCCCTCATCTGGCACAAAGTAGGGACTGGATATCCAGATACGCTCTTGCGCGGCGTGAATTGCCTGTTGAATCATCAGACTAGCCGTCTCAAATCGGTCTGCGGGCCCACTCGGAAGAATGAGCACCGGTGTACCATGGCCGCTTGGAATTAGCGGTGACCAGGGAAGCTCGGGGATTTCCTCAGTCGCCCAGTGCCAATCTTCAAGAAACACCAGCTGCAGCGCCAAGGCCGCAGGCCCCTCAATCATTAGGTGGGTATCACGCCACGGGCCAATTCGTGGGTGGCCTTCCAAGTATTCATCGCCAACATTGAATCCACCGACCCAAGCTCTTTCCCCATCGGCCACCATTATCTTGCGATGGTTGCGAAAGTTGAGCTGGAAGCGATTACCTGTCCCCCGCGTAGAATGAAAGCGATGTACTCGAACACCCGCCTCTTCCAGCGTCTGGAGATAGTGGCTCGGCAACGCATAACTTCCAATTTCATCGTATAGAAAGAAGACCTCCACGCCCTGCCTAGCCTTCTCAATCAGCCGTGCCTGCAGCGCCAATCCCACTGCATCAGCCCGAACGATATAAAACTGCACAAGCAGATAGCGCTCAGCAGCATCAATACCGGCAAACAAGCTCTCGAAGGTCTGCTCACCGTCGATCAGCAGTTCCACCCGGTTGCCACCTAGAAACGGCAGCTTGGCCAGCTGTTCGACACCCACCAGATGCTTGTCAGCGTGTTCATCCGAAACCCCATGAGCCCGCAGCTCGGCCAGTTTTTCAGCAAGCGCCTGCCCCAACACCGAGTTCTCGTCGCGTCGTGCAGAGACATAGCCCTGGAATTTCGTGCGGCCGAACACCCAGTAGGCTGGCACCGCCACATAGGGCAATGTGTTTAGTGAAACGATCCAGGCCACAGCTCCCTGAGAGGTACGGCTCGACATCATCGCATCCAGTGACGACACAAACCCAACCAGATGAGCAACTCCCACCACGAGCAGTAAACGACGCCCGAATCGACGTCGCCTGGAGGGCAGCGTTACTGCCCCCGGCTTTTCCCTTTCATCGCTCATGCTCCCCCTAAACCACCTTTTCTTCGCTGTAAAATCAGTTTTATCATTGCCGCAACCTGAACGGTAAAGACAATACTCACGAGCCCTACAAACCAGAACCGAAACCAATTGGGCCCAGACACCCCACTCTGGAAAACTAGATTCCTGAGACTCAGCTCATAATGTAGGAAGAGAAAGTAGATTCCATGAAGAGCAACTAGATAGAAAACCACATAGGCATAATTTTGAAGATGCTTCCATGTTGAGCTTCCCAGGAAGCGCATGGCCTTGTCGGATGATATGGCAAACAGGACGAGCCCAAAAAAGAGGGCGACTAACCCGACCATATTCGCAAGCCCGAACCCCGGATCCACAAGAACCGGGCCTGAAAGCCCCGCCAAAGGCAGCTCCTGATAGCCTAAAAATCCACGAATCGACCACCGTGCCCAGCCATCCCACACTAGAAAAGCATGCACAGAGGCAAAGATCGCAAACCAGATCCCGAAGGCTCGCCGCCAATTGACAAGAAAGCTCAATTGCCTAGGCCATATTTTCACCACAGGGCCTATCACCATGGTGACAAATAACAGGATAAAAGCAGCATCGCCTAAAGCACGCCAAGTGCGCATCTCAGCGTCCCACTCCATTCGGCTCAACCAAAAAAGATAAGCTGTCATGGCACCAATCAGTACAACAACGAAATGTCTTCCAATTCTATGACGCCTAGTCGACATACTGACTTTTTTAGCTATAACGTGATGGTTCATATTTTTTCATACCTAGACACCACTTCATCGCAAGGCTAACCCTATTTCACATATGATTAATATCGACTTTATTCGGGTGCCTGGGAAGCTTGGCTGACTTTTCTCAGCATCCCAAACACCCTTATGAAAGCGTTAAAGACCCACCTCATAAAGCAATATCAAGGGTTGTGCTTGTTCTTCTAGAAGCTCATCCTGAGTTGGCGTATCGATGGGCACTACTTGACCGTCGGATCTCTCCAGCAGTTCTTGGAGTTGTGCATAATTTACCGATTGATCCAAGATGTACTGATTGAGCTTCGGCTGCATCTCAAGCAGTGCTTGTCTGCCGTGGTTCTGATTTTCAAGAAACTGATATACCTGCACGAACGCAGTGCCATCGTCCCAGCCGATCTTGACGGGCTGATCGACGATATTAACCTGAGTGCCTAAAGGCACAGCACCGAATATTGCTTTAACATCTTCCGGAAACATGCGTATGCAGCCACGGCTGGCGCGCATGCCAATGCCGTCCGGATCATTGGTACCGTGAATTAGATAACCAGGAATATCGAGCAGGATGGCATGCTTGCCGAGCGGGTTATCGGGACCCGGCGGCACCACTGAGGGTGCCGGTTCGCCTCGCGCCGCCGCTTCTTCACGCATGGAACGTGGCGGATACCAGGCAGGATCCTCAAGCCGCATGGTAGTGGTGGTAATTCCCAGTGGGGTGTTATAGCCATCTCGACCGATACCGATCGGATAGGTCTCGACTCGCGGCACCTCACCTTCGCCTATCTCCGGAAAATAGTAGAGACGTAACTCGGCGATGTTAATTACAATGCCAGTCCTCTCGGCATCGGGCAGGATATACTGGGCTGGCACGAGCACTTCTGTTCCGACGCCCGGCACCCAAAGACTGACGTTCGGATTAGCCCGACGGATTTCCTCGTAGCCCAGGTTATGGGTACGGGCGATATCGAGGAGCGTATCCGCCTCGTTGTCTACCACTACCTTATAGGCCTCACCAATCAGGTCACCGTACTCAGGCAACCTGTAGTGGCCCTGCGGCCACTCCCCCACGTCTTCAGCAAGCACAGGCGAAGTGCTCAGCAGCGTAGCGATAAGCAACGCCCCTAGCCCCGTTTTAATAATAATGGCAGTAATGGTGTTGGAGTGCCCAAGCGATAGTATCATTGTGTCCTCCTCTCTCGGCGGCGCAGATATAAACCGGGTTGGCTATGATTATCCACCGGTTGTTGGCGCGACCAGGTGATCAGCGCCATGCCGACCAGTATCATAGGGGCAGTCAGCAGCATTCCCATGGTGACCCAGCCAAACGCGAGGAAGCCGATGTGTTCATCCGGCAACCTCACGAATTCAACTGTGAAGCGAAACACGCCGTACAGCAGCAAAAAAAGACCAGAGATCAGACCTCGCCGCCTCGGTTCAGCGGAAAGCCACCACAGCAGCACGAACAGCACCACCCCTTCCAGGGCGAATTCATAAAGCGCAGAGGGGTGTCGTGGCTCTGGGCCCATGTGGGGAAACGGCATCGCCCAGGGCAGGTTGCTGACGCGCCCCGGCAGCTCGTGATTGATGAAATTGCCGATTCGCCCTGCACCAAGACCGATCGGCACCAGTGGTGCGATGAAGTCGGTTAGGGCAAAGAAGCCGAGCCGATGCTTTCGCGCAAACCATAGCGTCGCCGCCAGCACCCCGAGCAGTCCACCATGAAAGCTCATACCGCCTTCCCAAACTTTGAACAGCCATAAGGGGTTGGCCATAAACTGTTCTATTCCATAGAACAGGACATAGCCCAACCGGCCACCAACCACTACGCCTACCGCGGAGTAAAAGATCAGGTCGCTAATGTCATCGTGGGTTAGCTTAAGCCGATTAGCTCTAAGGCGCCCAAGCCACCAGGCGGCGCCGAAGCCCACCACATACATCAGGCCATACCAGTGAATCGCGAACGGGCCGAGGCTGATGGCCACTGGATCAATCTGGGGATATTGCAACATGTGGTATCTCCCAATTCATTAGAGGTGCGACCAATCGCGCCCACCGTTATTACTGATCAGCAGTTGATTGAGGTCATCAACCGCCACCAAACGCTGGGAGTCGTGCGGATCCAGCGCCAGATGCATCAGATAGCGCTCTTCCCAGCCACGCTTGACTACCTCCCAATCCCGGCTGCCCTCCCCAACTCTCAGCAAGCCTACCCCTATCATGAAGGCGTAAAGCTCTCCTTGGCTGGCCACCACCAGGCTCGTAGGGCGACGCTCAGGGTATACTTGTCGCCATCGTTCGCCTCCGTCAGGACTCATCAATAGCCCGGTTTGGGTGGCGGCATAGAGTTGTTCGGGATCACGGCTCGAGGCAGCCAGTGAAATCAGCCCGGCCGGCGCCTGGGCGCGAATCTGCCAATTGGCTCCACCATCCTGGCTGACTTGGAGCTGGCCACCATTAGCCCCATAGAGCACGTCGGGACTGGCCTCACTGATGGTCATCTGATGAAAGTCCACCGGGCCATCAACGCCGATAGCTAATTGTGACCAGCTGCGGCCTGAATCCCGGGACTTAACCACGCCGAGGTTGCCTCCCCTGGCCGGGTGGCCGCTGGCAAAGAAGGTCTCGGCTTCTTCCGGGTGAGGAGCAAAACCCATGAAGTCATGGGTCTCCTCCGAGACCCGGCGGGCCATTCCATCACTACCAACGGCATAGAAGCCATGATGGGTGGCCAACCATAGTCGTTCGCTATCCGCTCGATCGACGGCCAGGCCGTGAATATGGGTCTGCTCTCGCAGTTGCTCAAGACTGATACTACTCGGCTCTCGGGAGCAACCTGAAAGCAAGGTAAGCAGGAAGGCCACGGCGAGTGGCCAGCGATAATAGGTCATGACATCACGTCCTTATCAGTCGTCAGGTGGACAAGCACCACGCAAAGCCAACGCGCAACGCCAAAGCAAAACAAGGCAAGGCAAGGCAAGCTCAACTCACACGGATCGTTGCCATCATGCCTAGCTCTTCGTGTTCGATGATGTGGCAGTGGAACAGCCAATCGCCGGGCTTGAGGAACACCATGCGCAGCCTGAGACGCTGATAAGGAGCCAGGTTGACGGTGTCCTTCCAGGCCAGCCAGGGCGCGTCTCGCCATTCCCTGTCAGCATCGCGGGTAGCGATCACCTGAAAGTGGGTGCCATGCACATGGAAGGGGTGATCCATATGGGAGTTATTGAAGACTTCCCACTCCTCTACCTCGCCAACCTGCCCCTCAAACAGGACGTCGTTCATGGCAAAGGCACGGCCGTTGATCAGAAAATCCACCTTGGGTCGAACCGCTCTATCATCGTCGCTAGCGTGACTCGCCCCATGCCCCGGCCCATGGGTTCCGTGATGGCTGTCACTGCCGCCGTGGCCGGCATGCGGATCGCCATTCACCGCACCGTGATTGTCATGGTCTGGCATCACCTCGGTCAGTTCCACTTGACGTCTCACCACTGGTTCGCCTAGGGGTTCGATATGGGACAAGGGGTCAGGTAACGCGACGGCGGGGTATACGCCAGTATTTAGGGTATGAATCGATAATAGCGAAGCAATCTCGTCCAGATGTGCCGGCTTAGCCCCCATCCAACCACGTGTATAGGGATGACTCGCCAGCTCAAAACTCCTTTCAGATTTCTCGCTGATGCGTACTAGCAGATCGACCCGCTCACCCGGGGTGAGCAGCAACTCTTCGAGTGGTTGTGGTCGCTCGATCAGCCCGCCATCGGTACCGATCAGGGTCAACTCGTGATCTTCCAAGCGTAAACGCAAGTACCGGCCAGCACAGGCGTTGACCAGCCGCAGCCGCAGAGTAGTGCCCGGCGCCACATCAAGACGTGGCTCGCGTTGGCCGTTGACCAACAGAAGCTCCCCCTCGCGTCCATTCATCCAATCTTCGCTGGTATGGGGCGCCACTTCGCCATTCATATTCAGGCGCAGGTCGCTGACCACTAGCAAATGCTCTTCCACCTCCGCGGGCAACACGCCTAATCGGGGCCTGACCAACAATGCACCCGCTAAACCATGAGCTACCTGACGCGCAGTACCTTCATGTGGGTGGGGGTGAAACCAGTGTAACCCTGCACTCCCCCTATGAAAAACATAACGATAATGTCGTGACTCTCCTGGTAATACGGCTTCCCAGGGTGCCCCATCTTGCGACTGGGGCACCGGTACCCCATGCCAGTGCAGCGTCGTTTCCTGCTCAAGCTCATTTATCAGCGTAATGTCTAACTCATCCCCCTCGCGCACCTCAATCAATGGCAACACTTTACCGTTGTAGAGCCACAACTTTGCCTCCAGCCCATCGCTCACTGGCAGCGCATGGGCAGCGGGGGTTAACACACTTTGAAAGCGCCCAACCTGATCACTCAAGTTTGCAATCCGAGGCAATGGTTGAAGGGGTTGTCCTGCAGGGATGCTAGCGTTATCTAGCAGAGCTGTTGGTGACGCCTGTGTATGCCGTCCGGCCAAAGCGTGAACCAATAGGCCAGACCCAGATAGGGCAATACCACCCAGGGTGGTGTAGCGAAGAAATTCGCGACGTTTCATGGCTATTCCTCGTGATTAAAATCATCATCTTGGCCCGCCATAGGCGAGCTGAACGTTCAGCGATGAAGGTTTAAACGCGAGGAGGGCGATCAAAGAGCGCGCGCGGAGCTGGCGACCAGTTGACCAGATAACGAGGCAAGGTCGACGTGGCGGAGGTTGCGTCTTCGATAAGCAACGCGAGATTTACCGCACACTGAGCACAGGGCATACAGCACTCTGCCATATGGGAGGCATCGTGGTCGCCAATGCTGACCGACCCAACAACTTCGATCGCTCCACTGGCTAGATCAATGTCAGTGAACAGACAAGGTTCATCTTCATGATGATCCATCGCCACGACTATCAATGGCTGCGCCAAGGCAAGGCTTATCAGCAAACAAAGCAGCCATTTAAAAGTGGAGCAATTCATGACAAAGAAGTAATCACTATCGAGTGGAGGATATTAAGAGTATTTCATGGCTTCACAGACACACGCAACCCAAGTGCAGCAGGCAGGTTGCCGAATTACCAAAATTGATACAGGTCAACAAACTGCCTACTTTCACGCCCTGAGATGCCTTAGGCATGCCTGAATGCCATATTGAGAATTGACCTAGGTGCTACACATAGCCTCAATACTTCAGGCATCGGCCTTTGATATAGGCCTGTCGCTGATATAGGCCTGTCGCTAAGGAGAACGACCATGGATATTCGCAAGCACACTCTCGCCTTCGGACTCACCCTGGCCCTCGCAGCCAGTGGTACCGGCATTGCTTTCGCCCAGGGAATGATGGGTGACCAAGCGGGCCAGGGACGCTCCATGATGGAGGGCGGCATGGGTTCCGGCATGATGGGCGGCGGCCAAGGCGGAATGGGGCCCGGCATGATGGGGGAAATGATGGGCGGCGGCATGATGCCCTGCCCGATGATGGGCGGCGCCGGCATGGACATGATGTTGATGCTCGATGATGATCAACGCAGCGAGATGCGTGAGCTGATGCAGGAGCACCGACCTGCCCAGTTCGAACGCATGGGGCGGATGATGAACCTACGCGACGACCTGATGGCGGAGATGCACGGCGATCGCCCAGACCCTGATGAGGTTCAGGCGCTACACGGACAGATGGCCGAGTTGCACGGTGAGATGATGGCCGAGATGGTGCGCATGCGAAATGCCATGCATGACCTGATGAGCGACGAGCAGCGCCAACAGCTTGAGCAGGCCACACCCGAGGGCGGCGTCGATCCTGACGACCATGACGCCCACCACTGACCGAGATGTCACTGCGTAGGCATTAGGACGGACGGCCAACCCTGGCCGTTCTCTCATCAACGCCAGCAGGAGGTACACGATGTCCGATTCGACCCCGAACACAATCACCCTGACGGTGCCCGGCATGGGCAGCGACCACTGCGCCGGCATTGTGCGCAAAACGCTCGAACGCCTTGATGGCGTGGGCGTGATTCAGACCAATATTGCCAATCACCATGTCAGTGTGACCATCAAGGCAAGCGGGCCCGACGGCGACACCTTGAAGAAAGCCGTCGAAGGAGCAGGCTATGACGTGGCTGCCGTGCAGAGTGATCAGGAGGACGCCGAGAGCGACTCCGAGATCGAGGAGGCCTATCTAAGTCAGGCTCGCAGGCGACTGATCATCGCCGCGATACCCACCACCCTGATCATGCTGCTAATGATTCCGCACATGTTCTGGCAGCCAATTCCCGGCTATCTGGCCATCGTGGCACTGCTAGCCTTCCCGGTGGTATTCCTCTATGGCGGGGCAGCCACCCACAAGTCGACCTGGCGCTCGTTGAAAAACGGAACCTTTAATATGGATGTGCTGATCTCCATGGGCAGCCTGCCGCCCTACCTGATTGGCCTGGTCGGCTTTTTCTACACCATGACCTCGTTCATTGAGATGGCTGCCACCATCATGACCTTCCACTTGCTGGGCCGTTATTTGGAGGCACTAGCCAAAGGGCGCGCCTCCCAGGCTATTCGTCGCCTGATGACGCTGGGCGCCAAGACAGCGCGGGTGGAGCGCGACGGCGAGGAAATTGAAGTGCCGGTGAAAGAGCTCACGCCCGGTGACATCATGATCGTGCGCCCCGGCGATAAAATCCCCACCGACGGCGAAGTGGTCGAGGGTGAGAGCCATCTCGACGAGTCCCTCGCTACCGGCGAGTCGATACCGGTCTACAAGAGCACCGGCGACAGCGTGATCGGCGCCACCATCAACAAGGAGGGCCGATTGCGGGTCAAGGCGACCCGCGTCGGCGCCGATACTTTTCTCTCCCAAGTGGTGCGTCTGATCGACCAGGCTCAGGGCTCACGGGTGCCAATCCAAGAATTCGCCGACCGTATGACCGGCCGCTTCGTGCCAGCGGTACTGGCTATTTCACTGGCTAGCCTGATTGCATGGGCGCTGTTTCCAGACGTCCTGCGGCCGATTCTGGACTGGGGCGCGACCTTCCTGCCTTGGGTGAATCCAGATGCCAGCACACCAACGCTAGCCCTGATTGCCGCCGTCGCCGTGCTTGTCATCGCCTGTCCCTGCGCCCTCGGCCTAGCCACCCCCACCGCGCTGATGGTGGGCTCCGGTATCGGTGCCGAGCGCGGCATCCTGATCCGCTCCGGCGAAGCGATCCAGACCTTCAAGGACGTCAAAGTGATGGTGCTCGACAAGACCGGCACCATTACCCGCGGCGAGCCGAAGCTCACCGATGCCGTCACCGCCGAAGGAGTCGAGGAAACGCGCCTGCTGACCCTCGCCGCGAGCGTGGAGAACGCCTCGGAGCACCCCATCGCCCGGGCCATCGTGGATGGTGCCAAGGAACGCGATGTGAAGCCCGGTGAAGTCAGCGATTTTCGCTCCACCGGAGCGCGGGGCGTCTCGGGCAAGGTGGGCGATGAAACCGTGCTGATCGGCAATCGTCGACTGCTGGAAGAGGAAGGCGTGACAGGCCTTGAGGCTCTTGATGACGCCATGGCAGAGCTCGAGGGCAAGGGACGCACCGTGGTGATCGTCGCCGCCGACGGCCAGGCGCTGGGCCTCGTGGCCGTGGCCGATACCCTCAAGGAGGAATCGAAGGAGGCCATCCGCGGTATGCATGAACTGGGCCTGCACGTGGTGATGATCACCGGCGATAACGAGCGCGCCGCCCGTGCCGTAGCAGACGAGGTAGGCATCGACGAGGTTCAGGCCGGGGTGTTGCCGGAAGGCAAGGTCGATGCCATCCGCGCGCTACAGGAAAAGCACGGCAACCACGTAGCTATGGTTGGCGATGGCATCAATGATGCCGCGGCGTTGAAGCAAGCCAACGTTGGTATAGCTATCGGCGCGGGGGCAGATGTGGCCATTGAGGCCGCCGATGTGACCCTGGTGCGTGGCGAACTGACCGCCGTGGTGGACGCCATGCACCTATCTCGCGCCACCTTCGGCAAAATCGTCCAAAACCTGATCTGGGCCAGCGCTTATAACGTGGCAGCCATTCCCATCGCCGCGATTGGTCTGCTGCACCCGATGATCGGCGTCATCGCCATGACCGCAAGCTCTCTCTCCGTCATTGGCAACTCGCTGCTACTCAAGCGGCGCTTCGCCACAAACAACCCACAAGGAGACGCCAAATGAACCGCATTCACCACTGGATGATGACTGCTTGCTTAGTAATTATGGGCGTGGCCATGTTCTTTCTAATGTGGCGCGGCCAGTCACTGGGCACTGGGGCCTGGCTGTTGCTTCCCCTGACACTCTGTCTTGGCATGCATTTCCTCATGCATCGCCATTTCGGTCATCATCAAAGAAATAAGGATGAGAAGTGAGCCAGCGTCATTGCGTTCATGAAATCGATGTCTTCGGCATCAAATATAGCCAGTACTAGCTTCAGTCTTCCTTAAAGAGACAGGTGGCCAAGTAGTGACCACCTACTATTTAAATATTTAGATTTTGCTGGACTAGCATAGGTACTACTCAATATCCTGGATTTGAATATAGATATAAAAAATAAAAACAAATAAAAACAAATACTTAATTTAACAAGAAGGAAATAATCATTGCCCTACTACCCAAACTGCATGGGCATAAGCTAGCAAGCAACCGGCCAGTTACTAAATCATGATCGCCAAAATATTCAGGTTTCTCGCTCTGTTCCTCCTGGCAATCATGGCTGGTTCTTCCGTAACCGCAATGACAACGATGTGACCATTGTCTTGCGCGTGGACGGAGATTATGGCGAGTTAGTGAAGGCCCTTTAACGGACTAGCCCCTAGTGCTCTCTAGAGTGCTAGGTATGAGCTGATTATTTTGTTGGCGGGCGGTGATAAATCCAGCCAGGCAAAAGATATTGATATCGCGAAGCAATTGGCACGCGATTTGAAGGAGGCACCATGAGCACACTGCGTAAATGGGATGTCGTTGACCACTTGAATACCGAAGAGGAAATGGTGTTGTACTTTGAAGCCTGCCTTGAAGAGGGCGACGCTGCCCTGGTGGCGGCAGCGCTTGGCGATATTGCCCGCGCCCGTGGTATGGCACAGCTTGCTCGTGATACGGGGTTGACTCGCGAAGGGTTGTACAAAGCGCTTTCTGCTGATGGAAACCCAAGTTTTGCAACGATTATGAAGGTGACAAAAGCCTTGGGCTTTACGTTACATGCTGAATCATCGTAAGACGATCAACGATTCCATGATACGCCCCGCCTTTCACGGCGGGGCGTTTTCGTTGGTGAGGCGTAGACCGGGCAGGGCCATCACACACCACTGTTGAGACGTGCCGCTATCCTAGAAACGCAGGCCGCCGCTGAATCCGAAAATCGCTACGATGACGACGACAATGACGACGATGGTAGTAGTAGAGGGCATGATCTCTTCCTTTGAGAATGGTTGAAAGGTAAGCCTAGTCGGTGATGGGCGGTTTCGCACGCTTTGATAGGCCGATGCCCTGTGTTTGGCCGGGCATCGCAGTGGGGTGGGCGGTTATCGGGTGGGTTCAACCGCACTTGCAGTCATGGCCACAATCGGTAGAGCCATCGGCATGGCCCGTCGCGCAGGCCGTCGAGCAGAAGAGTTGCCCCTCTTTTTCGATGGAGTGGCTGTCCACCTTGCAATGACACTTCGGGCATGCGCACTGTTGCTGAGACATGGTAGAACCTCCTGTGGGTTGTCTCTTCAAGCGTAGTGCGCACCCTGGGTGTTATGTAATTGCGTTGTGAGGTTTTTTGCTGGTAATGGCTGCTGTCATGGCGTCGAGCGCGCCAGGGCGCTGCCTAGCGCAAGGAAGTAGTCATGAAAGCGCTGGTTGATGCGTTCGCGCTGTTCGCCTTGCGGGTACAGGCCGCGTGCGGCTTCCGGAGAGCGGCGTGTGCCTTTGACCAGAAAGTGGTTCTTGATGGGGGCATCTTGTACAAAGGCTTCGAAGGCTCGTGCGCATAGCTCTTCTGGCTTGCTGTAGTAGAGCTGGCCCATGGCGCGGTCGACCTCGGCCGAGTGGCGGAACAGCTCGCTGGGCTGCTGGCCATTCGGTTGCAGCAGGATGGCCTGAAAACAGGCCAGCAGGCGCTGGTTGAGCGGGTGCGCGATGGGCACGGCGTTTTGCAGCCAGGCGCTGGAGGCAAAGGCACTGGCAGGTAACTGCTGAAAACATTTGCGGGCGATGTAGTGGTCGAAGGCGTGAAACCATTCATGGGCAATGCTGCCAGGCCCAGCGTTCTTGGCCAGGGCAAAGCTTCGCTCAGTGGGGCTGTAATGCGCCGATACGCCGGGTCTTCCGCCGGTACCGTATTGCAGAGCAAGCGTGCCACGCAGGGAAATGAGCGCTTCATTGCCGTGCAGGATCAACATGAGATCGCAGAGCGCATCATGAAACAGCGTAGCGGCGTGGTCGCGCTCGGCGGGGGTGACCCAGCGGCCAATTTCGATGGCGCGAAAGTCGAACTGGCGGCGGATCGCGACAAAGTCGCTGCTACCTTCGGGCCGGTGCACGGGCCCTTGGCGAAAAAACTGCCTGGTATCGAGCATCACCCGGGTACCTGCTGAAAGGGGCATGGGGAGGATACATAAAAAAAAGCGCCCTCACGAATGAGGACGCTTTTTTCATCGCGGTACAGAGCGTCCTGAATGATCAGTCCGTGTACTGCGGTACTTCTTCTTCCCTGATTGACGAAAGCTCGTCCTGAGCTTGCTCGGTCCTTGAATCGTCTTCGCTCATCCTAAGCGCACATTCCCTTGTCACGCGGTATCCCTGCCGCGAACGCTTTGAACTATAGGTGAGTGACAATTAATGTACAAGATAAAATTGTATTTTTATTGTACTTGAATAGTACAGAAATGCTGCTGCACGATCATAAAGTGTATATTTAACAAATGTTTATAATTTTACAGTTGGCACAAAAAATAGCAGGCTAAATAGCCTGCCGGTGAAATGGGTTATCGTCAGCGCGTCAGATGATCGCGCAGGCGCTGCAATTGCTCAGCATCCCAGCCGTCGGGTTCGGTGAGGGCTGCCCAGGCATCGATGTAGTGTTCGGCGGCGATTTCATGCCCATAGCCGTCGGGGGCGCTGCCCACGGTCAGGTCGACCAGCAGCTGTAGCATGGTCACCACGGGGTACCAGCGTAGCGCTGGAGAAACATCTGGCCCACGAGGTGCACGCATCCACTCGGGTTCTCGCCAGAACGCCGCCGGCTCGAAAAAGGTGATGGGGTCGCTGGCATATTGTAGAAACGCAATGCGGAAATCTCCCCATGGGGCAGCGGCTTCCTCCAGCCCTTGGGTCTGGTTCATGAACCTTACAACCGCGCCCTCGCGAAACGTGGGTAGCCATGCGGGGGAGCCCGGATCGCGGTCGGCGGTCACGGCGCGCCAGGTGTCGCTGCGAAAGGGAGGGCCGCTCCACAGCACGCCTTGAAAGGGGTCGTCGATGATATCGTAAAGATCGAAGGATAGATCCGAGTTGAGCGCGCCCAGGCTCAGGCCAAAGAGGTAGAGCTGCGGTCGCTCATCGCTGGGCAGCTGGCTCCAGTAGCGGTAAATGGCCGAAAACAGCGCGCGGGCACTCTCGACGCCGTACTCTGCTTCGGAGATCAGCGACAGGTGGCTGGGTAGATACGAGTACTGGGCGGCCACCGTGGCAATATCGCCGCGATGAAGATACTCCACGCTGTGCTGGGAGCGAGGGTCGATCCAGCCGCGGCCAGTGGGGGTCGCGATGACCATGACCGAGCGTTCGAACCCGCCGGTTCTGATCAGCTCTTCGAGGGCCAGCTCGGCGCGCTGAGTGGCGGTTTCGGCGGCGTTCAGCCCGACATAGACGCGAATGGGGTCGAGCGCGGGCTCACCCAGAAACGCCTCCATGTCCTCGGCCGTAGGGCCTTGGGTGACGAAGCGCCTGCCCCGGCTGCCCAGCGCTTCCCAACTGATCAGCGACTCGGCGCTGCCGGGCACATTGGCCGCTTGCGGGGGGCTCAGGTCATCCTGCATCAGCTCGTCCACCTGCTGGTAGGAGCGGTCAGCCACCTGTAGTGCGTAAGAAAAGATGACGCCCTCGATGATCAGCCAGAACAGCGCCACGGCGGAGACGATGCCCAGCACCTGGGCAGTGCGATGGGGCAGTACATGGGCAAGCTTGTACGAGAGCAGCTTGAAGGTGCGCTTGAACAGCCGCGCGACCAGCAGCAGGCTCAGAAAGACCCCCATGGTGATCAGCGCCACGGCCAGCGGGCGTGTGCCGCTGGTGGGGTCCATCTCCATCAGTTCGCGAATGCTGTTTTGCCACTCGGCCGCGCGCCATAGAAAAATCACCGACACCACCAACGCGACCAGGGCGGCCAGCTGCTTGAGCGTGCGCTCCAGGGCGGCTTTGGGCTCTGGCAGGTGCAGGTAGTGCCACAGCGTGCGCGCAATGACGCCCAGGGCATACCCCGCCGTGACGCTGAGCCCGGAGACGATGCCCTGAGCCAGCAAGGGGCGGGGCACCAGGCTTGGGGTGAGTGAAAAGGCAAAAAAGAGCGTGGCAAGCAGTAGGCCCGTGCCCGACAAGCGGTTCAGCAAGGGCCTCATGCGAAAGTGCTCGAGACGGTTTTCCATAACGTTTTTCATGGCCTGGTTCGAGGGCAATCCATTTGGCGAGTGGGTTCCAGACGCTACCGTATTAGAAACGGTAGGTCAGTGATACCCCACTCAGCGCCTGCCAGGGGCTTCCCAGCTCATCGACGATCGGGCTGTCGGCGGCGTTGCCGGTCAGTCGGTTAGCGCCGACGAAGCCGGTGGCTGTCCACTCAGGGGTCAAGGCGTAACTCAGGCTGGCGTTTGCGCCCAGCCGCCAATAGCCGCCATCCGGTGCGTAGGTGGCCACTCCGCTGCGGGCGCTATCCTGGTCGGAAACTCCATACAGAGATTGAGTCCAGCGCTCGTTGGAGTAGTTGACGCTGGGGGATAGTACCAGCAGCAAACGCTCGCTGAGCGGGGTGCGCAGGGTGGCGCTCGCCGAGAACGTGGCGCCTTCCATGTCGCCGGTCACTGCGCGGCTGCCAGCCACGCTGTAGCGCCAGAGCCCATCCTGGTAACTGACTCGCAAGCCCAGCGTGGCGCCACCATCGATTGTTTCGAAGGCGCCAAGGTCACCCTTGTTATCGCGGCCGAAGGTGTAGCCGATAAAGGGCGAGGCGCTCCAGTTGCCCTGGCGCAAGGCGTGCCACTCGATGCCGTCGCGCAGATTGATGGAAAGCTGGTCGCCATAGGCCAGGTTCAGTACGGGCAGTGCGCGGGCTTCGTAGTCGTCGCTACCGGCATAATCAGGGGCGTAAGCAACTCCCGCGCCCACGCTGCCGCTCCATTGGTCGGCCAGCGCCATGGGGGCCAGGGCCATGCAGGCGAGCGTTACCAGGTAGCCCAGGGGGCGTGAGTGGGAGCGAGAGTAACGGCTTGAAATCAGGGAGCGAGTCGGCATGGGAGCATCCAGAATGTGAGAGAAACGTGCATGATTGTATGTTTGGTTTAAAACCAATCGCAAGCCAGCGCTTGATATTTATCACGGCCCGCCCATAAAAACTTTTTGACCTTTCATATCCCAGGTTAGATAACTCGACGTCTATAAGGCGCACTGTGTGCCCATGACGCAGGGACAGCGTTACAAGGAAGTGCAAGCAGGGAGTGCTTGCGGCGCACAAGGATGCATGGACAGGACGTTCGTGAAGTGGGATCAGGGAGGACCTGATAAAGCCTCGGCCAGCGATGGTCGGGGTTTTTTTATCTCAGATTAATGCAGTTGTCATATAGAAGCGGCAGAGTAGGCAGTGGCATAAGGAAATGTGCCTTCAGGGAGTACTATCAGGCAGGAGCGCTTGAGCACCAGGGATGCATGAACAGGACGTTCATGAAGAAGGATCAGGGAGGAGTCAGTACAACCCCGGCCAGTCATGGCCGGGTTTTTTTGCCTATTCGCCCATCGTGGCTCAAGGCGTGGGCAGCAACAGCGGCATGATGAAATAGACGAACAGAGTAATCACGAGGGCGCTGACCAGGTTCATGGCAATCCCCGCCTTGGCCATCTGCTTGATCGTGATACGCCCGCTGGAGAACACGGCCGCGTTGGGCGGCGTCGAAATGGGCAGCATGAAGGCACACGTGGTGGCGAGTGCCACGGCCACCATCAGGCCCAGCGGGTTACCCGTGGTGATGGCAGCTGCCAGGCCTGCGGTAATCGGCAGGGCCATGTTGGCCGTGGCCGTATTGGAGATGATTTCGGTCAGGAACAGCATCAGCAGGACCATGAACAGCAGCAGCAAGAAGTAATTGACGCCATCCAGCAACTGCAACTGCTGGCTGATCCAGCCCGTCAGGTCACTGGCGCTGAACGCTGCGGCCAGCGACATGCCGCCGCCCCACAGGATGAATAGCCCCCAGGGCAGATTTTTCATGTCGTCCCAGATCAGCAGGCTGCGTTTTTCACTGTGGGCCGGGATGATGAACAGCGATACCGCCGCGATCACGGCAATCAGCGTGTCGTTGATCGGCAGGTCGAAAAAGGGGGCCAGCCAGCCCCGCAGCGCCCAGGCCAGAGCGGTCAAGACGAAGACGGTGAGGACGCGCTTCTCGTCCTTGGTGATGGGGCCGAGCTTCTCCAGCTCCTGAGCCACGAAGTTGACTTCCAGGCGCGTATTAGGCACCCGGGAATAGATACGGGTGAGATAGACATACAGCGCGACCAGCAGCAGCAGGGTCAGCGGTAGGGCAAAGATCATCCACTGCAAAAAGCTGATTTCGATGTCGAAGAACTGCGGAATCATGGCGACCACGATGGCGTTGGGCACCGAGCCGATAATCGTCGCCAGACCGCCGATGGACGCGGCATAAGCCACGGTGAGCAGCAGCGTACGGGCAAAGGCCTCGCGCTCCTGGGGGCCAAACTGATCGCGCTCATCCAGCTCGCCCAGCAGGGCCACGGCGATGGGCAGCATCATCAGCGCGGTGGCCGCATTGGAAATCCACATCGAGAGAAAGGCCGAAGCAATCAGAACCCCCAGCACGATGCTGCGCAGGCTGTTGCCGATCCGGTTGACGATGGAGAGCGCGATACGGCGGTGCAGGTTCCAGCGCTCGATGGCGATGGCCAGAATGAAGCCCCCCATGTACATATAGATGACCGGGTTGGCATACCCTACCACTGCATCGTTCATGGGCATCACCCCTGTCAGCGGGAGAACGATCATGGGCAGGAACGAGGTCACGGGAATGGGCACCGGCTCGGTCACCCACCATACCGCCATCCAGGCCGTCAGCCCCAGAACGATGCGCGGCATGGGGTCGATCAGCGTCGTGGGCATGGCCAATTGAATGAGCACGAACAGTAGCGGTCCAGCGAACAGCGGCGTCCAGCGTCGCCACTCTTGCGTTAGTGCAACCATCATGATCTCCTGGTTTCAAAATTTACTTAATTAGAAAGGAAAAATTTAGGGCTGCATCCTACCACTTAGGTTTATTAATCGTTGGTTGTAAGAGTAAGACTTTGGTCGAGAATAAAAAACATTAGCCACGGGGGAGGTTTGAAAACCGAGTGCCAGCAGAAGGCCGGAGAGAGGAGAGAGGAGAGAGGACCCCCGGCCAGTGCAGGCCGGGGGAAGTGCCGGGGTCAGTCGGTGCTGTCAGCATCGCTTTCCGGTTTGCTGCTGCCCTGGTGGGCAAGCGGGCTGGCTTCGTCCAGGCGCGGGTGGTTGTCCTTGAAAGCCTGATGCAGGTCGGGCATGGCATCCATGGCCTGGATGGTGTGCGTCAGGGCGTGCACGGCTGCCAATACGTCCTGAGTATTGCCGGTTTCCGAAATGGTGTGCATGTTGCGGATGGGGAAGCCCATGGAGGTGGCCGCGCTGTCGATGGAGGCCAGTACGCCTGCCATGCCGTCGGTGCCGGTATCTACCCCGACGATATCCCGCTGCATGGGAATGTCGTGCTCCCTGGCGGCGGTGGCAATGATGCGATTCAACTGCTCACTGGCAATCGAGCCCACCGACAGCGTGAACCCCTTGCCCATTTCCAGCGGCTGCATGCGCTTGTCGCCAATGCCGGGTGCGCCCACGTAATCGTGGTTGACGTCCACGCCGATGATGGCATCGGGCTTCAGCTCGCCCGCCATCACGCGGCTGCCTAAGCGGCCGATCTCTTCGTAGCTGGCAATCGCAAACATGACGCGAACCTTGTCGGTGCCACCGGCTTCGGCAACGAGCCGAGCGGCTTCGGCGGCGACAAAGCAGCCCAGTCCGTTATCCAGGTAGGCGCCGTAAAAGGTATTCGGGCTGAACCCCGGACGGATGGGACGATTGAAGATGATCGAGTCGCCGGGGCGCACGCCCAGGTTGAGGACCTGCTGCTTCTTGTTCTCTCCGTGAATTTGCAGGTCCAGGTAAATCTGCTCTTTCTTGATGCCCTTGCTGCCATCACGCTGGGCTGGGTCGGAGAAGTGAATTGCGCCCAGGGCTTCCACCGTGCCGCCGTCGATGCGACGGTAGCTGCCTGGGGCCTCTGGGTCTTCACTGAACAGGGTGACTTCATGGCCGATCAGCACGCCCGGCAGGAAAGAGTCGGTATTGATCCAGATCTTGCCGTCCTCCCCAATCGAGCGAACCTGCATGCGGATCTTGTCCGCATGGCCGATGATCATCAGCTTGAACATGTCATCGCGGCCTGGGTGGGTATCCAGCACCACGCCCGCATTGCCTTTAAACTGGTGCAAATGCCAGTCGCTGGGAGCGAAGCTCTCGAAGTAGGGCTTCAGCACGCCGTAGGTCATCGCGCCTTCCAGGCCAACAGGGCTGGGGGCCGCCAAAATATCGCGCATCAGTTTGAACTGCGCGTCGGGCATCGGTTGCGTCCAGGGTTTTGCAGTATCGCTCATCGTGCTTACTCGCTTATGACGGTGGTGAAACGTGAGCGTTAGTCTGCCAGATTCCGAGCACTAATGCGCTGCTTCCACATGCCACGTTTAGCCGATAGTACGGCGCTGGTTTCCGCGTATGATGGAAGATAGCTGGCTATCCATTGAAGCCACACTACCACAACAAAAATAGTGACGACGAGGGAGTGTCCATGCCTACTGCAAGCGTTCAGGCCCAGCGCTTTAAAGTGCTGTTGGCGGGGGTATTTAGCCAAATTTTATGTATCGGCATTGCGCGGTTTGCCTATACGCCGCTACTGCCGGTGATGCAGCAACAGAGCTGGGTTAGCGACGCCGATGGCGGCTGGCTAGCGGCGTTGAACTACGCAGGCTATATGCTAGGAGCGGTGCTGGCGGCCTCTATTCGCACGATTTATCTCAAAGACACGCTGTTTCGCATTGGCTTAGTGCTGGCCGTATTAACCACCGCCGGTATGGCGCTGACCGAACACTTTTGGGTATGGGCGGGGCTGCGCTTTTTGGCGGGGCTCTCCAGCAGTGGCTCGATGCTGTTGGCGTCAGGGCTGATTTTGCACTGGCTGATTCAGCACCGTCAGCGAGGCGAGCTGGGCATCCACTTTGCAGGTGTCGGCATCGGCATTGTGGTGGCGGCTTTAGCCGTAGAATTGATGCTGGCGCTGGCAATGAACTGGCAAGCCCAGTGGTGGGGCTTTAGCGCGTTGGGGGCGGTACTGCTGGTGCCTGCCTGGTGCTGGTTACCGCGCCCGGTAAAACCGGTGGTAGGCAGCGCTGCCAGTCATCAAGCACCTGCAACGCCGCCTAGCCGCACCTTTATGCGTCTTATGCTGCCCGCCTACTTTTGTGCGGGCTATGGCTATGTGATCAGCGCAACGTTTTTGGTCGCGATTGTGGAGCGCGAACCGCTGCTGGCCGGGGCCGGGAACTGGGCCTTTGCATTGGTGGGGCTGGCCGCAGCACCCGCCGTGATGCTGTGGGATTTAATCGCGCGGCGGATTGGTTACTTAGGCGCGCTGATTGTGGCCATGCTGGTGCAGGTAGTAGGCATTGTGCTGCCTGCGATCAGCCCAACGTTACCGGGCGTGTTGATTAGCGCAGTGCTCTACGGCGGCACGTTCCTGGGTTGCGTCAGTTTAGTGCTGACCATGGCGGGTAGGCTGTACCCCGCCAGCCCCGCCCGCTTGATGGGACAAATGACGTTGGCCTACGGCGCAGCGCAGATTGTGGCCCCTGCGCTCACCGGCATGCTCGCGGAAGCCTCTGGTCATTATTATGTGGGCCTATGGCTGGCTGGTGGCTTTGTAGGGGCCGGGGCGCTGCTGTTGGCGTGGTTGCGCAGAGTGGATCAAACCGCCCAGCGGCTAGATGCCGAGGCAAAAGCAAGCTATGCCAAGCCGTGATACGTGGGCTTTCGCAGCAAAATCCTCTAGGATAGGCGCTTTTTTCTGACAGGGTAGAAGGGCATGGCGTCTTCTGGACAACCGCGTATTCAGTGGCTGGGCCGCTGGGGCTTTGTGTTGGCAGCTACCGGCTCGGCGGTAGGCTTGGGCAATATCTGGAAATTCCCCTATATCACCGGGGAGTACGGTGGCGGCGCTTTCGTGCTGGTCTATCTGGCCTGCATCCTGGCCGTCGGGGTGCCCGTGATGATGACCGAGATCGCTTTTGGTCGTCGTGGTCGCGGTAGCCCCATCGATGCCATCCGCCGGGTGGTCAGCGAATCGGGGCGCTCCTCCGGCTGGTCGTTGATCGGCTGGATGGCCATGCTTTGCGGGTTCATGGTTCTGTCGTTCTATGTGGTGGTGGCCGGGTGGTCCTTCTCCTACTTGTGGAAGATGCTCTCCGGTGGTCTGGCGGGCAGCAGCGTCGATGACATGGCGGCGATCTTTGCGGCCAACAACGCCAACCCGTGGGTGCTGGGCGGCTGGAGCACGCTGGTGACGCTGTTGACCATGCTGATCGTGGGCAAGGGCGTACAGGAGGGGATCGAGAAGAGCGTCAGCTGGATGATGCCGGGCCTGGTGCTGATGCTGGTGCTGCTGATCGTGTTTGGCGTGTTTTCCGGTGGCTTTGGTGACGCCGTCCGCTTCCTGTTCTCGTTCAATGCGGGCAGCCTGTCCAGTGCCGGTATGCTGGCGGCGCTGGGGCACGCCTTCTTTACGCTGTCGCTGGCCTCGGGGGCCATTCTCACCTACGGCAGCTATCTCCCCAAAGGGGCCTCCATCGGGCGTACCACGGTCAGCGTGGCGCTGGCCGATACCGTGGTGGCGCTGATGGCCGGGCTGGCAATCTTCCCGGTGATCTTTGCCAACGGCATGAATCCTGGCGAAGGGCCAGGGCTGATTTTCATGAGCCTGCCGCTGGCTTTCCAGGCTATGCCCTTGGGCACCCTGTTCGGTATTCTGTTCTTTTTGATGCTCTCCATGGCGGCACTAACCTCATCCATCTCGATGGTCGAAGCCACCGTCTCCTGGCTGTGCGACAACAAGGGCATCACGCGCCCGGTGGCCGCCTGGTCCACCGGGATCGTGCTGTGGCTGGTCAGCACGCTGGCGATGCTGTCGTTCAATCTGGGCGCTGACTGGACGCTGGCGGGCAGGCACTTCTTTGACTGGTTGGACTACCTGACGTCCCGTTGGATGATGCCGCTGGGCGGGTTGGGCATGGTGCTGCTGGCCGGGTTCGTGCTCAAGAACGAGACGTTCCGCGACGAGCTGGGGCTGGCTCCGCTGCCCTATACGCTGTGGCTGACCATGGTGCGCTACGTCAGCCCGCTGGGCATCCTGGTCATCTTCGTCGATGCCCTGGGCCTCTATCAGGTCTCGTTTGCCCAGCACTGGCCGTGGCTGCTGGCGATCCTGGTGGCCATGATGGCAGCGGGTGAAACCTTGAGCCCACGCTTGCGCAAGGCCCTGAAAGCTGCCTAGGAGGGCCAATCCTGCCCGGTGTTCAGGCGGCGCTGAAGGTCGTTGAGCTGGCGATGGGCCACGTCCGGGCTGGGCGCATACTCGTCATCAGATCGTTGATAGGACATAAGGCAAACTTTTGGCGTGCGGAATCACTAGCCTAGCGGCTATCGGTGAGAAGTAAACGCCGCGATGGCTCCCGGGTGGGTGCCGGCTTCCAGCAACTCGTTCCAACGCGTGGTGTAGCGGCGCGAACGGTGCCCGCAGCGCAGCTGCCAAGCGGCGTCCGGGTCGCGCATGCCAAAGTGGATGGTGCCTTGCCCCATCCGCTGGTTGATGGCATCCACCGCCCGCATCACGTGGGGGTGCGCTTTGGCAGGCGGTGCCAGCAGCGAGAGCTGGTACTGCTGGGCGTCTACCAGGTCCACCAGCATGACGCCTGCTTTCATGAACACGTATCCGGGGCGGTACATCTGCTCCATCCCTTCCTTGACGGCCTGCAGAATGAGCCGCGTGTCGTCGGTGGGAGCATCGAGGGGAATCATGGCACGGGGGGCCAGCTGGGGCAGGTCCCTGCGATGGCGGCTGGTGGTCAGAAACATCAGCACCGCACGGGCCAGACTACCCTGCTGGCGCAGTTTCTCGGCGCTGCGCTGGGCGTGCTGGCGCAATGCATCGTGCAGTTCCTCCTTGCGCCCCGTGGCACGCCCGAAAGAGCGTGAGGTCATGATGCGCTGGCGGGGCTGTTCGACGGCGTTCATCTCCAGGCAAGGCGTGCCGCGCAGCTCGAGGGCGGTGCGCGCCAACACTACCGAAAAGCGCTTGCGCAACTGCCTGGGGTCGCTATCACGCAGCTGCCAGGCGGTACGAATACCGCTCACGGCGAGCTGCTCGGCAAGCCGTCGGCCGACTCCCCATACCTCGCTCACCGGAAGCTGTTTGAGCAGTGCCTGGGTGGTGGCAGTGTGGGCAGCCAGCAGACATACCCCTTGATAGTGGGGCTGCTGCTTGGCCACGTGATTGGCCAGCTTGGCCAGCGTATGCGTGGCCGCCAGCCCAACGCAGACGGGCAACCCCAGGTAACGGCGAACACGGCGGCGTAGCGCCACGCCCATGGCCTGGCACTGGGCGTCATCGAAGCCATCCAGGTAAATGAACATCTCATCAATGGAGTAGGGGGCGACCTCTGGGCAGGCTTCACGCAGCAGCTGTGCCAACCGCGCCGACATGTCGCCGTACAGCTCGTAGTTGGAAGAGCACAAATGGATCTGGCCCCGACGCCGCAGCCCTTCCAGCTGGAACGCTGGCGTCCCCATGGCAATGCCCATGGCTTTCAGCTCGGCAGAGCGCGCAATCACGCAGCCATCGTTGTTGGACATGACGCCCACGGCCTTGCCTTCCAGCGTGGGCTGGAATACCCGCTCGCAGGAAACGTAAAAGTTGTTGGCATCCACCAGACCGATCATGGCAAATACTCATGAATGACGGCGCGCACTACCCCCCATAGCTGGCACTCGGCCTCTTCCAGCGGCAGCGGAGGGTAGTGCGGATGAGACGAGCACAAATGCGGCGTACCGCGATACAGCGCGTAGCGCTTGATCAACAGCTCCTGGTCGAACAGGGCGACCACAATGTGGCCCAGCCGAGGCGGCACGCTGCGGTCTACCACCAGCAGGTCGCCGTCGAAGATGCCCCACCCCTCCATGCTGTCGCCGCGGGCAGTCAGGTAGAACGTCTGTGTCGGGTGCTTGATCAGCCGCGTGTTGAGATCCAGCGTGCGTGGCTCGTAATCCTGCGCGGGGGAAGGAAAGCCGCTAAAACCCGCGCGACCACTCAGCGAGGCAAACGGAAGAGGCAAGGGCGTTGACGGCAAGGCGGTCGCAACGGCAGTGGGTTGAGACGGCATCGTCGGGCTCCTCACGAATGAATAGTGTGTTTATATACAGTATTTGTGGCCAGTATTCATTCCTGCGGAAAAAAATGCAAGGTGCCGGGGCGAAGGTAAGGGTACGAGGAGGCTAACGGGCCAGCCAGAGGCCAACCACCAGCGCACTGATGACCGTGATCCAGAACACGAGATTGCGGGCGCGGGTGTCGCGACGAGGTTTCATCGGGTTGTCTCCAGCAGACAGGAAAGGGTGGCCCACCATGGGCCGCTCGAAATCAGCGCATAGGCTATGCCAGGCATGGTAACGTTTGGTGCTCGAAGCGTCATCCGGCGCAGGGTTTTTTGTGAAGAGAGAGGGCTGATGAAAGGTTCCGAGTTTAGCGGCAGTACGCCGCTGTCGTTGGCCAATGGGCGCCTGGCGGCCCTGAGCTGGGGGCGCCACGATGCCCCGGTGTGGGTCGCCCTGCACGGCTGGCTGGATAACGCGGCGAGCTTCTCGCGGCTGGCCCCCTTGCTGGTAAAGCGACTCAACATTCGTATCGTTGCCCTCGATTTTCGCGGGCACGGCCACTCGGCCCATGCGCCCTTCGGCAGCGACTATGCGCTGTGGGACTACCTTCACGATGTGCTGGATGCCATGGAGGCGCTGGAGATCGAGCAGGCCACGTTGCTGGCGCACTCGATGGGGGCGGCAGTCTCCTGCCTGCTGGCAGCGGCGCTGCCCGAGCGTGTCGCACGGTTGGTGCTGCTGGATGGCCTGGGGGCACTGAATACGCCCGCAGAGGAGACGGCCAGCCAGCTGCGCAAGGGCCTCACCGCCCACCGCCGCGTCGCTTCGCGCACGCCCCGGTATGCGGATATCGAACAGGCCGTTGCCGCCCGGGTGGCAGGCGGCGTGACGCCGCTGGATGCTATCACGGCCAGGCCGCTGGTCGAGCGTAACACCCAGGCCACGGCGGATGGCAAGGTCGCCATGCGCACCGACAGCCGCCTGCTGAAGCCTTCCCTGGTCCGCCTGACGCCGCAGCAGGTGCTGGCCATACTGGCAGAGATTCAAGCCCCCGTGCTATTGATAGAAGGAGAGCGCGGTATTCTCGGTGAGCGCCAGTGGGCGGTGGCCGCTCGGCAGGCGGTTCCCCGCCTCACCCGCCATGTGCTGGCGGGGGGGCACCATCTTCATCTGGAGCCGCAGGCCGTGGCCCAGGTCGCCGAGGTGATTTGCTGTAGTCCCAGTGGTGAAGAGTAGAGCGGTGAAGAGAAGAATAGAGCGGTGAAAAATAAGAAGGAGGGTGTGCCGTGGTGAGTCTGTTGGCAGGGAGAGCGCTGGGTGAGGGAAACAAGGTGGCTCTGGTGCTGGGCAGCGGCGGGGCCAGAGGCTACGCGCATATCGGCGTGATCGAGGCGCTGGAAGCGCGGGGCTTCGAGATCATCTCGATAGCGGGCTGCTCCATGGGCGCGCTGATTGGCGGTATCTACGCATCGGGCAAGCTGCCCCAGTATCGGGATTGGGTGTGCCATCTCGACTATCTGGACGTGCTGAAGCTGGTCGATGTGACCTGGAGCCCCATGGGGGCCATGCGGGCCAACAAGGTCATGAGCAAGCTGGAAGAGCTGGTGGGTGACGTACTGATCGAGGATCTGCCGATCCCCGTGACCACGGTGGCCACCGATCTGGTACGCCAGCGCGAAGTGTGGTTTCAAAATGGCCCGCTGCTACGCGCCATACGCGCCTCCATTGCGGTGCCTGGCGTGATTACTCCGGTGAACCTGGGCGAGCAGGTGCTGGTGGATGGCGGGCTGCTCAACCCGCTGCCGATGATGCCCATTCTGGCCGCCCATGAAGCGGATTTTGTGGTGGCGGTGAACGCGACGGCCCATAGCCCGCAGCCGGTGACCCTGGAAGAGCTGCTGCCCCGTGACGAGCCTGCCCCGCCGCAGACCCCCTCGGAGCGCGAGCGAGAGGCCAACATTGGCGGTTGGATGAGCGAAGTGCGCGCCACCACGCGCCGACTGTGGGGCGGCCTGGGCGGCGGTGAAGAAGAGAACGATGACGATGAAACCGTCGACCTGCGCGGCAAGCGTGAGTGGGGCAAGCTGGACATGATTCTGGAGTCGTTCGATATCACCCAGGCGGCGCTGGCCAAGTACAAGGTGGCCGGGTATCCGCCGGATGTGCTGATCGAAGTGCCCAAAACCGTTTGCAGTACCTATGAGTTCCATCGCGCCAACGAGTTGATTCGCCTGGGGCGCCATCTGGCGGATCAGGCGCTGGAGCGGCGCATGCCCAGTATTGCCTCGGACGCTACCGAGTGAGCTACTGGCCGCGTTTGCGCAGCAGAATATAGACCGCCCCTGTGCCGCCATCCACGTCGGTGGCGGAGCAAAACGCCAGCACGCCAGGCCACTCTCGCAACCAGGCGTTGGTGTGACTCTTCAAGACAGGGAAATCCGCGCTGCTGCCCCACGCCTTGCCGTGTACCACCAGCACGCAGCGCAGCCCCTGGGCTGCGGCATCGCCCAGAAAGCTCTCCAGCTCCAGGCGGGCCTCTTCCAGCGTGTAGCCATGCAGGTCGAGCCCTGCTTGCCAGGCGGTTTGCCCCCGTTTGAGCTGGCTGAAGGTGCGCCAGGGCAGGTCCGGCACGCTGAACTCCAGGTACTCGGAGGGGCGCACGGCTTCGACACGGCCGTCGGAGGTGCGGCCGCTGCCCTGCAGCGTGCTGCCTTCCACGGCGGCGCGGCGGCGGGCCTCGCGATTGTCGGGTTGCCGTTTGGGTTTGCCGGGGTCCGCCTGGTTGGTGGCAATACGGCGTACGCCTGCTTCCTGCAGTGCCTGGCGAAAGGCACTGATATCGTCGTCGTTGGGCAGGTGTCGCGTCATGGTCGGCTCGGCATCGGTGAAAGTACACGGTGATAAAGATGCATAGTATAGCGAGCCCGGTGTCGCTGTGAACCTCGTGGCTGTGAACCGAGTGGCGTCAAAGGTACAATCCTCTCATGATGTCATGTTGCCAGGAGCCCCTGTGACCACGCACTCCCCTGAAGAGCTGTCCACTTCTACGCTTTCACTGCCCGATTCGACGCTGGCACACGAGCTGATAACGCTGCGCGATTACCTGCGCTGGGTCTCCAGCGAGTTCTACCTGGCGGGCCTGCATTATGGCCACGGCACGCAGTCCCCCTGGGACGAAGCGGTCGCCCTGAGCCTGGGCGCGCTGCACTTGCCCTGGAACGTCGACCCCGCTGTGCTCGATGCGCGGCTGCTCCCCATGGAGCGTTCGCGCATCATCAAGCTCGCCCGCGAGCGCATCACCACTCGTCGTCCGTTGCCCTACCTGCTGGGTGAGGCCTTCTTCGCAGGCTACCCTTTCTCGGTAGACGAGCGCGTGCTGATTCCGCGCTCGCCCATTGCCGAGCTGATCGAAGATGGCTTTGCCGCCTGGTTCCCCGAAGAGCCCCCCGCTCGGGTGCTGGACCTGTGTACCGGCTCCGGCTGTATCGGCATCGCCACGGCGCTGGTGCTGCCCACCTGTGATGTCGCGCTGGCGGATATCAGCCAGGACGCCCTGGCCGTGGCGCGCCAGAACATCACCCGTCACGGTGTCGGTGACCGAGTGCGCGCCTGGGAGTCGGACGTGTTCAGCGGCCTTCAGGGGCAGACATTTGACCTGATCGTCTCGAACCCGCCCTACGTGGACGCCCGCGACCTGGCGACCATGCCCGCCGAGTTCCGCCACGAGCCGGACCTTGCGCTGGGCGCTGGCAGCGATGGGCTGGATATCGTCCGGCGTATTCTGCGTGACGCGCGCCGCCATTTGAGCGACGACGGCTGGCTGATCGTCGAGGTGGGCAACTCCGACCGTCATGTAGAGGCCGCTTTCCCCGACGTGCCCTTTATGTGGCTTGACTTCGAGCGTGGCGGCCAGGGCGTGTTTGCCCTGAGCGCCGCTGAACTCGACGCCCATGCGGCGTCTTTTGCGTGAGGAAATAACGCCCATGTCTGGCAACACCTTTGGCAAACTGTTTACCGTCACCACCTTTGGCGAAAGCCACGGCCCTGCGCTGGGGGCCATCGTCGATGGCTGCCCGCCCGGTATCGAGATTAGCGAAGCCGATCTGCAGGGTGACCTGGATCGCCGCCGCCCCGGCAGCTCCCGGCATACTACCCAGCGCAAGGAGCCGGATCAGGTCCGCATTCTCTCTGGCGTGTTCGAAGGCAAGACCACGGGGACCTCCATTGGCCTGCTGATCGAGAATACCGACCAGCGCTCCAAGGACTACTCGAAGATCAAGGATCAGTTCCGGCCCGCCCATGCCGACTACACCTACCATCACAAGTATGGGCATCGTGACTACCGGGGCGGTGGGCGCTCCAGCGCTCGGGAAACCGCCATGCGCGTGGCGGCCGGAGCCATTGCCAAGAAAGTACTGGCGGCACAGGGCATTCAGATTCGTGGCTACATGAGCCAGCTGGGGCCGATCAAGATCGACTTCAAAGACTGGGACAGCGTCGAGCAGAATGCCTTCTTCTGCCCCGATCCGGACAAAGTGCCTGAGCTGGAAAGCTACATGGATCAGCTGCGCCGTGACCAGGACTCGGTGGGGGCAGAGATCACCGTGGTGGCGGAAGGCGTGCCGGTAGGCCTGGGCGAGCCGGTATTCGATCGTCTGGATGCTGATCTGGCGCATGGTCTGATGAGCATCAATGCGGTAAAAGGCATCGAGATTGGTGCCGGTTTTGGCTGCGTGGCGCAGCGGGGCAGCGAGCACCGCGATGAGCTGACCCCTGACGGGTTCCTCTCCAACCATGCCGGGGGCGTGCTGGGCGGTATTTCCAGTGGCCAGCCCATCGTGGCACGGCTGGCGCTGAAACCGACCTCCAGCATCACCACGCCGGGCCGCTCGATCGACGTGCACGGCGAGCCGGTGGAGGTGATTACCAAGGGGCGTCATGACCCCTGTGTGGGCATTCGTGCCACACCGATTGCCGAAGCCATGATGGCCATGACCCTGCTGGACCACTGGCTGCGCCACCGTGGGCAGAATGCCGATGTCAGCGTTGATACACCGGCCATCGGCCAGCGATAACGCCACGGTACGCTTCGGGGTTCGCTGCTACACTCAAGCATGACGGTCAAGGAGTCGCCTATGAAGATCAACGTTGAGTTTGACCTGACGCCGGACGAGTTTCGGCGTTCGCTGGGGCTACCGGATGTCGAGGCGTTTCAGCAAAGCCTGCTGGACAACATCCAGCGCCAGATGGAGTCTGGGGTGGAGGGTTACGACCCCATGAGCCTGATGCGCCCGTTCCTGCAGCAGCCGATGATGCAACAAGGGCTATCGCAGGGGCTGGCCAACTTCGGTACCTACCAGCAGATGATGCTGGACATGCTGCGGCAGGCGGGTTCCAGTGCCACCAGCAGCAGCCAGTCCCGCGAGGAGCAAGAGGCACCCAGCACGGCCAGCAGTCGAGGCACCAAGGCGAAAGCCGCCTCGTCACGAACCCGCGCTAAAGGGTAGGGCTGCCGCCAAAGCAGAGTTGTCAAGTGGCAAGCCAGCGATTACTCTTTGTGCGATGCACAATAATTGCGATGTGAATGAGCCACTCCAGGCTCATGCCAGGGAATGAGAGACAGGAGCTACCACAATGCAAGACAAGATGATGGAGGCGTTCAGCGCCCAGACCCGCCAGATGTTCGAGCCGATGCGCAAGATGAACTCGCTGATGCTCAACAACATGGAAAAGATGACCCAGTACCAGCTGGAAGCCATGAAGCGCTACAGCCAGATGGGGACCGAGCGTATTCGCAGCGCCACCGAAATCAACGATGCCGAAAGCCTGCGTGATTTCGGCACCCGGCAAGCGGAAATGATGAACGAGCTTTCCCAGCAGATGCAGGAAGATGCCCGCGCCATGGGCGAGATGACCCTGCAGTTCAAGACAGAAATGGAGAAGCTGTTCAGCGAAGCCGGGCAAAAAATGAGCGAACAGGCCACGGCAACCGCGAAGGGCGAGTCCTCGGCCAAGGCCACCAGCCAGTCGTCACGCAAGAGCTGATATCACATACTGTTCGCGGCGCCGATGAGGCGCCGCGTTCTTTTGGATGAGCTGTCAGAGCGAACAATGCTCGGCACGCGAGGGGGAACTCGTATGCAGTCAGGGTGGAAAATACCGTCTCAACCGCTAACCCAGTCGGAAATGGAGGCCTGGAAAGCTCAATTGGACGACGTCGCCGAGCAGTACAAGGGGCTGCTCGAAGACCTGCTACAGCGCATCGTGCCCAGTGAAGCCGCAGACTCGGTCTACCGTGACATGCGTGAAAGCTTCGAGGCGGCAGCCCAGTCGCTGATGAGCAACCCCAACCTGCTGTGGCAAACCCAATCGCGGCTGATCCAGGACCAGTGGCTGCTGTGGCAGCAGGGCCTTCGCGCCATGGCGGGCGAGCAGGTCACGCCGCTGATCACGCCCCCCAAGCATGACCGCCGCTTCAGCGACGAGGCCTGGCGCCAGGACCCCTACTACATGGCGATCATGCAGCAGTACCTGCTGTTTTCGCAGATGGTCGAGGAGCTGATCGACGGCCTGAACGGGCTGGACCCCACCCACAAGCGCAACCTGGCGTTCTATGCGCGTCAGCTGGTCAGCGCCATGTCGCCCACCAACTTCGTATCCACCAACCCGGAAGTCATGCGGCGTACGCTGGAGACCAAGGGGCAGAACCTGGTGGACGGCCTGACCCGCCTGCGCGAAGACCTGGCCAACTCGGCCGAAGGGATCAACGTACGCATGACCGACCGTAGCGCCTTCGGGGTCGGCGACAACATCGCCGTGACGCCGGGCTCTGTGGTATACGAAAACGAGCTGATTCAGCTGATTCAGTACGCCCCGACCACCGAGAAAACCTTCAAGACGCCGCTGTTGATCGTGCCGCCATGGATCAACAAGTATTACATTCTCGACCTGCGCGATGACAACTCGCTGGTCAAGTGGCTGGTAGAGCAGGGGCACACGGTGTTTCTGATCTCCTGGCGCAACCCTGGCCCTGCTCAACGCGACATCACCTGGGCCGACTACATGCAGCTGGGGCCGATCAGTGCCATGGAGGCCATCGAGCAGGCCTGCGGCGAAAAGTCGGTCAACCTGGTCAGCTACTGCGTGGGAGGAACGCTCACGGCGTCCACGGTGGCCTACCTGACCAGCACGCGTCGTGGCCGCAAGGTCAAGTCGGTGACCTACATGGCGACGCTGCAGGACTTCCGCGACCCGGGCGACATTGGCGTCTTTCTCAGCGAGCGCGTCATTCAAGGGCTGGAGCAGAGCATGCAGCTCAAGGGCTACCTGGACGGTCGCTCCATGGCGTACACCTTCAACCTGCTGCGGGAAAACGACCTGTTCTGGTCGTTCTACATCAACAACTACCTGAAAGGTGACGAGCCTGCGGCGTTCGATCTGCTCTACTGGAACACCGATGGCACCAACCTGACCGCAGGTACCCACGCCTGGTACCTGCGCCACATGTATCTGGAAAATCGCCTGGTAGAGCCCGGTGGCATCGAGCTGGATGACGTCAAGATCGACCTGCGCAAGATCTCGGCGCCCAGCTATTTCGTCTCGACCAAGGAAGACCACATTGCCAAGTGGAACAGTACTTACTACGGTGCGCTGCTGCCCAAGGGGCCAGTGACCTTCGTGTTAGGGGGCTCCGGGCATATCGCCGGGATCGTCAACCCGCCGCACAAGAACAAGTACGGCTACTGGACGAACGACGAGCTGCCGGACTCCCACGATGCATGGCAGCAAGGGGCGACCTTCAACGAAGGCTCCTGGTGGCCGCACTGGCAGGCCTGGGTGACGGAAAACGGCTACGCGGATGCCGACCCGAAGAAAATGGTGCCAGCCCGTCAGCCCGGAGAGGGGCAGTTAAAGGTGATCGAGCCCGCCCCAGGCCGCTATGTGAAAATGACCATTCCAGAAGTGCTGGGGGAAACCCCCTCGGCCCGCTAAAAGCAAGGCCCCCGCTCGCCGGTCAACGGCGTCAATGCGGGGGCCCGGCAGCAGGCAGGGCTAGCAAGGTGCGTTATCCTGCGCGGCGACGTACAACCCCAGGCAGCAACAGCAGGCCTGCCAGCAGCCAGGTGGGCCAGCTACCCATGCGGGTGAAGGGCGTGAGCCCCTGCATGGCGTGGAACTCGCCGGTCAGGTAGGTGGTTTCGAACTGCGGTGCACGGTCGACGAGCCTGCCGCGGGGGTCGATGATGGCGGTAATGCCGTTGCTGGTGGCACGCACCACGTAGCGGCCATTTTCCAACGCACGCAGGCGCGCCATTTGCAGGTGTTGGTGTGGGCCGATGGAGGCGCCGAACCAGGTGTCGTTGGAGATCGTGACGATGACATCGCTATCCATGGCGCGGCGTGCCACCAGTTGCGGATAGATGATTTCGTAACAGATCGCGTTACCGATGGTGACCCCGGCGGCCTGCATGGGCACCTGATGAGATGCTCCCTTGCTAAAGCTGGACATGGGCAGGTCGAAGAAGTTGATCGCCCCGCGCAGCACGCTTTCCAGCGGCAAGTACTCACCGAACGGTACCAGATGCTCTTTCTGGTAGCTGCCTTCCACGTTGCCGATACCAATCACACTGTTGAAGTAGCGATTGGCCTCGTCCAGTTGCACGATACCGGTGAGCAGCGCCGTTTCAGGTGGCAGGTTGCTCTGCACGCGCTCCAGTACCGGGCGCGCCTGACTGTCGATCATAGGCAGCGCGGTCTCTGGCCACAGGATCAGGTCAGCATCGTCTGCGACCTGACGGGTCAGGTCGCTGTAGATGTTGGCAGCGCTGCGCTGGCCTTCCGGTGTCCATTTCAGTAGCTGCGGAAGGTTGCCCTGAAGCAGGGCCACGCGAGTGGGTTCGTCCACCGGCGTGGTCCAGTGCTGGGGCAGTGCCAGAGGCGTGAGCCAGATGGCCGCCAGCGGCAGCGCTGCCCACCACTGACGGCACAGGAAGGCCACACCCAGGGTGCCGCTCAAAACGACCAGCAATGAGAGCCAATAGACACCGCCGACCGGAGCCCAGCTGGCCAAGGGCGAGTCGACGTAGCTCGACCCCACCAGTAGCCAGGGAAACCCGGTAAACAGATAGGTGCGCAGTACCTCACCCAGTACCCAGGCACCGGCGAAGGTCACTACTGCCCAACGGGGGCCGACGAAGCGTCGATAGAGCCAGAACGTACCCGCGAAAAACAGCGCCAGTACGGTCACGAACAGCGCGGTGAGAAAGACCGCCAAGGGCATGCCGGTATAGCCGTAATCATGGATCGAGACGTATACCCAGGAGGTGCCGCTGGCAAACAGCGCGACCCCGTACAGCCAGCCCTTCAGCGCGGCCTGAGCCGGGCTCAGCTGATGCAGGCCCAGAAAGAGCAGGCCAATGGCGACAGGCCCCAGCCACCAGAGTTCGAAAGGGGAGGCGGTGAGCGTGGTAAAACCACCGGCCACCAGGGCGGCCAGCAGTTGAAGTGGTAACGTGGGAGTCAACCTCATAGCAATATCCTGTCAGCAGGGTGCAACGGTAACGCAGCGCCAGTGGTGGCTAGTCGGTGTCGGTCTCGTCGTCGGCATCGCGTTCACGATAGGCCTCGAGCAGGCGGATGCGCCGGTTATCGGCATTCAGAATGATAAAGCGCCAACCGCCTAGCGTAGTGTGCTCGCCACGGCCGGGCAGGTGGCCGAATTGCTGCATGACCAGCCCCCCCACGGTGTCGAACTCATCATCGGAAAAGGCCGTGCCAAAGCGTTCATTGAAGTCTTCGATGGGCGTCAAGGCACGGATGGCGAAGTGGCCGTTTTCCAGCGTGCGGATATCGTCCTCTTCGTCGGTATCGTGCTCGTCCTCGATATCCCCGACGATCTGTTCGAGGATATCTTCGATGGTGATGATGCCCGCGGTGCCGCCATACTCGTCCACGACGATGGCCATGTGGTTATGGGTGTCGCGGAACTCCTTGAGCAGGCTGTTGAGGCGCTTGGATTCGGGAATGAACATGGCCGGACGCAGCACGTCTTCCAGCTTGAAGGCGTCGCGCTGTGCCTGGGTCTGGGAGAGCAGCGGCAGCAGGTCCTTGACCAGCAGAATGCCTTTGACGTCGTCGAGATTTTCACCCACCACCGGGTAGCGGGAGTGGCCGGTCTCCTGGATCAGCGGCAGGTAGTCGTCACTGGTCTGGTCCAGGGCGATGGCGGTGACCTGAGAGCGCGGGATGAGGATTTCGCGAACCTGCTGGGCACTGATGTCGAGGGCGCCTTCAATGATCATGATAGCGTCCTGATCCAGTTTCAGCTTGCCGGCCGTGTGGCGTAGAAACGTCATTAGCTCATCTCGTGAGCTGGGTTCGTCGCTGTCTCCGGAAAGGGCGCCAAAGAGTTTCTCGAGCCATGATTTTTGATTGGGATTGCTCGATCGGTCTTCGCTCATTGCGTCAGTTCTCTCAGTTACGGGCAAGGTAGTTCGATAAAGGGGATGATGACCGCTCATCGTTGTATCACTGAGTGGCGGCAGACACCACCGCTAGCGGCAGCTTTCTGCAACAAAACCGCTCACGCCTGATAAGGGTCATCGATCTTCAGGGTCGCCAGCAGCTCCCGCTCGAGCTGCTCCATCTCTTCGGCTTCCTGCTCTTCGATATGGTCATAGCCCATCAGGTGCAGGGTGCCGTGAACCACCATGTGTGCGTAATGGTGCTCCAGCAGTTTGTGCTGCTCCTGGGCTTCTCGGGCCACCACCGCATGGCAGATGACCAGATCGCCCAGCAGAGGCAGCGTGATGCCAGGCGGGTTCTCGAAAGGGAACGACAGCACGTTGGTAGGCTTGTCCTTGCCTCGGTAGTCGCGGTTCAGCGCCTGGCTCTCGGCTTCATCCACGAACCGGATGGTCAGCTCCTGGCGGTCGTCGTCTGGATGGCGAGCAAACACGCAGCTCACCCATTGAGTGAGCTGGTCGAGAGAGGGCAGCAGCGGTTCGTCGATGGCCGCTTGCCGATCGATCATCGGCTCGTTCATGAGTCGCCGTCTCCAGTGCGATGACCCTGACGTTCGAGGGCCAGCATGCGCGCTTCGCGCTCTTGCTGACGCGCCTCGCGGCGGGCGCGTTCGGCCACTTCCTGCTGCGACTCGAACTCGTCATAGGCTTCGATGATGCGCTGCACCAGCGGGTGACGCACCACGTCCTTGGCGGCAAAGTGGGTCACGCCGATGCCGGGGGTCTCCTTGAGCACGTCCAGCACCTGGGAAAGCCCCGAGCGCTGGCCGCGCGGCAGGTCCACCTGGGTGATGTCGCCGGTAATCACCGCCGTCGAGCCAAAGCCGATCCGCGTCAGGAACATTTTCATCTGCTCCGGCGTGGTGTTCTGGCTCTCATCGAGAATGATGTAGGAGTTGTTCAGCGTACGGCCACGCATGTACGCCAGCGGCGCGATTTCGATCACCTGACGCTCGATCAGCTTGGCCACCTGCTCGAAGCCGATCATCTCATAGAGTGCGTCGTACAGCGGGCGCAGGTAAGGGTCGATCTTCTGGGCCAGGTCGCCGGGCAAGAAGCCCAGCTTCTCGCCTGCTTCGACGGCCGGGCGTACCAGCAGGATGCGGCGCACTTCCTGCTGGTTGAGCGCCTCGACTGCAGCGGCCACTGCCAGGTAGGTCTTGCCAGTACCCGCAGGCCCAATGCCGAAGTTGATGTCGTGTTCGCGGATGCTCTGCACGTAGCGCTGCTGGTTCAGGCCGCGGGGTTTGATCATGGCACGGGGGGTGCGCATGATCACCTCGTCGCTGCCGCCTTCACCGTCCTCCTCTTCCTCCAGAGCCTCTAGCCCGGACTCCTGCAAGAACAGGTGGACGGTATCTGCCGATAGCTCGGCGGCCGCCGTTTCGCGGTACAGGTGCTCGAGGACATTGGCAGCCGCCTTGATGCGGTTGGCTGCACCGGCCAGCTGAAAAACGTTGCCACGGTTGCGCAACGTCACGTCCAGGCGGCTCTCGATCAGCTTTAGGTGCTCGTCCTGCTGGCCGCAGAGGCTAGCAAGGCGCTGCGGGTCATTGGGTTCAAGGCTTAGGGTAATGATGCGATTGGCCTGAGGTGATGGCTGGCTCAAGAGTAGGAAACCCTTTCGTTGGTGTGTGTACGTTTCAGCTTAATGCCCCGACGGGGTCGGGGCAATTACCCAGGATAAGAGAAGGCTCAATAACGCTCGGCGGAGGCCAGTTCACCACGCAGCGAGTTGGGCAGCGCTTCGGTGATCTCGACATCGACGAAGTAGCCGATCAGCTCGGTGGGGTTGGCGGCACGGAAATTGACGACTCGGTTGTTCTCGGTGCGCCCGGAGAGCTGGCCGGGGTCCTTGGGCGAGAACCCGGTTACCAGAATGCGCTGGGTAGAGCCCACCATGCGGCGGCTGATTTGCGCCGCCTGCTGCAGGATGCGCTCCTGCAGAATGGCCAGGCGCTGCTTCTTGACGCTTTCCGGGGTGTCGTCGGGCAGGCCCGAGGCGGGGGTGCCCGGACGCGCCGAGTAGACAAAGCTGAAAGAGTGGTCGAAGCCGATGCGATGGATCAAGTCCATGGTGGCTTCAAAATCCTCTTCGGTCTCGCCGGGGAAGCCGATGATGAAGTCGGAGGAAAAGCTGATGTCCGGGCGGTTGGCGCGGATGCGCTCCATTTTCTCGATGTACTCTTCCGCCGTATGGCCGCGCTTCATGGCGCTCAGGATACGGTCGGAACCAGACTGTACCGGCAGGTGCAGGTGGCTCACCAGCTCCGGGATATCGGCAAAGGCATCGACCAGGCTATCGGTGAACTCCACCGGGTGCGAGGTGGTGAAGCGGATACGGTCGATACCGTCCACGGCGGCAATGCAGGCGATCAGTTCGGCCAGGTCGATCTCGTCGCCATCCTCATTGTCGCCGCGGTAGGCGTTGACGTTTTGGCCCAGCAGGTTGATTTCCCGTACGCCCTGGTCGGCCAGGTGGATCACCTCATCCATCACGGCTTCGAAGGGGCGCGAGACCTCTTCACCGCGGGTGTAGGGCACCACGCAGAAGGTGCAGTACTTGGAGCAGCCTTCCATCACCGACACGAACGCTGTGGCGCCATCCGACTTGGGCTGGGGCAGGTGGTCGAACTTCTCGATCTCAGGGAAGGTGACATCCACTGCCGCAATCTGGTTGTTCTTGCGGGCGTCGAGCATCTGGGGAACGCGATGCAGGGTTTGCGGCCCGAAGATCATGTCCACGTAAGGTGCGCGTTTGCGCAGCGCTTCGCCTTCCTGGCTGGCCACGCAGCCACCTACGCCAATGACCAGTTCCGGGTTGGCGTCCTTGAGCTTCTTCCAACGGCCCAGTTGATGGTAGACCTTGTCCTGTGCCTTTTCACGAATCGAGCAGGTGTTCAGCAGAATGACGTCCGCTTCCTTCTCGTTGTCGGTGAGTTCCAGCTGATGGGATTCGCCGAGTAGGTCTGCCATCCGAGAGGAGTCGTACTCGTTCATTTGGCAGCCGTGCGTTTTGATGAAGAGCTTCTTCGCCATCGGTACCTGTCGTCTATGGGTCGTCTTTCTGAAGAGACGAGGGATGAATGAAAAAATCGTTGGGCAGTCGCCTGCCGCTGAATGGCTGCATTATACGGACACACCGAACCAGCGGCTAGCACTCCACTTGTAATCGAGACTTGACCCGCGCGTTTCTATCAGTATACTACGCACCGTGTTTGAGCAGTTCCTCGATAGCTCAGTTGGTAGAGCAAATGACTGTTAATCATTGGGTCGCAGGTTCGAGTCCTGCTCGAGGAGCCAAACACCAACCCGAACTCTCGGCAAATGACTGAAAAGTTAACAGGTTGGCAAGGGTTCTCGCTCAAGCGCAATAGCGATGCAGATGTTCCTCGATAGCTCAGTTGGTAGAGCAAATGACTGTTAATCATTGGGTCGCAGGTTCGAGTCCTGCTCGAGGAGCCAATTCGCTATTCTGCTTTTATTGCCGAAGCATGTTTCGTTGCTGACGCACAGATGTTCCTCGATAGCTCAGTTGGTAGAGCAAATGACTGTTAATCATTGGGTCGCAGGTTCGAGTCCTGCTCGAGGAGCCATTTCACTGCTTCACGTATTATCGATCTAGCCGCTCAATTCTCCTCCCTTTCGTAGTTCGCCATATTTCCTTTTTCTCTATCTCTAGTGCTTATCAAGCTCTAATGCATATCAAACTCTGGTGCATGGCAAGGCTTTGTTGTGTCCGTTGCGTTTGCTCGAGGCGTTTAATGATGCCCTGTCGCCAGCTTTTTCGGTAGCATGAGCATCAGAACGGTAACGAACGTTGGAGAAGCGCGTGAAGGATGCAACTGGCTTGCAGGCGCTGCAGGTCTTTAAATGTTTGAGCGACGAGACGCGCTTGATGCTGGTACTGCTGATCGCCCAGGAGCGGTCGCTGTGCGTATGTGAAATGACGTATGCGCTCGAGGAGTCGCAGCCCAAGGTGTCGCGTCACTTGGCGCAGTTGCGCCAGTGTGGTCTGCTGATCGACCAGCGTGAAGGGCAGTGGGTATACTATCATCTTGCGCCGCAGCTGCCTGCATGGGCCATGGCCATTATCGAGGCGGGGGCAAAAGGCAGCGAAGTGCAGCTGGCTGGCTTGACGAAGCGCCTGTTGAAGATGGGAGATCGGCCAGCTCGGCGTGCGGCCTTGTGCTGACGGGGTAAGTGGTTCCATCAGTCGATTCGTTCATATGGCAAAACGCCAGCCCAAGGGCTGGCGTTTTGCATGGAGCGTTCTGCGCGGGTCGTTTTGCCTGGACAGGCTGCCCCGTCGCCGTCAGGCGTCGGGGCAGGGGCTGCTCAGCGGCGTGCCATGCGCTGGGCTTTCTCCAGGTGTGCGAAATCGAGCAGGATTTCGGCGGCTTCCAGCACATGAGCGCGGTCGACGGGAGCGGCTTCGTCGCGCTCGGTGTCGGTCTCGTCATCCTGGGTGCCGTCGCTGCGGGCATCCATCCACTCTTCCAGTTCTGGGAGACCCAGTGCGCGGCGGCGCTGGTTTTCCAGTGACAGCTGCTCGGCTTCCTGAGCTTCCAGCTCACGTTGGCGCTGTTCGCGGTTCAGGCTGACGCTGGTGTGCTGTTCGCGCAACTGGCGGGCCAGGGTGGATTGGCGCTCCAGGTAGCGGAAATTGGGGTTACCCTTGGCGCGCTCCTCATGTAGCGAGATGAGGGTGGGCAGGAGCGTTTCCGGCGAGCCGTAGCGACGATACTGAACGTTCTGGACGGTGTCCCAAGGCAGGGCGTTGTCCAGGCTGCTCTCCCCAATGCGCTCGGGATCGATCAGGCTGGGGAAGGCGATGTCCGGCTCTACGCCGCGATTCTGGGTGCTGTCGCCAGAGATGCGGTAGAACTTGGCGCGTGTCAGCTTGATCTGGCCATGGCTCAGGTCGTTGAGGGTCTGTACCGTGCCTTTGCCAAAGGTCGAGGCGCCCACCACGATGCCGCGGCCATAGTCCTGAATGGCGCCCGCGAAAATCTCGGAGGCCGAGGCCGACAGGCGGTTCACCAGGACGGTAAGCGGGCCGTCGTAGAGCGTGCCTGCTTCGGTGTCGCCGTAGAGCTGGATACGGCCCTGGGCGTCACGCACTTGTACCGTGGGGCCGCGATCGATGAACAGGCCGATCAGTGAGTTGGCCTCCTGCAGGGCGCCGCCGCCGTTATTGCGCAGGTCCAGCACGATGCCCTCGACGCCCTCTTGCTTGAGGTTCTCGATCTCACGAGCCACGTCGCGGGTGGTACTGCGATACTCGTCTTCTCCTGCCTGCCAGGCGTCGAAGTCAACGTAAAAAGTCGGCACGGTGATGACGCCGATACGGTGCGGCTCGCCATCGCGCATGACTTCAATAACTTCGCCCTTGGCGGCCTGGTCTTCCAGGCTAACGGTGTCGCGGGTGATTTCCACGATTTGCGAGCGGGTCATGTCCACCGCCTGAGCAGGCACGACGTCCAGGCGTACTACCGAGCCTTTGGGGCCGCGAATCAGGTCGACCACGTTGTCCAGGCGCATGCCCACGACGTTGACCATCTCGCCATCTTCTTGGCCTACCGCAATGATGCGGTCAGCGGGTTCGAGCACTCCAGCGCGGTCGGCGGGGCCGCCGGGTACCAGGCTGGAGACCTTGACGTATTCACCGTCGGCTTGCAGCAGGGCACCAATGCCTTCCAGCGAAAGGCTCATCTGAATGTCGAAGGATTCGCCCTGGCGGGGCGACAGGTAGCCTGTGTGCGGGTCGATGGTGCTGGACACTGCGGCCATCAGCAGGCCGAAAACGTCTTCCGATTCGGTCTGGCGCAGGCGGGTCAATTGGCCTTCGTAGCGCTGGCGCAGGTTATTCTCGATCTGCTCGTCGTCTTGACCGGTGAGTGCCAGGGTCAAGGCGTCGTTCTTGAGACGCTTGCGCCACAGTTCATCGAGTTCACTTTCACGACTGGCCCAGGGAGCGCTCTCACGATCCACCTCCAGGCGCTCGTCGCTTTCGAATTCCAGCGAGAGGCCTTCGTCCAGGCGTGCCAGCAGCCACTCCAGGCGAGTGGTGTGGCGCTCGCTCAGGCGGTTGTAGAGTGCAAAGGCATCGTCCAACTCTCCTTCGAAAAGGGCCTCTGCCATATCGTTTTCCAGATGACGATAGGGTTCAATATCACGGTTGAGCAAATAGGCACGCTGACCATCGAGAATGTCCAGGTAGCGCTGGAAAGCCTCCTCGGACCACTGCTGGTCAAAATTGATGTTCGCGTAGTGGCCATAGCGGAGCGAATCCGCAATTTCTACGGCCGCTTGGCGTTGTTCGTCGGTCGGCGCCAGTTGCGCCATCGCTGCCGGGCTGGTCATCACCAGCATGACAGCAAGGGCGACCGAGCGCGAAAGCGTTGCAAACAAGCTCATCAGTCAAGCTCTCCCGGATTTGTGTACACTCATTCTTCCCTAGACACGCAGTTAGCCCATGAGTTGCGTAGGCCGAGGGAGCATTGTAGCAGGTCATTTAGCCTGTGAGACTCAATCATTACTGTAAAGAGGATTTCCATGTCCGAGGCTTTCAACGCAGAACGTTTAACGCGACTGTGCGATTTCCTGCAGCAGTCGCCCACGCCATGGCACGCTACCCAGAACATGGCGCAGCGTTTGGAGCAGGCGGGCTTTACACGCTTGGAAGAAACCGCCAACTGGCAGCTGTCGCCGGGCAAGCGTTACTACGTGACGCGCAATGACTCGTCGCTGATCGCCTTCCAGCTGCCTGCCGGAAAGTTGTCCAGCCTGCGTATGCTGGGAGCGCATACCGACAGCCCAGGGTTGCGCTTGAAGCCTAATGCCACGCAGTACTCGGCGGGCTGGATGCAGCTGGGGGTGCAGGTGTACGGCGGCGTGCTGTTGGCGCCCTGGTTCGACCGTGAGCTGGGGCTGGCAGGGCGGGTGCATGTACGCCATGCCGATGGGCGCCTGGAGAGCGTGCTGCTGAACGTGGCGCAGCCGGTGGCGATGATTCCGAGCCTGGCCATTCACATGGATCGCGACGTCAACGGCGGTCGTTCGATCAATCCGCAAACCCAGATGGCACCGGTACTGCTGCAGAGCAACGATCTCAAGCTCAACGACCTGTTGGCGCAGTGGCTGGAAGCCCAGCACGGGCTGCGTGCCGTGGATATCGTCGATTTCGAGCTGGGCTTTTACGACGTGCAGCCGCCTGCGCTGGTGGGGTTGCGTCAGGAGCTGCTGGCCAGTGCCCGGCTGGATAATTTGCTGTCGTGCTTCGTTGGGCTGGAGGCGCTGCTGGCGTGCGATGGCGAGCAGGGGGCGTTACTGGTGGCCAACGACCATGAAGAGGTCGGTAGCGCCAGCGCCTGCGGTGCACAGGGGCCGTTTCTGGGAGACGTGCTCAAGCGTTTGAATGGGCAGGTGGGCGGGGGTAGTGAAGAGTCACTGATTCAACTGATTCAGTCGTCACTGATGATCTCCTGCGATAACGCCCATGCGCTGCATCCCAACTTCCGTGACAAGCACGATGAGCGGCATGGGCCGACCATCAACGGCGGGCCGGTGATCAAGGTGAACGCGAGCCAGCGTTATGCCACCAACAGCGTGACCGGCGCACTGTTTCGCGATGTGTGTCGAGAAGCCGATGTGCCTGTGCAGTCATTCGTCACCCGGGCGGATATGGGCTGCGGCAGCACCATCGGTCCGATCACGGCGACCGAAGTGGGCGTGCCGACCATCGATGTGGGCTTGCCGCAGTGGGCCATGCACTCGATTCGTGAAACGTCCGGTACGCGAGATGTGGATTACCTGACGCGGGCGCTGACGGTGTTCCTGAACCGCCCGACGCTCTCCTGAGCTAACCAAGAAAAGTCTAGAAACGAAAAAGCCCGCTGACTGAGTCAGCGGGCTTCTGCTATTGCTAGCGGTATTCGGTGTTGGTGGCTACGCCCTGATTTGAACAGGGGACCCCATCATTATGAGTGATGTGCTCTAACCAGCTGAGCTACGTAGCCGTGCAACGGGGGCGAATATTACCCACCCCTTTGTCATTCGTCAAGCATTGATTGTTTGCTTCGTTACACATTGAAGCGGAAGTGGATCACGTCGCCATCCTTGACGATGTAGTCCTTGCCTTCCAGGCGCCATTTTCCGGCATCCTTGGCACCCTGTTCGCCGCCCAGCGAGACGTAGTCGTCATAGGCAATGACTTCGGCGCGAATGAAGCCTTTCTGGAAGTCGGTGTGAATGACCCCGGCAGCTTCCGGGGCGCTGGCCCCCTGCTTGACGGTCCAGGCACGTACTTCCTTGACGCCTGCGGTGAAGTACGTCTGCAGGCCCAGCAGGGCATAGCCTGCGCGGATGACGCGATCCAGCCCCGGCTCTTCCATGCCCATTTCGGCCAGGAACATGCTGCGCTCATCGTCGTCGAGCTCGGCGATTTCGGCTTCCAGCTGGTTGCACACCGGTACGACCACAGCGCCTTCTTCGGCGGCGATCTCCTTGACGATGTCCAGGTAGGGGTTGTTCTCGAAACCATCTTCATTGACGTTGGCAATGTACATGGTGGGCTTGAGCGTCAGGAAACCAAAGCTTTTGACCTGGCGTTTCTCGTCTTCATCCAGGCCAAAGCTGCGCAGTGGCTGGCCTTCTGCCAGATGTGGCTGAATCTTGTCCAGCACCGCCTTGGTGGCCATGGCGTCCTTGTCGCCACCCTTGACCACGCGCACCAGGCGCTGGCTGGCTTTTTCGACCGTATCCAGATCGGCCAGAGCGAGTTCCAGGTTGATGGTTTCGATGTCGGCGCGGGGGTCTACCTGGTTGGCCACGTGGATCACGTTGTCGTTGTCGAAGCAGCGCACCACGTGGGCAATGGCCTGTGTTTCACGAATGTTGGCGAGAAACTTGTTGCCGAGCCCTTCGCCCTTTGAAGCACCCGCTACCAGGCCGGCGATATCCACGAATTCCATGGTGGTCGGCAGGACTTTTTCGGGCTTGACGATGGCTGCCAGCTTATCCAGGCGTGGGTCTGGCATGGGAACGATGCCGACGTTGGGTTCGATGGTGCAGAACGGGAAGTTCTCGGCATCGATACCTGACTTCGTCAGTGCATTGAACAGGGTGGATTTGCCTACGTTGGGTAGGCCGACAATACCGCAGTTAAAGCCCATACATTACTTCCTGGCCGCTAGGCCAGCGCTATCTCGTGAGGCACTGGCCAACAGTGAATAAACGTGTGCGATCACACGACTGATCAAACGTGGTGCTATTTTACGCTATGAAGGCGGTTCATGGCTTTAGCCCAATCGCCGGAAAGTGCCAGCGGCAGGGTGGCCAGACTCTCCTCCAGGGCGTGCGCGATGGCTTCCTGTTCGGCTTTGCCAGGGCGGCCCAGCACGTAATTGACCACTTGGCGTGCTTCCCCGGGGTGGCCGATGCCGATACGCAGGCGGTGGAACTGCTTCTGGTTGCCCAGTGCACTGATGATGTCGCGCAGGCCGTTGTGGCCGCCGTGCCCGCCACCGGTCTTGTAGCGTGCCTGGCCGGGGGGCAGGTCCAGCTCGTCATGGGCGACCAGCAGGTTCTCTGGAGTGAGCTTGAAGAACTGGGTCAGCGCAGCCACCGCAGCGCCGCTGCGGTTCATGAAGGTCGAGGGGTTCAGCAGGTGCAGTTCGTGCTCGCCCAAGCGTACCTTGGCATAAAGCCCCAGAAACTTCTTTTCCGGGCGCAGTTCACTATGGGCGCTGCGGGCAAGGGCCTCGACCAGCCAAAAACCGGCGTTGTGGCGGGTTGCATCATAGTCAGCGCCGGGGTTGCCCAGCCCGATAATGGCCGTTACCTGGCTCATGTGCTCAGCTCCAGTAGGATGAAAATGGCAGCGTGTCTCGAGTCGCAAAAAAAAATCAAGCGCCGAGGCGCTTGATTTTATCATTTCCGAGCCATGCGGGCATGGCTCGGGGCGCAATACCGCTGCGCCTTGGCTTACTCGGCGGCTTACTCGGCGCTTTCTGCTGCGTCGCCTTCGCCTTCTTCTTCAACACGTACTTTGACAGCAGTGATGCTCAGTACGGCGTTGTCGTGCTCTTCACCGTGGGACAGGTCAACGGAAGTGACGCCCGCCGGGAAGGTCAGGTCAGACAGGTGCAGGGTGGTGCCCAGCTCGACCTTGCTGATGTCCACTTCCAGGAAGTCAGGAAGATCTTTCGGCAAGCAGCTGATGGCAACTTCGTTGGCCAGTACGTGCAGTTCACCGCCCTGGTCCTTGATGCCCACACACTTCTCTTCGTTCACCACGTGCAGCGGCACGTTCATGGTGATGGCGTGAGTCGCGTCGACGCGCATGAAGTCGGCGTGGGTCAGCAGCGGCTTGAAGGGGTGGCGCTGCAGATCACGAACAACGACCTGCTCTTCGCTGCCGTCGACGACCAGCTTGATGACGGAAGAGAAGAACGACTCGTCTTCGATCGCCTTGTAGAAAGCGGTCTTTTCGACAGAGATGGATTGCGCGCCTTTCTCACCGCCGTACACAACGGCCGGTACGAATTGGTTCGCACGACGCAGGCGGCGGCTCGCACCTTTCCCCAGGTCGTTACGAACGCTGGCTTTCAGGATAAAATCAGACATGTTAATTGCCTCTTGGTTTAAGTAAGGAAACGCCGCCGCCCGCGACCAGACGACGACGTTCCCATGGCCCCAGAAGGGGGCTTGTCACATCAGGCGATCAATGGAACATCGCGCTGACGGATTCTTCGTTGCTGACGCGGCGAATGGCTTCCGCAATCAGGCCAGCAACGCTCAACTGGCGAATCTTTCCGCTGCGACGCGCATGGTCGGCCAGCGGAATGGTGTCGGTCACCACGACTTCATCCAGTACGGAGTTGGTAATGTTGTCTACCGCCGGGCCCGACAGGATCGGGTGGGTGGCATAGGCGACGACCCGCGCCGCGCCATGATCTTTCAAGGCTTCACCCGCTTTGCACAAGGTGCCTGCGGTATCGATCATGTCATCGACGACCACGCAGGTGCGGCCTTCGATTTCACCGATGATGTGCATGACCTGGGCCTGGTTGGCCTGGGGGCGGCGCTTGTCGATGATGGCCAGATCGGCATTCAACTGCTTGGCGATGGCGCGAGCACGCACTACGCCGCCGACATCGGGGGATACCACCACCAGATCGTCGTAGTTCTGACGTTCGATGTCGTCGAGCAGGATCGGAGAGCCGTAGACGTTGTCCACCGGCACATCGAAGAAGCCCTGAATCTGGTCGGCATGCAGGTCCATGGTCATGACGCGGTCGACGCCTGCTTTTACCATCATGTCGGCCACTACTTTTGCCGAGATGGGGACGCGGGCGGAGCGTACACGACGATCCTGGCGGGCATAGCCGAAGTAGGGAACCACTGCCGTGATACGAGCAGCCGATGCACGACGCAGGGCGTCGACCATCAGGATGAGTTCCATCAGATTGTCATTCGTCGGCGCGCAGGTGGATTGCAGGATAAAGACATCCTTGCCACGCACGTTCTCATTGATCTCGACCGCGATTTCGCCGTCGCTAAATTGACCCACCGTGGCATTACCCATGCGGCTGTCCAAGCTCTCGGCAATCTTTTGAGCGAGTTCGGGATTGGCATTCCCGGTGAAGACCATCAATTTTGACACGCGCAGCCACCTTTGCAGTGTTGGGGATCAGGGGAGAAAACGCAGATCAACATCAGGATTGGCTGGGGTACCAGGATTCGAACCTGGGAATGCCGATACCAAAAACCGGTGCCTTACCACTTGGCGATACCCCAGCAAACAGCCTGATGCGACGACCGGGCGCTTTCAGCAGCCCAGAGCATCTTGTAGGGGAGAGGTGTTGAGCCCTTTGGCCACCCAGGCTTTCCAGCGCTGGTTGGCTTGCTTGGCCACTGCCTGTGCTGCCTCTTGTGTGTCGAAGGCGGCAAACAGACAAGCGCCCGTACCGGTCAATCGGCACGGTGCATACTGTGCGAGCCAGTCAAGTGCATCCGCAATGAGCGGGTAGCCTTTCCTGACCGTTGCCTCGCAGTCGTTGCGCCATTCGGCCGCTCCCCCCTGCAGTGCGCGCGCCATAGTAATGGGGAGGCTGTCGCGTGTCAATTCCGCATCCTGGAAGATGGCGGGCGTCGAGACGCTCACGCCGGGGTGAATCACCACAAACCAGGGGGTGTCCAGCGTGACAGGAGTGAGCCGTTCGCCAACGCCTTCTGCCCAGGCGCTGTGGCCATGCACGAACACCGGCACATCGGCGCCCAGGCTCAGCCCCAGCGTGGCCAGGGTCTGGCGATCCAGGCCAAGCTGCCACAGCTGATTGAGACCCATCAGCACGGTGGCAGCATTGGAGCTGCCGCCACCGAGGCCGCCGCCCATGGGAAGGCGCTTGTCGATGGAGATCGATACGCCGTTGTGATGGCCGCTTTCCTGCTGGAGCAGGCGTGCGGCACGGACGATCAGATTGTCATCGTCGGCAACGCCTGCCAGCGGCGTGGTCAGCTCGATACGGCTGTCCTGGCGTTGCGTGAGCGTCAGCGTGTCGCACAGGTCGATCAGCTGAAACAGCGTTTGCAGCTCGTGGTAGCCGTCTGGTCGACGGCCCACGATATGCAGCATGCGATTCAGTTTGGCCGGAGCCGGTAGAATCAGCGAATGGGGTGTTGCGGACATGCCGGTTCTCTAAAATGAAAGTGCAGGGCGATGAAGCGGCGCTTATTCGGCCGTGCGGCTGGCAGCTTGCCACTGGTTGACTACCAGGGTGATGCGTACCTCGCCGTAGTTCATCACCAGACGGCGGGGCAGCCACATCTCTTCTACCCGCTCCCAGTCACGGTAGTCGATTTCCCAGCCATCCTGCTGCAGGAAGCGGGGGAAGCCCAGCTCGTCGGTTTCCAGCTGATAGCTGGCGTGGTCGCCGGGCAAGCCGCGCACCCAGTCGGGCATGGCGCGTACCGGCAGTGACCAGCCCAACTGCTCTTCCATCAGGGCTTCCGGAGTTTCGGCTTCGAAGCGGCCATCGCTGGTGCTCAGCGAAAAGCGTCCTTCACGTCCTTCCAGTACGCTGCGTCCGCCGCCAAAGGGACCGCTGATCAGCATGCGGAAGTAGAACGGTGTCTGGTTCCAGTCGAGGTTGGCGCTGATGTTTTCCTGGGGGGTGCGCAAGCCTGCTTTGCCCACCAGTGTCCAGCTATCGAAATCTTCGACCTGCGCCTGCTGGCGCTCCCACTGGCCTGCCTGACGACCGCTTTCGTCGACTGGTGCCTGGTTGGCGCAGCCGGCCAAGGTCAAGAGAGCAAGGGCGGCTACCCATAGACGCGCAGTAGGCAGGCGACCAGACAGTCGGGGGCTTGCCGAACGAGCGAAGGGAAATGACGTAGTCAACATTAGAAGCTCCATGTCAGTAGGGTCTGGATCCAGAAGAGTGCACTATTAGGGCGTGCTGGCGGGCGTTAGTTCAGGATGCCGTTCCAGCAGTTCGTCTATTTGGGGGTGATGGTCGGCACGCCGCATGGCTCGGGCGATGGCTTGACGCGCTTCGTCGCTGCGCCCCAAGGCATGCAGCACTTCGGCCAAGTGGGCGGATACTTCCTGATCGGGGAGTCGCGAATAGGCGCTTTCCAGCCACGCCAGGGCGTCATCCAGTTTGCCCAGTCGGAAGTATACCCAGCCCAGGCTATCCATGATGGCCGGGTTGTCGGGATCGACTTCATAGGCGCGCTCGATCAGGTCCCGGGCTTCTTCCAGGCGCTCGGTGATGTTCAGGTCGGCCAGGGTATAGCCCAGCGCATTCAGGGCATCGGGGTTGTTGGGCTCGGTGCGCAGGATCTGCTGCAGGTCGCGCTCCATGGCGGCCAGGTCGCCCATCTCCCAGCCACGCATGGCACGCAGGTACAGCAGTCGCGTGTCGTCGGGCGTGCGGGTGATTTCTCGGTCCAGCAGGGCGCTTGCCTCTTGCTCCATGGCGAGATCGTCCAGCAGCTGCACTTCGAGCAGTACCAGATCGCCAAAGTAGGTGTCGTGGCGCATGCGCTCGATGCGCAGGAAGGCGCGCGCGTCCAGCAGGCGGTCGTCGTCGATCAGCATGCGAGCGGCGGCTGCTCGCGCAGGCAGGAACTCGTTGCCATCGCGCACCTGGCGGTAATAGAGCAGGGCGTTGTCGATATCGCCCTGAGATTGTGCAATGGCGCCCAGCAGAAAGTAGGCAATATTGGGAATTCTGTCCTGGCCGATCAGAGGCTGCAGCAGCCGATAGGCGGGCTCGCTGTGGCCCTCTTCGAGATAGAGCTGAGCCAGGGCGATGCGCAGTTCCTGATTGCCGCCGTGGGTTTCCAGCAGGGCGTTGGTCTGGGTTTCGGCGGCGGTAATGTTGTTGAGGCGGATTTCGGCCTGGGCCAGCATGAGAATGAAGCGCACGTCATCGGGTGACAGGCTCAGCCCTTGCTGGGCCGCCCGCTGAGCTGCGCGGTGGTCGCCGCTTTCCAGCGCCAGGCGTGCCTTGGCCAGCCATAGTGCTGCGGACTCGGGCTCGCGCTGCTCGACCAGGTCGAGGTGCTGCTGAGCGGTTTGTGTCTCGCCCAGGGCGGCTTCGATGAGCGCGGTGCCCAGCAGCACATCGCTGTAGGAGTCGCGCTCGGCAGCAACCGGTTGCGCCAGATAGGTGCGTAACGGCTGTACCAGGACATTGAGTGGCGCTGCTTCCGCCACCGCAAGCTCGGCGAAACTCGATATGTCGCCGTAGCCGCCCGATTCGGCAATCACCAGCCGCTGTTCCAGGCTGTCCAGCCAGTCACCGCGCTGCAGTGACAGGGCGGCCAGCAGCCGGTTGGGCGTTTCCGCGGTGGGCGACAGCTCGCGCCAGCGTAGCGCAGATGCTTCCATCAACGCGGCGTCGTTGCCAAAGCGTGCTGCAAAGGTGGCGCGCTCGGCCAGCCCGGGCGCGCTGTAGCGCTGGGCGGCTTCCAGGTAGCCACGGCTTGCATAACGATAGTCGCCGCGCTGGCCAGCCAGCTCGGCGGCCAGCAGCGTGCTGAGCCCTGCCGCATCCAGGCCGCGTGTGACCGGCGGGGCCGTCAGCATGGGGTCGCGGCTAGCACTCATGAACCCGCGATCTGGAAGCGTGGAGGACAGCTGACAGCCGCTCAACAGCAGCGTCGCGGCCAGCGGTAACAGAGGGAGACCCGATAGTGCTCGGGACAAACCCGGAAGTGTTGCGCGGTGGGGCATGCGTATCTCGATCAAGTGGCCGAGTGTTCAGCATAGCGGCTTGGCTGCCTGCGGCAAAGTGGTGTGCGCCAGAACATGCAGTGTTGTGATAGAATGTTCCACCTTGAAAGCGGGCCGAGTCAGCACAATTCACCCGTAAAGCTGCCTTGTTCGGCTCCTCTCCAAGCGATAACGACGAACAGTGACGTGACGACCGATCCACTAGCGAAGACGCAGACCGCATGACGCTTCTTGCCCTGGGAATTAATCATCGTACTGCCAGCGTGGCCGTGCGTGAGCAGGTGGCCTTTACGCCAACGCAGCTGGAAAGCGCGTTGGCCGAGCTGCGTGGCCTGCCACATATCCACGAAGCCGCGGTGCTCTCGACCTGCAACCGTACCGAGCTCTACTGCGTGACCGATGCCGCAGGCGAGCAAACCGTGCTGGACTGGCTGGGACGCTTTCACAATCTGCGGGTCGATGATTTGGCACGCTGTGCGTACCACTATCATGACAACGAAGCAGCTCGCCACCTGATGCGCGTAGCGGTCGGGCTCGACTCCATGGTGCTGGGTGAGCCGCAGATTCTGGGGCAGTTGAAAGACGCGTATCAGCAGGCGCGCCAGGCAAAGGGCTTGGGGGGAGAGCTGGAACGGCTGTTTCAACACACCTTTGCCGTGGCCAAGCAGGTGCGCACCGAAACGGGTATCGGCAAGAACCCCGTGTCGGTGGCTTACGCGGCGGTCAGCATGGCCAGCCGTATCTTCGATGATTTCAGTCGTGCACGGGCGCTTTTGATCGGTGCCGGAGAAACCATCGAGCTGGTGGCGCGCCATCTGCATGAGGCGGGCGTGCGTCAGCTCACCGTGGCCAACCGTACCCGGGAGCGTGCCGAACAGGTGTCTGCGGCGCTGGGCGGGACGGCCATCACTCTGCCCGAGATTCCGGATGCGCTGGAGCATGCCGATATCGTGATCTCGTCCACGGCTTCCCCGCTGCCGATTCTGGGCAAGGGTATGGTCGAGCGTGCCCTGAAGAAGCGCCGTCATCGGCCTGTCTTCATGGTCGATATTGCAGTGCCACGGGATATCGAGCCACAGGTGGGTGAGCTGGCCGATGTGTTTCTCTATACCGTGGATGACCTGGAAGAGGTCATCGAAGAGAATCGCCGCCATCGCCAAGTGGCCGCCGACCAGGCCGAGTCGCTGATTGAACACGGCGTCGGCAGCTGGCAGCATGAGCGCCGCATTCGCAATGGCGGCGAAGTGATTCGAGATTATCGTCGTCATGGCGAAGCGCTGCGCGATCAAGCGCGGGAGCAGGCGCTGGAACGCCTTGCCAAGGGGGAAGACCCGGCCAAAGTCATCGAGCGGATGGCTCATCAGCTGGCCAACCGCTTCATGCATCAACCCACGCTTGCCATTCGTGACGCTGCTTCGCAGGAAAACCATGAATTGCTCAACGCCGCGCCGCGCCTGTTACTGCCGCCCAAACCTGCCTTCGAGCAGCCTGCGCCTCCGGTAAAACGCCAGAAGGATGATACACCCGCATGAAAGAGACTTTGCGCCAACGCCTGGATAGCTTCTCCGACCGTTTCGAGGAGCTGGCCATGCTGCTGTCCGATCCCGAGGTGATCAACAATCAGCAGCGCTTCCGTGACTATTCGCGGGAATATGCTGAATTGGAAGAGCTGGTGGCCGCCTGGCAACGTTACCGCGGGGTCGAAGACAGCATCGCCGAGGCCGAACAGCTGAGCCGTGACAGTGATCCGGAGATGCGTGAACTGGCAGAAATGGAAATCAGCGATGGCCGCGAACAGCTGGCAGCGCTGGACGTCGAGCTGAAACGTCTGCTGATCCCCAAGGACCCTGACGATGGCCGTGGCGTGTTTCTGGAAGTGCGGGCGGGCACCGGTGGCAATGAAGCGGCGATTTTTGCCGGTGATCTGTTCCGCATGTACTCTCGTTACGCCGAGAAGCGCGGCTGGCGGGTAGAAATCGTCAGTGCCAGCCATGGCGAGCAGGGCGGTTATAAAGAGGTGATCTCCCGGGTCAAGGGCGACGGCGTCTACGCACGGCTGAAGTTCGAGTCGGGCGCCCATCGGGTACAGCGCGTGCCCGCGACGGAGTCTCAGGGGCGTATCCATACTTCTGCCTGTACCGTGGCGGTCATGCCCGAGGTGGATGAAGTGGGCGATGTGGACATCAACCCCGCCGACCTGCGGGTGGACACCTACCGCTCCAGCGGTGCCGGTGGCCAGCACGTCAACACCACCGACTCGGCGATTCGCATCACCCACTTGCCCACCGGCGTGGTGGTAGAGTGCCAGGAAGAGCGCAGCCAGCACAAGAACCGTGCCAAGGCCATGTCCTTGCTGGCGGCCAAGCTCAAGCGCAATGCCGTGGATTCACAGCGCCAGGAGCAGGCCGATGCACGCCGTTCGCTGGTCGGCTCGGGAGACCGCAGTGAGCGGATTCGGACCTATAACTTTCCTCAAGGTCGCATCACCGACCACCGCATCAACCTGACGCTCTACAAGCTGACCGAAGTGGTCAGCGGCGAGCAGCTCGATGACGTGATCGAGCCCCTGATCCATGAGTATCAGGCAGAGCAGCTCTCGGCCCTGCAGGACGGCTGATGACCTTCGACGCCTTGCTGTCACAGGCGGCCCAGCGGTTGGCGCAGGCAGGCTCGCCCACGCCGCGCCTGGATGCCGAGGTATTGCTGGGCTGCGCTGCCCAGTGCAGCCGCACGTGGCTCTATACCTGGGGCGATCGCGAATGCCCCACCTGGGAGCGAGCCCGTTTCGAGGCGCTGGTAGCCGCGCGTGCCCAGGGACAGCCGGTGGCGTATCTTACCGGTGAGCGAGAGTTCTGGGGGCTGCGGCTGGCGACTTCTCCCGACACGCTGATTCCCAGGCCCGACACGGAAACCCTGGTGGAGGTGGCGCTTTCTCGCGCCGCTGCCCCGGTGGGCAGGCTACTGGATCTGGGAACGGGCACGGGCGCCATTGCGCTGGCGCTGGCCAGTGAAAAGCCGGGCTGGCAGGTCATCGGTGCCGACATTCGCCCCGGAGCCGTGACGCTGGCCGAGCGCAATGCCGACGCACTGGGGATCACCAATGCCCGGTTTGTGTTGAGTGATTGGCTCAGCGCGTTCGTGCCTCCGGCAGAGGAGCCGCCTTTCGATATCATCGTCAGTAACCCCCCTTACATTGCGGCCGATGATCCGCATTTGAGCCAGGGCGACGTGCGTTTCGAGCCGCACTCGGCGCTGGTTGCCGATGCCAACGGCATGGCAGACCTGCTTCATGTGATCGAGGCGGCCAAGGCCCACCTGGCCCCTGGTGGCTGCCTGGCAATGGAGCATGGCTACCAGCAGGCGGCCAGTGTGCGTGAGGCACTGTTGGCGGCGGGCTATCAGAACGTTGAAAGTGTGCAAGACATGGGGGGCCATGAACGGGTTACTCTGGGGCACCTTTATTGACCGCCTGATTCATTTGTATTGGATCCTGCCATGAAACCAAAAAATAGAACGCTGGACCGTATCGACCTCAAGATCCTTCGCTGTTTGCAGGAAAATGCGCGTATTTCCTACGTGGATCTCGCCGCAGAAGTTGGGTTATCCACAACCCCTTGTCTGGAGCGGGTCAAGCGCCTGGAGCGTGCCGGTATCATTCGTGGCTACCAGGCCATTCTGGACCCTCGCGCCCTGAAGGCGAACCTGCTGGTGTTTGTCGAGATCAGCCTGGAGACCCAGTCGCCTGCGGTCTTCGATGAGTTTCGGCGCGCGGTGGAAAAGCTGCCGCAAATTCAGGAGTGCCACCTGGTGTCCGGGCAGTTCGACTACATCCTGAAATGCCGCATCCCGGAAATGGCCGCTTATCGCCAACTATTGGGGGATGTGGTCTTGACCCTGCCAGGGGTGAAAGAGTCCAAGAGCTATGTGGTGATGGAAGAAGTGAAAGAGAGCTTCAATCTCCACATTCCTGATTTCGAGGAATTCGAGGATAAGTAAGCCAATGATGGACGATCAGGCGCTGCTGCGTTACAGCCGCCAAATCATGCTGCCCGAAGTGGATATCGAGGGTCAGGAGCGACTGCGCGGCGCCCACGCCGTGATTATCGGGGCTGGCGGGTTGGGCTCGCCAGCCGCGCTGTATCTCGCGGCGGCGGGAGTGGGGCGGATTACCCTGGTAGATGCCGACCATGTGGAGCTTTCCAACCTGCAGCGCCAGATAGCCCACCAGCAGGCCAGCCTGGGCCTCAACAAAGCGCGTTCGGCGCAGCAGCGCCTTGAAGCACTGAACCCTGAATGCCAGGTGGTGGCTATCGAGCGTCACGCCGAAGGCGAGCTGCTGGCAGAGCTGGTGGCCTCGGCTCAGGTGGTGCTGGACTGTACCGACCGTTTTTCCAGCCGTTATGCCATCAATGCCGCGACGCAGCGAGCCGGTGTGCCGCTGGTCTCGGGAGCGGCTATCCGCTTTTCCGGCCAGCTGGCGGTATTCGACCCGCGTCAGCCAGATAGCCCCTGCTACGCCTGCCTCTATCCCCCTGAGGAGGGCGAAGACGAAGCCCTCAGCTGTGCCGAGAGTGGCGTCATGGCCCCTTTGGTAGGCTTGATTGGCTGCTTTCAAGCCGTCGAGGCCTTCAAACTGCTGAGCGGTGCGGGTGAGGCACATCAGGGGCTGTCGGCCTTCGATGGGCTCAGCGGGCAGTGGCGTCATTTCCAGGTGCCGCGTGACCCGGCGTGCCCGGTGTGCGGTGGGCGTGACTGACGTCGCCCACCGCCTGCATTACGCGCTGGCGGTGGAGTCCTCCGCCTTGGTCGCCTCCGATGTCTTCTTCTGACGAGGCGCGGAGCTGGGCGCAGGCTTGTCAGCAAAGACACTCTTGAACACCTCGTTGTCGGGGTTCATGTCGATGGTGCCGTGGAACGTGCTGCCATCTTCCAGCACCAGGCAGGGCGTCGTGATCGTGCCGGTGACCTTGGCGCCGCCGTGGATCGTGGCCTTGTGCAGCGTAACGAGATTGCCCTCTACGGTACCGGAAATTCTCAGCGTGTGTGCGTAGGCATCGCCCTGCAAGTGCCCCGTGGCGCCGAGCTTGACGGTATGCTGTTTGCAGAGGATGGTGCCGGTGACCTGGCCTTCGATGGTCAGGTCCTCGTCACTCTGAATGTCCCCACGAAGCTGTGTCTTGCCGCCGATCACCGACGTGCTCTGGCGGGCACCAGGCAGGCTCTTGAGCTCGCTTGGCGCAGGCTGAAGGTCAGTGGTGGGAAGGGCGGGGTGTTCAGCGTGAGGTTTGGTTTTTTTGAACATGAGATATGCCTGCGGAGTAGGGCAAGGTCGCCGTGCAGCGAAACGCCACCCTTTGGGCAGGCTTCACCAAAATAGACCGAATGACGTTAATGTACGCTTCGGGATGGGCTTGCAAAGCGTGAAGATACGTCTGTGGTTGTGCGATATTCCGGCTACCGCTGGCGCCTCCCTACGGCTATAAACAACGCTGGTTCGAGCGGGGGAAAGTGCCATGCAGATGGAAACATGGCTGATCATCGTGGGCGTTGTGGTCATGACGATCATCGTGATGGATGGTCGGCGCAAGAAGCGTCGTCTCGGCGTGGCGGTGATCACCCATCCGGAGCCTGAAGCGCTGATGGTTGAGGTCGCCGTCGAATGTGCCAATGAGGCGGTGGTAGGGAGTCATGTGGGCGCTGCCACGCGAATTCATGGCATCGTGACGGCACAAGAGAATATCTCGATCAGCGGCAGTATTCAGGGGGAGGTCCATACCACTCACGGCATCACCCTCACGTCACTGGCATCTGTCCAGGGGCTGCTGTCGGCCGGTGAGCTGGCGTGCCATGCCGGTGCCACGGTGAATGGGTCTATCGTGCCCAGTCCGCCTGTTCCGGCAAGCATGAAAAAGCCCGCCTGAATAGGCGGGCCTGGGTACGGTCTTTTGCTTTTTTATGCGGATGAATCAGTTGCGGATCAGGTAGTCGAAGGCGCCCAGCGACGCTTTGGCGCCTTCGCCCATGGCAATGATGATCTGCTTGTAGGGCACGGTGGTGACATCGCCTGCGGCAAACACGCCGGGCACCGAGGTCATGCCGTGGGCGTCGACGATGATTTCGCCACGCGGTGACATCTCGATGGGGGAGCCCTTCAGCCACTCGGTATTGGGCACCAGGCCGATCTGTACGAAGATGCCTTCCAGAGCGATGTTCTTGACTTCGTCGGTCTGGCGGTCCTTGTAGGTCAGGCCGTTGACGCGGCTGCCATCACCGGTCACTTCGGTGGTTTGCGCGTTCAGCACGATATCCACGTTGGGCAGGCTCTTGAGCTTCTTCTGCAGCACGGCGTCGGCGCGCATTTCACCCATGAACTCCACCAGCGTCACATGGCCGACGATACCTGCCAGGTCGATGGCCGCTTCGACGCCTGAATTACCGCCACCAATGACCGCAACACGCTTGCCCTTGAACAGCGGGCCATCGCAGTGGGGGCAGTAGGCCACGCCCTTGTTGCGATACTGCTGCTCGCCGGGCACGTTCATTTCCCGCCAGCGGGCGCCTGTGGCCAGTACCAGGGTCTTGCTCTTCAGTTTGGCGCCGGATTCGAAGGTCACTTCGTGCAGGCCACCTTCGGTTTCTGCTGCTTTGAAGGCGGTGGCACGCTGCAGGTTCATGACGTCCACTTCGTACTGCTTGACGTGCTCTTCCAGGGCGCTGACCAGCTTTGGGCCTTCGGTATGGGTCACGGAGATGAAGTTCTCGATCCCCATGGTGTCGGCCACCTGACCACCGAAGCGCTCGGCGGCAACGCCAGTATTGATGCCCTTGCGCGCAGAGTAGATGGCCGCTGACGCGCCCGCCGGGCCGCCGCCGATGACCAGCGTGTCGAAGGCTGCCTTGTCACTCAGTTTTTTGGCTTCACGCTCGGCTGCGCCGGTATCCACCTTGGCCAGGATCTGCTCCAGCGTCATGCGACCCTGGTCGAAGGGCTTGCCGTTGAGGTAGATGCTGGGCACCGACATGATTTCGCGGGCCTCGACTTCCTCCTGGAACAGGGCGCCGTCGATGGCGACGTGGCGCACCTTGGGGTTGAAGATGGCCATCAGGTTCAGCGCCTGGACGACGTCCGGGCAGTTCTGGCAGGAGAGCGAGTAATAGGTCTCGAACAGCATCTCGCCGTCCAGCGCCTTGATTTGATCGAGCTGCTCTTGCGACGTTTTGGGCGGATGTCCGCCGACCTGCAGCAACGCCAGTACCAGCGACGTGAATTCGTGGCCCATGGGAATGCCCGCAAACACGACGCCGGTCTCTTCGCCAGCACGGTTGAGAGCAAAGGAGGGCTTGCGCGCATCCTGGCCGTCGGTTTTGAGGGTGATCTGAGTGCTCAGGCTGCTGATGTCTTCCAGCAGGCCCAGCAGCTCGCGTGACTTGGCACCGTCATCGAGGGACGCAACGATCTCGAAGGGCTGAGTCACTTTTTCCAGATACGCTTTCAATTGATTCTTTAAATTGGCGTCCAGCATGACAGTGGTTCCTCGTAGTCAGCAGTAGAACGTTCTCGACCAGGCACGCCAGCCTTGGGTATGCGATAAGGGGCAAGCGTGTGGGAAAACAGGGATGCATTAACAGGGTGCTGAAAAAAAGACACCCGGGACATGCCCGGGTGTGATGCTGCCGACCGACACGCGCCGGGTCGGCAGCGGTAGGCGTTTAGATCTTGCCTACGAGGTCCAGAGACGGGGCCAGAGTCTCTTCGCCTTCTTTCCATTTGGCCGGGCACACTTCGTTCGGGTTGGCGCGAACGTACTGGGCAGCCTTGACCTTGCGCAGCAGCTCTTCGGCGTTACGGCCGATGTTGCCCGCGTTGATTTCGACGATCTGGATCTTGCCGTCGGGGTCGACAACGAAAGTGCCGCGCTCGGCCAGGCCAGCTTCTTCGATCAGTACTTCGAAGTTGCGTGAAATTTGCAGGGTCGGATCGGCAATCATCGGGTACTGCAGCTTACCAATGGTCTCGGAGCTGTCGTGCCACGCCTTGTGGGTGAAGTGGGTGTCGGTGGAGACGCTGTAGATCTCGACGCCCAGCTTCTTGAAGGCTTCGTAGTTGTCGGCCAGATCACCAAGCTCCGTGGGGCATACGAAGGTGAAGTCAGCGGGGTAGAAGAAGAACACTGACCACTGACCTTTCAGATCCGCTTCAGTAACGTCAACGAACTCGCCGTTCAGGTAAGCAGTCGCTTTAAACGGTTTTACTTCAGTATTGATCAAAGACATTGAAAACATCTCCGCAGTGAGTGAATGGTAGTTGGAAAAGTTGCTGAACATATTAGCGAACTACGACTAATAGCTAAAATTGGAAAAAATGATGCTGCCAATAGCCAAGGTCTATAGTTTGCCTGCGCCCTTGGATGTGGGGTCACCAACAGGGTAATGCAAGAATTTTTCACTTGGACTTGCGATGGACGTCGCTGCGTCGCAAAATTCGCACGGTCAGCAGAATGGCCTAAGCTGTTTTTCAGCAGCGGCAAACGAGTAGAAAAAGTGGCCACCATGACCGTTGCCTGATGCGGCAGACCCGCGGGCCGGGCGCTGTTGAAACAAGTGAACTTTCGAGACCGGGTAGGCTTTCGAGCCCAGGCAGATTTTCGAGATAAGGAGTAGCTAGATGGGGAACATCCCAAAACGTTCAGTGGCCGTTACGGCGTTGGCTTTTGCCGTAGCGGCCGGGACTGCTCACGGCAATGAAGTGCGGGTATACAACTGGTCCGACTACATTGCGCCGGAAACGCTGGAGAAATTCACCGAGCGCACCGGTATCTCCGTGACCTACGATGTCTACGACAGTAACGAGATCCTCGATGCGGCGCTGCTGTCTGGCCGCTCGGGCTACGATGTGGTCGTACCCTCCAACTACTACTTTACCCGTCAAGCCAGAGCGGGGGTGTTCCAGCCCCTCGACCACGAGCAGCTGCCCAACTTCGAAAACCTCAACCCGGAGTTGATGGCCAACCTGGAAGCCATCGATGAGGGCAGCCAGTACTCCATCCCCTACATGTGGGGCACCAATGGCATTGGCTACAATGTCGAGCGAGTGAAGGAGATTCTCGGTGACGATGCCCCGGTGGATAGCTGGGCACTGCTCTTTGATCCGGAAATTACCGCGGCTCTGCATGCGGCCGGTTGCGGCATCTCCATGATGGACTCGGCAGACGAAATGCTCTCGCCGGCCATTGCCTACTCGGGCGGCGACCCGCTGAGTGAAAACCTGGAGGACATCGAAACCGCCGGGCAAGTGATTGCGGCCGTACGCAACCACGTCACTTACTTCCACTCTTCGCGCTATATCTCGGATCTCGCCAATGGCGAAATCTGCGTCGCGGCTGGCTACTCGGGCGACGTGTTCCAGGCAGCAGACCGAGCTGAAGAGGCGGGGCGTGACTTCACCATCGCTTACAGCATCCCGAAAGAGGGCGCTGCGCTGTGGTTCGACATGATGGCCGTGCCGGCCGATGCGCCTAACCCCGAGAACGCGCATGCGTTCATCAACTTTATTCTCGACCCGGAAATTGCCGCCGAGATTAGCGAGTACGTTAGCTACGCCAACCCCAATCTGGCTGCGAACGAGTTCCTTTCCGAGGAGCTGCTGAATGATCCCGCGGTTTATCCGGATGCAGACGTCATGCAGAACCTGTACGTTCAGGCGGAAAAGCCGCAGGACGTGCTGCGTGCGCGTACTCGTATCTGGAACCGCGTCAAGTCTGGTCGCTAAACCGACCCTTGTCTGACAGCGAGCCGGGCAGTTGCCTGGCTCGCTGTTCGTCTTTTATCGCCCGGCTTCTCGGGCCTTTTGATGGGAGTGGCGAATGGTCACTACGCCCCTGTCGAACGACACTTCATCCTCGTCATCTGCCATTCCCCCGTCGCTGAGACCACAGGGAAAAGCTCCGCGCTTTGCTGAAGATATCGTGTTGGAAGTCAAACGCCTGAGCAAGCGCTTCGATGACGCGCTGGCGGTGGATGACGTGAATTTGCAGGTCAAACGCGGCGAAATCTTCGCCCTGTTAGGGGGCTCTGGGTCTGGCAAGTCGACCTTGCTGCGGATGCTGGCGGGTTTCGAGACGCCGAGCGAGGGCCGCATCCTGCTGAGTGGCGAAAACATTACCGACATGCCGCCGCACAAGCGCCCAATCAACATGATGTTTCAATCTTATGCGCTCTTTCCGCATATGACGGTGGCGCAGAACATCGCCTTCGGGTTGAAACAGGACAAGCTGCCCAAGGCGGAAATCGAGGCGCGGGTAGCCCAGATGCTGAAACTGGTGCATATGGAACGCTTTGCCAAGCGCAAGCCGCATCAGCTTTCTGGCGGCCAGCGCCAGCGGGTGGCCTTGGCGCGCTCATTGGCCAAACGGCCCAAGCTCTTGCTGCTGGACGAGCCCATGGGCGCCCTCGACAAGAAGCTGCGCACGGAAATGCAGCTGGAAGTGGTCGAGATCATCGAACAGGTAGGCGTTACCTGCATCATGGTGACTCACGATCAGGAAGAGGCCATGACCATGGCGGATCGCGTGGCGATCATGGCCGATGGCTGGATCGAGCAGGTGGGCTCTCCGGTCGATATCTACGAAAGCCCCGCTAGCCGCATGGTGGCCGAATTCGTCGGTACCGTGAACGTGTTCGAAGGGGAGATCATCGAGGACGCGGCCGACCATTGCCGCATCGCCAGCCCCTCGCTTTCAAGGCCTATCTATCTCGATCACGGGATCACTACCCAGGCGGTGGACCGTCGAGTATGGGCCGCTCTGCGCCCCGAGAAAATCTGGCTGACCCGTGAACAGCCAACCGGCGAATACAACTGGGAAGCTGGCAAGGTGGACGACATTGCCTATCTGGGGGGGTATTCGCTGTATTACGTGCGCACGGCCTCGGGCAAGCTGATCAAGGTGAGCATGGCCAACACGGAGCGTCGCGGTGATCGTCCCACCTGGGAGGATAGCGTTTACGTTTACTGGGAAGATCACAGCGCTATCGTGTTGAATCGCTGATGATTCGGTCTCTTGAAGGAGATTGCCTACCATGATGCCATCTGGCTTTACCGGCATGATCAAGCGCATGAAGCTGGGGCGGCGCGCGGTGATTGCGTTCCCGCTGGCCTGGCTGACGCTGTTCTTTTTGCTGCCGTTTGCGTTGGTGCTCAAGATCAGCCTTTCCGAAGGGGCGATTGCCATTCCTCCCTACGGGCCGCTGGTCGAGTATGCCGATCAAACCCTGAGTATCTTCCTGAATGTCGGCAACTATCTGTTCTTGCTGACCGACTCGCTGTATGTCGCGGCTTACTGGGGCTCCATCAAGACGGCATTTACCGCCACGGTGGTGTGCTTGCTGCTCGGTTATCCCATGGCCTATGCCATGGCTCGTGCCCCGGGTCGCTGGCAGTTGATTCTGCTGCTGCTGGTGATGCTGCCCTCCTGGACGTCGTTTCTGATCCGCGTGTATGCGTGGATGGGCATACTCAGCAACAATGGCCTGATCAACAATCTGCTGCTGAGCATCGGCCTCATCGACTCGCCGCTACGCATGATGAATACCCAGTTTGCGGTCGTCGTGGGCATCGTGTATGCCTACCTGCCGTTCATGGTGCTGCCGCTGTATGCCCATCTGACGCGTCTGGATACGTCGTTATTGGAAGCGGCCTCAGACCTGGGGTCGCGTAAAGTGAATACCTTCCTGAAAGTCACTTTGCCGCTTTCCATGGGGGGCATCGTGGCGGGTTCCATGCTGGTATTCATTCCTGCGGTGGGTGAGTTCGTGATCCCCGAGCTGTTGGGAGGGCCTGACACCCTGATGATCGGCAAGGTGCTTTGGGAAGAGTTCTTCCTGAATCGTGATTGGCCGGTGGCCGCGGCGTTGGCGATGGTCATGCTGTTGCTGTTGTTGATCCCGATCGTATGGTTCCACCGTTACCAGTCACGGGAGCTCGAACAATGATGACGTCTTCTCGGCGCCCCAGCTTTACCACGGTGATGCTGGTGCTTGGCCTGCTGTTTCTCTATCTGCCGATGTTCGTGCTGGTGTTCTACTCGTTCAACTCATCGCGCCTGGTGACGGTGTGGGCGGGTTTCTCGACTCATTGGTACGGCGAGCTATTCCGTGACCGGCAGATTCTCTCGGCGGTTTGGACCAGTCTCAAGATCGCCTTTTTTGCTGCCAGCATGGCGGTGTGCCTGGGCACGGTGGCCGCCTTCGTGATGACCCGCTATGGCCATTTTCGAGGCAAGACGGCGCTTTCCAGCATGGTGACGGCACCACTGGTCATGCCCGAAGTGATCACCGGGCTTTCTTTGCTGCTGCTGTTCGTGCAGATGGCTCAGCTGATCGGCTGGCCCGCTGACCGGGGGATGGCGACGATATGGATTGCCCATACCACGTTTTGCAGTGCCTATGTGGCCGTGGTGGTGTCGGCGCGGCTCCGGGAACTGGATCGCTCCATCGAAGAGGCAGCCATGGACCTTGGCTCGCCGCCGGTCAAGACGTTCTTCTGCGTGACGCTGCCGGTCATTGCACCAGCACTGGCGGCAGGCTGGCTACTGGCGTTCACGCTGTCGCTGGATGATCTGGTGATCGCCAGTTTCGTGTCAGGCCCCGGCGCCAATACGCTGCCCATGGTGGTGTTCTCCTCCGTGCGCATGGGCGTATCTCCCAAGATCAACGCGTTGGCGACGCTGATCATTCTGACCGTTTCGCTGGCGACGCTGCTGGCGTGGTACTTCATGCGCCGCAGCGAGGCCAAGCGGGTTGCTCAGATGCAGCAGGCTGACGCGGCCTGATCATGGCTCACAAGACGTCGTCGTCTCTACCCGTGATGACGGCGTCGAGTTCACCTGTGAAAGGCGATACCACCACCTGCAGTCGTATCGGCGCGCAACACTGATGGCAGTCTTCCCAGGTATCATGGCTGCCCTGTGACGTGTCGATCACGAAGGTCAGTGGCGTGTCGCAGTAAGGGCAATAAAAGTCGTGAGGAACCAGCGCGTCGTCATGCATGGCGGTTGCCCTGCCAGGTGAAAAAAGGATATCCAGTGTAACAGCCCTGCCTGGGGCGGGCACAAGCGGAACGAATCAGGTAGGATATGAGCGGGTTTGCCCAATTAACCTAGTGAGAAAAAACGATGATGAAACGTCACATGGCAGTAGCGGCCTTATTGGCCTTCCCGATGGTCGCTCTGGCGGAAACACCGAACGTGACGCCTGGCGAATGGGAGTTCGTCAGCGTAACCAGTATCAGCGGTGACATGCAGATTCCCGATCAGACCGAAACCGAACGTCAGTGCATCACTCAAGAAGAGCTGGATGGCGCAGAGTTTGGCTTCATCGAAGAAGAAGAGGGCTGCGAGCTGCAGCATCAAGACATGAATGCCGATGGCCTCTCGTACAGCATGGTATGTCGTGCTGAAGGCGGCGAAGCCAATATCGACGGTGAAATGCGCTTCATGGGTGAGCGTATCGAAGGCAGCGTGGATATCTTCACCCAGTCACCCATGGGCGAATTGACCATGAACACCGTGATCGAAGGCGAGCGCATCGGCGACTGCGAGTAATCGCGTACAGTGCGTTAGCGATCTTCAAGCGCAGTCTTCAACAGCACTCTTTAACAACCAGGGCGCCTTTTGGCGCCCTGGTTGTCTGTCTGCTCGGTAGAAGAGGTTGCTTAGCGCTCGGGCGTAGCCAGCGGTTCGTGGTCGGCCTCCGGCGCATTGGCAATTTCTTCTTCCAGCTGTCGCTTCACGGCGCCAGGGGAGCCTGAGTAGCGTGCCAGCAAATCGTAGGCCACGGGTACCACGAACAGCGTAAACACCGTGGCCGCGCCTACACCCGCCATGATCACCGTGCCAATCACCAGGCGAGACTCTGCGCCAGGGCCGCTGGAGATGATCAGCGGGATCGCCCCGGCCATGGTGGTGACTGCCGTCATCAGAATGGGCCGCAGGCGGGTGACCGATGCTTCGATCAGGGCCGAACGAAAGGCTTGCCCCTCATCGCGCAGCTGGTTGGCGAACTCGACGATCAGTATGCCATTCTTGGCCGCCAATCCTATCAGCAGCACCAGCCCCACCTGACTGTAGATATTCAATGACTGGCCGGTCATCAGCAGGGCCAGCAGGGCACCGCTCATGGCCAGCGGCACCGTCAGCATGATCACGAAGGGGTGAATCAGGCTCTCGAACTGGGCGGCAAGCACCAGGAATACCACCACGGCGCCAAGCACCAGCAGAAAGGTCGTCGCCCCACTGGCCTGCTGGAAGTCTCGAGAGGGGCCTGCCAGATTGGTCTGCACTTCTTCTGGCAGAATGGTATTCGCGGTGTCTTGCAGGTAGGCCAGCGCTTCACCCAGGGGGTAGCCATCGGCCAAGTTGGCCTCGATGGTAATGGCGCGCACGCGGTCGAAGCGGTTGAGCGTGCTGGCACCCGCGAAGTCAGAGAGCGTCACCAGGCTGGCCAGCGGAATCAGTTCACCGGACCGCGCGGAGCGTACCTGGATGTTGTCCAGCGCTCGCGGGCTATTCTGGCGGCCACGGTCGCCTTCCAGAATCACATCGTACTCTTCGCCGTCATCCACGTAACGGGTCACGTTGCGCCCACCGAGCAGCACCTCCAGCGTCCGGCCTATTTCCGTGACGGTGACCCCCAGCGCGGCGGCCCGTTCGTAGTTGATGTCGACCCTGAGCTGCGGCTGGGTTTCGTTGTAGTTGCTCTCAACGGCGGTCAGGCGCGGGTTGTGCTCGCGAATATGGTTGACCAGCGTATCCCGCCAGCTGGCCAGCTCCTCGTAAGTGCCACCCCCCAACACGAACTGGACCGGTTTCTGGGTGCGTTGACCAAACCCCTGGCGCATGACCGGGAAGGCCTGGACTCCAGGCAGGGACCCCAGAGTTTGACGCACGTCTGCCATGATCTCCCAGGCGCTGCGGCGGCTGCCCCAGTCGGCCATGTTGACGATGATGAAGCCGCTGTTGAAGTTTTCGATATTGCCGAACCCCCGCGGTGCCCTTACTACCACGCGCTCCAGCTCACCGCTATCGACGAAGGGTGTCAGGCGTGCTTCGATCTCATCCATGTAATCCATCATGTAATCGAAGGTGGCGCCTTCGGGCCCGTTGACCAGCACGATGAAGTTGCCCCGGTCTTCTTGAGGGGTGTACTCGCTGGGCAGTGCCGAGGCCAGCCAGGCAGTGCCCGCCACCAGAAGCGCAAACAAGGCCACCACTACCCATTTGAATGCCAGCACGACTTCCAGCGCACGCTGGTAACGTTTCCGAGCACCGTCCAGCAGCCACTGCACCCCTTGACCTATGCGGCTATCGTGCATCCCCGGCTTGAGGATTTTGGAAGCCATCATGGGGGTCAGGGTCAGGGCCAGCAGCGTGGAGACGACCACCGCGGCGGCCATGGTCAGTGCAAATTCGGAAAACAGTCGGCCGATATCGCCCTGCAGCATACTCAGGGGTACGAATACGGCTACCAGCACGAGGGTCGTGGCAATGACCGCAAAAGCGATCTGTCGAGTGCCGCGGAAGGCCGCCACCAGCGGCGTTTCACCGTAATCGTGCATGCGTCGGTTGATGTTTTCCAACACCACGATGGCGTCATCGACGATCAGGCCAATGGCCAGTACCAGCGCCAGCAGCGTCAACAGGTTGATCGAGAAATTCATGGCAGCCAGCGCGGTGAAGGCGCCAATCACGGCGATGGGGACGGTCACGGCAGGCACGATGGTAGTTCGCAGGTTGCCCAGGAACAGGAAAATCACGATGACTACCAGGCCCATGGCGATGAACAGCGTCATGACCACCTGGTCGATGGCACCCGACACGAACACCGAGGCGTCGTAGTTGAGCGTCAATGACATGCCCTCGGGCAGGGTGCCTTGCAAGCGCTCCAGCTCCTGCTGCACCGCTTCGGAAAGCTCCACCACGTTGGCGGTGGACTGCATGATCATGCCTAGCCCCACCATGGGCACGCCGTTGGCACGAAACACCGAACGGTCTTCCACCGAGCCCACTTCCACTCGGGCCACATCGGCCAGACGAATCAGGTGCCCGTTGCTGCCCTGGGTAACCGCCAGCCGCTGAAAGTCATCGGCGGTGGCGAAGTTGCGCGGCAGCCTTACGATGAACTGGCGATCATCGGACTCGATGGAGCCGGCGGGCAGCTCGACGTTTTCGGCGCGCAGGGCATCCTCGATATCACCCACGGTGAGGCCTCGTGCTGCCAGCGCGTTGCGGTCCAGCCAGACACGCATGGCATAGTCGCGGCCACCGCCCACGCGCACCCTGGCTACCCCCGGCTGCACCGACAGGCTGTCTACCAGAAAACGGTTGGCGTAGTCGGTGAGCTCGGTGATCGAGTAGTCCGCCCCTGAGAGACTCAGCCAGATGACGATTTCATCGCTGCTGTCGGCCTTGGTGACTTCAGGATTGTCGGCATCATCGGGAAGGTTGCGCAAGGCACCCGATATGCGGTCGCGCACATCGTTGGCCGCCGCGTCGATATCCATGCTGATGGCGAACTCGATCTGGATGCGCGATCGTCCATCTTCGCTCTGGGAGGTAATCAGCTCGATACCTTCTACCCCGGCGATACGATCTTCCAGCACCTGGGTAATGCGGGTTTCGACCACGCTGGCCGAAGCACCGGGGTAACGTGTATCGATGCTGACGACCGGTGGGTCGACCGTGGGATACTCCTGCAGCGGCAGGCGATTCAGCGCCAGCAGGCCGAAGGCCACGATCAGCGCGGCGATGACCATGGCCAGCACCGGACGCTGTACGGAGATGTCGGATAAGCGCATCAGCGGTCAGCCTCCAGCAGGGTACGGATGCTGGTCTCTTCATCGGTGATGCCCAGTAAACGTACCTGCTGGCCATCTCGTGCCAGCTGCAGACCGTGTACTGCCACCAGCTCGCCATCTGCCACGCCTTCGAGCACTTCCACTTCGCCACTGCGACGCTCACCCAAGGCGACCTCTCGGCGCTCCAGGCGATGCTCTCCTTCCTCCTCGTGAATGACCATCACGAAATGGCGATTGCCGCTCGGCTCGATAGCGGCTTCAGGCAGTACCAACGTATTGCGCACGCGTTGCTGCACGACGACCTCCATCAACATGCCGGGGCGCAGGCGCAGCTCTGGGTTGGCCAGCTCGGCCCGCACACTGATACTGCGAGACACCGGGTCGATACGGGTACCAATACTGGCGATTTCACCGCGGAAGACATCATCCGGGTAGGCGGCGGTGGTCGCGCTCAGCGCCAGCCCTGCCGACAGGCGGCCCAGAAACACTTCCGGTACGGTAAAATCCAGTTTCATGATATCCAGCTTGTCGAGGGTCACCAGCTCCATGCCCGGGGTCACCAGTGCGCCAGCGCTGACATTACGAAAGCCGACGCGACCACTGAACGGTGCCACTACCCGGTAGTTGGCCAGGCGTGCCTCTAACGCCTGGACATCGGCTTCTGCCTGCCTCAGCCGCGCTTGGGTATCTTCCAGTTCGGCGCGGGGGGCCAAGTTGCGTTCCTGAAGTTGAGACGTTCTGCCCACCGCATTACGGCGCTCATCGGTGATCGCCCGTGCTGCCCTCAGCAGCGCCTGTTCCTCGGCATCTTCAAGGCGTATCAGCAGCTCGCCCTGTTCGACCTGGGCACCATCTTCGAAGGTGATTTCGGCAATGGTATCGGTCACGGTGGCTGACAGCGTGACGCTCTCGTCGGCACGCAGGGTGCCCAGGGCTTCTAATGGGTCGGACCAGGCGGTGGCCGTGGCGTAGTGACCGATCACGGGTGGCGGGGTTTGTGCTATGGCGTATGGCGGCAAGGCGGCCAGCAGCAGACAGCAGAAGAGGCGTTGGTAAACAAGCATTGGCGTCTCAACGTAAACAGAGGTGACCTGCATTATCCTGAAATCGACTGCCGTGATAAGGGCAAACGGCAAGATAACGGAATGAAAAGATATTTGTTGTACATTATATGTACATCTATTTTGGGTTTGTAAAGTGCTGAGCAGCCTCACTGCTGCTAAGATAGTCAGCTTTTCATGTAGGGCTTCCAAGATGGTTTACGACGTCGTCGTCATTGGCGCAGGTGCCGCCGGGTTGATGTGTGCGGCTCAAGCAGGTTATGCAGGGCGGCGCGTGCTGGTGGTTGACCATGCCAATAAACCGGGCAAGAAAATCCTCATGTCGGGAGGAGGCCGCTGTAACTTTACCAACCTTGATGCCTCACCAAGCCATTTTTATTCGGAAAATCCTTATTTTTGCATTTCTGCGTTGAAACGTTACCGTCCAGAACATTTTGTATCTCTGGTGGAGCGCCATGGCGTGGAGTATGTGGAAAAAGCGCCGGGGCAACTTTTTTGTGCCGACTCCGCCAAGGAGATCGTGAGAGTCCTGCTGACCGAATGTGAATGGGCCGGTGTCGAACTGGCATTGAAGACGTCCATTTCCAAGGTGGAGCGCCTGGGCGAGGGAATGCAGTTGACTACTTCGATGGGCACCATCAGCTGTGGCGTGTTGGTAGTGGCCACGGGGGGGCTCTCCATCCCCACCATGGGGGCTTCGGGCTTTGGTTACGAACTCGCCCGACAATTTGGTCTTGAGGTGTTGCCTACCCGGCCTGGGTTGGTGCCCTTCACGCTCAGTGATGTCTGGAAAGCGCGTGCTGAAACGCTGTCAGGGCTCAGCGTGCCGGTATCGGTCAGCTGTGGTCAAGGGCGCTTCAATGAGCCCATGCTGTTTACCCATCGGGGGCTGTCGGGGCCGGCGATGCTCCAGATTTCGAGCGTCTGGCAGCCCGGTAGCGCCATTACGATTGATTTATTGCCGGGTGAGGAGGTGGCGGCTTCGCTGCGTCATGCGCGTGAGCAAACTCCCAAGCGCATGCTGTCTACCTGGCTGGGCGAGCGTTTTCCCAAACGTCTGGCACAGGCGATAATGGAGTGGTACCCCGAGCACGCCACCGCCATGCCATTGGCACAGTACAGCAACGAGGCGATCGACTGCTGGGCACAGTACCTCAATGAGTGGCAGGTGAAACCGGCGGGCACAGAGGGTTGGCGTACGGCAGAGGTGACCATGGGCGGGATCAGTACCGAGGCCATTTCGTCGAAGAATTTTGAAGTACGAGGCTTACCCCAGCTGCGTTTCATTGGCGAAGTGCTGGATGTCACTGGCCAGTTGGGTGGTTACAACTTCCAGTGGGCCTGGGCGAGTGGCGTCGCCTGTGGCCAAGCGTGTTGATCACCATTGAAAAAGCCGCCTGATGCAAGGCATCCGACGGCTTTGAACAGGCAAACGCCTCGTCAGCTGGCGACTTTGGCCAGCAGTTTCAGCTTGCGAAGCAGCATATAGCCTGCCAATGCGCGTTTGCCGACGGCCATGGCGCCACCAGGATGGCGAACCAGCCGCAGGGCAGCGAGCCCGCCCACGACGTACAGCGGTAAGCGCAGGCTTCGCCAGTGCCGATCGAGCGGCGCGGAAGTGCGTTGCAACGTCTCACTGCTCACCAGTATATCGATACGCTGCTGTTCCAGCTCGGCCAGCAGCGCTGCCTTGCGCTGCTGGCGACTCAACGGCTTGTCTGTGGTCTTAACGTCGACGGTCGGTGAGTTCTTCATCATTGGCCTCCAGCAGGGCGCGATCGGCTGCCAGCTGTTTCAAGGTTTCCTTGAGCAGCGAGTGCCGCTTTGCCTGACGTATGGCAATCACTGCCAGCAGCAGACTGAGTGCCATCAGTACGCCAGCACTCACGCCAATGGCCGTCAGCCGATAGGTGTCCCAGAACAGAACGACTACCAGCGCCGTCAGTGTGGCAACGCCCAACAGCAGCAGCAGCAGACTGGCGCCAGCCAAAAGCAGTAGTACCAATAAACGAGCGCGCTCTTCCTCCAATTCCAACACCGCCAAACGCAGGCGGGTTTCACCGTTGGCTAACAGTGACCTCAACAAGCGTTTGGCGGCAGAAAAGACGCGTTGGGTTGGCCCCAATGCCATTAGCGACGACCGAGCAGCATACCTACCACCAGGCCAGCTGCGGCACCGATACCGATGCTGGTCCAGGGGTTCTCATGTACATAGCGGTCGCAGCAATCGGCTTGCTGAGCCAGTGACTCGCGGGTGTCTTCATAGATGCGCTCGCCGCGGGCTTCCAGGCGGGCACGAGTATCCTTCAAACGACGTTCGGCACGCTCACGCAGGTCGCGCATTTCACCGCTGGCATCTTTCGATGTGGCGTTCATCAGCTCTTCGACCGTCTCGCTGAGATGGCGCAGGTCTTCTTTCAGCTGGTCGGCACGTGCGGAGGCGTCTGTGTTACGTTTAGCCATGATGTCTTCCTTTGACGAATGAATGAGTGACAACTTCAGCATAGCAGCCGTCACTCCATAGACAACCCCAAAGTTTAGTGGTTCCGCATCAACGGTTCAGGCCCGTGGCGCTGAACAGCGGGTTGAGGCTGAAGCCAAGACTCAGGCGATGCACGCGGTTGTCGTAATCGATCATGCTTTCGCCGTACCCGTAATAATACTGTACGTGTGCTCGCACCCCATTGAAGGCTGGCCAGCTGTAATCGATCTGAGTACCCAGGTTGCCGGGGCTAGGATTGCCACGCAGCTGTCCGGCGACTTCGTGATTGTTGTCCAGGCGCTTGGCCAGACGAATATCCCCATACCCCATGTAACGCTCGATATCCGGGTTGTCGTCGTCACCGTCGGACTCCGGCACGCGCCAGTGGGGTGCCAGGGTCAGTGCCCAGTCGCCGCGCTGCAGCGTGCTTTCCAGATAAACGCGGTTCCAGCTCCGTGACAGCGGGTCCGAGCGGCCATTGGATTGATGGTTGAAGGCGATACGATTGCGCGTATTCACCCAGCCCAAGGCGCTCCAGGCGTTATCGAAATCGATGAACACCTCGGGCTCGTAGTTGGTTTCCCGGAAAGGGGAAGAGGCATCAGTGTTATAGGCCTGCCACCAGCTTCGTTGGGTATAGGCGAAATAGACGTCGCCAATGTCGCCAAACACGTCTTCGGCCAGGTTGAACTTGGCACTGAACTGAAACTTCACTTCGTTGTTGTTGGGGCCTGAAGCATCGGTCACTTCACGAAAGTTGTTGGAGTCCTGATTGGTGTTGTAGCTCACGGGAAACAGGTAATTGGTGCGATGCGTCGTGATGGAGAACGGGTTCCGCGACGACTGCTGTTCCAGCTGGCGGCGTTCGGACAGGTCCTCCAGGGCCACTTCTTCTGGCAGCGGCGTCGGTGGAATACCCTGGGCGGCAGCCTCGGGTGCGTCAATTTGCTGCAGCTGCTGGCGGAGCTGATAGAGCTCGGTATTCAAGGCGCGAATACGCGCTTCGATATCGTCACGCGTCTCGGCCATGGCCGACTGCGTGGCCAAGGCAACCAGCAGGCCTGTGAACATCAGGGGTCGGATAACCATTGATATGGCTCGCAATGAAAAGTAGATAAATGTTAGCGACGTTCTATACAGGCGGATGAGGTAAGTCAACTGCCAATATTCTCGTGCCGGGCTGGATTGCGCCGCCGGGCCTTACGATTGACAATGATGCCTTGCCCGATGATGCGGGTCGACCAGTTAATGAGGCTTCTATACGTGGTGAAGAATGCCATGAAGGCGGTGAGCGGCGCGCTAGGAATATTGCTGTGTGTCGTGTTGTTGTGCGTGTCGCCCATGGGGTGGGCAGAAGATGGTGAGCGGGCGCCTTCTGAAAGCGCCCTGAACGAGCGATTGGCTGCGCTCGAGTCCCAGGAAGGGGAGCTTACCGCCGCACAGCAGCGTGAGCAGGCGGCCCTGAGTGCCGCGTTGCAAGCCTATGAGCGGCTTACGGCGCTGGAAGAGCGCCAACGGGCGCTGGAGCAGCGTGTCAGCCAGGCCCCTGAGCAGCTGCTGCAACTCGAACGAGAGCTGCGAGAAGCCGAGGAAGAGAGCCAACAGCTCTCCGTGGATAGCCTCAGCGACATGCCGCTGGAAGCCTTGGAGGCGCAGCAGGGCAGCGCGGTGATTGAGCTCCAGCAGTTGCAGAGCCAGTTGGCCGAGGTCAACTCACAGCTGTTGGCTGCGCAAACCTTGCCCGAACGTGCCCAGCAAGCCATCTCCGAAGCCCTGCAGCGGGCCGAGACCTTGCGCCGCGAGCACGATACCCGCGAAGCGCTGTTGGCCGACCGCCAGCTCTCGGCTCGCGAGGATGCGCAGCTGATTCAGTGGCGTCTGGAACGTTCCCTGGCCGAGCAGGAAGTCTCCCTCAATCAACGTGAGCTCAGTGCCAACAGCCGACTGCGGGAGCTGGCTCAGCAGCGGCGTGAGCTATTGGCTTTGCAGATCGATCATCAGGAGCAGCGGCTTAACCTGCTGCAAGGGGTCATCGATCGCCAGCGGCGCTTGCAGTCCGAGCAGGCGATTGCCGATGCCGCGCGGGATGACCCGCTGATCGCCGAAGGGCATCCGGTAGTGCTGCGCGCCCAGCAGATGAACCAGACCTTGAGTCTCGAGCTGCTGCGGGCCACTGACCGCGCCAACAGCATCGTGCGCGAGAATATCGAAGCCCAGCGTCAATTGGAGTTGGTGCGTCAGTTGCAGCGTAGTCTCAATGAGCAGTTGGAAGCCATTCGCGGCAGCCAGCTGCTATCGCGGATACTCCGTGAGCAGCGTCAATCGCTGCCGGTAATCGTGCCGCGCCGGGACCTGCAGGATGAAATTGCCGACTTGCGCCTCAAGCAGTTCGATCTGATACGTCAACGTGATCAGCTGCGCCAGGGGGAGCGATTGGCCACCCAGCGGCTGCAGGAAGCGGGTGTCGAGGTGACGCCTGGGCTGGTGGACTCCCTGACGCGGCTTTATCAATCTCGCCGTGAGCTGGTGGAGCAGCTCGAGCAGTCCTATGGCAGCCTGTTGAGCGCCGCCATCGAGCTTCAGCTGAACCAGCAACAGCTCTTGACCACCACCCACGACCTGCGCGCCACCATCGATGAACAGCTCTTCTGGGTAGCCAACAGTCGTCCGCTGGACCTCAACTGGGTGCGCCAGTTACCCAATTACCTGCAGCAGGAGTGGCAGCAGGGCGAATGGCGAGCCGTGCTGCCCAACCGCTGGCAGGGCCTTGGCTGGGACATGCTGGTCGGTGCGCCGCTACTGCTGCTGAGCCTGACCTTGCTGGGGCTGCGCTCTCGTATCAAGGCCGCCTTGGCGCGGCTGCACTCGCAAATAGGTCGTTTGAAGAGTGATACGCAGCTGCATACGCCCAAAGCGGTTCTGATGAATGCGCTGCTGGCGCTGCCAGGCCCGCTGGCGCTGGCGGGCGCGGGTGTTGCCCTGCGGACGGCAGAAGGTGCCCTGGCGATGGGGCTGGCACCGGCCTTGCTGCAATTGAGCCTGAGCTGGGGTGTGGTCGCGCTGGGGCGCCGCCTGCTGGTGCCCGATGGCGTTGCTGAGCGTCATTTTACCTGGGCGCCTGCCTACAATGCGCGGCTACGTCAACTGCTGGGGGGCCTGGGCATAGCGCTGGTGCCTGTGGTGGGGATCGCGGCCATGTCAGAGCAGATGGAAACCCCGCTGGCCATGCGTCCGGTAGCCATGGGGCTATTCATGCTGGGGCTGTTGGCCATGGCGTGGTGGTTGATGCAGTTGATTCTGGCACACGTGCCGATTTTTGGGGTTCGGCTGTTCCGGTTGGTCCTGGGGCTGGCCATGGCCAGCGTGCCGCTGGTCATGCTGGGGCTGGTGGCCTGGGGGTATGAATATACGGCGCTGCGACTGGTAGCACGTTTTGCCATGACGCTTTACCTGTTGGGGCTGTGGGTCGTGGTGGAAGCCACGGTGGTTCGCAGCCTGGCAGTGGCCGCTCGTCGCTTGGCGTATCGCCGAGCCCTGGCGCGGCGGCGAGCCCAGGTACAGGAGGGAGCCGAGGGTGGGCTGGAAGTGGTCGAAGAGCCACCCCTGGACATGGAGAAGATCAACACCCAGTCGCTGCGGCTCTCCAAGCTCATTCTGCTGATCGGGTTCAGCCTGCTGCTTTATCTGGTCTGGTCGGACCTGCTGGCGGTGTTGGGGTATCTGGATCAGGTGGCGCTGTGGGATGCCGATGAAGGCGACCTAGTGGACAATTCGCTTTCGCTCTCTGATTTTTTCACGGCCTTGCTGGTGGTCGCCATCACCTTCATCATGGCGCGCAACCTGCCAGGGTTGCTCGAAGTCATGGTGCTGTCGCGGCTAGCCCTGAAACAGGGCAGCGCCTACGCCATCAGCTCGCTGCTCTCTTATACCATCGTGGGGACGGGAGTCGTCATGTCGCTGGCCACCCTGGGGGTCTCCTGGGACAAGCTGCAGTGGCTGGTGGCCGCGTTGAGCGTGGGGCTGGGTTTTGGTTTGCAGGAGATCTTTGCCAACTTCATCTCTGGCCTGATCATTCTGTTCGAGCGCCCGATTCGGATTGGCGACACCATCACGCTGGGCAACCTGCATGGCACCGTCAGCCGTATCCGCATCCGTGCCACCACGGTGACCGACTTCGATCGCAAGGAGATCATCATACCCAACAAGACGTTCGTCACCGACCAGTTGATCAACTGGTCGCTGTCGGACAATGTCACCCGAGTGGTGCTGACCTATGGCGTGGCGCACGGCTCTGATTTGCCGTTGGTGCATCAGCTGTTGCGCCAGGCTGCCGATGAGAATCCGCGTGTACTGGCGGACCCGGAACCCCAGGTGTTCTACCTCAACTATGGCCCGCACAGCCTGAACTTCGAGCTGCGCATCTTCGTCAACGACCTGCTGGACCGACTGTTTGCGGCCGACGAAGTGAACTGCCGGGTGGATGAGCTGTTCCGCGAAGCGGGTGTACGGGTGGCCTTCGAGCAGATGGACGTTTGGCTGCATCGAGATCAGGGGGAGTCGGTGAAAGTACAGACCCGCAAGCCGCTGCCCCCTGAAAACTTGGGCTAAGGCGTCTATTTGCAGGCCAGCATGAGAAATTCCCGATTGCCGTCCCCGCCGGTGATCGGGCTCTCCTGCCAGTGGGCGATGCGCAAACCGCAGGCCTGGCAGGCCATGCGTATCTTGTGCTCCACCTCGCTGTAGCGGGCTGGATCGCGCACCACGCCGCGCTTGTCCAGCGCGCTGGGCTCCAGCTCGAACTGCGGTTTGACCAGAGAGATAAGCTGGCCCTGGGCCGGTAGCAGGGCGGCGATTTCCGGCAGGATCAGCGTTTGGGAGATAAACGACACGTCCATGATGGCCATCTCGATGGGAAATGCTTGCAGTACCTCCCGCAAGGCGGCCGAGGTGCTCATGTGGCGTGCGTTCAAGCCTTCCAGGCACACTACCCGCGGGTCCTGGCGCAGCGCTTCGGCCAACTGGTCGTGGCCTACCTCGACACCCACTACATGGCGGGCTCCGAAGCGCAGGGCGCAGTCGGTAAAGCCGCCGGTGGACTGGCCCACATCCAGCACCCCCTTGCCCTCCAGCCGCATACCCAGCGTGGAGAGCGCCCCCTCGAGTTTGAGCCCGGCCCGGGAGGCGTAGCGCTCCTCGGGGTCTTCCTCGACGCGCAGTGATGTGTCGGCGGGCCACTTTTCGGAAGGCTTGGTGAGCGGGGTGCCGTCGGCCAAGAAGACACGCCCGTTCTTGATGAGGCGCTGGGCGCGGGTGCGTGAGCTGGCCAGCGCCTGGCTGACCAGCAGTTGATCGAGTCGTATCATGGCGGGGTATCAGGATCTTTGAAAGACCGCGCATTATGTCATGTTGCGCCTGGCTCTGCCTGCAGCTCGGTGGGTGGGATTCGTGTGGCCCCCCAACTACGATGCAGATAGCCCTTGACGCGCTCCAGCTCCTCCTCGCTGACGGTGGCCAGTTTGCCGCTCTCCAGAGGGTCGTAGTGGTAGATGTATAGCCGCGAGAGAAACTGCTCGAAGGGCAGTGACGCCTCACCGAAGCGCTCGCCGTTGCCAGCCGTGCTGACCTTCAACCCGTCTCCCCAGTCCTGGCCGCTATCGTTGTTGGGGTTGTAGAAGTAGACGCGCATGACATCGCTGGGGTCGAGCGAGGCGCGCAAAATGGTGATGGCGTGCCAGCCGATGAAGCGCGCAGCGCTGTCCGTGACCGCAATGCCGGCAGGCTGGGGGTGGATCAGCGGCTGATTACCGTTGTAGAAAGGGTGATAGCTGGCGTAGAAGTGGCGAATAAAGGTGTCGACGTCATCCAGCTGCCCGGTGGCCACGTCCACATTGATGCTGAACCCTCGGCCAGACCACCAGCCGTGAAACTCAGGATTGACCCAGCGGTGCGGGTCGCCTTCCCGGCCGATGCAGCGTCGGCCCATTTCCGCATAAATGCGATCCAGGTGCGGGACGACGACCAATGACACAGGATCGAGGTCGAGGGGCAGTTCGCTGGCCAGGCCTGCTACGCTCTCTTGGGAAGAGATGGGCTGGCCTTCGAAATGCATAATGATTTCATCGTCTCGGGCGGCCCAGGTCACCATCTGGAGCAGGTAGTCCGGGTCGTTGTAGGCCCACATCGACAGCGCTCGCGCCGATTGGCAGGTAGGGTTGTTGCCTTGGCCCACACCCAGCGGTAGCCCCAGCATGCACAGCACGCCCTCGATCAAGCGTGCTCTGGGCGATGCCGTATCGCCATACGCCAGCGTCAAGCGCGAGATGGCCCAGTCGGAGAGCGGCAGGCTAAGCTGCCGCCACATGGCGGGAGCCACCGGCGGTTGATAGAGAATCCCGCGTTCCAGCAGTAACGCCAGACCATAGACGGCTTGGGCGGTGGCAGGGTAGACGCCGCTGCGAATCAAGGTGTGCGCCAATTCGCGATAGCACAGCAGGCAGTCGCGCCCCGTGGACGAAAGCCCCAGCGCTTCGGAAAGCAATTGATCTGCTTCTTCCAGCAGGAAGCGCAGCAGCACGGCATGGTAGGGCGATACGAGGCCGGTATCGTGCATGGCGCGTGCAAAACCGGTGGACTCCGCTTGAAGCGTCGCGTGGTCCATGCGCTCCAGGCGTGCCTGGTATATCTCGATGCCAGGGTCTTCTCGGCAGGCTTGGGTGGGCCCATAGAGCGAGCTGACCAACCGGTCGGCGCCTTGGCCGCTGGCGCCCAGGTCGATCTCCGGGTTGGCCTGGCACAGCGCGATCTGGGTGATCATCTGCTTGATCGAGTCGACCTGGATGGGCCGCTGCTTGAGAATCCGCCAGATTTCATCGATCAGTTGATCGATGACGTGCTCGTGCCCGACCCGCTCGGCCAGGTGCTGAAACAGCTGGCGTGGAATGGTCGCCAGCCGCCCTTGGGTTTCGCGCTCGGCCTCGCTGGGGGCGTTGAACAGCAGGCCCAAGTTGATGGCCATGACCTGGGTAAGGTAGTGATGGGCGTGTTCTGGCGATACCTGTGGATGCTCGTAGCCTCCCTTGGCTACCGCCAGCAGCCGCAGTTCACTCAGCGTCTCGATCACCACCACATTGGCATCGGCGCTTTTCAATGCAAAGGGCGTCAGGGTCGGGATCAGGTACTGCGGTGTGTCCCAGTCCGAGCCGGCAAACACGCCTGCGGCTTCGAAGCAGGCAGCGCGTGCTTCCAGCGCTGCGCAGCCTCCGCTGAGCATTAGGATGCGCCTGGCGGTGTCCATCACACGGGGTAGCTTGGCCAGCTTGGAGACGGCGGGAGCCTGGGCAAGCAGCGCCACGGCTTCATCGAACTTGCTCAGCAGCCCCTCGAGTTTGCCTTCTTTCCCCTCAGGGGTGGAACGCTGATTGGTCACGCTGACTCCTTATCCCGGCAAGGGGGAGAGTTAAACATAGAAGTCGAGTGCTTCCTGGCGTTTGAGCAGGTCGCGAAGCGTATGAGCATCGTCACCCTTGAAATAGACCAGCCCCCAGTGGGTGCCAAACGCGGTGCGCTTGGTGACGGTCTCTTCGACGGGTGGGGTCAGCTCATGGGACTCGAAGTAGTCATGATCTTCGGTCTCTTCGGGTATCTCCAGGCGGCTGACCACGCGGCGGCGTGGATAGACGCCAAAGCAGCCTGCAAACCCGTTGGCATCGACGATCTCCTTGGGAAAGAACTCGGCCACTTCTTCTGCCGTGGCTTTGGGGTCGAAGACCAGCATCGACGCTTGATAGGCGTTGAAACCATAGACGCGCTCAAGGAGTTCGAACACCTTGAACCCTGGCGGACGATAGGCGACTTCACCAAAGTACATCTCGCCATCGCTGGTGACGAAATACTCCGGATGGATCAGGCCAAACTCGATATCGAAGGCCTTGATCAGTTTTTCGATCTGGGCGGTGATCTGCTGGCGATACTGCTCGAGCTCCGGCGAGGCGGGAACGAACACCGAATAGCCCAGCGTGACGTATTCCGAAATGTTCAGGAAGGCGATTTTGCCATCGTGAATCCACGCTTCCACGGCAAATTCCCAGCCATCGAGGTGCGACTCCATCAGCACGGGAAACTCTTCGTCCGGAATGGTATCCACCTCGTCCGGGGTGCGGATGACGCGGTGCCCCAGGCAGCCCGCCTTGTCGAAGGCCTTCAGGTGGATTGGATCGTTGGGGTCGCCGTCCAGCTTGAGCAGGGTCTGGTTGACCCGCTTCAGAAAACGGATGACATCGTCTCTGTCGTGGGCCTCTTCGAAAATGCCCACGCGGATCCCGCCCAGTTGGGCTCGCCGCTTCATCAGCGCCTTGTCACGCAGGAGCAGGGACTGGCCGTAAAGACGGGGGTTGTCGAGCAGCACGGAGTTGATGGCACCGGCCCATTCGACGGTCTCCTCGAACAGCGGGATGGCGACATCCACGCCTTTTTCCTTGAGGGTTTCGGCAATCTCCATGGAGCGATCGTTTAGGCGCTCGAAGTTCCAGGGAACGTAGGGGATGTCGTGTTTCTGGCAGTGCTCTTCTGCCCAGTCGGGGGCAACCACGATGTAGCGCCGGTCGAATTACTCGGCTGCTTCGATTGCATTGAGGCTCCAGCCGAGGAGGGCGATATAGCCCTTGTTGGGATCCTTCTGCATGGTGGTGACTCCTGTTGGGTAGATGAATGATCGTGCCAACCACTCACCTCACCATACACGACCCAAGCGACCCGGGGCTAATTAGCACCCACTGAAGGGCGGGAGGGAATTAGTGGGCATTGATGATGTCTGCTAAGGGGCTGCCCTGTGAGTGTGGTAGGCTACCCCGTTGTTGGATACGTTCAAGCGTCAAGAGGAACAGGCCAAGATGGCGGCCAAGCCGATCTACCGTGTGGTGGTTCACCAGCAGGGTGAAATTTGGGATTTATACGTAAGAGAGATCTTTCAGAGCGAACTCTGGGGCTTTATTGAAGTCGAGGAGTTTGTCTTTGACGATGCGTCGCGAGTCGTGGTGGATCCAGGAGCGGAAAAACTGCAGCGTACCTTCGAAGGCGTCAAGCGCAGCTACCTGCCGCTCAATGCCATTGTGCGCATTGACGAAGTAGAGCGTGAAGGCCCCTTGAAGGCAGTGAAAAGTGATGCTCGCGTCGCAGAGTTTCCTCGTCCCTTCCCGTTACCGCCCAGGGGGGAAGGGTAAGCGCCCAAGAACGCGCAACGCTATAGCGATACGCAGGCTGGCTTCGTCGGTCAGCTGCGTTTTTATGATCAGGACATGACGTCATGCAAGTAGAGAAATTTCGCAGGAATTGTTACGCCGCCGCCATGGGCGTGCTGTTGAGTGCCAGTGGTCATTCAGCGTTTGCTCAATCCGATAGCCAAGCCTGGGTCAGTGACGAGCTGAGCACCTATGTGCGCAGTGGGCCCACGGATGGCTATCGCATTGTGGGAACGCTGAATGCGGGTGAGCAGGTAGACGTACTGGAAACCAGCGGGAACTACACCCGAGTGCGCAGCAACAGCGGCGATACCGTGTGGGTGCTGAGCAGCGAACTGCAGCAAACGCCTAGTGCTCGTCAGCAGTTGCCTGAGCTTCAGGCGCAGGTGGAAGAGCTGACCCAGGAGCTTGACGGCATCAACGATACCTGGGAGCAGCGGGTCTCTTCGATGACGGAAACTCTGGATGTCCGTGAGCAGCGCATTGCCGAGCTGGAAGCGCGTAATCACGAACTGGACGCCCAATCCGAGCAGGCTCGCCGCCAGGTGCGTGCGCTGCAGGCCCGCCTGGATACCCAGGAAGAGGACCTGTTGATGCGCTACTTCATGTACGGCGGGGGTGTGGCCGGTGCAGGCCTGCTGGTGGGGCTGGTCGTGCCGCACTTGCCGCGTCGCCGCAAGAAACGTGACCGCTGGTTCTAAGCGTCTTGCTGGTCATCATCCATCACGGCCTGACGAGGTAAGTAACATGGACAACCCCTGGCGGTTGCGCTGGCAGGAAGGGCGCATTGGCTTTCATTTGGCGGCAACGCACGCCGCGCTGCCGCAGTACTGGCCCGAGCTGGGGGTGGAGGAGGGCGCCAAGGTCTTGGTGCCGCTGTGCGGCAAGAGCCTGGACATGCGCTGGCTGGCCGAGCAGGGTCATCCGGTGCTGGGCGTCGAGCTGGCCCCGGAAGCCATCGAGCAGTTTCTGGCTCAGCGGGAAGAGGGCGTTTCACGCTACCGCCAGTCAGGTTTCGAGGTGTTTCGTCAGGGGAGTGTCGAGCTTTGGTGCGGGGACTTCTTTCATCTGCATATCAAACAGGCTGCCGAAGTCGGGGCCTTCTATGACCGGGCGGCGTTGATTGCCCTGCCACCCGCCACTCGGGAGCGCTATGCGTTCCATCTGGCACAGCTGATACCGCCTGGTGCCAAGGGATTGCTCGTCGCGCTGACCCATCAGGAAGGCGAAGCAGGGCCGCCCTTCAACGTGCCCGACCAAGAAATAGAGCGCCTGCTGGCGCCCAATTTTCGCGTTGATCGGCTCTCTACGGAGCCCGCCGATGAGCGTGGCCGTCGCGAGAGCCTTTGGGCATTGGAGCGGCGCGGCCCTCGCGTGTGAATTGACCCAGATCAGCGCGCCAGCAGGCGGCCCAGTTCCGGGTCGCTGAAGGCGCGGTTCAAACCATCGCTCAACAGGTCGTTCAGCATGCGGGTATTGCTGTCTTCACCAGGTTTGATGGCGTATCCCTGCGTACGGCGTGATGTATAGGTGCCGGTGTAGGTCGTGCCCTGATGCTGCGCAATGGCGCGGAAGACACCCTCGATACGGGCCTCGTCGATGAGCGGCTGGCCGCTATAGCCCCGCAGGTAGGCCAGACTGGCGAGCTCCAGCGTCAGAGTGGGGCGGCCCTGGGCGGTTTCCCGGGTGGGGTTGAAGCCCATGTCGCGCACCGCACGCTCTGCTTCGGCCTGAAGTTTCGGAATCAATTCATGTCGGTTGACGGTGATTTGCGCCGTCGACATGCTGCCGCCTGCCCGTGTGCCAATGACTTCACTGGGCCGGGCATCCACGGCCACCACGGTTACCTGCTGCCCGGAGCCTACCTGCGGCACGTTGGCCGTGCGGGTGGGGTTCAGCTGCAGGAACTGGGGGCTGGCGCAGCCGGCCAGCAGGGCGGTGGCCAACAGCGCACCGGAAATACGTAAAAAATGACGCCGACGCATACAACTCTCCACACTCTACTTGTTTGGGGCGTAACTTGCTTGGATAGTAACCTGATTGGGTAGTCACTTGCCTGGATAGTAAAAGCCTGTCGTAACAAGGCATTGCTGTCCAGGGTCGGTACAGTATAGCCCTGCTGCGACAGGCGAGGCCAGCGGCTTACGTGACCCGGCTAGGCTGCGGCTGGGGCGCGGTCTCTTCCTTGAAGCGATGCCACTGGCGCGGATGCGCAAACAGCCGCTGGCCGCGCTGCAGGTTCAGCCGTTCGAAGTCGGCATGACGCACGGTGGCCAGCCAGGGCTTGGCAAGCCAGTCCGCCTCCAGCTCGACCCGTACTTCGGCCCCCACAGGGGAAAGCGCGGTGACCGTGACAGGCAGGTGGCTTTCCGGGCTGGGTGCTTCAGTCAGGCGCACTTCGTGGGGGCGCAACAGCAGCTCTTCGTCACCGTCTGGCAGGTCTACCTGCAGGCGCGCATCTCCGCAGGTCAGCACACCTTGCTGCACGCTGCCCTCCAGGTGGTTCACGTCACCGAGGAATTCGAACACAAAGCGGTTCTTCGGCGAGCGGTAGAGGGTTTCCGGCGTGTCGATCTGTTCGATACGGCCATTGCTCATCACCACGACGCGATCCGAAAGCTCCAGCGCCTCTTCCTGGTCGTGGGTCACGAATACGCTGGTGAAGTTCAGCTCATCATGAAGGCGACGCAGCCAGCGGCGAAGGTCCTGACGTACCTTGGCGTCCAGCGCGCCGAAGGGCTCGTCCAGCAGCAGCACGTCGGGTTCTACGGCCAGTGCCCTGGCCAGCGACACACGCTGCTGCTGGCCGCCCGAGAGCTGCGCAGGCAGGCGGTTGGCCAAATGCTGGAGCTGAACCATTTCCAGCAGCCGAAATACTCGTGCACGAATCTCGCCGCTGGAGGGGCGACGCTTGCGCGGCATTACGGTCAGGCCAAAGGCCACGTTGTCGTAGACGCTCATATGGCGAAACAGCGCATAGTGCTGAAATACAAAACCGATGCGCCGGTCACGCACGTGCACATGGGTGACATCGCGATCGCCAAACAGAATTTTACCGGGCGTTGGCGTGCGGTCAGCGCTCTCCAGCCCTGCAATGATACGCAGCAGGGTCGTCTTGCCCGACCCGGAGGGGCCCAGCAGGCCGACCAGCTCGCCCTCATGAATGTCCAGGTCGATGGGTTCGAGGGCCTGGGTATTGGCAAAATGCTTGGCAATATTCTCTAAGCGAATACTCATACGAGTGCCTCCCGGCGCGATGCGCGCCATTCCAGGCCTGCCTTGGCCGCAAGGGTTAACAGGGCAATCAGCGCCAGCAAGGCCGCGCTGGCAAATGCCCCCACGGCGTTGTAATCCTGATAGAGCTGTTCGAGGTGCAAGGGCAGCGTATTGGTCTGCCCGCGAATAGCCCCTGAGACCACGGAGACCGCGCCGAATTCACCTACCGCGCGAGCATTGGTGAGGATGATGCCGTACAGCAGTGCCCAACGGATGTTGGGTAGTGTCACGCGCCAGAACGTGGTCCAGCCTGAGGCGCCCAGGGTCACGGCGGCTTCCTCTTCGCGGGAGCCCTGGGCCTGCATCAATGGAATCAGTTCACGAGCGACGAAGGGGCAGGTGACGAAGATGGTGACCATCAGAATGCCGGGCCAGGCAAACATGAGCTGAATGTCATGGGTGTCCAGCCAGCTGCCGATCCAGCCATTGCGGCCGTAGAGCAGCAGGTAGATCAAACCGGCCACGACTGGCGAAACGGCAAAGGGTATGTCGATCAGGGTTTGCAGAATGCGGCGGCCGGGGAAGCTGAAGCGGGTCACCAGCCAGGCCAGCGCGACGCCAAAGACCAGGCAGACCGGAATGGTCATCAGCGCGATGACCAGCGTCAGGCCGATGGCGTGGAGGGTGAAGGTATTGGTCACGTTGGCCCAGAACACCGCCACGCCCTGAGAAAAGGCCTGAGCAAAAATGGCGACCAGCGGCAGCAGCAGAAACAGCGCCGACAGCAGCAGGGCGCTGACAATAAGTACGCGCCGCACCAGCGGCGCATCCCCTACGCGATGCATTAGCCTTTTCCTCCATGCAAGCGGCGCACGAAGCGCCCCTGCCAGATGTTGATGACCAGCAGCAGTGCCAGCGACACGAACAGCACCACCGAGGCGATGGCCGAAGCGCCTGCGTAGTCGTACTCCTGAAGCCGAACGAAGATCATCAATGCCGTGATCTCCGTTTCGTAGGGCATGTTGCCCGCGATGAAGATGATCGCCCCGAACTCGCCTAACGAGCGCACGAACGCCAGCCCCGTACCGGTGACCAGCGCTGGCCACAGGTGGGGCATGATCACCCGGCGAAATGCCACGCTGTCGGTAGCACCCAGCGACATGGCGGCTTCATCGATCTCGGCGGGCAGGTCTTCGAGTACTGGCTGCACGGTGCGCACCACGAAAGGAATACTGGTGAAAGCCATGGCCAGGGCAATGCCGACCCAGGTATAGGCGACCTGAAAGCCCAGCGGTTCGAGCAGGCGGCCCATCCAGCCATTGCCGGCATACAAGGTGGCCAGGGTAATGCCCGCCACCGCCGTGGGCAGGGCGAAGGGCAGGTCCATCAGCGCATCCAGCAGACGCTTGCCGGGGAACTCGTAGCGCACCAGCACCCAGGCCAGCAGCAGCCCGAAAACGGCGTTGACCAGCGCGGCCACGGCGGCAGCGCCAATGGTCACGGTGTAGCTGGCCACCACGCGGCCATCGGTGATGATGGCCCAGTACTCGCTGAGGCTGAGCCCCGCCAGTTGGCCAAACAGCCCGGTGATGGGCAGCAGCAGTACCAGCGAGATAAACAGCACGCTGATACCCATGGAAAGGCCAAAACCCGGCAGCACGCGTGTGCTGCCGGATCGCCAGAATGCAAGTTGGCTCATGGGGCTCCGTTAACGACGTTGCAGTTGATCGAGCAGTGCGCCGCCTTCGAAATGGGCTTCCATGGCTTCTTCCCAGCTACCAAACACGTCTTCGACCTGAAGCAGTTCGGTCTCGGGGAACTGGTCGGCAAACTCGGCCACCACGGTCTCGTTATGCACACGGTAGTTGAAGCCTGCCAGCAGGCGCTGAGCCTCTTCGCTATAGAGGTACTCAAGGTAGCTCTGGGCCAGATCGCTATTGCCGTTGCGCTCGGCGTTAGGGCCGACCACGGCGACCGGGAATTCGGCCAGGATGCTGACCGGCGGCACGATCACTTCATAATCGTCGCTGCCGTATTCGGTGCGGATATTGTTGACTTCGGACTCGAAGCTGATCAGCACATCGCCAATGCCGCGTTCGATGAAGCTGGTAGTGGCACCACGACCGCCGGTGTCAAATACCGCGACGTTGCGCAGGAAGGTGCGCATGAAGTCCTGAATCTGCTCGTCGTCACCGTCGAAAGCCTGATCGGCGAAGCCCCAGGCGGCCAAATAGGTGTAGCGGCCATTGCCGGAGGTTTTCGGGTTCGGGAAGACCATGCGGACGTCTTCCTGTACCAGGTCGTCCCAGCTCTCGATGCCCTTGGGGTTGCCCTTGCGCACCAGGAACGCGGTGGTGGAATAGTAGGGTGACGCATTGTTGTCGAACGCCTGCTGCCAATCTTCCGCGACCAGGCCTGCATCCGCCAGCGCTTGAACGTCGGTGACCTGGTTATAGGTCACTACATCGGCGCGCAGGCCTTGCAGAATGGCCCGTGCCTGAGCCGAGGAGCCGCCGTGAGACTGGCTGATACCGATCTCTTCGCCGTGCTCTTCCTGCCACCAGGCCTGGAACTCAGGGTTGATGGCCGAAAAAAGCTCACGGGCGATATCGTAGGAAGAGTTGAGCAGCTCACGCTCCTGGGCCACGGCGCTGGTGGAGAGCGTCATGCCGGCAACGGCGGTGCCGACGGCAGCGGCGAGCAGGCTGCGGCGCAATCCATTACGAAGCAGGCTGGTGCGAAGTAGAGTATGGCGTGTCATGGCAGGCTCCTGATAGCAGGGGGCGACATAGTCGCGATGGTGCTAAGGTTAAACCTGTCATTGTGGAATTACAATTGTGTTTTATATTCTATTTGTGAATATATGAGGAAGGTTAGGCAATGATACATGCCTTTCATGCCGCTCAAGGGCTTCATCCTTGCGTGGGGCTGGGCGCAGCGCTCTGGTAAGATAGCGCGATACCGTTAATCCGCGCTAAGGACCCCATGATGAGCACTGCCCAGGATTTCTTGATTGCCCCTTCCATTTTGTCGGCCAACTTCGCCCGTTTGGGGGAAGAGGTAGACAACGTTCTGGCCGCCGGTGCAGACGTGGTGCACTTCGATGTCATGGACAACCACTACGTGCCCAACCTGACCATTGGCCCAATGGTCTGCAAGGCGCTGCGCCAGCATGGCGTGACCGCGCCCATCGATGTGCACCTGATGGTCAAGCCGGTGGATCGCATGATCGGTGATTTCATCGACGCAGGCGCGAGCTACATCACCTTTCACCCCGAAGCCTCCGAGCATATCGATCGCTCTTTGCAGCTGATCCGCGATGGCGGCTGCAAGGCCGGGCTGGTTTTCAACCCGGCAACGCCGCTTTCCTATCTCGATTACGTGATGGACAAAGTGGATATGGTGCTGCTGATGAGCGTCAACCCGGGCTTTGGTGGGCAGTCGTTCATCCCGACGACCCTCGACAAGCTGCGCGAGGCGCGGGCGCGGATCGATGCTTCGGGCTTGCCGATCCGGCTCGAGATCGATGGGGGCGTCAAGGTGGATAACATCGCCGAGATTGCCGCTGCCGGTGCCGATACGTTCGTGGCTGGCTCGGCCATTTTCAATGCGCACCAAGCCAGCGACCCCCACGGATACGATAGCGTCATTCAGCAGATGCGAGCTGCGTTGGCCAGCGTCCGCTGATCGAGGCAGGCGCTCAATGTAACTTCATGCGTGGCTTGAGGTAGCGGTTCAGTTTATCTACCAGCCAGGCAAGACCCGTCTTTGGCGCGCCATGTATCGACAGCTGATGCATACGATACAAGGAAGCATACGCTTGGCGCGCCAGCCAGCCCTCCAGAAACAGCCCGCGAGAAGCGGAGCTGCGCATCAGGTTGCCCACCGCATCGTAGCGTGCCAGCGATACCAGTGAGCCGTGGTCACGGTAGTGAAACGCGGCCAGGGGTTTCTGTTCCAGGCAATTGATCAGGTTCTTCGCCAGTACCTTGGCCTGCTGATGGGCGGCCTGGGCACGGGGCGGCACGGTGGCATCCTCGCCTTGTGGGCAGCTGGCGCAGTCGCCCAGGGCAAAAATGGCAGGGTCATCGACGCTTTGCAGGGTTTGGTGCACGGCGACCTGATGGCGCTTGTTGGTAGTGAGCCCCAGCTCGCTGAGGAACTCGGGCGCCTTGATGCCCGCGGCCCAGACGTTCAGGTCGGTATCGATGACTTCGCCATCATTGGTGACCAGATGATACTCCTTCGCTTCCTGAATGGCCGTGTTGACGTGCACGGTGACGCCAAGGCTTTCCAGCTCCTGCTGTACGGTGCCGCTGATGCGTTCGGACAAACCCGGCAGCAGGCGCGGCGCGGCCTCGATCAAGTGTACGCTGATGGATTGGTGGTCCACCGCCGTCACCCCGTAGGCGTTCAACAGACGTGAGGCATCCAGCAGCTCCGCCGACAGCTCTACCCCTGTGGCGCCACCGCCGACGATACCGATGGTGAGCTGGGTATGTTGGCGCAGCGATGGGTCGGTGTAACGCAGGAAGGTGTTGATCATGTCCCGTTGGAACGCCTTGGCCTGTTGGGGCGAATCGATGAAGTGGCAATGCTCGGCCACGCCCTGAGTGCCAAAGTCGTTGGAAACGCTGCCCAGTGCCAGCACCAGGTAGTCATAGGTGATCTGCCGAGCGGGCAGCACTTCTTCGCCCTCTTCATCGACGATGGCCGCCAGGTGAATCACCTTCTGTTCACGATCCAGCCCGCTCAGCGAGCCCCGCTGGTAGCGGTAGTGATGGGCGGTGGAGTGGCCACGATAGTCCACTTCGTCCATGCTCGAGTTCAACACGCCGGTAGCCAGCTCATGGAGCAGCGGTTTCCAGACATGGGTAGCGTTACGGTCCAGCAGCACGATCTCGGCGCGTTTTTTCTTGCCCAGCGTGTGCCCCAGCTTGGTGGCGAGGGCCAAGCCTCCGGCGCCGCCGCCCACAATCACGATTCGGGGAGTGGCCATTACTCTCTCCTTGGCTAATATAGCCTCAGCATAGAAGCTTCCACGCGGTATGGGTAATCGCAGGCCGATAAGATGATAAAATTGATCGAGATTATCGCGTCCAGTGCCATGACCAAGGAGCCCGTGTGCATACCATTCTGCAGCAGAAGCAACTGATCGCCTTCGACCTCGATGGCACCTTGATCGATTCCGTGCCCGACCTGGCCGTGGCCGTACAGCAATCCATGCGGGAGATGGCGCTGCCGCTGCCCGATGAGCAGCAGGTGCGCCACTGGGTAGGCAACGGTGCACAGGTGTTGGTGGAGCGCGCACTCAGTTGGGCGACTTCGTCAGCGCCGGAGCCGGGGCTTGTCGAGGCTGCGCTGGCGGCGTTCATGCGCCATTATGCGGCGGCGCCCAACGCACGCACCGTGCTGTACCCGCACGTGGCGCAAGCGCTGCAGCAGTTGCATGACGCAGGCTTCACGCTGGCACTCATTACCAACAAGCCCGAGCGCTTCATTGCGCCCATTCTGGAGCATTTCGAACTGCTGGCGCTGTTTGCCCACTGCGTGGGTGGCGACTCGCTGCCAGAGAAAAAGCCCAGCCCCGCACCGCTGCTACATATCGCACGTTTGTTGGACGTTGCGCCGAGTGCCTGCGTGATGGTCGGAGACTCACGCCACGATATCGAGGCGGGCAAGGCAGCGGGTTTTGCCACGGTGGCGCTGCCTTACGGCTACAATCACGGCGACCCTATCGAACAGAGCCAGCCGGATGTGCTGATCGAGTCCTTGGCTGAGCTGATCGGCTCTGACGCTTAGGTGTCAGTGATCGGCGCGGGCGCCCCCCAGCGCCTCATGCAGCAGCTCGGCGTTGTGCAGCAGCAAGGCAGGGTAATTGTAGGCAGGGCCATCGGCCTCGCTGAGCGTATCGATGTAGAGCGGGCCTGCCAGGGCCAGGCCTGACTCTCTCGCCAAGGCGTCCATGTGAATGTCGGGCACCGTGCTTTCATAAAAGAGCGCAGGCGGACGCTGCTCGGCGAGCTGTATGCTCATCGCCTCCATGGCCGATGCGCTGCCCTGGGTTTCGCTATTGAGGCCCCAGATGGCGCTGTACTCGAACTCGTAGGCGCGGGCAAAGTAGCCCATCGAGGCTTCGCTGGTGATGAGGGTGTGGTTGGTCTGCGGGATGCCCTGCAGCCGCTCTCGCACCTGCTGGTCCAGCGCCAGCAGGGCTTCCCTGGCTTCAACGGCGCGTTGCTGGAAGGCGTCGGCCTTGCTCGGGTAGCGTTCGCTCAGCGTCTCGGCAATCACATCGAGGTAGGCGGCAGCGCCCTTGGGGTCCATCCACATATGCGGGTCGGGGTTGCCCTTGTACTGGCCCATGGGAATGGTCAGCGGCGACATGGCCGCGTTTTCCGCCAGAGCAGTCAGTGTCAGTGTGTCATCCGCCATGGCCTGTACATGGCGCAGCCAGGGCTCCAGGCCATAGCCGTTGTAAAACACGATATCGGCCTCTTCCAGGGCCAGCACGTTGGGGGGCGTCAGTTCCCAGCGGTGAACATCCTCACCGGGTGGTACGATGGTCACAATGCGCACGTCACTGCCTGCCACGCGTTTCACCAGGTCCTCGATGATCGAGAACGATGCAATCACGTTGATGGTGGCGGTCGCGAAGGCGGGAGGGGCAGCAAGCAGTGCCAAGAGCAACAGCGTGATCGTCCCAGGGAATCGCCTATCCATGTCACGCTCCTAACCCGTAAAAAAACAGCAGATCATAAAGAGTGTTGGGCAGTGTTGCCAGTGTCGGCCACTTCCTATGCAGGGTAGTCGATGAACGATGCCCCGCCTATTCGTCGAATGATTACCTCACTCTGATTTAACCTCTTTGCTGTATAAAAAACGATAACGCGAATTTGGCGCTCTGCTCCTGGCCTTTGCGAACGTGTTGTTGACAGGTCCCAGGCGTTTCAAACACCTCTGACACTGCATAGTGACCAGTGCTTCTTTATCCCTACGCTTGACGCCAATGGCCATTGTGTTCAAGTCCGAAACTGAAGAACGCCCTCTTGTGTAAAAACGAACCAAGGCGTTACTGCATTAGTCGCTGATTGCCTCTGCAAGGAGGCCTTGGGTTGGGTTATCACCCTGAGCAGAATAGCTTTATGAGTGTCACGGAGTAAGTGGAACAATGGCGCAGTCGGAACCGTCAGTGCCTGTGCTGGTGATCTCTCGCTGCCGCCGGAGTCTGCTGAACCCATCTGGCAGCGCATATTGCTCTCCCGTCGGCAGTTCGCGTTGCTGTGCTTTGCGACACTGGAACGCGACACCGCGCTGGTGTAGCAACTCCTCCCCTCTGAACGCTGCCAGGTTAAGCGCCTGTCCCGGATGCTCAGCAGCACCGCTGCTACCTTGCGCAGGGGGGCAGGAAATTTGCTTATAGTCCGGTGTATATTGCGCGACTCGTCGGTATCAATCATGGCGGCCTGCGTGGCGTCAGCCATCCAATACGACGGCAGCATGGTATCGGCGTTGATTGAGGTCTATGTGGCGACCACGGTCATTACCCTTGGCAGTGACCCGCCACGAAACGGCGAGGCGTGCTCCATCGCACCCGTGGCGCGCAGCCTGTATGGTTTGTAAAGAGATCAAGTGTTGCAGTGTTCAGAATGATTAGAAATAAGCACCTGCGTGCCGAGATCAATCAGGTTGGTGGCGAGCGTGCATCCGCAATGACTGGCACCTATGTTCGAAACAGGTATGTGCTTGGAGTCTTTTCGCAAAGCGATGCATCGCAAGCACGATGTATACCATCTTAACGACGCAGCATAGAAGCTGCCGCCGCCACCATGATCGTTGCCGCCCCGCGGAACAGATGTTGCTGCGCGCGCGGGCTGGACAGCAGGTGCCGCATACGCACAGCCGTCACAATGAACAGCGCGCCAACGCTCAGTAATACCAGAACGGTTAGCGGCACCAACATCATTACCCAAGTTTGTAACGAGACCGCCTCTAAGTTGATGACCAATGGAAGGATCGCCAGGTAAAAAGCGATGGTCTTCGGGTTGCCCAGCGTTATGGTCAGTCCAGACAATGCCGCCGACAACAGTTCCCGTTTCTTCGCTGACTTGCCCTCTTCTATCGTTTGATGATTGGTGAACCAGAACTGCCAGGCCAGGTAGCACAGATACAATGCCGCCCCCCAGCGAACCACCTCGAACAGTGCGTTGAAGTGTTCCACGACCATCGCCAGCCCAAAGACCGCGAAAGACAAATAGATCAGGTCACCAACTATCAAGCCGAGCAGCAGGCAAAAACCCGGCAAGGTACCGCCACTGACGCTACGGGCGACGAGAGCGGCCAAGCCAGGGCCGGGGATGGCAGCGGCAATCCCTAGTGCCATCGAATAGGAAAATATTTGCGTTACATCGAGCATGTCTCGGTCCTGATGAAGTGGTTATTTTGTCAACAGCGTGTAGAGCGCCACCGTCTGATGGCCTCGCGGGAAAAAACCAAGTCCTGCACCGCCAGTCCAACCGACTTGAAGATGCTCAAGCGCTGTTCATGCAGTGGTGTGAGACCGGCATGCAGGTTACCGATTTCTGTGCCGACCTTTTGCGAGGGCAACAGGCCTTTCTGGACAGCCTTGATCACGCACTCGGCTGAGGCAAGTACCGAACGATTGCAGTCCGTGAACAAGGCGCTGTGTTCATACACATCTTCGTGCAACTCTTGAAAACCGAGAGCAGAAGAGCCAATGGCGTTGATATGGCAGCGTGCGGGCACTGCGGCCCGGCTCAGAATAGGCGAGCGCGCGGCTGTGGTGGTACATATGATGTCGCTGCCATGCACTGCCTCGGTTACTGTTGGGTGGGTTGAGATCGGGAAGTTGCAGAAGCGCTGGCTCCAGGCGGCAAACTCTTGCCGGGCTGTTTCGGTGCGCCCCCATATGGAAAGCTGTTTGACCGGTCTGACGGCCTGCATTGCCATGAGATGGGCGCGGGCCTGTAGGCCTGTACCCAGAATGGCCAGGCGGCTTGCATTGGGCGCGGCAAGTAGGTCTGTTGCGTATGCCGAAGCTGCAGCCGTGCGGATTTCGGTGATCGCCCCTGCATCGACCGCAACGACTGGGGATGTCCCGGCCTCGTCATAGATCAAGACGCTCCCCGTATGAGACGGACCAAGCTTCTTGGCCCCAAGCCTGACCACCACCGATTTCAAGCCAAAGCCTTTGTAGGGGCCGGACTTGATATAGGCTGGCATAACACCCATCAGATCGTTGTCGTTTCCACGGATGATTGTGCGTAGCGGCTGCTGTACCTGATTTGAGGAGTGCAGCCTGAATGCTTCCTCGCTGAGAATCAGGCCTAGTTGAAAGTCCAAGAGTTTCCTGACTGAGTGGCCATCCACGTGAAGCATAGTTCAAGCCTCGTCCGTCTGTTTGATCCCTAGAAATGCCTCCCACTTGAAGCGATGATCGACCTCCGTGATGGCGATGCTGTTCAGGATGGTCGACATGTGTTTCTGCGAAACGCCCAGAATCACGTCCAACATGTTTTGTTTGCTGAAACCGGCATGCAGGACAGCCTCAATTTCCTGTCTTTTCAAGCGGCCGCCGCAATGAATAACTTCCTGTGTGAAGTTGTACAAGGCCCGCAGCCGGTCATCAAGGTTATCTGGATCGTGCGCAGCAGCTTCGACCACACGGGCATCAACGCCTTTGGACAAAGCGATGAAGGCATGTGCCTGAACCGTGTAGGTGCAGTTATTTTCGACACCGCAGGTTATCCATACAACGGCCTTTTCTGCTTCGTCCAACGAGCTGTCGATGAACAGGTCGTGTGCTTGCTGGTAGGCTGCCAATAGTGCTGGTGATTCGGCCATATATGCACTCTGGTTGGGAATCCAGCCAAAGCTGTCGATTGAGTTTTGGAGTAACGCTTTGCTTTTCTCCGGTGCCGAATCGATTGTGTGTCGCTTCAAAATAGACATCATGACCTCGTTTGTGCATTGGTAGTTCAATTAAAGGGCAAGCTCCACGCTCAGCCTGAACGGGTCGGTTTCAGCGAGACGTGCACTCCAGTGCGTGTGAGTAAAGACAGACCAGAGCATTCGGATCGGACGGGTGTTGGAGATGAAATGCAAATCATGGATTTTGGCCGCCACCTCAGTGGTCAGAGCAACATCCACTTCGCTTCTGGCCGCCGCCGCAGCGGCGGCACTGGTGGAAAGTGTGAGAATCACGGAATCTATCTCAAGCCCCCGAGGTAGTAATTCTTCTATCAGGAGCCGCGGTGCCGGGTGGGTTGCGATGGTTGGCTTGCTGGTCGTCAGTGGCCCCTTGCTCGCTAGTCCGTACAAAGGGGTGTCGAAAACAAAGGTAGCGACTAGATTCAAGCGTGGCTCCATATAGAAGTTATGTATCTCTGGATAGGCGTTAGCCACGATCAGCACTGCTGGTGTTTCCTTCTCCATGGAGGAGCAGGCATTCTCATAGGAATCGTTAAGTTTGATCCGAACGCATGATTCGGGGTGTCGTTGCTCAAGCCATTTTGCAAAGAATCCGGCGGCGGCTTCACTGCTGGTTCCGCTGGGGCCTAGGGTGTGAATGATGACGTCGTGCCAGTCCCCAATACCTAGGTTCAGTAAGCTGTTGTCCATAGCCACAAGTCTCCAATGGAATCAGTTAAATATAGGGGTCAGCCAATGAGCGTATTTGGCATTCAGGCCTCTCACGCTCTCCAAGTAGAGTCTTCTGATTGCGGTACTAACTTTTCCGACGCCACTTTCTTGCAGCTTGTAGTGGTCGATTTGAGTTACTGGCACGATCTCGACGCCGGTGCCAGACAGAAAGCATTCTTCGACTGAGAACAACTCTGAAAAAGGAACATCCCTCTCGATAACCTCCATCCCCAGTTCATCTCTGGCCAGCTTGATGACGGTATCGCGTGTAATGCCCTCAAGAATGTGGGCACTCAAAGGCGGAGTAATGAGGTGGCCACCTTTGACGATGAAGACGTTGGAAGAGGTCGATTCGGCCAAGTTGCCATGCACATTCAGCATCAAAGCGTCATCGCACCCAATGCGCTGCGCCGATTCCATAGCTAGCGCCGAATTGGCGTAGCTGCCAGTGATTTTGGCCCGCGCGGGGAGTGACGAGTCGGGAATACGCCGCCAACTTGAAACGGCGCAATGGATGCCGTTTGCTGGCATGTAGGCTCCCATGTCAAGGGTGTTGATTGCCAGACCTGTGCTGACCCCAGCGAGCTTGACGCCGAAGCTGAATCCAGGAAGCAACGTTTTCTTGTAGGCCAAAGGTCTAATGTAGCTATCGGTTGATGCTTGGTTGCGTTGCAGCAGATCGAGAATGATTGCTCTCATCTCCGGGCGTGGCGGCAGGCCTTCCAACTGCAAAAATTTGGCCGAGTGCTCTAGTCGCTTAAGGTGGTCGTCCAGCCGGAAGACATTCAGTTGACCATTGCCGGAAGCATAGGCACGGATGCCTTCGAAAACGGCAGTGCCATAATTGAAGGCTTGGGTCGTTGTTGGGACTAGGGCTTCTGCAGCTGGCACTATCTCTCCATCTAGATATACCCAAGGGTGAGGTTTGCGCGGCACAGTCGAGACGGTGCCAAGCGAATCCGCCATGGTCAGGCCCTCCACGTTGCAATTTTCAATGCGGTTTCGCGCTCCTGGTTATCACTGCCTTGACGCTTGTCATGGAGTCTGGCGGCTTTCCAGCTAACCATTGCCGCAGTACCCGTCACGGCATCAGTCGAACCGACCGCGATGCGAACGCGAGTATTAAGCTTTTCCGCCATGGAGCTGGCAATGAACTGCAGGTTGTTCAGGGTAGCGCTGCTGCTCTCTAATTCCAGCGTGACGCTCAGTTGGTCGGCGCCTGCAACGGCCTCCACTAGGATATGGTAATCTAAGCAGCCTTTGAGATTCTCGAGCAGTGTGGCTTCGATGTCGTAGGCGCAGTGGGTGCTGCCATTGATTATCAAGGTGTCTCTGACCCGGCCGATAGGAATGATGTGCCACTGGCCCGTATTCAGCACTTGGGCTCTGACCATATCGCCAGTGCGATAGCGGATCAGTGGCTTCTGCCCTGGATAGAGGTGGGTGATGACCAGTTCGCCTGTCATTCTGTCGTCCTCGGGTTCCAAGACTTGCCCCGTCAGCGGATCTATCACTTCATAAACAATATTTAAGGGAACCGTGCAGAGGTTTCCTTGAATGTTGCTCACTGCAAGGATTGATGACTCCTGTGACGCATACATGCAGTTGTAGATGGTACTACCCCAAACCTCACCGATATTTCGCAGCAGGGCAGGCGTAGTGAGCTCGCCTAGGGTAAAAATCAGCTTCACGCCCAAGTGGGAAGGTTGGCAATCTCTTTGGAGCAGATGTTTGGCTAGGCTGATGGCAATGGCTGGTGTGCAGACTAGCGCGGTGATCTTCAGTTCCCTGATCAGCGTCACGGCCCGGTCCAGCCCTACAGTGGGTGAGCGCGGCCACATTTTCACGACAGTGTGGCCCAAGCTGCGACACACATCCTCGAAAGTATCTCCAGTCGAATGCAGTTCCGTAGGCCCCATTACACCGATAATATGCTGAGAACCGTGGGCGCGGAAAATCTCGCCATAACGGAGTATCAGCGGGCTGTTGTTGAAGATGGAGTCCTGCTCGTTGCGAGGACATGGGGTGGCTGCGCCAGTGGTGCCCGTAGTCTCATAGTAGATCCAGGCTTCAGTCAGCGGCGCAGCAGCCATCTCATGCCCGGCTGTGCGCAAATCACTCTTCGTAGTGAATGGCAATTTACGAAATGCATCCCAGTTCAGATCATCTATGTCTGAATCAGACATGGCGGACAGTGCAGTACGATAAAAAGGCGCATATTCCCTGACATAGCGAAGCGTGCTTTTAAGCCGCTCAAGTTGGATGCTGTTTAACTCGTCAGCGGAGACTTTGCCATTCTCAAATAGCTCGTGTTGATGATAAACAGTATGAGCCAGCTTCAGAAGATCAGGCTTGAATAAGGCGTACATTGAGGCCCCCTTGTTACTTGAATAGCGGAAGACTGCCAGTTAGCTTGGTGATCTTTTTTTTGGAGCCGACCAGTCCAATGGCGACCAGTTCAATGGAAGAGCTATCGGCTGCTGACATGCGCTCTTCGTACTCTTGATAGGTTCTACAGGATTGCGCCAGGGCACTGAACGGGATGTTGTGAATCTCATCCTCCTCCAGTGTTTTTACAAGTATTTCGCGCAGCTTTTCTTTGCTGGAGAGCAGTATTGGCAAGGGGGTGTAGATGACGCCGGGGTAATTCACGTTATCCTGACTTCGCATGTCTGGCCCTACCAGGTTTTCTACCGAGCGTCCCATGCTGACACCTATGACGCTAACAGCATTAGCCGCATGCCCTAGCCCCAGCTCCTTGTCGACTACGATGACGCACTTGTGGGTGGCTGCATCAAAATTCATTGGCTTCTCCTTTTTTAAAAATCAGCTCTGCACGAGTTTCCCGCTGACGCCAACCAGAGCGTTCAATAACCCAAAGAACCTTGTTGTGTCGCTGCCGAGCTCAATATCAACCACTTTCCAGTTGGCAATTTTCTTCCACTTTTGGACGCCCTGTTGATGATTGGGGTGGATTAAATATGCAGAAAGGTCTTCCTGGTTTTCAAATAGTCCCATTACAACGAAGTCCATGGCTTGTTCGCGTGGACTTATATTCCGGGCGCAAAGCCAACCACGTATTTCGCTAATATGTTTTGGATGTTCGCGAGTCGCTGCCTCTGCCTCGATGACCTCTTTGTCACACCACTGTAAAGAGCTATTAAGCTTAAAAGCCACTAGGTGGAAAATCATTTCTCATCCTCATGTCTCGCCTAGTAAACGCGATTATCTAATTTTCCGATCAACTTGGTATTTAAAATAAAGTGCTTAGCACTCAGTGCAGCATGGCAGTTATTTAGTCTTATGCAACTGGATTAAAATGTTAATTGATAGGGTCGGAAAAGTGCTTTCTATTCTTGTTGCAAGTCATATCAGGAATGGTAGGATTTACCAGAAATTCGCTGATGAGTGAAAAATATGACCGATCAAGCGTTAAGTCTGACAGATGTCAAAATTCTGACCGCGCTGCAGCAAGATGGCAGGATCACCAACCAAATGCTGGCCGATCAGATCGGCATGTCTGCATCTCCGTGCTGGCGTCGAGTGAAGCATTTGGAAGATCAAAACTACATTCAGGGCTACCGTGCAGTCTTGGATCGCCGAAAGATCGGGCTTGGGGTCATGGTTTTCATACGGATCAAAATCGACCGCCACAGTGAATCTGAGGCTAGGAAGTTCGAGCAGGAAGTCATGCAACTTGAGGATGTCGTTGCGTGCTACAGCATCGGTGGTGACGCCGATTTCCTGCTGCAGGTGGTGGCTTCTGACCTGGATTCATTCGCTGATTTTGCGATGTCCAGTGTTCGGCAGCTGCCTGGCATCAAGGAAATGCAGAGCATGTTCGTGCTCAAGGAAATTAAGCCTTTCGTCTCATTCCCGGTCAAACGTCTGCGAGCTGTTTGAAGAGGCCTGTGTCGCGCCTAGCCAAGAGTGGCTTGCAATCGCTCTCCATCAGGGGTGGCGCCGAGCAGCCGCATTCGGCTAGCTGATTCTCAGGCGGTTAAAGTCGGCGCTTCGAACTCGACGCTGAACAGATCACTGGTCTGGGCGCTCAGTGGATTGCTTTCGACGGGTAGCACGATGCCGCGAAACACCGCATTGACCTCGACTTTCACCTAGTTGGTCTGTGCTCAACGATCAGCGTCCTACGCCTTGGTTCCTTAATCAAGACCCATTTGGTGTCTGGTGTTTTATGGATGGTCTAATTGGCCTTGCATTGGCGCTGCATCCATACCGTTTCGATTGGTTTTGTCCGGGAGGTTAAGCCGGTTAGGCCTTCTCAGCTTTCTGATAGAGCAACATGACAACGGATCTTCTTGAGTTGACTATCTCAAGGTTAGATTTGCAGTGGGCGAGGGAGTACTTCGGTCCTATATATACTTTGTTGACCTCAAGGCTACTCAGACCGAGCGTAAAGGTGAAACCGAGCCCTTCATTATGTTCGTAAAGCACGGACATGCACAGGTGGGGGCAGGCGTGCTAATCAGCTGGTTATGTCATTGGGAGCACTCCGCTTGCCGCTCGGTGAGGGCCTGTGGGTACCGCAGAAGGGACATAGCCTGAGGAGAGTGCGATAATACGGATTGGCGGTTCTGTGGGCAAGTAGTGGACGAGGGGCCGAGGGGCTGTGTTATCATGAAAGCCTGAGGGTGCTTTGGGAGCCTTGGTGCCTGCACAGCTCTTATAATCAATTGAATGAATTTCGATCTGCCATGGCCCGTACCGCATCGGTCAATGTTGCTCAGCAGTGGTGGCGCTTCCAATAGGAAGCGGCGTATCGTTGCGGCCTCGCCCCGTACCTTGCCGTCGTACCGCTAGGCAAGGCTCTGTAGATAGCTTTCTGTCACGGCGGCTCCAGGACCCAAGGAGATTGCCGGATGACCTTGACCTCCCTCACTATTGCGCATCGTGCTGTTGCCGGTGCCCGCTAGAGTTTACTTGTCGCCCCTTTGCCACTTCAGCCCCTTGCTATGTACGTTGCAAGAGTATGGCGTGATGTGTTCTGTTTCAACCTGCCCTCAGGGGTGTCCGATGGCCCACGTTCCACTGAACTCCACGTTCGATGTGTATAATGGCGTGTATAACAGGCAGGCTTTCATGGCAAAATTCATCAGAAAATTAAAGGGTTGTCATGAATAAAGTCTTAATGGTCGATAATTACGATAGCTTCACCTTCAACATCGTCCAGTACCTGGGGGAGCTGAATGCCGAGGTGATGACCTACCGCAACGATGAGATCACCTTGGCGCAGATGGAAGCGCTGGCACCTACCCATCTGGTGATTTCGCCGGGGCCATGTACCCCGAATGAGGCGGGCGTCTCGCTGGCTGCCATCGAACACTTCGCGGGCCGACTGCCCATTCTGGGGGTTTGTCTGGGTCATCAGGCCATCGGGCAGGTATACGGTGGCAAGGTGGTGCGCGCTCCTCAGGTGATGCACGGCAAGACGTCTGCGGTGGTACATGGTGGAGCCGGGGTGTTTGACGGTCTGGAAAATCCGCTGGAAGTCACGCGCTACCACTCGCTGGTGGTCGACCAGCACCGCTTGCCCGACTGCCTGGAAGTCACCGCCTGGACCGCAGAGAGTGACGTGACGCCGGGGCTCATCATGGGGTTTCGTCACCGTACCCTGGACGTCGAGGGCGTGCAGTTTCATCCGGAGTCGATACTCACGCGCCAGGGCCATGCGTTATTGGCCAATTTCTTGCGACGCGGCTGATCGCCAAATTCATACGCTTTAGGGGCTTATCTGCTCATGCAAATGCGAGACGCAATTAACGCGGTGATGCGCCGCGAAGACCTCTCTTTCGATGCCATGCACGCGTTGATGCGCCAGATCATGACCGGCGAGGCCTCCGATGCACAAATTGGCGGCTTGTTGGTAGGGCTGGCCATGAAGGGTGAGAGCGCCGAGGAGATCAGCGCCGCCGCCCAGGTGATGCGCGACCTGATGAAGCGCGTCACGCTGCATGCTGATAACGTGGTGGATATCGTCGGCACCGGTGGTGATGGCGCCAATCTGTTCAATGTCTCCACGGCGGCCAGTTTTGTGGCGGCGGCAGCCGGTGCCCATGTGGCCAAGCACGGTAATCGCAGCGTTTCCTCGTCATCTGGCAGTGCGGACCTGTTTGATATCGCGGGCATCTACCTTGATTTGAAGCCGGAACAAGTGGCGCGCTGTATCGAGCAGGTGGGGGTCGGCTTCATGTTTGCCCCCAACCACCATCCGGCCATGCGCTATGCGATTGGGCCGCGTCGTGAAATGGGCGTGCGCACGCTGTTCAATATTCTTGGCCCGTTGACCAACCCGGCCGGTGCGCCCAATCAGGTGCTGGGCGTGTATTCCGCCGAACTGGTGCCGCTGATGGCCGAAGTGCTACGCAAACTGGGCAGTCGCCACGTGATGGTCGTCCACTCCGATGATGGCCTGGACGAAATTTCCCTGGCAGCCCCCACCCAGGTGGCCGAGCTGAAAGAGGGTGAGATCACCCGCTACACCATTGCCCCCGAAGCGCTGGGCATCGAGCGCCAGAGCCTGGCGGCGCTGAAAGCCACCAGTGCCGAAGATAGCCTGCGGTTAGTAAAGGCATCCCTGAGTGGCGAAGGCGCCGCGGCAGATATCGTGGCCCTGAACGCCGGTGCCGCGCTCTACTGTGCCGGCATAGCCGACAGCTTGAAAGAGGGCGTGATGGTGGCCCAGGATGCGCAGGCCTCCAAATTGCCCCTCGAAAAGCTCAGAGAGCTTTCGCACTTCACCAGTGTTTTCAAAGGATGATCAACGCCATGACAGAGCAGGCTACTCCCACCATTCTCACGCGCATTCTGGCTCGCAAGGACCAGGAGGTCGCCGAGCGCGAGCAGGCGGTTTCCGAACAGGACCTGTTGGCACTGGCGGGTCAGCAGAGCGCGCCGCGCGGCTTCATCGAGGCGTTGAACCAGCGCATCCAGGTGGGTGATCCTGCGGTGATTGCCGAAGTGAAGAAGGCGTCCCCCTCCAAGGGAGTCATGCGCGAGAAGTTCCACCCTGCCGACATAGCCCGCAGCTATGCCCAGGGCGGCGCCGCTTGTCTGTCGGTGCTCACGGATGCCGACTTTTTTCAGGGCCACGAAGATTATCTGATCGCCGCGCGGGATGCCTGCGAACTGCCGGTCATTCGCAAGGACTTCATTACCCACGGCTATCAGGTGACGGAAGCGCGAGCCATTGGCGCAGACTGTATCCTGCTGATCGTGGCGGCGCTGGACGATGCGAAGCTTCGGGACCTGCATCAGCAGGCCAACGCCATGGGCATGGACGTGCTGGTCGAAGTGCACGATGCCGATGAACTCGAGCGTGCTCTGGCGCTGAATCTCAAGCTGGTCGGCATCAATAACCGCAACCTGCATACCTTCGATACCCGCCTGGATACCACACTGGACCTGCTGACGCGCATTCCGCACAGCGTCACCGTGATCACCGAATCGGGGATTCATACCCGTGACGATGTGGAGCGCATGCGTGATCACGACGTCAACGGTTTTCTGGTAGGGGAAGCCTTCATGCGTGAAGAGGACCCGGGCCTTGCATTGAAGCGTCTGTTTTTCTGATCCTGGGGGTCGAAAAAGCGCTGCGGAAAGCGGTTTTCAGGAGAGCTGCCGATGTTTCAGCGTCGCCTGCTGGTGGCACTGTTGGTGTTGATCATGCTGACCCTCGCTCAGGGCGGCGTGGCCGTGTGGGCCATCGACGGCGCTCGGCAGAAGGTAGAGCTGGGCAGGCTTTCCAGTGACCTTCACGCGGGTTTTCTGGCGTTTTCCGACAGCAAGAACCAGCTGCGTACCTGGCTGGCCAACGCTCAACAGGGCGGCCAGCCAGCCGACGTGCAAGAGCGCGATTTCATTCTTCACGAGATGCACACCCATCTTGAACGTTTGCATGTCAACAGCGACCGCCTGGCGGCCAGGATGCAGCCCTCCAGTGAGCTGACGGCTGCGCTGGTCGAGGAGCGCCAGGCGGCGCTGGCGACCTTTGATAAACTGTTGCCATGCTGCTGACGCGTTTACATGGAGGTACGCTCAGCCTGAGGGCCGCCCCTGAAGGCGGCTGTGAGGCGCTGCTGCAGCTGCCGGTGCACGCCCAGGCGGGCCCCGCGCTGAGCGTCATGAGGTAATCAGGATGCACATAGTCGTCATCGAAGATGACCCCAGGATTCGCGATTTCTTGAGCAGAGGCCTGACGGCCGAAGGCTACCAGGTGGAGGCTTTCAGTGAAGGGCAGGTGGCGCTGCTGCACCTCGTGCAGTGTGCACGGGAGCCCGATCGGCAGCCGGTGGTGATTCTGGATCGGCTGCTGCCGGACATCACCGGCACCGATATCTGTCGCAGCTTGCGCACGGCGGGGGTGGCGTTCCCCATTCTGATGCTGACCGCGCTGGACAGCATTGAGGATCGTGTCTCGGGCCTGGAGTCCGGGGCCGACGACTATCTGGTCAAGCCGTTTGCCTTCGAGGAGCTGCTGGCGCGCATTGCCGCCCTGCAGCGCCGTTCCTGGGGCCACCCGGCCAGCCAGGAAGTGAACGAGCTGCGGGTGGGCGACCTGTGCCTGAATCGTGAGCAGCGTAGCGTGACCCGGGGCGGCCAGCGGATCGAGCTGACACCCAAGGAGCTGGCGATCCTCGAACTGCTGATGAGTACGCCCGGCAAGCTGTACAGCCGAGAGCGCATCCTGGCCAGTGTCTGGGGTGCCCACGAAGACCCGCTGACCAATATCGTCAATGTCTATATCCGGCGGCTGCGTAGTAAACTGGACGTACATGGTGCCGGGGAGTCATTGATCACGACCCAGCGCGGTTTTGGCTACCGTCTGGACCCCGCGCCCTCCCCGTGACGGGGCGGTTATCGAACATCGCGAAAAACCTCGTACTTCTAGTGCGAGGATGGATAGCGAGGGGCGCGAGAGCGCCCCTAGTCCGGCCTCGATTATTGCTCAATATACTGCTTGACCATGCTCAGGGGGGGCGCCTCCGACACTTCCCGCAAAGTAGCTTGGACTCCACAGCGAGTTCTTCCGGTAGGCGGGCTGCACCGGTTCAGGGTGTAGTAACTTCATCCGCCGGCTGGATACCCCCTTCAAACTATTCACCAGCTTGGATACCGCCACTTTGGGTGGAAAGTTGACAAGCAAATGGACGT